>JBFKDQ010000005.1:0-110022 GCA_041619555.1 Oceanococcus sp. | reverse complement strand
GCGCTTGAGGGTGGCCGAGATCAGCCGGCTGAGCAACTCGCCACGTTGCGCATAACGGGCCAGCCACAGGAGATTGTCCGCGACATGGGGTTCGGTCAGGTGCTGCGGGCGGGGTTTGACCGGCAGCAACTGGGGCAGGATCTGGGTTTCCCGCTGCGATTCGGAGGACAGCACCCAGACATCCTTGCAGACACCCCCCAGTTGGCCGGAGACCCGCCAGCTGTCGCTGCTGGCGCCCGCCCGGGCCAGGCCGCCGGACATCACCCGGAAGCTGTTGTTGAAGCTGATCGCGAAGGTGCGTAGTTCGGCGGGATGACCGACGATTTCCTGGCCGCGCAGCACCGGCACGATGGGCTGGGCCTGCAGGCGCTGGGCGACAAAGCGTTCCGGGTGGACCTGGATCTGCGCCAACAGCCGGCTTCGATCACGCTGGCCCAGTTCGGCCGGAGCCTGGGCGGCCAGGGTGTCGCGGGCGAGAATCGGGCGGATCAGCAGGTCATCCAGATGCGCCTGGACGTAGGCCAGGCTGTCGGCATGGCCGCACCACCAGGTCTCCCGCGAAGGTAGTTTCAGTTCCTCGCCGAGCAGTTGCCGGCAGAGCTCCGGCAGAAAACTCATCAGGGCGGGATTTTCCAGCACCCCGCTGCCCAGCGGGTTGGCGAAGCCCAGTTGCCGGTTGCGGACCGCCTGCAGGCAGCCGGGGACGCCGAGCAAGGATTTGCGGTTCAGTTCCAGTGGGTCGCAATAGTCATCGTCCAGACGACGCAACAGCACGCTGATGCGTCGCCGGCTGTCGTGGTCATTGAGCCAGCAGGCGCCACCACTGACCCGCAAGTCCGCCCCTTCCACCAGGGGCAGGCCCAGATGGCGGGCGAGATAGGCATGTTCAGGATGCGTCTCGTTGGCCGGCCCGGGGGTCAGCACCGCGATCCGATCGACTTCATCCTCCGCCAGCTGGATCAGACGCGAGCGCAGATCGCGCAGGAACGGCAGGATCGGATGCACATTGGATTCGCGGAACACGCTGGGCAGGACCCGCGAGCTGACAGTTCTGGCAGCCAGCGCGTAGCCGATCCCCGATGGGGCCTGGGTACGGTCGCCGGTGACCCACAGCCGACCTTGCGGATCGCGGCCCAGGTCGGCGCCATAGACGATGAGTTGGTGCTCGGCAGGGATGTCGGCACTGGTGCAGGGCAGCAGAAAGCCGCGGTGGCCATGGATGATCTGGGCCGGTAACAGGCCGCTGCGGATCAGGCGTTGCGCACCGTAGAGGTCATGCATGATCTGGCGCAGCAGTTCGGCGCGCTGGGCGACCCCGACTTCGATCTCGCGCCATTCACGACTGGAAATGACCAGCGGCAACAGGTCCATCGGCCAGGGCCGCGTGTGCAGACGCTCCTGCTCATACTGATTGTAGGAAATCCCGTTGTCCTGCAGCAGGCGGCGCAGTTCCGCCTGACGCTCGGCCAGCCCCACGGTATCCAGCGAGGCGACCGCATTGGCGAGATACTGCCAATGCGGTCGCAGGCGCCCGTCACTGGCGCTCAGCTCATCGTAGCGACCGGCCGCGGGGACATAGCGATCAAACAGATTGGCCAAGGGTTCGGGACTCAGGCGGTTTGCTGCTGCTGGGATGCGCCGGGGGAGGCGGGCGCGAAATAGGTCTGGGTGAACAGGCGGTCGATCTGGATAATTTCGGCCTGGATGGCATCAATGCTCTGGCGCAGTTTGCCCGAATTTTCGGCCAGCGTCCGGGCTTGCAGATTGGCCGTGCTTTGCATCAGCGCATCCACCGCGGCGATGATCTTGTCCGGTCGCGGCAGGGCCTGGGCGCAGCGCCGGGCGGCGAGCAGGCTGTGGTGGACCGAGCGCGGGAAACTCTGACTCAAGAACAGGAACTCGATCACGTCCAGAGCCTTGACCTTGCCCTGGACCTCCTGGCGATACATCTGATAGGCCGAGAGCGAGCGCAGCACGCTCATCCACTGCACCGCATCGAAAGCGGGCAGATTGCCGACCTCGTCCGGGAGCAGATCATCAATGCGCACATCCATGATGCGGGTGGTCATGTCAGCGCGCTCCAGCATGCGGCCGAAGCGGATGAAGTAATAGGCCTGATTGCGGCTCATGCTGCCGCCCATGTAACCGCGCAAGGTCTGGCAGCGGTCGATCAGGCCACGCAGAAAGCGGGCGCGCGCCGCCGAACGGCGAATCGACTCGGGACCGGCTTCCTTGACATAGGCCCACAATTCATTGGTCGATTCCGACACCTCGCGCGGCACCCGGTCGCGGGTGCTGCGCAGATTTTCCCGCGCCGCGGCGATGGAGCAACGCAGCGAACCGGGATTGTCCGGATGGTCGATCAGGAATCTGAGGATGCCAAGTTCGGTGGCGCGCACACCAAGTCGCTCGAAGGTGGCCTGCGAGCCGGTGATCTCCACCAGCTGATCCCAGTCGACCCGGGACTTGAGCGGCAGATCCAGGATCATGTCGGCATAGCTCAGCATCAGCCGGGCGGTATTTTCCGCCCGTTCCAGATAACGGCCGTACCAGTAGAAGGATTCGGCGACGCGCGAGAGCATCATGCTTCGTCTCCGTTGCGGGTGGTGTGGCTGGCGGCATCGACGATCCAGGTGTCCTTGCTGCCGCCGCCCTGCGAGGAATTCACCACCAGGGAATTTTCCTTCAGCGCGACCCGGGTGAGCCCGCCGGTGGTGACGTACTGATCCCTGGCCGACAGGATGAAAGGCCGTAGGTCGACATGGCGCGGGGCCAGGCCGGAATTGCACAGGGTCGGCGTGGTGGACAAATTGAGGCAGGGTTGAGCCACCCAGTTGCGCGGATCCTTGCGGATTTCGGCGATCGTGCTCTTGCGCTGGGCGGCGCTGGAATGCGGGCCGATCAGCAGGCCATAGCCGCCGGATTCATTTGCCGGCTTGATGACCAGCTCGGCAATGTGCTCGATCACGTACTCGCACTGCTTGGGGTCGGCGCATTGCCAGGTCGGAACATTCGGGATGATCGGCTCTTCATCGAGGTAGTAGCGAATGATGTCGGGCACGAAGGCATACACCACCTTGTCATCTGCGACCCCTGCGCCTGGTGCATTGGCCAGGGCGACATGGCCGGCTTTCCAGGCCCGCATCAGGCCAGGCACGCCGAGGATGGAATCGGCGCGAAAGGCTTCCGGGTCGAGGAACAGGTCGTCGATGCGGCGATAGATCACATCCACCCGGCGCAGCCCTTCGATCGTCTTCATGTAAACATGGTTGTCCTCGGGCACCACCAGATCGGGGCCTTCGACCAGATGCACGCCCATCTGTTGGGCGAGATAGGAATGCTCGAAGTACGCCGAGTTGTAGATGCCGGGGGTGAGCAGGGCAATGGTCGGGCTGTCGCCGCCATTGGGGTTGAGCGCGGCCAGGGTCATGTACAGCTGGCTGGGGTACTCGTCCACCGGGTGCACGTCTTGACGCCGGAACAGCTCCGGAAAGATGCGCTTCTGGATGGCCCGGTTTTCCAGCATGTAGGACACCCCCGAGGGGACCCGCAGATTGTCTTCCAGCACGTACATGGTGCCGTCCTGCCCGCGTACCAGATCCGAGCCGCAGATGTGCGACCAGACCCCGAAGGGCGGTTTCACGCCCACGCACTGGGGTCGGAAGTTGACCGATTTTTCCAGCACCCAGGCGGGAAATACGCCATCGGCCACGATGTTCTGCTGATCGTAGATGTCGCTGATGAACAGGTTCAGCGCCTTGACCCGCTGCTTCAGGCCCTGTTCGATGCGTTGCCATTCCTGCAACAGGATCACCCGCGGGATGATGTCGAAGGGCCAGGCCCGGTCGATGGCGGCGCCTTCGCTGTAGACCGTGAAACTGATGCCCATGGTGCGGATGGCCAGTTCCGCCGCCTCGCGGCGCTGATCCAGCTCTTCCGGCGTCATTTTTGCCAGCAACTTCAGGATGCGTGAGGTGACCGGGTCGCCCGCCAGAGCCGGTGACAGCAGTTCGTCGTAGAAGGCGTCCTGTTTCAGGCCGCGCAAGGCTTTGGGTACGGACATCTCAGTTTCCTGGGGTGTATGGGCGACGCAGATCCAGCGTCACGGGATGAACGGGATTGTGTTCCTGCGGCGGGACCGTGCGCTGGCCGGGGCTGTGACCAAATGCTTCGAATCGCGCGATGCGGCGGCTCTCGGCATCATGCCCGTTGACCGGGAAGTTGTCATGGCTGCGGCCACCGGGATGATGCACGTGGTAACGGCAGCCCCCGATCGCCCGCTGGGACCAGGTGTCTATCACGTCCACCACCAGCGGATTGTGTGCGCCGACGGTCGGATGCAGGCAGGACCAGGGTTGCCAGGCCCGGTAGCGCACGCCGCCCACATGCTCGCCAGGCGTGGCGGTGGCGGCCAGCGGCACCCGGCGACCATTGCAGGCCAGGATGTAGCGGCTGGTATCGAATTGACTGACGCGCAGTTCGACGCGCTCGAGCGAGGAATCGACATAGCGGGCGGTGCCGCCGCCACCGGGTTCCTCGCCCATGGTGGGCCAGGTTTCCAGCGCGGTGCGCATCTGCAGACGCATCTCGCCCAGCGCAAGTTCGCCGCACAGCGGGAAGCGGAATTCGCAATGCGGCTCGAACCAGGCGTCATCGAAGGCATAGCCGGCGCCGCGCAGGTCGGCGAGCATGGCATGCAAATCCTGCCGCAGGTAGTGCGGCAGCAGCATTGCATCATGCAACTGGGCACCCCAGCGACGCAGCGGGCGCTGATAGGGTTCGCGCCAGAACCAGGCCAGCAGC
This sequence comes from Oceanococcus sp., assembly GCA_041619555.1. Taxonomy (GTDB): domain Bacteria; phylum Pseudomonadota; class Gammaproteobacteria; order Nevskiales; family Oceanococcaceae; genus Oceanococcus. The sequence goes on along the minus strand of JBFKDQ010000005.1, from coordinate 105,219 downwards.
GCCCGCACCAGCAATTGCTGGGCCAGGCTCATGCGCGCATGCGGGGGCATCTCGAATGCGCGGAACTCCACCAGGCCAAGGCGGCCGGTGGCCGAGTCGGGGGAATACAGCTTGTCGATGCAGATCTCGGTGCGATGGGTGTTGCCGGTGAGATCGGTGAGCAGATTGCGAAAGATCCGATCCACCAGCCAGGGCGGACAGTCCTGGCCGGCGGCGGGCAGTTCCGACAAGGCAATCTCGAGTTCATAGAGCAGGCTGTCGCGGGCTTCATCCACGCGTGGCGACTGGCTGGTCGGGCCGATGAACTGGCCGGCAAACAGATAGGACAGGCTGGGGTGGCGTTGCCAGTACCGGATCACCGAGCCGAGCAGGTCCGGTCGGCGCAGAAACGGGCTGTCCAGGGGGGTCGCGGCGCCAACCACGATATGGTTGCCGCCGCCGGTGCCGCAATGCTTGCCGTCCAGCATGAATTTTTCCGTGCCCAGGCGGGTCTGGCGGGCATCCTCGTAGAGTGCCAGGGTGTTGTCACGCAGGGCCCCCCAACTGGCGGAGGGCTGCACATTGACCTCGATCACGCCGGGGTCCGGGGTGATCTTGATCAGGTCCAGGCGCTCGTCCTGGGGTGGTGGATAGCCCTCGATGCGCACCGCCAGCTTGAGCCGGGCGGCCGCCAGTTCGACCGCCGCAATCAGTTCCAGATACTCCTGGGCATTGTGGACCGGCGGCATGAAGACCGAAATCAGGCCGTCACGCGGTTCCACCGACAGGGCGGTGCGGATGCCGGGCGGGTTGGCGTCCGCGCCGCTGGCGGGGCCGAGACTCTGCGCCTGGGCGTGCGGCGCTGCGCCGGGCAGTGCGTTCCGCCCGGGCAGAGGCTGGCGCGGTTGGGTGGGATCATCCGGGATCAGCGGTTCGATCTGCCCCTCCCGCAGGCCGCCGATCAGCGACTGCAAGGGCAGACGCATGCCGATGGCCGAGTCGCCGGGAATCAGGTAGAGCTTGCCGCGGCGCAGCCGCCAGCGCTCGGAGATCCAGCGTGAGCCCTGGGCCTGGGACTGCCAGTGCTGGATCGGCAGCACGAAACCACGTGGTGCGCTCAGGGGCTGGCTGAAGATCCGGCTCAGGCGGGCGCGCTTTTCGGCATCGTCGATGTCGGCATCGGTGACCTCGACATCCGCCGGCAGACTAGCCTCTTCCGCCATGCAATGCAGGGCGTCTTCATACGCCGGCTGGACGCAGTCGGTTTCGATGCCGAGCTGGCTGCTGATGTGCTCGATCAGGGCCTGGGCCTTGTCAATCGCCGTCGCCGGCGTCGGCGCCTGCAAGAGCAGCGGCGCCTTGTGGGTCCAGATCGGCTCGCCATCCTTGCGCCAGATCACGCTGTAGGCCCAGCGTGGCAGGGACTCGCCGGGATACCACTTGCCCTGGCCGAAGGTGAGCAGGCCGTCCGGCGCGATCCGATCGCGCAGGCGTTCGGCCAGACGTGCCGCCAGGGCCTGCTTGTGCGGGCCGACGGCGCCGGTATTCCATTCGGCGCCTTCCATGTCGTCGATTGAGACAAAGGTCGGCTCGCCGCCCATGGTCAGGCGCATGTCCTGGGCCTGAATGTCCGCATCAACCTGCTGACCGAGCGCGTCGATGGCCTGCCACTGGTCGTCGCTGTAGGGCAGGGTGACGCGCGGGCTTTGTGCGATCCGGCTGACTTCCATGTGATGGCTGAATTCCACCTCGCACGCATCCACCGCGCCGGTGATCGGTGCGGCGCTGCCGGGGTCCGGCGTGGCGGCCAGCGGGATATGGCCTTCGCCGGCGAACAGGCCGGAGGTCGGGTCCAGGCCGATCCAGCCGGCCCCGGGCACATAGGCCTCGCACCAGGCGTGCAGGTCGGTGAAGTCGTGGTCCGTCCCGGAAGGACCATCGAGCGCCGCCTGATCGGCTTTGAGCTGGATCAGATAGCCGGAGACGAAGCGCGCCGCGATGCCCAGATGGCGCAGCAGCTGGACCATCAGCCAGGCGCTGTCGCGGCAGGAGCCGGAGGCCTTGTCCAGGGTGTATTCGGGGCTCTGCACCCCTGGTTCCATGCGGATCTCGTAACGCACGTGCTGCTGCAGGGCCTGGTTGATCTCGACCAGGAAATCCACGGTGCGCTGGCCCTCAAGACGGATGCCCGCCAGCCATTCGGCAAACACCGGTCCGGGGACATGTTTGATCAGGAACGGGGCGAGTTCGGTGGCCAGGGCCGGGTCATAGGCAAATGGCACGTTCTCAGCGGCTTCCTCGAGAAAGAAATCGAATGGGCTGAAAACGTCGAGGCGCGCGATGAGTTCGACCTCGACGCTGAATTCGCGGGTCTTTTCCGGAAACACCACGCGGGCCTGCCAGTTGCCCTGCGGATCCTGCTGCCAGTTCAGGAAATGCGGTTTGGGACTGACGTTGAGGCTGTAGGCGGTGATGGGCGTGCGCGCGTGGGGGGCGGGCCGCAGGCGGATGACCTGGGGAGAGAGTTTGACCAGTCGATCATAGTGATAGACGGTGCGATGATTCAGGGCGACTGAGATGCTCATGGGGGAAGCTTAACCTGAAATCACGCCGCCGCCGCTGCGGCCCGCGAACCCCGTTCGGGCTGGCTGAGGCTGTGGCCCAGCGTGGGCGAAAATCAGGTCGATGTCTCCGGCAGGACAGGGATTTGGTATCAGATTTTTAAGCACACAGCTTGCCAGTTCCCCGTTGTCGCCGCGCCTTGATTCCGGATTACAGGGTTTTCAGATATTCCATGATCGCGGCCAGTTCCCTGGCATTGAGCACGGCGCTGAATTCATGGCCGGTATTGCTCTGGCTGTAGTAGTAGGTGTTGTAAACCTTGCGGTCTTCGATCTGCTGGGAATCCATGATCGGCGGATTGAGCAGGTTCCAGGCCAGACCGCCGTTCTCCCACAGCAGGGCCAGACCGTCCTGCACGGTGGCGCCATCATCCTCGGCCGGATCACAGTCGTAATACGGATTCGAGTCGCTGCCGCAGGCCAGAGGCTCGTAACGCCAGCCCAGGCGCTGGGCGTCATAGGCGGTATCCAGCCGGGTGTCGAAGCCCATCACCAGCTGACCGGCCAGATCATCCGGCGGCGGCATCGACAGACGGCGCCAGATCCGCGGCCGTTCGCTTGGCCACAGGACGGCGCGAACATCCGGTACCGAGCCATTGTGGAAATAGGGCGCGCTGGCCCAGACACCGTACAGCGGCGGGGCGAGATAGCCCAGCGGGCGCTCGCGTAGATTTTCATCGCCCCAGTTGCCGCACAGCGGAATGCCGTTTTCATTGCGCTGCGCCTCGCTGGCATCGGAATAGGCGAACCAGTTCGAGGTCGAGGCATCGGCGACGCGCTGGGAATTGCCCTTCAGCCGTTTGTCGTCGGTGCCGATCACTTCCAGCGGTACGACATGGGCGGCAATGCCTTCCAGTTCCGGACGCTCAAGATAGGCTGGGTCGTGCACGTAGCGGGGTGAATAGGCGCCGTGGCAGCTGGCGCAGGAGCCATTGCCGCCGGCCGGTTGCGAGCTCGGATTGTTCAGCTCCGGTGCCCAGAGATCCTTGCTGTGGAAAAGGATTGCCCCCTGTTTGGCGAGTTCGAGGTCGATGGCGCCCAGGCGGCTTTCCGGCCAGGCCGGCGAGCGCAGCGACATGATCCAGGTGTCGCTGTCCTGCTGATGATCGAGGATCCATTGCTTGTCCGCGGCCATGTCCTGGTGGAATGGCGTGTTGGGGAAATGGAAGGACAGTTCGATGCGCTTGGATCCCATCACCTGACCGGCGTCGAAGAACTTCGCGACCCGGTGGCCGACATTCCACCAGACCGGCGGATCTTCGGTGCCGGTCGACGGTTCCGCCTGCAGGCTCAAATAGTCGATCTGGCTGCGCGGAAACGTGCTTTCGTCGGTCAGGGTGAGGGTGCCGAAAAGCTGGAAATTGGTGATGTTGCCGGTGCCCCGCACCTTGTTCTGGGACACCATCGCCAGGGCGCTCTGCTGCGGCGCGAGCTGGGCGAGATCGGTGAACATCACGGTGATGTCGCTGATGCTGTTGGTCGCATAGGTGGGGCCGAGACCCGGACCGTCTTCGACCCGGCCGATCTGACCGCCGTGGCAGATGCCGCAGGTGACATTGAGATTGCCGGTCCAGCGACCATCGTCCTGGCGCAGCTGGGTCAGGCCCATCGGCAATTGGCCGCTGCCGCCGTTGCTGCTGTTCGGGTCCTCGCCGGGCAGGGGATAGGGATTGTGGGTGGCCGACAGCGGCATGCCCCAGCGCTCGGCGACCAGCTGATCATAGTCTTGCGGGCGTTCGCTCAGATCCCAAAGACTTTCCCACATGTTGGCGTAATCACTCGCCGGGAACGCGTAACTGGCATCCGCGGAGTTGTCGGAAAAAAAGCTGCCGGCGCCAATCTCTCCATCGGCCGCCACCAGCGGGTAGCCGCGCGCGGCGCGGGCTCGCAATTCGCCGCAGGTGCCCGGATGATCATCGTCCTGGCAGACCTGCCAGTGGGCATTGAAATAGACGGCCTTGCCCTGATTGGTGCCGGGCACGACCAGACTGCGCGGGTCGGCGGGCACCCGGGCCGAATCGGGTCGGCCCTCACAGTAGTCGAACCAGGCGTGACCGCCACGCTTGCTGCCGAGCAGCGGGTATTGTTCCGGGGGCGCTGTAGCGCCGCTCAAACTGCAGTTGGCGGGCGTGTCCCAGCAGGTGAGCAGGCTGCGCATGTCGGAGTAAGCCTGGCTGCCCACGGGCCAGGGCTTGCCGCCGCTGTGTGGCTCGCCGGGGTCGGACACCTCGAGCAGCAGCGGGTTGCTGTCCACGCCGCCTTGCAATTGCTCCCAGGCGGCGTAGGTGCGCGCGTAATCTTCCTCTGGTTGGCGGGAAAGCTGGAAGCCTCGACCTTGCAGGGTGTCCGCGACACCATCGGGTACATGGCAGCTGCGGCAGAATTCCAGGCGCGGCTGGATGTTGCTGGTGAAGAACTGCTTTGCGCTGCTGCCGCTACCGCTGCCTGGGTCCGTGGTGGGCGGACGTGTCAGGTCGATGCCGCCGGAATAATCGCCCTTGCAGGCCCCCAGGGCGGCGCTCATGACGAGGCTGACAAAGATCGTGTGACGCATGGCGGACCGGGGACGAGAAAACGGGGTAGAGGACAAACTTACGTTTGCCGGAGCACAGCGTCAATTTCCATCTTTTTCAAGGGCGGCTTTCGGCCTGGGAGATGGCCGGCGCGGATTCATGTGCAAGCAACCAGCGCTTGCGCTCGAGGCCGCCCACATAGCCGGTCATCCTGCCGCCCGCGCCCAGGACCCGGTGACAGGGGATCACGATGGGCAGCGGATTGCTCGCGCAGGCCATGCCGACGGCGCGGGCGGCCTGGGGTTTGCCGAGGATTGACGCCAGCTCGCCATAGCTCAGGGTCCGGCCATGGTCGATGAGCTGGAGCTGCTGCAGCACCCGGGCCTGAAAGTCGGTGACCAGCGGGGCCAACGGCAGGCTGAAGGCTTGGCGCTGGCCGGCGAAATATTCGGCCAGCTGGTCGACATAGGGCGCCAGCACGGATTCGTCACGCTGCGCGTCGGCGGGCAAGGTGAGTTGGCGTCGATCCTCGGCAAAGCCAAGCTGGCGCAGGCCGTGTTGATCGGCAAGCAGCAGCAGCGGGCCGATGGGGCTCGACCAGTGCCAGTATTTCATGGTGGTGTTCCTGTGCTGGCGTGGTGCCAGAGCATGATGACGGCATAACCGCGCCAGGGTCGCCAGGCCTGGGCCTGTTGCTCCAGAGCGCGGGCGGAGAGGGGCTGCCCATCGGTGGCCATGGCCTTGCGCAGGACGATGTCGCCGCTGGGCAGGGCATCGGGATCATGCAGGGCGCGCAGGCGGATGTAGGCGCGCGTCCAGGGGCCGATGCCAGGAATCGCGGCCAGGGCTTGATCGATTTCCGCGCCGCTCGCGTGGAGATCCACAGTCCGGTCGCGGACGGCGCCGGCCAAGCGTCTGAGGCAGTCGATGCGCCGGCCCGTCAAGCCCAGGCCATTCAGATCGCCTTCGGCGATGGCGTCGGGCGGCGGAAACAGCCGCCAGCACCCTTGCGGCAACTGCACGGCGCGCCCGTGGCGGGCAGTGATTCGGCCCAGAATGGTGCGCGCTGCGGCAACGCTGATCTGTTGGCCGACGATGGCGCGCACGCACAGCTCGAAGCGATCCCAGGCGGCCGGCAAACGCAGGCCGGGATGGGCCTTGATGATGTTGGCCAGGCGAGGCGAGGCGGCCAGGTGGCCTTGCACCGCCTCGGGCACTGCGGCGAGGTCGAACATGCGCTGGCAACGCTGGGCGATCATCAGCAGGGCAGCCGGGGAGGCATGTTCGACCTGCAACTGGAAATGGTCGTCTGCGGGGCGCCAGTTCACGCTGAACCAGCCAGGCTGAGCCTGAAACTCGAACACCCGCTGGTAGCTGTCGGATGTGACCTGTTCCAGACCGGCAATGGCCCGCCCGGCGAGGAACTGCTGCATGTGCGGCCAGTGGTAGGGTCGGCGGTAGGGCAGGCGCAATTCGAAGTGGCGGCCGGGGCGGCGCTCCGGCTTCGCCCGCAAGTCGCGGGGCGGGCGGCCATAGGCCGTGGCAAAGGCGGAATTGAATCGCCGTACGCTGCCGAAACCGGCGGCCGTGGCAATCTGCTGCAGCGGCAGTTCGGAGTCGCTGAGCAGTTGCTTGGCCCGCAGGATCCGGCGAGTCAAGGCCAGGGCCTTGGGGCTGGTGCCCAGGGTGGTGGCAAAGAGACGACGCAGATGGCGTGCGCTAACGCCGATGCATGCGGCCAGGTCCGCGACCGAGGCCTGATCGAGAAAGCCCTGATCGATCAGGTGCAGGGCGGCCTGCACCAGGGGTGGCTGCTGCGGCCAGAAGGCGTGGTCTGGCGCAAGTTCCGGTCGACAACGCATACAGGGCCGAAAGCCGTGGTCCATCGCGCTGGCCGCGCTGGGGAAGAATCGGACATTCTCCGGCCGGCGGATGTGGGCCGGACAGATTGGCCGGCAAAAGATCCCGGTGCTGCTGACCGCGAAGAAGAATTGGCCATCGAATCGGGCGTCGCGACTGGATCGGGCGCGTTCGCAAATGACGGGGTCAAGCTTGCCGTGATCGGTGTGCATGGCCGCAGCATAGCGCGGAGCCAAGGGCGGATGTGGTCAGTTTCGGACATGGTCCCGGGCGCTTCCGCCACTCGCTGCAGGGCCTCGCTGCCCGCGCGCGTTCCGACGCCGGTTTCAGGAGATCAGGACCGGGGCATCATTCTGGCTTAGCAGGGTAATGAGCTGGTCCAGACTGTCGCTGATGATGCGGGCATTGATCTGGATTTCCACGTCCGCACCCAGCGAGGATGCAAACCAACGTGCGGCGCGCGCTTCGCGGTTGCGCTCCAGACCGCCGCTGCGGGCGAACAGCAGGATTCTGCGGCCACCGTCACTGCGGCAGGAGAGCAGAACCTCGGCGTCATTGTCCTGGCTTTGCCCGTCCTCGTTGCAGGCTTGGGTGAGCCGGCCATGCAGTTCAGCGGGCAAGCCCCAGTGAGGCTGGCTGGCATCGAGTTCAGCGTACCGTCCGATCCCGGCGAGATACGGCGCCAGCTCGCACCGGCCGGTGACCTGGTCGGCTGGACCCGATTCCAGGGCGACCAGGGCATGACGGATCTGCATGGCTTCGCAGAATTCGGTCAACTGATTGTGCATGAGTTCGGCCAAGGAGGGGCAGAAACGCAGCTGGGCGGAGAAGGTGCTGAGACTGGCGATGGTCTGCTGCGTGCTGCGCAGGATGCGGGTGCTGTGAAAGGCATTGAGCGCCGAGCAGATGGCGACAAACATGCGCTCGCGGGTCAGCTCCCCTTTGCCGCGGTAATCGTTAATGGCATGGCGTGCAATCATGTCTTGCTCTTCCACCGTGCCGGCAAAGCCGGTGCGGATGATAATTTGCACATCGCGATTGCCGAGTTCTTCGCGGATGCGCGTCACCGCATGCCAGCCGGCGGTCTCCGTTTCCATTACGATATCAAGCAGGATGACCGCAATATCAGGGTGTTCGCGCATCAGATTCACGGCTTCTTCACCGCTGTACGCGTCCACTAGCTCAAGTTCAGCACCACGAAAATGGAGTCCCGCCAGGACCAGCCGGGTGACCCGATGCACTTCCTCCTCATCATCGACCACCAGGATTTTCCAGGCCGGAAGGTCGGCGAAGCGTTTCGTGCTGGCGGATGCGGGGCGCAAACGCAGCTTATTGTCTGGCATGGCGTGTTTCCTGTCCTGCTGAACCTCGTCAGCACTGGTTCCGGGGCCGTATTCAGCCTAGGGCTTGGTGGGGACCCGTGCAAACCGCATTCCATTGCTGATGTCTGAACAACGGTTTCGTGCCATCCAGGCCCAAACCCTGATCGAGCGGGCGCATCAGGCCATTATTTTGCTCGACCTCGACGGCAATGTACTGGAATGCAATGCCGGCGCGGAGGACCTGCATGGTTACGCGCAGGCGGAAATCCAGGGCCGGCCCTATTCCGAGTTCATTCCCCCGGCGGCGCTGGCGGAATTCTCCAAACTGATGCAGAAAATGCGCCGTGGCCGACAGGTCCCGACACAGGTGGTGCGTCGTCTGCACAAGGATGGCAGCGAACGGCCGGTGAAGTTCTCGATCTACCCGCTGCAGGAAGATGGCGGGGAGCTCATCGGATTTCTGACGCTCAGCGTGGATTTGTCCGAACAGTTCAGCCTGGAGTCGCGACTGCGTCATCAGGCCTCCCTGATGCAGTCCATCGTGCAAACCGTGGTCGACGGCATCGTGACCATCGACCTGGCCGGCATCATCACCGCTGTCAATCCCAGCGTCGAAACCATGTTTGGCTACCGCGGGCATGAACTGATTGGCTGCAATGTCAAGATTCTGATGCCCGAGCCGTATCACAGCGAGCATGATGACTATCTCAAGCGCTACCTGAAAACCGGGGAAGCCCGCATTATCGGAATTGGTCGGGAGGTAACCGCAGTGCGCAAGGATGGCAGCGTCTTTCCGATCGAACTGGCGGTTTCCAGGCTGGATGAGCGGGACAACACCGGCTTTGTTGGCGTGTTGCGTGATATCAGCGAGCGCAAGGCGGCGGAGGAGTCACGGCGCGCCCTGACCGAGGAGTTGAAGCACAAGGTACATGATCTGGCCCACGCGCTGCAGAAACTTCAGCGCGCACAATCCCAACTGGTCGAGTCGGAAAAACTGGCATCGCTTGGCAGCCTGGTCGCCGGGGTTGCACACGAAATCAATACGCCGGTCGGCGTCTGTATCACCGCGTCTTCCTACCTCACCGGCAATACGCGTGCGGTCCGCGAGCAATACGAGGGCGGTGAGCTGGATGCCGACGGATTGCTGGCGTTTCTGGATGCCGCCGAGGAAGCGGGAATGATCCTGGAGCGAAATCTGGGCAAGGCCGCCGAATTGGTGCGCAGCTTCAAGCAGGTGGCGGTCGATCGTTCCAGCAATCTCAAACGGCGTTTCAAACTGGCGGATTTTCTCGGCGATCTGCTGTCCAGTCTCAGTCCGGAAATTCGGCGAACCCGACATCAAATCAAGGTGGAGTGCCCACCGAATCTAGTGCTTGAATCTTTTCCTGGAGCCCTGTCCCAGGTGCTGACCAATCTGTTGCAAAATGCGCTGCTGCACGGTTTCGACGCCGATCAGGCCGGCGAGATCAGAATTCGAGCGCAGGTCCGCAAATTCATGCTGCACCTGAGTTTCGAGGACAATGGCAAAGGCATTGCCAGCGACCACCTCAGCCAGGTTTTCGATCCCTTCTTTACCACCCGTCGGGGGCGCGGGGGCACCGGTCTCGGCCTGAGTGTTGCATACAACCTGGTGAAGCAGGCCCTGCGTGGCGAACTGACGGTGAGCAGCACGCTGGGTCAGGGTACGCGCTTCGTCCTGACGATCCCGATGAAAGTGCAGGGCGAGGACAATTAGGCAAATCGACGCAATCGGCATAGCCTTGATGCTGGTTGCACGCTGACGGAGGCAGGCTCGTGGCAAATTTACTCTGGCTGCAAGGTGGTGCCTGCTCGGGCAACACCATGTCGTTTCTGAACGCGGAAGAGCCTAGCGTCTGTGATCTGGTGACCGACTTCGGCATCAACATCCTCTGGCATCCGTCGCTCAGCATGGAACTGGGAGAGGCGCTCGAATCCCTGCTGCAAGCGGTGCTCAGCGGCGCCACGCCTCTGGATATCCTGGTCTTCGAGGGCACGGTGATCAACGCTCCCGACGGCACCGGGGAGTGGAACCGCTATGCCGGGCGACCGATGAAGGACTGGGTGCAGGACCTGGCCGATGTGGCGCGGTATGTCGTCGCAATCGGCGATTGCGCGACCTGGGGCGGCATTCCGGCCATGGCGCCAAATCCGACCGATTCCGAAGGTTTGCAATATCTCAAGCGCCAACGCGGTGGGGCGCTGGGGACCGGTTTCTTAAGCCTTGCCGGTCTGCCGGTGATCAATATTCCGGGCTGTCCGGCACATCCCGACTGGGTGACCCAGATCCTGGTTGCGGTGGCCAGTGGTCAGGCGGCGCAGATCGACCTGGATGAGTTGCAGCGACCGCTGACCTTTTTCGCAAGCTTCACCCAGACCGGTTGCACCCGCAACATGCATTACACCTACAAGGTGTCCGCCACCGAGTTCGCCCAGCGCAAGGGCTGTCTGTTCTATGATCTGGGCTGCCGCGGGCCGATGACGCATTCGCCCTGCAATCGCATTTTGTGGAATCGTCAGTCCTCGAAGACGCGGGCCGGCATGCCCTGCATCGGCTGCACCGAGCCCGAGTTCCCGTTTTACGATCTGGCGCCGGGCACGGTGTTTCGCAGCCAGACCGTGATGGGGCTGCCGCGTGACCTGCCTGCCGGGCTCGACCGGGCCGGCTACGTGCAGCTAACCTCCGCGGCCAAGGCGACGGCACCCGCCTGGGCCGAACATGACATTTTCGTGATCTGATGGGCAAGATCAAGACTCTGGATATTTCGCCGGTCGGTCGGGTCGAGGGTGATCTCGATGTTCGGGTCGCAATTGCCGACGGCCGGGTGGTGGATGCCTGGACCAGCGCCGAGCTGTTTCGTGGTTTTGAAGTCATCTTGCGAGGCAAGGACCCGCAGGCCGGGCTGATCGTCACGCCGCGCACCTGCGGCATCTGCGGCGCCTCGCATCTGAGCTCGGCGGTGTGGGCGCTGGACACCCTGTGGCAGACGGAAGTGCCGCGCAATGCCATACTCGCGCGCAATCTCGGCCAGATCGCGGAAAGCCTGCAGAGCATTCCGCGCCACCATTACGCCCTGTTCGCGATCGATTTCACCCATCCCAATTACCGCAACAGCCCGTACTACGAAGAGGCCTGTGCGCGCTGGACCGCCTACACCGGGCGGCACTACGAGATCGGCGTGACGATTTCCGGCAAGCCGGTGGAAATCTACGCCCTGTTCGGCGGGCAATGGCCACATTCCAGCTTCATGGTGCCGGGCGGGGTGATGTGCGCGCCGACCCTCACCGACGTCACGCGATCGTTCTCGATCCTGGAATATTTCCGTCGCAACTGGATCGAGCCGGTGCTGCTGGGCTGCAGTCTGGAGCGCTACGAGGAGATTCGCAGCCATGCGGATTTTCTGACCTGGCTGGATGAGTCGCCGGCCCATGCCAACTCGGATCTCGGCTTGTACTGGCGCATGGGTCTGGATATCGGCCTGGATCGCTATGGCGCAGGCCTGGATCGTTTTCTGACCTGGGGGTATCTGCCGCATGAGGACCGCTATCAGCAGCCCGATATCGACGGGCGCGACGCGGCCCTGATCATGCCCAATGGCATCTTTGATGCCGCTGCGGATGCTTTTTACAGTGCCCATCAGCGCGATGTGCGCGAGAACATGTCGCGGGCCTGGTACGACGAAGGCCAGGACTCGGTACATCCCTTTGATCGGGTAACCACCCCGACGCAGAAAAATCAGCGCGATTTTGACGCTCAGTATTCCTGGTCGACCTCGGTGCTGCACGCGCAGTATGGTCGCCTGGAAGCGGGGCCGCTAGCGCGCCAGCTGGTGGCGGGTCGCAGCGACGCAGCAGATTGGCAGCACCATGACCCGCTGCTGCTGGACATGTATCGGCAGATGGGCGGGGCCAGCGTGCTGCTGCGCCACTTCGCTCGCCTGCATGAAACCGTCAAGCTGTATCGCGAAGCCGAGCGTTGCCTGCGCGCTTTCGAATTGGCCGAACCCTGGTATCTGAAACCGACCGAACGTGACGGACAGGGCTGGGGCGCCACCGAGGCGATCCGCGGTGCGCTGGCGCACTGGCTGGAGGTGCGCAACGGCAAGATTCACAATTATCAGATCATCGCGCCAACGACCTGGAATGTCGGGCCGCGCGATGGCAGTGGCCATCGGGGGCCGATCGAGGAAGCCCTGATTGGCACGCCCATCGCACAGGCCAGTGACCCGGTGGAAGTGGGGCATGTGGCGCGTTCCTTCGATTCCTGTCTGGTGTGCACCGTGCATGCCCAGGATGCGCACACCGGCCAGGAACTGGCCGCGTTCCGGATCGCATGATCGCGGTCGTCGCTTGCGGCAATCTTGCACGCCGGGATGATGGCGCCGGCCCGGCGGTGCTGGCGGCTCTGCGCAAGGATCCCCTTCTGGTTGCCGCGCCCGGTCTGCGGCTGTTGGATGCGGCCACCGACGGCCTGGCCGTGCTGTTTGCAGCGCGTGGTGCACGCGAGCTGATCGTGATCGACGCCTGCCGCTCGGGGCAGCCGCCGGGGGCGGTGTTCGAGGTGCCGGGTGAAGCTTTCGTCTCGCGCCGTGAACCGCCGCGGGATTCGCATGCCTTGCGTTGGGATGATGCCCTGACCATTGCCCAGCGCATGTCGGCCGCGAGCTATCCGGCGACGGTCAGGGTTTACCTGATCGAGGTGGCGGACACCGGGCTGGGCCTGGAACTGAGCGCGCCGGTGGCCGCTGCGGTGGAGCAGTTGAATGGCCGGCTGCGATTGCAATTGCATCGCGACCTGCGGGTGAGGGCGGCCTGATGCGTCGCGCACAAGCCGATTTCGCCGCGGCGTTGGCGATGCTCGAACGGGAAGACCTGGCGGCCTATGCCAAAGTCGACATGCTGGTGGAAATGGCCATGGGCGTGCAGCAAAGGCCGCGCGATCCGGCGGATCTCGGGCTGGCGGTCAGGCTTTACGGCGAGGCCCTGAGTCGGGCGGAGAACGAACCGGCGCTCACCCAGGCGCGGATCCGCGCACGCCAGGCCACCGCGCTGGCGCAGGACCCGCAGGGCGGCATCGATGCGCTGCAGCGGGCGCGTGATCTGCTGCAGCAGGCGATCCCGGTGCTCCATTGCGAAGGTCTTGCGGCGGAATGGGCGGAGGCGCAGATGAATCTCGGCCTGGTGCTGCAGAGTCTGGCGGCGGAGCGTGTCCCCGGGGTGGTCATGGGCGCCGCCATTGCCGCCTATCAGGAGGCCTTGCGGGTGTTCCTGCCAGCGCAATATCCGGCGGAATACGCGATCCTGCAGAACAATCTGGCCACCGCCTATCTGAGCATGGGCGGCGAGCTCCAGGCCGGCAAATTGCGCGAGGCCCTGGCCGTGCAGGCCTTTGAAACCGCGCTCGCGCACATCCGGCTGCAAGATCATCCGCGCGAGTACGCGATGTTGCAGAACAATCTTGGCAACGCCCTGCAGTCGGTGCTCAGCGGTCATCGTCAGGAGAACTGTCTGCGCGCCCTGCAGGCCTATGAGGAGGCCTTGAAGGTGCGCACCGTGCAGGCGGCCCCGCTGGAGCGCGCCAATACCCTGGCCAACATGGGGCAATGTCTGGCCAGCCTGCGGGCGCAGGATCTGGATTTCGAGCCGATCGCGCGGGCCCGCGACTGTCTGGCCCAGGCCGAGCAGCTGTTCTGCGCCCATGGCCTGCCGGATCGGGCCACTTTGGTGGCCGCCAGCCGGATGGCGCTGGCATGAGTTTTCAGCTCGAACAGGCCCTGGAGCGTCTGCAGGCGCTGGAACTGCAGGTGGGGCAATGGACGCCGGAACAGGCGCAGGCCTGGCGGGAGACGCGTGAATTGGATGCCGCCATACAGCGCGCTGCCTGGTCCGAAGTGCTGGCCAGCCTGCGCGCCGAGCCGGTCGCCGCCGGCCGGCTCAAGGCGCTGGCGACGCGGCCGTTGATCTATGCCGTCTGGCGTCGACTGGGTCTGATCAAGGCCTCGCTGGATGAGCGCATCGAAGCGGCCTTGCGGGGCGTCCGGCCCCTGCTGCATGCCCATGGCGGCGATGTGGAGGTGATCGAGATCCGGCCGCCGGACACGGTCTTGCTGCGCATGGTCGGTGCTTGTGAAGGCTGCCCGGCCTCCGCGATCACGCTGACCGCGGGCGTGGTCCGGGCGATCCGTGAAGCCTGCCCGGAGATCCGCCAGGTGCGGGACCTCACCGCCGGTACCCTGCAAGCCGGTGCGGCTCCGGTGCAGAGTCCGTTCGCGGCGGCGGCGGAATGAGCGCCGCCTGCAGGCTTGGCGAACGGCCGCGACAGGAGTTCGGAGCGGCGACGCTGTTTGCCCAGCAGGCCTTGCAGCCGTCGGCAAGCCAGCTGTTCGGGCCGCGCGGCGTCTGCGCGCAGGCAGGGCGAATCTGGGTGGCTGATAGCGGACACCACCGCCTGCTGGCCTTTGATCCGGATCGTGCGGGCGGTGGCGCCCAGCTGTGCTGGGGCCAGCCTGACTTTCGCGGCGAGGCGCGCAATGCGGGCGGTGCGGTGCAGGACCTCAGCCTGAGCACGCCGGTGGGTCTGTGCGCGGTTGGTGCCGGTCTGGCGCTTGCCGATTCCTGGAATCATCGCGTGCTGATCTGGCGTCGTTCGCCGGAGTCCTCCGACGCCCCGCCTGATCTGGTGCTGGGCCAGGACGATGGCCGCCAAGGGCTGGCCAATCGCGGCGCGCCGGCGCCTACGGCGGATAGCCTGCACTGGCCGAGCGGGCTGTACTGGGATGAAGACATCTTTGCGGTGGCGGACAGCGGCAACCGGCGCGTGCTGATCTGGCATGGTCTGCCGCAGCAAAGCGGGCAGGCGGCCGATCTGGTGCTCGGCCAGCTCAGCATGCAGCGGCGTGATCAAAACGGCGGGGTGGACCTGGATGCCGCCGGCATGGTCTGGCCGCATGCGCTGGCGCGCTGGTGCGGCGATCTGGTGGTGGCCGATGCCGGCTGCAATCGCATCATGCGCTGGTCGGGCCTGCCGGACCGCTCCGGCAGGGCCTGCGTCGAGGTGCTGGGACAGCCGGATTGTGCCGGCAGGCTGCACAACCGGGGCCACGCGCGGCCGCAGCGCGACAGCCTGTCGATGCCCTATGGACTTGCGGTATGGCGGGAGTGGTTGCTGGTTGCCGATACCGCCAATTCCCGCCTGCTGGGATGGTGTCAGGGGGACCGTTTGCCCCGTCTGTTGCATGGCCAGGTGGACTTCGAGCGGGCCGGCGACAATCGCTGGCAGTTGCCGGCGACCGACAGCCTGTGCTGGCCCTACGGTCTGGCGGTGAATCAGGAGCGGCTGCTGATCGCGGACACCGGCAATAATCGCGTTCAGGACTGGTCATTGGCGCCATTGTCCTGCCAGCGAGATGGACTCAGGAGGGTTAGTGCATGAGCGGTAACGAGGAGGCAGGTCGGATCGCCGCAGACGTGCTGCAGGGTCTGGATCGCGACAGTCTGACGCAGATTCTGTCGGCCTGTGGCGCGACCAATGGGCGCTGGTCGCGCCTGGGTCTCATCGCGCAGCGCACCAACGAGGTCAGTCATCTGGGCGAGGCGACCTGCCCGCCGGCACCTGTGGCAGCGGCGATGGCCTTGTTTCGGGGTGAGGCAGAGGCCTGGAAGCAGATGCCGGCGCAGGCGTTGCTGGCTCTCAAGCTCGGTCGTCATGCCGTGCTGATCTGTCTGGGCGAGGCGATCGAGGCGTTTGCCGTGGCCCTGGATTATCGCTCCGATCTGGCCGGCCTGCGGGCCCTGCAGGCCGCCTGGCACAGCTTGCCCGCCGGATCCGAGCGAGTGCAAAGCATGCTGGAGCAACCGGGCGTGCTGCGTGCTTGGCGCCTGGATGCGGCCGATGGTCGCGTGTTGGAGGCGATCGGCCAGCCCTTGCATGCGAAACGAAGCCCGCTGGGGCGGCTGGAGGCGCAGTCGCAGTGGGGCACGCTGGTGGCCGCCGTTCTGGGACGGCTGGCGCCGCTGCCGGGGCAGCTGCATGAGGTCGAGGCCATCCTGCTCGATGGCGGTGAGAGCTTCTGCGAGTTGCGCCGCCTGGACTTTTTTCCCGATCTACTGGTCAGCCTGGAAAGCCAGTGTGCGGCAGAGGGCCATCGGGTCTGGATCACCCTGCGTGAAGTGGCGCTGGACGTGTTGCGTCTGCTGATCGGGCGGTTCATGGCGGCCGGTCTTGAAACCATGATTCAGCCGTTTCCGAAAACCGACGTGGAGTTCGAACAGATCCTCAAGCAGCTGCGCGAATTGGCGCCGGACGATCTGCAGCAGCGCCTGGTCATTGGTGGCTTTGCCGACCATCCGGTGCCGGGGCCGGATGGTCCGATGCGCTGTGCGGAATGCATCTATTTCTTGCCGCGGCGGCGCTGGTGTGATCTGCCGGAACTGCCCCTGCCGGTGGATGGCGAGTGGTACTGCCGTCTGTGGAAGCTCTAGCTGTGCACGAGCTGTCGATTACCCGCAACATTGTCGAGATTGCCCGGACCCACGCCGAAGGTCGGCGGGTGCTGCGGGTGCGTCTGGCGGTTGGCGCGCTGTCCGCGGTGCTGCCCGATGCGATGCGCGCCTGCTTCGATGTGGTCACGGAAAACACCCCGCTTGCCGGCGCGCGTCTGGAAATCGAGGAGATTTCTGGACTTGCGCGCTGCCTGGCTTGCGGGGCGGATTTCGCCTTGCCGTCGACCGGTGCGCACTGCAGCTGCGGGCAGATGGACTTCCGCCTGCTGGCCGGGCAGGAACTGAAAATTACGGAATTGGAATTGAGCGAAGGAGACTGATTCATGTGCACGACTTGTGGATGTTCCAGCGAGGCACGACTGACGGTAACGCGAATGCACGGCCTGGGTGAGGACAAGGATCACGGACCGCATCAGCACCATGCCCGGGATGCCCAGATCCTGCGCCTGGAAGAGAATCTGCTGGGGCGCAATGACCGTCTGGCCGAGCTCAACCGCGAGCGGTTCGCCACGGCCGGAATTGTTGCCCTGAATCTGCTGAGTTCGCCGGGCTCGGGCAAGACCCGCCTGCTTGAGCGGACCCTGACGGATCTGCGCGAGGAACTGCCGATGGCGGTGATTGAAGGCGACCAGCAGACTCTGGCCGATGCGCGCCGGATCCGCGAAACCGGTGTGCCGGTGGTGCAGCTCAATACCGGGGCAGGCTGTCACCTGGAAGCGGACATGCTGGCGCGCGGTCTGGATCAGCTCGATCCGCCTGCCGGTAGCCTGCTGTTCATCGAGAACGTCGGCAATCTGGTGTGCCCGGCCCTGTTCGACCTGGGTGAGGAGGCCAAGGTGGTGATCCTGTCCGTCACCGAGGGCGAGGACAAGCCCCTGAAATACCCGCACATGTTCAGAGCTGCAGATCTGTTGCTGATCAACAAGGTGGATTTGCTGCCGCATCTCGAATTCGATCTGCAGGCCTGCCTGACGGCTGCCCGGCAGGTCAATCCCGGCCTCGAAATCCTCCAGCTGTCGGCGCATAGCGGCGCCGGGCTGAGCGGCTGGTATGACTGGCTCAGGGCGCGGGCCCGATCGCGGGCGAGGCCGGCGTGCGACCGATCGCAGGCGGTTTTGGCATGAGGGCGGCAATTCTGGCCGGCCTGCTCTGGCTCTGGTCGGTCCCGTTGCTGGCGCATGCCGGCCATTCGCCGGGCGATTATCATTCTGATCAGATCCTGGCGGCGCTGCTCTGCGGCGTGCTGCTGGCGGTGCTCTGGCGGCCACATGCGGCCGGGCTGGGCCGGAAAAAGCCAAGCGGCCAGCCTGACAGGCACGTATCCTAGTCAGCGGACTGCCACGTTGGCGGCCCCCATTTGGATTGCATCATGTCGAGTACCGAGTTGCCCTCGTTTGCCGAATTAGGTCTGGATCCGGCAGTGCTCACTGCCCTCAACGCAGTAGGTTACGAGTCCCCTTCGCCGATTCAGGCGCAGATCATTCCCCACGTGCTGGCCGGTGTCGATGTCATCGGCCAGGCTCAGACCGGCACTGGCAAGACCGCGGCCTTCGCCCTGCCGATTCTTAGCCGGCTGGATCTCAAAGGCCGGAGCCCGCAGGCCCTGGTGCTGACCCCGACCCGCGAGCTGGCGATCCAGGTGGCCGAGGCCTTCCAGCGCTATGCCGCGCATCTGCCGGGTTTTCATGTGCTGCCGATCTACGGCGGCCAGGCGTATGAACTGCAGCTCAAGCCGCTGCGTCGCGGGGTGCATGTGGTGGTGGGCACACCCGGCCGGGTCATGGACCACATCCGTCGGGGCAGCCTGCAGCTGGATCAGCTGCGCTGCCTGGTGTTGGATGAGGCGGATGAAATGCTGCGCATGGGTTTCATCGACGACGTGGAATGGATTCTTTCGGAAACGCCCGCGGGTCGCCAGGTGGCGCTGTTTTCAGCCACGATGCCGGCGCCGATCCGGCGCATCGCCCAGAAGCATCTGAGCACGCCGCAGGAAATCACGGTGCAGCACAAGGCCTCCAGTGCCTTGAAAATCCGGCAGCGGGTCTGGCAGGTCAGCGGCCTGCACAAACTCGATGCGCTGACCCGGATTCTCGAAGTCGAGACCTTTGACGGCATCATCATCTTCACCCGCACCAAGCTGGCGACGGTGGAGCTGGCGGAAAAGCTCGAAGCCCGTGGTCATGCCGCGGTTGCGATCAATGGGGACATGGATCAAAAAGCGCGGGAGCGGGCGGTGGAGCAGTTCAAGGCCGGGCGTCTGGACATCCTCGTGGCCACCGATGTGGTGGCCCGCGGAATCGATGTCGACCGGGTCAGTCACGTGATCAATTACGACATCCCGCACGATACGGAATCCTATGTGCACCGGATTGGCCGCACGGGTCGCGCCGGCCGCTCCGGCGAGGCCATCCTGTTCGTTGCGCCGCGTGAACGCCGGATGCTGTACGCGATCGAGAAAGCCACCGGGCAGCGCATCGAGGCGCTGGAACTGCCCACGGTGGAACGCATCAATGATACCCGGGTCGAGCGCTTCAAGCAGCGGGTCAGCGATACCCTGGCCAGCGCCGATCTGGAATTTTTTCGCCGCCTGATCGAGGACTATCAGCGGGAGCATGAAGTGCCGGCCACCGAGATTGCCGCCGCCCTGGCCCAGCTGCTGCAGGGGGATACCCCGCTGATCCTGCCGACCGAGAAGAAGCGCAAGCAGAAACCGTCGGCCACGGTGGAGCGCCCGGAAGGCGGGGCGGGGCGCAAGCCGCCCAGACACGCGCGTGAGGAAGAGGACCGGGTGCCCGCGCAAATGGAACGATTTCGCCTGGAAGTCGGTTCGACTCATGGGGTGCAGCCGGGCAATATCGTCGGCGCGTTGGCCAACGAGGCCGGTCTGGACGCCCAGCACATCGGCCGGATCAAGATCTTCGACGATCACAGCGTGGTCGACCTGCCCCAGGGGATGCCGAAGGATATCTTTCAGGATCTGAAAAAGGTCTGGGTGTCCGGCCGGCAACTGCAGATCAGCCGCCTGTCGAGTTCAGCCGCAGGCCGCAGCGACGGGGACGCAGCACCCAAGCCCGCGCATGCCGGCAAGAAAAAGCCGGGCAAGCTCGGAAAAGCCAAGTCCGGGTCGACAAAAGCGCCAAAGAAACCGGCCCGCAAGGCGCCCAAGCCGCCCCGCAAGGCCGCGGACTGACGCGGCCGAGACACATCGCAGGAACACAAAAAAGCCCGGTTACCCGGGCTTTTTTCGTGATGGCGTGATGGGGAACTAGTGATCGGCCCCGTGATCATGCACATGACCGTGTTCGAGTTCTTGCGCGGTGGCCGCACGCACGTCGGTGATGGCGACGTCGAAATGCAGGGTGGCGCCGGCCAGTTCATGATTGCCGTCTACGGTGACGGAGTCTTCGCTGAGATCGACGATGCGGACGATCATCGGACCGTCGGCGCCCTGCGCCTGAAAACGCATGCCCGCTTCAATTTCATCGACGCCGGCGAAAGCGCTGCGTGGCACGCTCTGGATGAGATCGTCCTGGCGCAAGCCATATCCCTGTTCCGGCGCTACCGTGACGGCGAAGGCGTCCCCGGTCTTGCGGCCCTGCATGGCCTCTTCCAGGCCGCTGATGATCTGGGCGTGACCGTGCAGGTAGGACATCGGACTCTGACCCTGGGACGTGTCCAGCACATCGCCGGCTTCATTGGTCAGGGTGTAGTCGAAGCTGACCACGGAATTTGCTGCAATTTCCATCAAACATACTCTTGGTTTTGAGGGGCAAGGGTAGCACGGGGGGCTGTTTGGCCCGATCCGGCGCGCTCAGCGTGGCACCGGATTGAGGCTTTCCAGGCTCGCCGGTACGGTGAATGGCGTCTCTGGCCGTGCCGGTGAGGTTTGAGTTCGGGCGGGGGGGGTCTGCGCCCCCGGATCCTTGGGAGACGTGCGCGTCGGCGTGTACCAGTCCAGTTCGTCTTCGAAATCGCGCAGGAATTCAGCGCTGGGCACCCGCAGCAGGGCGCCGAGAATCAGGGTGTGCGGACCGCCGCGGAAGGCCTGCGGATTGAGGGCATATAGCGCAGCTGACATCTTGTGGATGGAGATCGAAGGCGTCGGTCTGACGATCTGGGAGATGCGGGACAGCACCTCGCCGGCCTTGATCGGGCCATAGGTCTGGCTCTCGGTGGGAACTGGCGGGGCGGGTGCCGACGCCCTGGCCTGGCGCAGGATGGGTTGCGGTACCGGCCAGGCCGACTCGGCTTCCGGCAGGGGCGGCGCTGCGGGCGTGCCGGCGGCCGGTCCGGCCCCGGGCTTGGTTGCGGACAGGATGGGCTGCAGTTCAGGGAGCCTGAAAGGATCGGGCGTGTCGACCTCTGCGGACGGCCGGTGCGCGGCCGGTGCGGTGGCGGTGACCGGGCTGGGATCGGGCCGATCTGCTGCGGGAACGGTGGTGGGCATCGGCGTCGACTGTGACGGGCTTGCCGCGGCAATGGAACTGTGGCGTGGAAGCGGTTGCTGATCCAGGACCAGATGGATCTGGCGCACCAGGCTGCGTTCTTTGTCTTCGATTCTCAGCAGGATGCTGAGAATGGGTTCGCGGATGGCCTCGCGGGAAAGGATGTTGAACCAGTAGCCCTGGACGGAATCGCCTTCCAGTTCGATCTGAAAGTCTTCCAGCGGATGGGCGGGCGGGAAAAGGCCCAGCCTGGCATAGGCCGAAGGGGGCAGCATGCGGGCGCGCAGCGAGTGGATCCCTGGCGCCTTGCCATCGACCGGCAGGCGCGCCCGCAGCGGTTCGGCGAGAAAGGAGTCGATCAGCGGTTCCCCCAGACTCAGGGCCTGTGCCGGGCGGGCCAGCAGCATGACCAGGCCGCACAGGACAAGGGCTGCACCGAGCCGCCGGGCGAATTGCAGGGATCCAGCCATGTTCTCCTCCGTATAGGTCACGCACGTCAAGGGCAGTCTCTCATACTCGCCAATCCCGGTGTCGCGCCTTCAGTGCATCATTGCGCTGCTTCCAGATCAATGCCGAGGGCGCTGAACACCGCGCTGGAGTGATAGCCGTCGGCAATCATGTCGTTGGCGGCCTGAAAAGCGCTGATGGCCTCGCGGGTGCCCGGACCAAGAATGCCGTCGGCCGGCCCGGCATCAACTCCCAGGGCATTGAGCCGGGTTTGCAGGGCTTTGATTTTGTCCAGCCGGATCGTGCGCTGATCTTCGGTCAAGGGGGCCGCAAGTGGCATTGCGCCGATCAGACGGTCTGCCAGCAGGCCGACCGACAGAGCGTAGAATTCGGAATTGTTCCAGCGCATGATGATGCGGAAATTACCGTAGACCAGAAACGCCGGGCCCTGGTGGCCAGCCGGGACCAGCAGCGCGGCATCGATGTCCGCCACCGGCAGCGGTCCGCCATGGCCATGGCGCAGTCCCAGATCGGCCCATTCCTGCAAGGGCCGCATCTGTTTGAGGCCGGCCATACGGTAGTCGAACCCAGGTGGCAGGCGCACCTCCCGGCCCCAGCGCAGGCCCGCTTCCCAACCCAGTTGATGGAGGAAATTGGCGGCCGAATGCAGGGCATCGGGCACGCTGTTCCAGAGATCGACCTGGCCGTCGTTATCCCCATCGATGCCGTAGCGCCGGTAGTTGCTGGGCATGAACTGGGTCTGGCCCATCGCGCCCGCCCAGGAGCCCCGCATTCTTGCCGGTTCCAGGTCATGCTCCTCGATCAGACCCAGAGCCGTGATCAGTTCCGCGCTGAAGTAGCGGCTGCGGCGCGGGTCGCAGCCCAGAGTGGCGAGTGCATCCAGGGTGGGTGTATTGCCCAGATAACCACCGTAGTTGGTCTCCAGACCCCAGAAGGCCACCAGCATCCGGCCGGGGATGCCATAGCGGCGCGTCAGTTCGCGCAGCAGTTCCGCGTGCTCCTCCAGCAGAATCTTGCCCTTGTCGATGCGGCTGTCCGTCAGGCGGCGTCCGATATACGAGCCAAAACTGCTGGTGAACTCCGGCTGTTTGCGATCCAGTTCCAGCACCCGCGGCTGTGCTTGCAGGGCTGGAATGACCTGATCGATGATGCGGGGTGACAGGCCGGCCTCACGGGCCTGTTCCTGCCATGTCCCCTTGCAGGTCTCGAAATCTGCGGCCTGGGCCGTACCCCACAGGCCGGCGGCAAGAGCGAGGCTGCAAATCGAAATTGGGCTTTGGGACATGGTGGCTCACTTTCTGGCATGGTCGGGTCGCCGTCGCCGGAATTCGGTTTCGCGGACGCGGGCAGGGATCGCTTGGGCGCCTGCCCGATGGCCGGGGTGTGGGCGTTCGGCCTGGGCAGCGAGGCAAGTTGGGAACGCAGTGTGCTTGGCGTTGCGGGCAGACTCAAGCGGCGCGCTCGAGATGCACCTGCGGGTGCGCCTGCCAGGGCCTTTCGCAGGCGGCGGTAGCGTGTCTGGTGGGATGCCGCATCCGCCGTCCGCCTAAGCGTAAATACAATGCTGTATAATTCTGCGTTCAACTGCCCTCAGAAAATCGCCATGAACAAGAGCCGTTTCACCGACGAGCTGATGCAACAACTCGAACAGCTGCGGCAGGAAGGCCTGTACAAGTCGGAGCGGGTGATGTGTTCGGCCCAGGGCGGGCAGATCCGCCTGCCGGATGGTCGCGAGGTGATCAATCTGTGCGCAAACAATTATCTGGGTCTGGCCAATCATCCGGCGCTGATTCAGGCTGCGCATCAAAGCCTGGACAGTCACGGTTTTGGCATGGCTTCGGTCCGCTTCATCTGCGGTACGCAGGACCTGCACCGCAGCCTGGAGGCGACGATTGCCGACTGGCTGGGTTGTGAGGACGCGATTCTGTTCCCTTCGGCATTCGATGCCAATGGGGGCGTATTCGAAGCCCTGTTCGGGCCCGACGACGTGATCATTTCCGATGCCCTGAATCACGCCAGCCTGATTGATGGCATCCGGCTGTGCAAGGCGCAGCGCAAACGGTATGCCAATTGTGATCTGGCGGCGCTGGAGGCCTGCCTACAGGAAACCCAGGACCGGCGCCATCGTCTGATCGTCACCGATGGCGTGTTTTCGATGGACGGCACGATCGCGCCGCTGGACAGCATCTGTGCGCTGGCTGAGCGTTACGATGCCCTGGTGATGATCGATGACGCTCATGCACATGGGTTTCTTGGTGCCGAGGGCCGGGGGACGCCGGAATTTCGTGGCGTGGAAGGCCGCATCGATCTGATCACCGGGACCCTGGGCAAGGCCCTGGGCGGCGCTTCCGGCGGCTTTGTCGCGGCGCGTGCTCCGGTGATCGAAATGCTGCGCAACAAGGCGCGGCCCTATCTGTTCTCCAACAGCGTGGCGCCGGCGCTGGTGGCCGGGGCGCTGGCCGCGATCGAACTGGTGCGTGACGGTGCGGCGCTGCGAAAGAAGCTGGATGAGAACACCCGTTTCTGGCGACAAGGCCTGGCGGCGCTCGGTTTCGAGTTGCTCCCGGGTGAGCATCCCATCGTGCCGGTGATGCTGGGCGATGCCCGGCTGGCGGCGAAAATGGCGGAAAAGCTGCTGGAGCAAGGCGTCTACGTCATCGGTTTTTCCTTTCCGGTCGTGCCCAAGGGGCAGGCCCGCATCCGTACGCAGATGTCCGCGGCGCTGGATCGCGCTGATCTGGATCGGGCCCTGGCCGCTTTCGCCAGCGTCGGTCGTGAACTGGGAGTGATTGCATGAAAGCCCTGTCCAAGCTGAAAGCCGAGCCCGGGATCTGGATGGTTGACACGCCGCCGCCAGAACCCGGTCCGAATGATGTGCTGATCGAGGTCAGCATGAGCGCCATCTGCGGGACCGACATGCACATCTACAACTGGGATGAATGGTCGCAGCATACGATTCCGGTGCCGATGGTGGTCGGTCACGAGTTCGTCGGTCGGGTGGCCGCGATCGGATCGCACGTCAACGGCCTTGAGGTGGGCCAGCGTGTATCGGGGGAAGGGCATATCACCTGCGGGTTCTGCCGCAACTGCCGCGCCGGCACCCGCCACCTGTGTCGCAATACCGTCGGTGTCGGGGTCAACCGCCCGGGCAGTTTTGCGGAGTTTCTGGTGGTGCCGGCGGTCAACGTGTTCCCGATTCCTGATCGCATCGATGATCGCCATGCCGCCATTTTTGACCCGCTGGGCAATGCGGTGCACACCGCGCTGGCCTTCAACCTGGTCGGCGAGGATGTGCTGATCACCGGTGCGGGTCCGATCGGCATCATGGCTGCGGCCATCGCCCGCCATGTCGGCGCGCGCCATGTGGTGGTGACCGATGTGAATGACTATCGCCTGCAGCTGGCCGAGGGCATGGGGGCGGATCGCGTGGTGAACGTGGCACGGGAAGACCTGCAGACCGTGCAGCGTGAACTCGGCATGGTCGAGGGTTTCGATGTTGGACTGGAGATGTCCGGCAACCCGCAGGCCATGGATCAGATGTTCAGCGCGATGAATCATGGTGGCCGCATCGCCCAGCTCGGGATCCCGTCCAGGCCGGTGGCAGTGGACTATGAAAAGCTGGTGTTCAAGGGGCTGACGCTCAAGGGCATCTACGGTCGGGAGATGTTCGAGACCTGGTACAAGATGACCGCGATGCTGGAATCCGGGCTGAATGTCGATGCCATCATCACCCACGAATTCTCCATCGATGATTTCCAGCAGGGATTCGATGTGATGGCCTCCGGCCAGTCCGGCAAGGTCCTGCTGAACTGGAAGGTCTGAGTCATGAACAAAAGCCTGGATCACGCTGCCGCGGCTGCATTTATCAATCAGCAATGGGATGAGCAGATCGTGCCGGAACTGATGGAATACATCCGTGTACCGAACAAGTCGCCTCTGTTCGATGCCGACTGGCAGGCCCATGGCTACATGGAAAAGGTAGTCAGCCAGTTCGAGCGCTGGTGTCGGGCCCAGGCCGTGCCGGGGGCGAGCGTGGAGGTCGTGCGGCTGGCCGGGCGCACGCCGCTGCTCTACATCGAGGTGCCAGGCACGGTGGATGATACGGTGCTGATGTACGGCCATCTGGACAAGCAGCCGGAAATGGAAGGCTGGGATGAGGATCTTGGACCCTGGCAGCCGGTCTTGCGAGATGGTCGCCTGTATGGGCGGGGCGGGGCCGATGATGGCTATGCCTGTTTCGCCTCGCTGACCGCCCTGATCAGCTTGCAGCGCCAGCAGCGCGCGCATGCCCGCTGCGTGATTCTGATCGAGGCCTGTGAGGAGTCCGGCAGCCTGGACCTGCCGTTCTATGTCGATCATCTGGCGGCGCGCATCGGCAAGCCCAGTCTGGTCGTGTGCCTGGACTCGGGGGCGGGAAACTACGAGCAGATGTGGCTGACCACGTCCTTGCGCGGCAATCTGGTCGGTGTGCTGCGGGTGGACATCCTGCGCGAAGGTGTGCATTCCGGCGCCGCCAGCGGTGCGGTGCCTTCGAGTTTCCGCATCGCGAACCAGTTGATCGCGCGCCTGGAAGATCGGGACAGCGGGGCTTTGTTTCCCGACTGGCTCAATGCCGAGATTCCGCCGCAGCGCATCGAGCAGGCGCGCCAGGCGGCCGGGATTCTGGGTGACGAACTGCGGGACAGTTTTCCGCTGGTTCCCGGCGCACGCCTGTGCTCTGATGAGGGTGTCGAGATCATTCTGAGCAAGACCTGGCGTCCGACCCTGTCCTATACCGGAGTCGGCGGGATGCCTGCGCTGGCAGATGCCGGCAATGTGCTGCGGCCATCCACCAGCCTGACCCTGAGTTTCCGTTTTCCGCCAACCCTGGATGCCCAGGTGGCGGCGCAGCGGATTCGCGAAACCCTGGAGGCGGATCCGCCTTATGGGGCGCGGGTCAGCTTCAAGGCGGACAAGGCCGCCAGCGGCTGGCATGCACCCCCGCTGGCGCCGTGGCTGGCGCAGTCCGTTGATGCGGCTTCGCAGGCCGCTTTCGGCCGGCCGGCGGCGATGATCGGCGAGGGGGGCTCGATTCCGTTCATGGGAATGCTGGGGGAAAAGTTTCCGGCCGCGCAGTTCGTCATCACCGGTGTGCTGGGTCCGGGCTCCAATGCGCATGGGCCGAACGAATTCCTGCATGTGCCCTTTGCCAAGAAGCTGACCCTGGCAATTGCAGATATTCTCGATCGCCATGCGGCGGCCAGTTGTGAGGGACTGACCAGCGGTTCGGCCGCTCAGCCGGGGCATCGGCATTTCCAGGCCAGTTGCTGCTGAGCCCACGCGGCTGGCCCGAATTTGGCCGGTCCGGTGCGGGAGAACACGAGGCAAACGACAAGAGAGCGAAGCATGGATTTCGAAGCGGAGGTCATGGAGCGGAGCCGGGAGATTCCGGTGCTGGTGGATTTCTGGGCGCCCTGGTGCGGACCCTGCCGCAGTCTGGCGCCGGTGCTGGATGAACTGGCGCAGGAGCATGCCGGGCACTTGCAATTGCTCAAGCTGAATACCGAAGAGCAGCCCGCGCTGGCGAGCTCATTGGGTATTCGCAGCATTCCGCATTGCAAGCTGTTTATCGACGGTGCGGTGCGGGCGGAGTTTTCCGGTGCCCTGCCGAAGTCGGAGATTGCCCGCTGGCTGGCGCAGCATCTGCCCGGCCCCTTTGCGGCGGCGATCGAGCAAGCGGCTGCGCTGCTGCGTGCCGGTGACAGCGAGGCGGCGAGCGGCCTGCTGGAGCCTGTGCTGGCGCGGCAGCCCGACCTTCCATCCGCGCTGTTCCTGCTCGCCAAGGCCAAGCTGTGGTCGGCGCCAGCGGAAGCGCAGAGTCTGCTGGGACGCTTGCCGGTCAATGCCGATGAGGCGGCCGAGGCCGAGCAGCTCAAGCTGCTGGCGGCGCAATTGCTGCGCGAGCCGGATGGTTCGGAGACGCCGGCGGCAAAGGCGTATGCCGATGCCCTGCAGCAGTTGCGGGCCTTGCAGCTGGATGCCGCGGTTGAATCGCTGCTCGGCAGTCTCAAGGCCGATCGTCACCATGGTGATGATGCCGCGCGCAAGGCTTTGCTGGGGCTGATGGCCTACTGGCAGGATGATCCTGAGCGGGTGAACGCGCTGCGTACGCGTCTGAGCGCCATTCTGTTTCGCTGAAATCCTGCGCTATGATGGCGACTCAACCGGGGGGACGGGTATGGAAGACATTCAGAAACTGGAAAAACAGATCTTCGATCTGAAGCAGCAGCTTGATGGCCTGCGCAAGAAATCCGAGCCGCAACGCATCCAGAACTATCCATTGCGGGACCTCAGCGGGGAGTTGAGCCTGCTGGACCTGTTCGGCGAGCACAAAGTGCTGTTTGCGATTCATAACATGGGGCAGGGCTGTCGCTATTGCACCCTGTGGGCCGATGGTTTGAACGGCTTCCTGCCGCATCTGGAGGACCGTTTCGCGGTCGCCCTTTTGTCCAAGGACAGTCCCGCCGAGCAGCGCCGCATGGCCAATGCCCGCGGCTGGCGTTTCCGCATGGCCTCGCACGACGGCGGCGCCTACATCCAGGAGCAGTCGGTGGTGCCTGGCGAGGGCAATTATCCCGGCATGGTCTGCTACCGGCGTGATGGCGAACGGATTTTTCGCCTGAACGCGACGAGCTTCGGTCCCGGGGATGATTTCTGCTCGATCTGGAGCGTGCTCAGCCTGGCGGGTGAGGATGCCTCGACCTGGACGCCGCAGTACAGCTACTGGCGCCGTCCCGCCGATCTCGAAGACGGCGGCGAGAACGTCAAGGACTAGGCCTCTGCGCCATGTTCGCGTGGGGCCGCGATCGAATCCTGGCCCCGGACTGAGACTTCAGCACTCGGGGTGATTGACGGCAATATTGACCGCAAGCCCGCCCAGGGACGTTTCCTTGTAGTTGCTGCTCATGTCGCGAGCGGTCTGTGCCATCGTACGGATCACCTCATCGAGCGATACCCGCGCCTCGCCGGGATGCCGGCTTAAGGCCAGCTGAGCGGCATTGATGGCTTTCACCGCGCCCATCGCATTGCGCTCGATACACGGAATTTGCACCAGTCCGCCGACCGGGTCGCAGGTCATGCCCAGGTGATGTTCCATCGCGATTTCCGCTGCCATTAGTGACTGGGCCACGCTGCCGCCCAGGGCTTCGCACAGCGCCGCGGCCGCCATCGCCGAGGACACGCCGATTTCCGCCTGGCAGCCGCCGGCAGCGGCCGAGATGGTCGCATTTTTCTTGAAGTGAGTGCCCAGCTCGCCCGCCACCATCAGGAAGTTGCGCACGGTTACCGCATCGGGCTCCGGCGTGCGGGAACACAGGTGGTACATCAGCACCGCCGGGATGACACCGGCGGCGCCGTTGGTCGGGGCGGTGACGACCCGCCCCAGGCTGGCGTTTTCCTCGTTGACCGCGAGGGCGAAACAGCTGATCCAGCGCATGGTGCTGGCGAAACCCGGCGCCTGCTCACGGATGGCCTGTAGCCAGGCGGAAGGGGAATCGATGTGCTCCACCTGCTGCTGGCCCAGCAGTTGCCGGTTCATGCTGGCCGCGCGGCGCACGACCTTGAGCCCGCCGGGCAGGATGCCGTCGCGATGGCAGCCCCGGTACATGGTGTTCAGCATGGTTTGCCAGATCAGATCCAGTTGTCTGTCGATAGCCTCGTCATCACGCCAGCTGCGTTCGTTGGCGCGCACCAGTTCGGCGATGCGCAGCCCGTCGCGATCGCAGTAGTTCTGCAGTTCGCTGGCCTTCTGGCAGGGATAGGGCAGCGCCTGGGGTGGCGCTGCTCCTGTGCGGTCATGGTCGGCGATGACGAAACCGCCGCCAATGGAATAGTAGATCTGGCAGTGCGGCCTGCCGTCCTGCCAGTGGCAGAAACGCATGCCATTCGGGTGGCCGGGCAGCTGCTCGTCGCCCTTGTAGAGGATGTCGGCTTGCGGATCGAAATGCAGCGCCTGCCCATTGGGAAGGCGGATGCAACGCGCATGCTCGAGTTCGGTAATCAGGGAATCAATCGCATCGATGTCGACGGTTTCGGGATCCTGGCCGAGCAACGCAAGCGCGATGGCGGTGGCGGTCCCATGACCTTTGCCGGTCAGCGCCAGCGAACCATACAGGGTGATTTGCAGGCGGTTGGGGCGGGCGTCGTGCAAGGCTTCGGATATCCAGCGCTGCACCGCGCGCCAGGGGCCCAGGGTATGTGAACTCGAGGGGCCGATGCCGATCTTGAGCATCTCGAAAATGCTGATGCTTTCCATTGTGGCGGCAGGGCCTAGGGTGGGCTGCTCAGGCGCCGGAAGGCGCTGCCGCCGAGAACTTCAAGGTAAATTCGCAGGTTCTTCTCGCGGACATCGATCGATTCATCCACGCCGATGGTGTAGTAGCCAATCTGATGGGTGTAGAACACCCGCGCCCGGATATAGGCTTCATCCTGCGGGTAGCCGATGGCGGCGAACACCCGTTGCAGGGCGACGGTACGCTCATCATCGACCTTGTGGACGACGCTGGCCACCGGGGCGGAGATCCGGGCCCATTCGCGGATCGCCATGTCGAACTGCGGATCGAAGCCGCGCTCGTGCATCACGTCGTCGCAAATGGCTTCCAGGGTGCGTGCCGCCTCTTCGGGCGTGGCCAGTTGCAAGCGCACCGGCGTGAAGCGGTTTTCGCTGCGCCAGATTTCCAGCAGGTCTTCCAGCAGGCCATGGTGGTTCTTGAAATGATAGTAGAATCCCCCGCGGGTCACGTTCAGGCGTTTGGCCAGGCGATCGACCTTGACCGCACTGATGCCCTCCTCGATGAGGACGACCTTCGCGCAGGCCAGCCAGCCTTCGCGCGTCACCTTGATGTTGCCTTTGCGGCCTGGTTCGGGGATGGTCAGCTGGCGCTGTTGGCGCTGACGGGTATTGAGATTATTCGGCATGAACCCGGGCAAGGAAAGAGATATTCATGCTTGTATGATACATAAATAAGAACGGAATCTTGGGATCTACGCAAATCACGGTCGTCGGAGCCGGCCTGGCCGGTCTGGCTTCGGCTTGGGCATTGCAGCGCAAGGGCTATCAGGTGCAGATCCTGGAGGCCCGCGAGGGCGTGGCCTTGGAGACCAGTTACGCCAATGCCGGCATGTTGACGCCTTCGATGGCCGATCCCTGGAATTCGCCCGGCGTGTGGCGCCACCTGCTGGCCTGGCTGGGGCGGGAACAGGCGCCGATGCTGTTGCGCTTGCCCGCTCTGCCGCAGTATTTGACTTGGGGCTTCCGATTTCTTCGCAATTCCCTGCCCGCGGCCTATCGTCGCTCCACTCTGGCGAATTTTGCGCTCGCCCAGCTGAGTCTGGCCGAGTTCAGGGCCTTGCGTGCATCGGTCGAGTGGGACTATAGCCTGCGCACCCGCGGCACCATGCAGGTGTACCGTCATGCGGCAGACCTGCAGGCTGCGCGGCGCCACCTGGATCTGCTGCGCAGCCTGGGACTGGAAGCCGAACTGCTCGATCCGGCCGGCATCGCGACGACCGAGCCGCTGCTGGCTGAGGTGGCCCATCAGTTCGTCGGCGGCGTACATTTTCATCAGGACGAAACCGGCAATGCCCATCTTTATTGCGTGGGTCTGGCTGCTGCGCTGCAGCGGGCCGGCGTGAAGTTCCGCTTCGACGAGACCCTGCAGGCCATCCGCCAGGAATCCGGACGGGTGGTCGCGCTGCGAACCAGTGCGGGCGAGCATGCGGCGAATCGGGTGGTGATGGCGACGGCGGCGCACACCCCGGCCCTGCTTCGGTCGCTGGGGCTGAGCTTGCCGGTGCGGCCGGTGAAAGGTTATTCCCTGACGGTTCCGGCGCGCTCGGGTGCACGGCTGCCCTCGCTGGCGGTGGTCGATCATCATCATCACATCGCGCTGACGCCTTTCACCGATCAACTGCGCTTGGCCGGTTCGGCCGAATTCGCTGGCTGGGATCGGCGCCTGCCCCCAGGACGGCTGCAAGCGCTCTGGACCTTGCTGGAGAATCTGTTGCCGTCACAACTGGAAAGCTATGACCGGCAAGCGGCGATTCCCTGGTGTGGCTTTCGTCCGATGGCCGCCGACTGCGTGCCCTACATCGGCGCCACCCCGATTGAAGGGCTGTATCTGTGTGCCGGCCACGGTCATCTGGGCTGGACCCATTCCCTGGGCTCCGGACGGCTGCTGGCGGAACTCATCAGCGGCGAGACGCCAGCGATCGACCCGCGGCCGTATCGGTTTCAGCGCGGCTGAGGCTGCGGACGACCTGAACTGGCGAGCCGGCGCAGTTGCGCGTAAAGCTCCGGGCCGGTCCAGTCTCGCCGGCCGCCACGTTCCGCAGCGCGGATCAACGCGATCAGATGGGCATTGACCGGAGCCGTTGTGCGCAGCGATTCGGCGAGGCGCAGGACCTCGCCATTGAGCCAGTCAATCTCGGTGGCCCGGCCGTTCTCCAGGTCTTCCCACATGGATGAACGGGCTTCGGGGTCAATGGCCAGCATCTTGTTGGCGAGCAGATGGAACAGCACATTCGGTGCGCCCAGCAGGCTTGGAATCCAGCCGGGCGGCAGGGGGGTCAGACGGGCAGGACGGATGCCGGCGATCTGCATCAGGTGTAAGGCTTCGCGCTGGGCGAGGGCGAGGCAGCGGCGGAAATCCCGCTGCGACAGCTCCTGCTTGAGCGGCTGGCCACACAGGGCGTTGATGGCATTGTTCAGGTTCAACAGCAACTTGGCCCACAGCACGGCCTGCATGTCGGCGTGCTGCAGCAGGGGCAGGCCGGCTTGCTTGAAGGCGGGGAGAAACGGCGCAAGGCCACTGGACGCGGCGACTTCCAGGCTGCCTTCCGACCCCTGGTGAAAGCGCCCCTGACCCTGATGGACGACATTGAAGGGCACCATCCCGGCGAGCACCTGATGCTTTGGCAATCGTTTCGCCAGGATGGCTGCATTGCCCAGGCCGTTCTGGAAGCTGATCACCAACGCGCCGGGGCGCAGGTGCCTGGCCAGGATGTCGGCCGTGTCGGTGGTGGCGGCCGACTTGACCGTAACGAGGACCAGTTCCGCATCGTTCAGGGTCTCGGTGGCGGTGCTGAACCTCACGGCCTCGGCTGGCCAGTGCAGGGCGTCGCCACGGTAGTCGCTCAGATGCAGGCCGTGCTGACCTAATTCCTCGGCGATGCGCGGGCGGCCGATCAGCTGGATGGCGGCGCCGCTCGCACCCAGACGGCCGCCAACATAACAGCCGATGCTGCCGGCGCCGAAGATGCAGATGCTGGCCATGGGCAGGTCCGGTCTTAGTTCAGGCTTTGCCAGATCGCCAGCGAAGACCCAACGAGGAGGCTGAGCAGGGTCAGGGTGGTGCCGATCAGCCGGCCGGGTGGAAAATGGGCGCTGAATGCAAAGGCATAACCGTGCAGTAGGCGACCGATCAGGGTGGCCAGTCCGAGCAGATGAATCCAGCCCTGGCTCAGACCCCGACTTTCCAGCAGCGCCATCATGATGAGGATCAGTGGCACATACTCGGCGAAATTGGCGTGGCCGCGCATCAGGCGCAGCATCTGCGGGTCGCCGCCGTCGCCGATGGGAATCTTGCCGCGGCCCTGAATCACCCGGATGCTCAGAACCAGAAACCACAGGCCCAGCAGGCCGGCATACAAAAGCGTTGTGTTCATTGGTAAATGTTGCAACTGGTGAAGGAAAAGGGGCCATCTTAACGCAGGCCGGCGTTGCGGCGTTCCAGGTTTGTCATGTGCTCCGAGCCTGGGGCCGGCGGACGGGGAGCACTCAGGCCCGCAGGCGATCCTCCAGTCCGCTGAAGATCAGCATGCAGTTCGCGACCAGGGTTTCCGTCGGGTGGCGGAATCCTTCCATCACCCAGCGGTGGGCCATCTGGATGCAGACGCCGACCAGGCCGGTGGCGAGCAATTCCAGATCGAAGGCCACGGTGGCCTGCGCGCGGGTTTTCGAGTTCAGCGCGATTTGTTCCACGAGGGCGGAGAAACGCCCGATGGACTGGCGGAACAAACGTTCCTGGTCGTAGCTCACGCCATAGATTTCCACGAGCAGAATGCGGGCCATGTAGTGATCCTGCTGCAGGGCATGAAAGAAAGCGCGGAGACCGGTCTGTGCCAGGCTGGTGGTGGATTGGTCGGACGCCTCCCGCAGCGCGGCGATGATCAATTCGAGCAAGGCGTCGAGGGCCTGGTCGTAACAGGCGGTGAACAAGGCCTCACGATTGGGAAAGCTCTCGTAGAAATACCGCTCGGTGAGGCCGGCGCCCAGACACAACTGCTTGATCGTGGTGGCATGAAAGCCGGTGGTGCCGAAGATCTGCATGCCGGCGTGAATCAGTCGCTGGCGTCGAAGTGCGCGGCGTGTTGCCGGACTCTGGCCACGATAGGTGCGTTCTGGAGCGGACATGCACACCATGTTGACATGAAAAATTGTCAGATGTAAAAGTGACAAGATTAATTGTCACTTGGTTGGATCAGGATGCAGCGCAGCGCGGCGGATATTGATGTGGTGATCATCGGCAGCGGCTTTGCCGGGATCGGGATGGCCGTGAAGCTCAGGCAAATGGGCCATGAGGATTTCGTGGTCTGGGAGCGTGAAGCGGAGGTTGGCGGTACCTGGCTGGTGAACACCTACCCGGGATGCGCCTGTGATGTGCAGTCGCATCTGTATTCCTTTTCCTTCGAGCCCAAGCCCGACTGGTCGCGGACCTTCTCGCCGCAGGCGGAAATTCGCTCCTATCTGGATCATTGCGTGGACAAGTACGGTTTGCGTGAGCACATCCGTTTCAACACCGAACTTGCCCGCGCCCATTACAATGATGAAACCGGCTTGTGGGAACTGCATGACGGCAAGGGCGGATTTTGTACCGCCCGGGTTCTCGTGTCCGGCATGGGCACTCTGAGCCGCGCTTCGATTCCGGATTTTCCCGGCCTGGACCAGTTTGATGGCAAGGTCTTTCACTCCCAGCAGTGGGATCATGACTATGCGCTTCAGGGCAAGCGGGTGGCGGTGATTGGCACCGGCGCCAGTGCGGTCCAGCTGGTGCCGGAGATCGCACCACAGCTTGCAGGCCTGGACCTGTACCAGCGCACGCCGCCCTGGATCATGCCGAAATGGGATCATCCGGTGCCGAAATGGATCCAGGGTCTGTTCCGCCGCCTGCCAGCCAGCCAGAATTTGTATCGCAAGCTTCTGTACTGGTTTCTGGAGTTCCGTGCGACCGCGTTCACGCTGGCGCCCTGGATACTCAAACTGCTGCAACCACAGGCCCGGCGCAACATCAAGCGACAGGTCGAGGACCCGGTGCTGCGTGCAAAACTGACCCCGGATTATGTGCTGGGCTGCAAGCGAATCCTGCTGTCGAACAACTACTATCCGGCGCTGTGCCGCGACAACGTTAATGTCATCACCAGCGGGATCGCGCGTTTCACCGCCGATGGCGTGATTGATCAGGCCGGCATCGAGCGCAAGGTCGACGCGGTGATCCTCGCCACCGGTTTCGCCGCGACCGAGCCGCTGCCGCCGGGTGTTCTGACCGGCAGGGGGGGGGTGGACATCACCACGGCCTGGGCAAGCACCGGCCCTCAGGCTTACAAGGGCACCACCCTCAGCGGTTTTCCGAACCTGTTTTTGCTGGCGGGGCCGAACACCGGGCTGGGGCACAGTTCCATGGTGTTCATGCTCGAGTCCCAGATCCAGTACGTGATGGATGCGCTGGCCAAGATGGATGCGCGTCAGGTCCATGCGGTGGAACTGCAGCCGGTAGCGCTGGAGGCGTTCAATGCCCGTTTGCAGCGCAAGCTGGCGGGAACGGTGTGGATGAAAGGGGGATGCCAGAGCTGGTATCTCGACCGCAGCGGCAAGAACGTCACCCTCTGGCCGTATTTCACATGGCAGTTCCGACTCGCCACGCGTCGCTTCGACATCGAAAACTATGCCTGCCATGCCCTGGGTGCATCCGGCAACGAGGATGGCCTCGAACTCAAGGCCAGGGCCGCCTGAACGGCGCGAGGACGCGGCGCGGCGAGGTCGCCATGGATCACTGCCACTCGCGGTGTCCCTGTCAAAGCGAGGTGTAAACGCTGCAGTCAGCGGCTGTGAAAACCTGGCTCGAAAGCGTGGTGGCCTGCGCCATATCGAGCTGCGCGGCAGGGCACGATCACGCCCTTGGTCGGGCGCATAGGCTGTGGTATGTTACCGATTAGTCACATAAACCAACAGGAGCTTCTGCCGTGGCCCTCCCCGATATTCTGAAGAAAAATCTGCAACTGCCCGTCGTGGGTTCACCGATGTTCATCGTATCCGGGCCGGAATTGGTGATCGCTCAATGCAAGGCCGGCATCGTCGGTTCCTTTCCCGCGCTGAACGCGCGCCCGGCCGAACAGCTGGAGCAGTGGCTGCAACAGATCAATGCGGCGCTCGATGCGCATAACCAGGCCCATCCCGAGTCGCCGGCGGCGCCTTATGCAGTCAATCAGATCGTGCACAAGTCCAATACCCGTCTGCAGCATGATCTGGAGATGTGCGTGAAGTACAAGGTGCCGATTGTCATCACCTCGCTCGGCGCGCGCGTGGACGTGAATGAGGCCGTGCATTCCTATGGCGGCATCGTTCTGCATGATGTCATCAATCAGAAGTTTGCCCACAAGGCGATCGAGAAGGGCGCCGATGGCCTGATCGCGGTGGCCAGCGGCGCTGGTGGCCACGCCGGGGGGCTGTCACCCTTTGCTCTGGTGCAGGAAATTCGCCAGTGGTTTGATGGTCCCTTGCTGCTGTCAGGCTGTATCGCAAGTGGGGATGCGGTGCTCGCAGCGCAGGCCATGGGGGCGGATCTGGCCTACATCGGCAGCCCGTTCATTGCCACCCGGGAAGCCAATGCGGTGGCCGACTACAAGCAGATGATCGTGGAGAGCAGCGGCGAGGACATCATCTACACCAATCTATTTACCGGCGTGCACGGCAATTACCTGCGCCCCTCGATCGAACGTGCCGGCATGGATCCCGAGCGACTGCCGCAAGGCGATGTCACCAGCATGGATTTCTCCAGTGCCGAAGCCATGGAGGAAGCCAAGGCCTGGAAGGACATCTGGGGCTGTGGTCAGGGCATTGGCGTGATCCGCGATGTGCCGTCCGCCGGCGAATACATCGAGCGTCTCAAGCAGCAGTATGCGCAGGCCCGCAAGCGCTTGCTGGGCGCGGAGCAAGACGCCGCACTGGCGGCCTGATCGCGGTCCTTGCGGCGCGTCGCAATCAGGCGGCGCCCGGCGTTCCGGCCGGATCGGGGGCCTTGCGATGCGCAAATCGCCGCCAGGCCAGTTTTTCCAGTTCCACCAGCAACAGCAGGCTCAGGCCGCAGGCCAGAATGCGGGTCCAGGCGGCCAGATTGATGGCGGTGGTGCCGAAAAAGCCCTGCATCAGGGGCAAATAGGTGAACAGGGTCTGGAGGACGCCGACACAGGCGATCGCGATCAGGATGTAGCGATTGCCCAGCACTGCGCGCAGGTTGAGTGAGGATGCGGTCAGGAAACGGGCGTTGAACAGGTAGAACACTTCGGCAACGACCAGGGTGTTCACCGCAATCGTCCTTGCCGTATCGATCGGGGTGCCCTGCAGGCGTTCCCACAAAAACAGGCCGAAGGTGGCGCAGACCATCAGCAGGGAAACATACAGCACCCGCCAGATCATGAAGCCATCAAGCAGGGCGCGGCCGGAGGCCCGGGGCGGTCGTCGCATCAGATCGGGTTCGCCAGGTTCGAACGCCAGGGCTAATGACAGGGTGACGGCGGTCACCATGTTGACCCACAAGACCTGGGCGGGGGTCACCGGCAGCATCCGGCCGAGCGCGACCGCGGCGACGATGGTCAAGGCCTCGCCGCCGTTGGTCGGCAGGATGAACATGATGGATTTTTTGATGTTGTCGTAGACCGTGCGGCCTTCATGCACGGCGGCCGCAATGGAGGCGAAATTGTCGTCTGCGAGCAC
The DNA here is from genome assembly GCA_041619555.1 of Oceanococcus sp. Taxonomy (GTDB): domain Bacteria; phylum Pseudomonadota; class Gammaproteobacteria; order Nevskiales; family Oceanococcaceae; genus Oceanococcus. Next base: position 67,464 of record JBFKDQ010000005.1, on the reverse strand, counting down.
CATCTCGGCGGCCTCCTTGGCCGCCTCGGTGCCCTTCATGCCCATCGCCACGCCGACGTTTGCGCGTTTCAGGGCGGGGGCGTCATTGACGCCGTCGCCAGTCATGGCGACCACCTCGCCGCGGGCCTGCAAGGCGGAGACCAGGCGCAATTTGTGTTCGGGACTGGCACGCGCGAAAACATCGACCTCTGCCGCCTTCGCCTGTAGTTGGCCTGGCTCGATCTGGTCGAGTTCGTTGCCGCTCAGCACCTGTCCGTTCTCGCTGATGCCCATGCTACGGGCGATGGCCGAGGCGGTGCTGGCGTGGTCGCCGGTGATCATCTTCACGCGGATGCCCGCGTTGCGGCACTGGGCGACCGCTTCGATCGCCTCACTTCTGGGCGGGTCGATGATGCCGACCAGGCCCAGCAGCGACAGATTCTGCGCGACATCTTCAAACGCCAGTGTCTGCTGGGCCGTCGGCAGCGGGCGCACTGCAATGGCCAGGGCGCGCTGGCCGCGTTGGCCGATGGACTCCAGTTCGGCCAGCCAGTGTTCCGGCTCAAAGGCGCTGTCACCGGACTCGTCTCGCTGCCAGGCGCAACGCGCGAAGATCACTTCGGGCGCCCCCTTGAGGTAGACGAACCAGTGGCCGGCATGATCATGATGCAGGGTCGCCATGAAGCGATGTTCGGATTCGAACGGGATGACGTCGCAGCGCGGCAGGTCCTCGGCCTGGCGGCCGGGCTCCAGGCCGGCCTTGCGCCCCAGGACGACCAGGGCCGCCTCCATGGGGTCGCCCTGAATGCGCCAGCGCCCACCCTCGTTGAGGATCGCTGAATCGTTGCACAGCAAGCCCGCGCGACACAGCTCCAGCAGCACGGGTTGGCTGTCGGTCGAAACTTCCCGGCCATCCATGCTGAAGCCGCCGTGGGGGTCATAGCCCACCCCGTCGATGTCATAGCGATGCGCCCGCGTGGTGACCGTCTGCACCGTCATTTCGTTACGGGTCAGCGTGCCGGTCTTGTCCGAACAGATCACCGTCACGGAGCCGAGGGTTTCAACTGCCGGCAGCCGACGAATGATGGCGTTGCGCGCCGCCATGCGCTGAACGCCGATGGCCAGCGTAATGGTGATGATGGCCGGCAGGCCTTCGGGAATGGCGGCGACGGCCAGACCGACGGCGGCTAGAAACATTTCACTGGCCGGGAAGCCATGCAGCAGAACGCCGAGCAGGGCCGTGAGGGTCGCGATGGCGAGAATGGCGCCGGTTAGCATGCGGGCGAATCGGGACATCTGCTGGGTGAGCGGGGTGCTCAGGGTCTCAACTTCCGCCAGCATCGCGCTGATGCGCCCAATCTCCGTGGCATCCCCGGTGGCGGTCACCACACCGGTGCCCTGTCCGTAGGTGACTACACAGCCGGCATAGGCCATATCGCGTCGATCACCGAGCGGCGCATCGCTGCGGACGGGGTCGCCCAGTTTGGCGCTCGGCATCGATTCACCGGTCAGGATGGCCTCGTCGATGCGCAGTTCTCGAAGTTTCAGCAGGCGTAGATCGGCCGGCACCCGGTCGCCGGACTGAACGAAAACGATGTCGCCGGGAACCAGCTGTTCCACCGGCAGAGTCACGCGATGTCCGCCACGCAGCACCGTGGCCTGCTGGGAAAGCAGCGAGCGCACCGCGTCCAGGGCACGTTCTGCCTTGCCTTCCTGGATGAAGCCGATCACCCCATTGATCAGGACCACGCCGAAAATTACGCCGGCGTCGATGCGGTGACCCAGCAGTAGCGTGATCACGCCGGCGGCGAGCAGGACATGAATCAGCAGATTGTCGAACTGGGCGATGAAGCGCCGCAAACTGCTCCGCGTACCAGGAGGGCTTAATCGATTCGGGCCGAACTCGGACTGCCGGCGCCCGGCTTCGTCCGAGGCCAGTCCCTGCAACTGACTGTCCAGCGCGCTGAGGGTGTCCTCGGTGCTCAGGGCGTGCCAGTTCTCACTCAGTGGCGGCTTGATCATCTGTGCTCCGAATCTGCATGCAAAGCAGACAGCCCTTGCCGCCTGCCCGGGAAGCCACAATCCCTCAGCAGAAGTCTAGCTGATCATTCCGGGCGCCAACTGAATTCCAGGTAGACGCCGCGCTCCACTTCGGAATCCAGTTCCCATTCCCGGCGCTGGCCGTCCAGCAGGTTTTCTCCTGTGAGTGCGATTTCCAGCCGGGGCCTGAACTGCCAGGCCAGACGCAGGCCCAGATCGGTGAAAGCCGGCACCTGGGCCGCCGGCAAGCCATCGACATGGCGCAGATGAGCGGCCAGCGACCAGCGTGGGCCGGCCTGCCAGTGTCCGCGCAGCCAGAGCTGATGCCGGGGTGCCAGGCCTTCAGCGCGTTCGGTCTGGGTATCCGCGGTATCGCCTTTGGGCTTGAGGTCCAGGTCAAGATAGCTGTACGCAAAATGCAGCCTCAGCTGTGCGCTGGCCTCCCAGCGGGCGCTCAGGTCGAAGCCGGCGCTGTCGGCTTCGTGATTGTTGACGATCAGCGGAATCTCCGGCGCGGCGAGCGGTTCCGTGCCACGCAGATTGCCATACTGATTGTAGAAACCAGACAGGTCGAAGCTGAGCGCCGGGCTGAGCGCCCAACGCAATCCCAGTTCGTTGGCCAGCAGGCTTTCCGGTTGGAAGTCACGATTGCCCTGGATGCCGAAGTCCGGAATGGGAACCAGCACATCGTTGTCCAGGCGGGTGGGCAGACGCAGGGCCCGGGACGAGGCGAACCAGGCAAAGACCCGATCGTTGATACGATGGCTGAGTTTCAGGCTGGGTTGAGAGTCGAAGCCGGTGAATTCATTATTTTCGAGCCGAGCACCGAGAATCAGTGCGGTGGCATCCGAGGCCTGGTAGCGGTGGCTGATGAAGACATTGGCGTTGTTGATGGTGCGGGCATCCGGCGTGAAGATCACGAGCGGAGAGTTGCTTTGCTCGTCCTTGGAAATGCGGTAGCCGGCGCCCAGCGTCAGTTGGTGACGATGATTCCAGTCCAGTCTTTGCTGGATTTGCAGGTCCCAGGTGTCGCGTTTCTCGCCGAAAACCCCGGTCTGGGTGCGTTCGGTGTGATCCCAGAAGAACTGGGCCGTGAGCTCGGATTCCGCGGAACGGCTGCGGGACCAGCGCGCCAGCAGATGGGCGCCGTTCTGGTCGTCGTCGCGGCCTTCCGGATTGGCGCCGCCTGCGGGCTGTTCGGTGCGGGTTGTGTAGCCATCGCCGCTGAGGAGCAGGCGCTCGCTGGCATTGAGCCGGCGTTCGAGGCGCAGGCCCGCCTGCAGGGATTGCAGGCCGTCTTCGGCATCAGCACCACTTTCGGTCCGCTGTGCCGCACGTTGCCAGTGCTTGGCATACGCGCGCCAATGCGTGCGTGAATCGATCTCGCCGCCCTGTCGCAGACCGGCAAACGCAGTCTGCACATTGCCGCCGCCGGCATAGGTGAGCAGGCCCTGGGTCTGCGCCGCCTGGCGGGTCACGATATTGATCACGCCATTGACCGCATTGGAACCCCAGAGCGCTGCGGAGGGGCCACGAATGACCTCGATCCTGTCGATGTCCGGCATGAAAATGTCCTGGGTATCCCAGAACACGCCTGAGAACAACGGAGAGTAGATGCTCCGGCCATCAATGAGCACCTCCAGTTTGTCCGCATAGATGCCGTTGAAACCATGGCTGCTGATCGCCCAGCGCTGGCCGTCAATCCGCGCCACATGCAGCCCGGGCACCAGTCGCAGGGCCTCGGGCAGGCTGCGGGACCCGCTGCGCCGGATGTCCTCGCCGCTTAGGACGTGCACCGATGCGGCGGCGGTCGCCAGGGTTTCCGGCTGTTTGGAGACCGATGTCACCTGGATGCTGAGCAGATCTTCCAGACTGAGTTGCGTCAGGTCCGCGGGCAGATCCGCATGCAGTGCGCCACCTGAGACCATGGCGGTGAGGGCAAGGACGATGTGGGGCGTTCGCAGCACTCCGTTCTCCGGCGTCTTCTCGTCGATTGGAGTGAGCAGTATGGCCGAGTTGCCAGAATTGGAAAATCGACGCGATCGGAGATTCTCCAGTTCGTCTCGAGGGAGTACGGATGAGCAGTGTACGGTCTGGTGCGGTTCAAGGTCGTGCCGGCCAATTTGCGCGACGCGCCCTGCGGCCTCAAGATTCGCGCATGAAAAAACACAAGCTTGCGATTCGACAGGCGCAGAAGAAAGATCTGCGTGGCATCCACCGTCTGGTGGCCAAGGTGTATCCAGGGATCAACGGCTATACCCGGGATCAGTTGCGGGGCCATTTAAATCATTTCGCCGAAGGTCAACTGGTCGCCGAATATGATGGAGAAATTGTGGGGTACTGCGCGAGCTTGCGGGTCTCCGCGCAACGCGCCCTGACGCCACACACCTGGGCCGGCATTTCCGGCGGCGGCTTCGGCAGCACCGATGATCCGGATGGGGATTACCTGTACGGCTTCGAGGTCTGTGTCGATCCGGACTTCCGCGGCCTGAAACTCGGTGAAAGACTGTATTCTGCGCGCCGCGCGTTGTGCGTGGAACTTAATCTCAAGGGCATCGTGTTTGGCGGGCGCATGCCGAGCTATGCCCGTCGGCAGCGGGAGTTCGAGTCGGCCGAGGCGTATGCGCAGGCGGTGGCCGAGCGCAAGCTGCGCGATCCGGTGATCACCTTTCAGATCCGGCAAGGATTCGATCTGCTGGGGGTCCTGCCGGGCTATCTGCCTTCGGATACCGATTCCCTGGGTTATGCCACCCACATGCTGTGGCGCAATCCGGCGGAAGAGGAGCTGCTGACGGAGGCGATCACCTCGCCGGATCGCGCGCCGGATGTGGTGCGAATTGCGGTGGTGCAGTACCAGCAACGCAAGATCCAGTCTTTCGATGATTTCGCCCGGATCTGTACCTATTTCGTTGATGCGGTGGCGGACAACAAGAGCGATTTCGTGGTCTTTCCGGAATACTTTGCCTGTCAGCTGCTGTCGATCGAGAATGAAGCCCTTACGCCGCATGACTCCATGCTGCGGCTTGCGCAATACAACGACCAGATCGAGGATCTGTTCCAAGGCTTGGCGATCCGCTTCAATGTCAACATCATCGGCGGCTCCCATCCGGCCTTGACTGAAGACGGGCGGCTGCTCAATGTGGCGCACGTGTTCCTGCGCGACGGCGCGGTCTACGAGCAGCCCAAACTGCATCCGACCCCCGGCGAGCGTTACTGGTGGCATATCCAGGGCGGCGATTACCTGCGTGCGATCGAGACCGACAGCGGCACGATCGGCGTGCTCGTGTGTTATGACTCGGAGTTTCCGGAACTGGCCCGGCATCTGGTCGATCAGGGCGCGGACATGATTTTCGTGCCGTATTCCACCGAGGAGCGGCAAGGCCATCTGCGCGTGCGTTACAGCTGTCATGCCCGGGCGATCGAGAACCAGATCTATGTGGCGACGGCCGGCAATGTCGGCAATTTGCCACGGGTGCAGAACATGGACATCCACTATGCCCAAAGCGCCATTCTGACGCCCTGTGACTTTCCCTTCGCTCGGGACGGGATTGCCGCGCAGTGCACGGAGAATACCGAGATGCTGGCTTTCGCCGATCTAAATCTGGAACAGCTGCGTTCCGCCAGACGCTACGGCACGGTGCAGAATTTGAAAGACCGCCGGCATGATCTCTACGGCGTGACCTGGCGAGGGCCTTCTGCACCAGATTGAAGCGCTCGTGCGCAAAAGAAAGCCCCGCGCGCGAAGCGGGCGGGGCTGATGTGTCGATGGTTGACGCCGCCGGCGTCCTCCACGGGTTTTACATGATGTCGTCGAAGGACCAGCCGTAGCTCACGGTGAAGGTGGGCTCGTTCTTCATCTGGGCGGTGGCCGCGGAGTCGTAGTCGATCGCGGAGACCATGACCGACAGATCGCCGAAGCCCAGGCTCAGCGCATAGTCCATGAAGGACGTATCGGCATCGCCGTCATAGGCCTTGCCAGTGTTCTCGGTCATGCCCAGATGCAGGCTCAAGGTGGCCTTTTCGGTCAGGGCAATGTCGAGATTGCCTTCGACGTACACATATTCGTCATCCGGCGTTCCGGTAAAGCCGGCCGGGGCGTACCAGATGGCGGCGGAAAAGGGACCGGAGGAGACGCTGGCATAGACTTCGGCGGCGTCCGCGGTGCCGCTGACTGTGCCGGGGAAGTAGTAATAGATGTAGCCCAGATCGAACAGATCATTGGCCCAGCCACCATAGAAATCCACTTCTTGCTCGCCGTTGGCGCTGGAGATCCAGGTGCCTGCGTAGAGATTGCCTTCGGACCAGTCAATGCCGCCGGATACCTGAGGGTCGCCGAAGGAAAGGCCACGGAAAATGTACTGCGATGCCACGCCGATGTTGCCGCTGACTTCGGCCAGGGCCGGCGCTGCAGTCAGGCTGCTGCCCAGAATCAATGCTGCGGTTGTAATGCCTTTGAATGTGCTCACTGCTAGTTACTCCCTTCAGGTAAAAATGATCAGTCCGCGGCGCTCTCATTGAACTGGCGGCGTCTGACGGTCCGTCGTGACTTTTTGACACGATCTGGGAAGGCTTAAGCAAGGAGCTTGCCAAGATTTGGTGGTGTGAATTCGCAGCAAAAAAGGGGATTCATGCAACGTGCACCACGCCAGTGCGCGGCCGCGGCCGAAGCTTGAGCCGGCATGGTGCAAAGCTTCTCATAACACTGCAATTCACACTGCGTTGGTGCAGTAATTCCCTCGGGTTGCAGGCAAGGGCCGCCGTAAAGACTTCCTGGACTGAGGTGCACGAACTGAGAAATCGTTCGTCCAAGCCCGGCCTTGCCGCAAGTTCTTGTTGCATGAGCAAGACAGCCCATGCGGTCAAGGGCTGCTGCGGACCGGCGATGCCGCGTTCACGATTGGATCAGCTCGTCTTCTTCGCGCCGGCCGTCGAAAATCGGAGATTTTCAGCACACTGCTGCTAGAAGCGCGAGCGAAACTCCAGCGCGAGGCTGCGGCTCGATTCGGTCGCCACGCGGTAACCGCCGAGATCCAGCGAGGTTGGTGCGCCGATGCCGATACTCAACGCGTCGCCGAGATTCTTGCCGACCAGGGCGATGGCCCAGTGATCGTCCGCAGGTCCGTATGACAGGCGGGCGTTGTAGCGGGCCAGGGCATTTTGGGTGCCACGCGGGTCCAGGTCGCCGGAGGTGTAGTGGCGCCCTCGATAGCTGGCATCCAGGGTGAGGGAAAGCCAGTGCGCATTCGGCATGGGGTGAATGTAGCTTGCCGACAGGCTGCCGGTCAGCTTGGGGGTTTGCTGATTCTCCTTGCCGGTCATGTCACAGGTGCCGGTATCCGGATCCACATTGTCGGAATTGGCATGGCAGGGGCCGTCGACGTAATCCAGCCATTCGAAGTCAAGCAAGGCCAGCGAGGCATTGAAACTCAAGGATTCGCTGAACAGCCATCGGCCATCGATCTCCAGGCCCTGGGTGAGGGCACTGCCGGCATTGGTCACGGTAAAGCCGGCGACGCCATCGTAGACGCTGACCTGCATGTCCTTGTAGCGGACATGGTAGAGAGCCAGATTGAGACTTGCCGCACCCTGCAGCAGGCGCAGCTTGCTACCGAGTTCGAAGGCATCGGCCACCTCGTCATCGAATTCGAAGCGGGTGGCGCCGCCACTGGCATCGGTGTTGCCATTGTTGTTGCGGGCATCATAACTGCCAGACTTGGCTCCCTGGGTGTAGGCGAGGTAATGCATCACGTCGTCGTTCCAGTCAAATTGCAGGTTGACTGAGGGCAGCAGATTGCTGACCTCACGGCTGCGCTGCAGTTCGTGTTCATTGATCAGGAGTCGGTCGAGCGCGAGCAAGGTGGCCGGATTGGCCTGCTGCCGCGTGCCGGGCTCGTAAATGTCGAAACGCCGGTAGCCGCGTTTGGTCTCGTGGACGTAACGCAGGCCCAGGGTGGTGCGCCAGGCGTGCGACCACCAGAAGGTCGTCTGGGCAAATAGCGACCAGGCGTCGCCGTCGATCCGGAAGTCACGTTCCAGATCGGCCGCCGCGATGACCTCCAGATTGGCATCGCAACTCGGGCTGTCGCTCAGGGCGCCGGCGCGAGCTTTGGTCGGGCCGAATTCATAGAAGTTGAGATCGCCCCGCTGGAAGAAGGCGCCGACCGTATAGTCGAGGACGCCCACGGTGCTGGCGGCATAGCGGATTTCCTGACTGAACTGGCGATATCTTTCCTCGCCGAGCAGGGCCAGAGTATCCAGACTGCTGGAGTCGGCATCGAATAGATCGCTGGAGTCAAAGCCGTTGTATCCGGACACCAGGCTCAGTTCGCCATCCGCCAATTCCTTATCCGTGCTCAGGGTGATATTAAAGGCTTCGATGCGGGCGACTTCACGCGCATCGGTGACCTTGGCGCGGTCGAGACGGACATCCTCACCGGTACAGCGGGTCAGGGAACCCGGAGCTGTGGTCTGGAAGCGGCGGCCGCGCTGTTCGCGGCGTGTGCGTTCCAGTTTGAGGCTGCTGCTCCAGTCACCATCCGGCCACAGGTCGAGGGTCAGGCGGGCGGCCTGTTCGTCCACGCCGGGCTCTTTGCGCTCCTGCAGCGGGTTCTCAAGATCGCCCTGTTCGCCACGCTGGCGCAGGGCCAGTCGGGCGCCCAGCCACGAGGTGAGGGGGCCGGAAAGCACGGCCGCCATTTCCGTGTCATCCGCCAGCAGGCCCAGCGCACCGCTGAGTTGGGCTTCGGTCTCGCTGCCGGGGCGGGCGGAAATGATGTTCAGCGCGCCGGCGATCGCGTTCTTGCCGAAGAGGATCGATTGCGGCCCACGCAGCACTTCGACCCGTTCAACGTCCATGAAGGCGGCGCGACTCTGATGTGGCCGCCCCAGATGAATGCCATCGGCAAAGATGCCGACTGAAAGCTCGAAGCCCTGATTCGAACCCGAGCCGACCCCGCGCATGTACACATTGGGGATCAGGCCGCTGTCGACGAGTTTGAAATTGGGCGCGTATTCGGACAGATCGGTGAGATTTTCAATGCCGCTGTCCTGCAATTTTGCGCCGTCCACGGCGGTCACGGAGATGGGCACATCACCCAGCGCTTGCGGGCGCTTCTGCGCGGTCACGACGATTTCTTCCAGAGTCACTGGCGGACGGCGTGGGGTGTTTAAGAGCGGTTTGTCTTCCTCGAGAGTGATTACGTTCTCGCTCGTCGACGGTTGCCGGGCGGCCGCACCGGCTTCGGCTGTCTGTCCGATGCCGGCATCCTGCGCCGGTTCGGCGTAAGCGAGCACGGGCGCAAGCAGCAGGGCTGCCCCGGCTGTGGTGACCAATCGGCCTGCCGAGGCGGATGATGATGAGCTCGCTGCAAGACGTGTGACAGACATGTTGATGGTGGTCTCCCAATGACCGGTGATGTACCGAGCAAGCCGGATCCCCATGCAGCTTGCCGGGTGATGATGCCCAAAATTACCGCAAAGGCCTAGCGGCAATGCGTCCGGGCAGACTGTGCCGTAGCGCTCACGGTAGACTTGAGCGGGGGCAGCAAGCATGTCAGCACACGGGGGAGGCATGGTGTATATCGATCCGCGCACGCCGCGGAGACTTGGCAACAAGGGCAGAGAGGCCAAGGCACGGGCCATGGCTGCGCAAAGAATGCAGGAGGCGCGGCGGCAGAAATGGCGTCTGGTCGTGCATGGCACGCTGATGTATCTCGGGGTCTGGAGCTTCCGCCATACCAATATTCACAGCGATGATCCCTTTGAAGCGGGCACTTTGGTGCTCATGGACATGCTGTTCTGTATCTATCTTCTTTGCATGCTGTTCATCGAAATCTGGCGGCGCTGAGCGCGGTGAGGCCGGGCCGGTGAGTTCAGCGGACGGCGCAGGGATGGCCTGACGAGTGGGCCCGCAAGCGGCATGGACGGCTGGACCCTATGCGCGGTCTGGTGTCTGCAGCCGAAAATACAGCGCGCCACAATCTGCGCTGGCGGCTTTTTCGGCAGCATGGCAGCGGGACTCAATCTGGGCCAGGTTCAGATCCCGTTCAAGCGGACCTGAAAAGCCACGCAAGATCAGTGCGCCCAATGTCGAGTCCGCAGCGCAGGTCCGCAGCACGCCCCGCAGGCGCTGTTCCAGTCGTGTGACCAGCGCTTGCGCACCCGGGGAGTCCAGGTGCAGCGAGAGCAGCAGAAAGCGGTCGGCGCCAAGCTGCACGATCAGATCTTCCGCCGCGATGACATCGCGCAGAGCTCTGGCAATGGCTTTCAACGGGACCACCGGGCCGGAAGATTCTGGCAGTTCTTCATCCTGCATCCAGTACGCCTCAATTGCGGTGATCCGAGCCTCCGGATCACAGGCGCCCAACTCGCGCGGCACCAGGATTTCGGCAGCACGGCGATTCCAGCAGCCACTCGCGGAATCCACCAGCAGGCGTCGCCCTTGATTGTTAAGCTCGGCCAGCAAGAGCGTCTGGGGCGTACTCATCGCGGTGACTTTCAGCTCGTTTTCCACCCATTCGGCGAGATTGCGTAGGGTCTGAAGATCGATTTCTTCCAGCTTGCGGGGGCGCCGGTCAATCAGGCAGAGGGTGCCGATGCGGCGATTGGCATAGCGCACTGGCTGGCCTGCGTAGAAGCGGATGTGCGGCGCGCCTGCAACCAGTGGATTATCCTGAAAATCCGGATGGGTCGAAGCATCCTCAACGAGGAAACACTGGTCTTGATGGATGGCATGCCCGCAGAAGGATACGGTCCGCGGCGTCTGCTCGGCGAGAAGTCCCTGCGCGGACTTGAACCACTGGCAGTCGCTGGTGACCAGACTGATCAGGGCGATGGGGACATCGAATATCTTTTGTGCCAGCTGGGTGATGCGATCGAAACGTGCTTCGGCTGGCGAATAGAGGATATGCAGGCTGGCAAGCGCTTCGAGGCGCTCGGTTTCGTCGGCTGTAGGCGCGGGTGGCTTCATTTCTGGCGGGTTTTCGGCTCTGGATTCAAACTCAGTCTAGACCCAATGGCCGCCAGTGACATCTCGCGTAGGAACCACAGCTGGCGGGCCTCACTCTTAAGGCCCGCCAGGACCTGCCTGCAGATCAGTAACGGTAGAAACCCCGCCCGTTCTTGCGTCCGTAATGGCCTGCCGCCACGAGTTCCCTGAGCAAGGGGGCCGGACGGTACTTCGGGTCGCCAAATTCATGGTGGAAGGTCTCCATGATGCTGAGCAGGGTGTCCAGACCGACCAGATCCGCCAGCGCCAGCGGACCGATGGGTTGATTGCAGCCCAGCTTCATCCCTGCATCGATGTCCTCGGCCGTCGCAATCCCTTCCTGCAGAACGAAAATGGCTTCGTTGATCATCGGGCAGAGAATGCGGTTTACGGCAAAGCCGGGGGCATTCTTGACCGCAATCGGGTTCTTGCCGATCCGGTGGGCAAATTCCATCGCCGCCGTGTGGGTCGCTGCGCTGGTTTGCAGTCCGCTGATGATTTCGACCAGGCTCATCAAGGGCACCGGGTTGAAGAAATGCATGCCCACGAAGCGCTCCGGTCGTCCGGTGGCTGCCGCCAGTTCGGTCACCGACAGCGACGAGGTATTGGTGGCGATGATCGCGTCGGCCGGCAGAAGGCCGTCGAGTTGCTGGAGAATCTTGCGTTTGATGTCGAGATTCTCTGTTGCGGCCTCGATCACCAGATCGACACCGGCCAGGTCAGCATAGTTGGTTGTGGTGCGAATACGCGCCAGGGCCTCGTCGCGATCGGCCGCGCTGATTTTCTGTTTGGCGACGCTCTTGTCGAGACTCTTGCGCAAGCTCGACATGCCGCGCTCCAAGGTTTCATCATTTAGATCGACGAGGACCACGCCGAGGCCAGCCATGGCCGCGATCTGTGCAATGCCATGGCCCATCAGGCCGGCGCCGATGACGCCCAGATGATTGATACTCATGCTTCAGATCCGCTCGAAAATTGCCGCAATACCCTGGCCGCCACCAATGCACATGGTGACCAGTGCATAACGACCCTGAATGCGTTGCAGTTCGTACAGGGCCTTCGTGGTGATAATCGCCCCGGTGGCGCCAACCGGATGGCCAAGCGAAATGCCGGAGCCATTGGGATTGACCTTGGCCGGGTCCAGTCGCAGTTCCTTGACCACCGCACAGGCCTGTGCGGCAAATGCTTCGTTGGACTCGATCACATCCAGATCCTCGACCTTCAGCCCCGTCCGCTGCAGGACCTTGCGGGTGGCGGGGACCGGGCCGATGCCCATGTAGGCCGGATCGACGCCGGCATGGGCATAGCCCAGCAGCCGCGCGATCGGACGGGCATTGAGCCGTTCGGCGGCCTGCGCGGTGGCCATGACCACCGCGGCGGCGCCGTCATTGATTCCGGATGCGTTGCCGGCTGTGACCAGACCGTCCTTCTTGAAAACCGGGCGCATGCCGGACAGCACCTCCAGCGATGAGTCGGCCCGCACATGCTCATCCGTATCGAACACGGTGACGCCCTTGCGGCTGCGAATTTCAACCGGCACGATCTGGGACTTGAACCGACCTTCGGCGATCGCGCGGCCCGCGCGCTGCTGGCTTTCCAGGGCCAGGGCATCCTGCTGTTCCCGGCTGATCTGGTAACGTTCGGCCACATTTTCGGCGGTGATGCCCATGTGGATATTTTCGAAGGGATCGTGCAGGGCGCCGGTCATGAAGTCCAGAATCTGCGCATCGCCCATACGCGCACCCCAACGTCCGCTGGGCAGCCCGTAGGCCCCCTGGCTCATGCACTCAGCGCCGGCGCCGACCGCCACCTCGGCGTCGCCCAGCATCAGCGCCTGTGCCGCGGAAACGATGGCTTGCAGGCCGGATCCGCACAAGCGATTCACGTTGAATGCCGGGCATTCCTGGGGCAGGCCGGCCTGAATGGAGGCGATGCGGGACAGATAGGCGTCGCGCGGTGTGGTTGGAATCACCGTGCCCATGGCAAGGTGGCCGAACTCATTCGGGGTGACGCCGGACCGGCTCACGGCTTCCTTCACGGCCGTGGTCGCGAGATCGGCCAGGGGCACGGATTTGAGCGAGCCCCCGAAAGTGCCGATGGCGGTGCGAGCGGCGCTCAGCACCACGACTTCGTGGTTTGACATGGTGTTTTCTCCTGAAAGTTGTGAGGTGCTGGTGTGATGGACCCTGGCCAGGGAAATGGCCGGACCCAGGCATTAGCTTCGCAGGGCCGAGGTCGGCTTAACCGATCGTTTAATTCTAACTTGAATTCGGTTCGACAGGAATCCGAAGTGGCGAAATACGCCCGGATACCCCCCTAGCAGGACACTGGGATTCGTCGTGTTCTGCGCCGCCCACCCGTGCCGGGTGGGCGAGTTGCCAATGCGAGCTAGCGGCCTGGTTGGCTGCTTGATTGGTTCTTAGGGGCGGGGTTCAGGCTCGACCCAGCGATTGATGCTGATGCTGGTGTCCGGCTGGGAACTTTGCTCTGCCGTGCCGGTGACGGCGACATTATGACCGCCCCAGGTGTAGCCGGAGATGGTGCCGTTGTGGCCGCCCCAGGTATAGCCGAGGCTGACGCCATTGTGACCACCCCAGGTATAGCCGAGGCTGACGCCATTGTGACCACCCCAGGTGTAGCCATTCATCGTGATGTTGTGGCCACCCCAGGTATAACCCTGGCTGAAGCTGTTGTGACCACCCCAGGTGTACCCCTGACTCATCATGTTATGGCCTCCCCAGGTGTAACCCTGGCTGAAACTGTACTGGCCGTCCCAGGTATAGGCCTCAGCTTCGATTCGGCTGTTGCCACTGCTGTCGGAGGGGTCGCGAAGAAAATATTCGCCGCTGTTTTCATCGAAAGCGGCAAGGCCACCGAAATGGGCTTCGCTTCGCAGTTCGGCGTTGACATCCAGGCCGATATTGGCGCAAGCATTGGCCTGACTGTAGACCGCGGCATACGCATCGATCAGTCCCGCGCCTTGCTGGAAGATCGAGAACAGCGGCGACTCTGCGGATCTCATCGCGGCTCTGGCGCTGCTCATCAGACGGCATTTGACTTCATCGGGGCGTAAACCGGGTTCGGCCTGCAGCATCAGCGCAACCGCACCGCTGACGATGGCGGCCGACTGCGAGGTGCCTGACATGCGGTAGTACGTCTCCGGCAGCGCCTTTTCTTCGTCGGTCGGGTTCTGGTAGTGCTCGTTCGCGATGCTACTGTCAGGATCCATGCGCGCCAGAATATATTCGCCCGGCGCAATCAGTTCCGGCTTGACGAAACCTTCGATTGTCGGTCCGGTCGATGAAAAGTGACTGAGATGATCGTCGCTGGCGTCTGTCGGGGTCAGGCCATCGCCCGCCGCACCCACTGTGATGACATAGGGCACATTGCCGGGTACGCCGATCGTCATCGGCTCCGGGCCGGTATTACCGGCGGAGGCGACCACGACGATGCCGGCTGCCCATGCGGCCATCACCGCCTGGTTGACCGGATCTTCCCAATAATACGATATGGGCTCGGCGCCAAATGACAGATTGAGCACATCGATGCCCAAAGCCGCCTTGTTGCGAACAACCCAGTCGATGCCTTCAACGACATCTAGGTAGGAGCCGCTACCCTCGGCATCAAAGGCACGCACCATGACCAAGCGTGCGCCTGGGGCGACGCCTTTCACCTTGCCGCTGGGCTCGTTGCGGTTGCCGGTGACCACCGAGGCGACATGGCTGCCATGACCGTTCTCATCGCTGACGTTTTTCCATGCGTTTCCGTCCAGGTTCTCTTCGCCGGTGGCATCCCCGCTGGTGTCCGCCCAGGCGAGAAACTCGGCTTTCTTGGCGACCTTCTCCCAGACACCGGTGTCGAGAAACGCGACCGTGACGCCGCTGCCGTCGATGCCTTCGGCATGCAGACGGTCGGCCTGAATCCAGGCCACGTAATCAGCAATGCTGTTTTTTCCTTCCGCAGAGCCCTCGGAAAGGTCTCCTGCAAGTTTCATCTGCCGATTTTCATGAAGCCTCAGACCGGCCTTGCGGAGGCGGTCGACCTGCGCCGGATCCAGTCTGGCGGCGACCGCGTCGATGACCTCGAGCTGACTGATGATCTGGCCGGATACGGTCTTGACCGCAGATGCGGCGGCGGTTGCGGTCTCGGCCTGCACCAGATAGGTCAGCTGGGCGGCAACCTGCTGGCCGCTGCTCTGCGGAACAGCTGTGGCGGAGCTGAGCTGATCGCCAAGCAGAACCACGCTTGAGCAGAGAATAAACAGTTTGGCGATTTTCATTTTTCTGGTTCGCTTCGTAGCACGGATGCAGTACGGGACATTTGTTCTGATCCTACTGAAGCTTGCCGCTCAGGTCCAGCAGAAAGACGATGGCACCGACCAACGGCATGGGGTTTGCAGGGCTGTGGGGTTTTGTTTGTTCCTCTGCGGGCTAGGCTTTACACTGCAACATTATTATTGCCGTGCGGCCTGTGTTCCGCGCCGCGGCCAGTCCCTTTCTATGCTTTCAATTGCGCAAACCGAAGATTGCAGTCCACGCGGATCTGCTCGACCAACTGATGGCGCCGACACAATGCTTCCGTGTGTATGGCGCCTGGTCAGCGGGATCTGCTTGCTATGGTTCGCCTGTATGCCGGGTTGGGCCAACGATGACGCGCCCTATGTGTTCGAGCGCCTAGGCGTGCGCCAAGGGCTGAGCCAGAATACGGTGCTCGACATCCTGCAGGACTCCCACGGCTTCATCTGGCTGGCGACGGAGAACGGGCTCAATCGCTTTGATGGCTATACGGTCAAGACCTATTACCGCGACCGCTTTGGCAGCGATGGTCTGGCCAGTGATTACATCTGGAAGATTGTCGAAGATGCGCGTGGCGATTTGTGGCTGGCAAGCAATGAAGCCGGGGTGGTGCGCTGGCGCCGCGATCATGACGAGTTCCAGTCGTTCCTGGTCAAGACCGGGACCGCGCAACTCGAACGACGGCGGAGCACCGCGCTGGTCATCGCCCGTGATGGCACGATCTGGGTAGGCACCCGCGGCGCCGGCGTGTATGTGCTGGATGCGGATGGCAATTTGATTGGCGAATATGTCGCCGATCGTCAGGCTGCGCTCGGTCTGAGCGGCAACTTCGTGACCGCCATTGCCGAATCAGAGGATGGCGCGGTCTGGGTGGGCACCCGCAATGGTCTTAACCGGATCGATGCGGACCGGCGGTCGGTCGAAATTTTTCGGCATGATCCCGGCGATCCGTCCAGTCTGCTCAGCGACCAGATTTACGCCCTGCATGCCGGTGCTGAGGGGCGGCTGTGGATCGGCACCAGCGATGCCGGTGCATCGCGCTGGGAGCCTGAGGGGCGTGGTTTCGTCAACTATCCCAGTGCCGAAGCCGGCGCGAACGGGGTGCTGTCCGGTCTGATTCAGGACATTCTGGAAGATCGCAGCGGACAGATCTGGTTTGCCACCCAGAATGGAGTCAGTGTTCTGGATCCGGCGACACAGACGTTCAGGCAGATTCGGCACAATCCGGCAGACCCCTACAGCTTGTCCAATGATTACGCCATGTCGATCCATCAGGATGCCAATGATCTGGTCTGGATCGGCACCCGTGGCGGTGGCGTTTCCCGGTGGAACCCACGCAGCTGGTCGCTCGGTGCCCGTCTGCCGACCTGGTTGTCCGGGGCTCATGTGAATGCATTCGCCGACGGGCCAGATGGAGAGATCTGGCTCGGCACCATCGGTCGGGGTCTGCTGCGACTGGATGCCTTCGGGCGCCTGTTGGGTGACTTGCCCTTGAACGCGCAAGTCGATGCCCTGGCTGATGCCCGCATCATGTCTTTGCTGCGGGATCGGCGTGGGCGCATCTGGATTGGCACTCAGTTGCAGGGCCTGTATCGGTATGAGCCGGAAACCGGGCGGCTGCAAGGCTTTCCCATCGGTCGCGATGATCCGCATGCGCTGGGTAGTCCTGGCGTCATGTCCTTGCTGGAAAGCGCCGATGGCTCGATCTGGGCCGGCACGTACAATGGTGGCGTCAGCCGCATCGATGCGGAGTCCGGGCAGATCCGTCGGGTGGCCTGGGGCGGCCCCCATACGGACCTGGTGACCAGCCGGGCCACCGCCCTGGCCGGCGGGCCGGAGGGGGAGATCTGGATCGGTACCGAAGATCTCGGGTTGGCGCGACTGAACACTGGCAACGGCGAGATCACCCGGTTTCGTGCAGTGGCCGCGAATGCCGCCAGCCTGCCATCGGAAACCATCTACAGCATCCATGTCGATCCGCGGGGAGATGTCTGGCTCGGTACCGCCGGCCATGGTGTCGCGGTGCTGGGACGCGAGGCGCTGATGAGTGGTTCGCCGGTCGTGCGGCGGTTCACCACCGGCAACGGACTGTCGAGCAACGTGATCTATGGCATCCGCGCCGATGGCGGCGGCCAGCTCTGGCTCAGCAGCAACAAGGGACTGATGCGCCTGGACCCGGAAAGCCGACGCGTGCGGGTCTTCCATCAGGAGCATGGCCTGTTCGGCGATGAATTCAATTTCGGCGCGCATTTCGCGTCGCGCAATGGCTTGCTGTATTTCGGTGGCGCCGGCGGTTACAACATCGTCGATCCGCCTGCAGTCGAGAATCGTACGGCGGCCCCGAAACTGGTGCTGACCCAAGTGGAGAAGTTCAACAAGCCGGCACAGCTGAATGTGCCCGTGCCGCGCCTGCGGTCGCTGGTGCTTGAGCATGACGACGACGTGGTGACCCTGGAATACGCAGCGCTGGATTTCGCGGCGCCGGACAAGAATCTGTATTCGGTTCTGCTGGAGGGCTTCGATCGTCGCTGGAGCGCGCCGAGCGTGCGCCGCAGCGCCACCTATACCGATCTGGATGCCGGCGAGTATGTTTTCCGGGTGCGTGGTTCCAACAGCGAGGGGGTCTGGTCGGAACAGGCCCTGGAATTGAAAATCACGGTGCTTTCAGCGCCCTGGGCGACCTGGTGGGCCTACGGCCTTTACAGTATCGTCGTGTTGCTGCTGCTGTGGCTGTTCCTGCGGATCAATTTCAAGAACCAGGAGCGCAAAGCGAGATTGAACCAGTTGGCCTATTACGATCCCCTCACCGGGCTGCCCAACTGTGATCTTTTCACCCTCCGGGCCGAGAATGCCTTGCGCCAGGCCAAGGCGAAAGGCGAGTCCCTTGCCGTCATGAGTGTGGTCGTCGCAATTCCGAAACAGATCACCGATACCCTGGGCAGCAAAGGCAAGGATGATCTTCTGCGCAGCCTGGTCGCGAATTTCATGCGCCTGACGCATGACAATTGCGCCGAGGCCGTCGGCCAGGATCTGGCGCGCATCGAAGGGGCCGAATTTGCGATTTTCGTTCGCGATGACTTCGCCGAAACCTATGCGGTCACGTTGGCGGAGCGTTTCAATGCCCTGGTTGCACTGCCCATCTTGATTGGCGAGCATCGGGTGCCGGTTTCTCTGTCCATTGGCATCGCGACCTATCCCGAGCATGCCGAAGACATCGCTTCGATGATGAAGTTCGCGTCCACTGCGGCCTACGAACAGGCGCGGCACCGCAAGACCGGACTGCTGGTGTATGACAAGGACATGACTGCCCGAGCCGCCGCGCGGCTGGACCTGGAGTCGCGCCTGCGCATCGCGATCGAAACCGATCAGCTGGAACTGCAATATCAGCCGAAGTATGACTTCAAAGGGCGGATTACCGGTGCCGAGGCCTTGCTGCGCTGGCATGATCAGCAGCGTGGATGGATTTCTCCGGTCGAGTTCGTCACCCTGGCGGAGGAATCCGATCTGATCTTTGATCTCGACTGCTGGGTGATACAGCGGGCCTGTCATGATCTGCGTCATTGGCTGCAGAAGTCCGGCAAGCAGGTCCGTATCGCGGTCAATGTGTCCGGCGTGAACCTGAACGATGATCGCGTCGTTCACACCTTTGCGGAGCACTGCCGGCGTTATGGAATCCGTCCCGGCGTGATGGAAATCGAGCTGACCGAATCCGGCTTGATGCGCGACATGGACAAGGCCCGGCAGGTGGTTGATGATCTCAAGCACAAGGGTTTCTCGATCGCGCTGGATGACTTTGGGACGGGCTATTCCTCCTTGACCCATCTGCAGAATTTCTCCATCAATACTTTGAAAATTGATCGCCAGTTTGTGCGTGATGTCGACAGCGATCCGGATCGCGCGGCGATCTGCCGCGCGATCGTGGCGCTGGCCGAAAGCCTCGGCATCAAGACCGTGGCCGAAGGGGTGGAAACGGAAAGCCAGCGCTGGCTGCTGGAAAAGATGGGCTGTGACGAATTCCAGGGCTATCTGATGAGTCCGGCCGTGCCGCGGGACAAGTTCCTGGAACTGTATCTCGCTTCTACGGCGCAAGCGTCCGAAGTGGTCGATCCGGCGGTGGAGGCCCTGGATTGAAGAGTGTGGCGTTGGTTGCGCAGGGGCGTGGGTTGGCCGCGCCGGGCTGCGCGCTGGTGGACTGCGGCTGCCCGGCCCTGTTGCCTGGAAGGCTTGGCCGCGCCGGAGGCGGATGATGGCGCCGGAATCTGCCGCCGGGGCGGTCAACTGCAGCCTGGCCGAACTGGGCTTTGGTCCGCGCTGGCAAGATGCGTTGGATAAGGTCCTGCCGGGCCAATGGCTGGCGAGGATTGCTCGCATTGAGCGGGGCAGGGCGGTGCTGTGGTCCGCGGAAGGGATCCATGACGTGGATCTGGCCCTGTACGGCAAGTCCTACGATCTCGCGGTCGGAGACTGGCTGCTGCTGGGGGCTGATGCCTGCGGGCAGACACTGCCCTTGCGGCGTCTGCCCCGATTCAGTTGCATCAAACGCAGGGCGGCGGGCGAGCGTGCGGATGAACAGCTGATTGCGGCAAACGTGGATTTCCTGTTTATCGTCAGTTCCTGCAATGCGGATTTCAGTCTGGAGCGGATCGAGAGGTATCTTCTGCTCGCGCTGCAAGCCAGGGTCAGGCCGGTTGTCATTCTGACCAAGGCCGATTATTGTCCTGACCCGCAGCCGTATCTGGCCCAGGCCCGGGGGCTGCTGGATGGGCTTTCGGTCTGTGCCCTTAATGCGAAGGACACCAGCGAGGTGGCCAGGCTGGAGGAATGGTGCGGGCCCGGGCAAACCATCGCGATGGTCGGTTCTTCAGGGGTCGGCAAATCCACCCTGAGCAATCAGCTGACTGGTGCATCTGCGGGTCAGGGCCAGGATACCGGCGCGGCGCGCGCGGCGGATGCCAAGGGTCGGCATACGACGACCGCGCGTTCGATGCACCGGCTGCGCCGGGGCGGCCTGATTATTGATACGCCTGGCATGCGTGAGGTTCAGTTGCCCGGTTGCGAGCAGGGGCTGGCGATCCTGTTCGCGGATGTGATGCCCTTTGTTGATCGCTGCAAATTCACGGATTGCGCGCACCTGGGTGAACCAGGTTGTGCCATCCGTGCGGCGATCGATGGCGGAGATCTGGACCCGCGGCGTTGGCATAGCTACAGCCACTTGCGGCTGGAGCAGGCCACGAATCAGGCCGGGATCGCCGCGCGCAAGGCGACCGCGGACAAGCCGAGTCGCAGCCAGAAACGCTTCCAGAAGCAGGCGCGTGGCAACAAGGGGCGGCGCTCCTGAGATCGGTCTGCGGCCTAGAGCAGATTTTCGACCATGCACACTTTTCCTTTGGAGTTCGACGTGAGTGAATACATCAAGTCGGCAGCCTTGCTGCTGGTGTTGCTGAATCCTTTTCTGGTCATCGTCTATCTGGTCGACGTGGTCAAGAAGCTTGAGCGGCGTGCTTTCGACCGGGTGCTGATCCGGGCCGGCCTGATCGCAGCGGTGGTGTTCTCCTGCTTTGCCGTGCTGGGCGATGTGATCTTCTCGACCCTGGTCAGAGCCGAGTTCGCCTCGTTTCAGATCTTCGGTGGCATCGTGTTCTTGCTGATCGGACTGCAGTTCGTGTTCAAGGGCCCGGAGGCGATCGAAATCCTGCGGGGAGAATCGCGCCATCTGGCCGGCTCGATTGCCATGCCGGTGCTGATTGGCCCTGGCACGATCAGTGCCAGCGTGTTGATCGGGCAGGAGCATGGGCCATTGCCTGCCGTGCTCTGCATCAATGTGGCGGTGCTGGTGTCGGTCGGGGTCATGTTGCTGCTCAAGGCCCTGCATGACTTTGTCAGCCTGCGCAACGAGCCCTTGGTGGATCGCTACATCGCGGTCGCGGGCCGGATCACGGCCCTGTTCGTCGGCACGATTTCGGTGGAAATGATCATGCGCGGGACCCTGGCCTGGTCGGACAAATTCTGATCGCGGCAGGACCTGCCGCTCAGCCGGCAGATTCCGGCGCCTCATCGGCGTCTTGCCGGGTTTCTTCACAATAGCGCTTGAGCGCGGCGGCATGACGTTCGAAGCCGTCCTGCACCAACTTGATCGGCGCCGCCCATGACAGCCAGCCGCTCAGGGTCTCGCTGGTGCGGTAGCGTGTGGTGTTGGCATCGACTTGTTCGATGATCTGCGGACGGCTGCCGCGCACCATGTTCAGATTGGCCAGAATGCCGAGAAAGCGATATTCCAGCGTGGCCCTGAGCTGTCCGTCCGGGTCGGACGCCGGTGGGTTCAGGCGGGTGATGCGTTCGATGGTCGTGACTTTTTTGCCATTGGCAAATCGCACGTGCAGGGTCAGATCGCTGCCGACTGCGGGAGGGAGGCTGGCGCATTCGATCTTTTCGACAAACGGGTTCCAGTTCTGGTAGCCCTTGATGTCGGTCATGGCGGTCCAGACCCTGTCGATCGGGGCATGAATCAGGATTTCGGTGCTGGCGCTGGGCATGGTCAGGTCTCGTTCTTGAGTGGGGTCAGCTTGCGCTGTCCGGGGCGAATGGCGCGAGCCACTGCTCGCCGCGTTGCCAGATGGCCTGGGCAAGTTCGGCATCGCAGGCCTGGGCGGCCGGCTGTTTGCGAACCAGCAGGTGGAGGTAGATTCCGCTTTCCCTGTCGATCTGGCGTGAGCAGGCGAGGAACAGCACCGGTGCGGCGGCCTTCTCGGGACTGGCGAATAATGCGCCCATCACCAGTTTCAGCAGTGGCTTGAAGGCGGCGGGCGCCTCACGGGCAATATTTGAATTGATCGGCCCCGGGCACAGCGCATGCACGGCCACGTCAATCCCCTGTTCGTCTTGCAGTCGTCGCGCCAGTTCCATCGCGAAACTGGTCATCACCAGCTTGCTATGGCCGTACTGGGCGATGCTGCCCATTGCGGAATAATCCACGAAGTCGCCAAGGTGGGCCAGATCAATGGGGCTGCCGGAGCGATGGGATTCCGATGAAACGAAGATGATGCGTGCCGGGCTGCCGGATGTCGGCGTGGCGGGCGTCACGCTGAAACTGCGGTTGGGGATGCTGCCGTCGGCCAGCAGCCGCAGGACGAATTGCATGTTGCCGAGAAAATGCACGCCGAACATGGTCTCAAAGCCCTGCGCCGTGCGGCTGGCCTTTTGCGGGACCAGTCCGGCATTCAACACCACGCGGTCGAGGCGGACCCCGCGGTCTCTGAGGAGGTCACAACAGGCGTGAATGGCCGGGATGTCGGCCAGATCGAGTGCGATCAGTTCCGCCTTGTCGCCGCCACTGGCGGATTGGACCTGTTGCAGTGCGGCGCTGTCATTGCGCCGGCAGGCCATGATCACATGGGCGCCGCGGCGGGCAAGCTCGATGCTGGTAGCCAGGCCCAGGCCGGAATTGGCGCCGGTGACCAGGCAGGTCTGGCCATCGAGACGCTCGTCGTCGCCGAGCTGTCCGATTGGCGACTGTCGCTTGAAGAGATCGAGAATGCCATGCACCGTGGCGAGGACAGGGTTGCGGTAGTTGCCGGTTTCGCTCATGTCAGACTGCCTTTTCTTCGACGGGGATCTGGAAGTATTCGCGGTACCGGGCATAGCGTGTGTTCACTGCGCTGGCGCTCAGGCCGAAATCCTCCAGCTGATAGCGGTGTTTGCCATGCTTGTTCTGCCGGTTCTGTTGCCGCGAGGCCTGCATTGCGGTGCGCGCGCGCTCGTCAAGCTTCAGGCCGGCATGGGCGTAAATGCGTTCCACCTGCTGCAATGGGTCCTGCATCAGGTCGTAATAGGACACGTCCACAAAGGCTTGCGGGTGCGCCTTGCGCACCTGCAGGGCGCGTTCCACCATTCTGGCATTGCGTTCCAGCCATTCCGCCGCGACGCCGCTTGCGTCCACCGCATCGGAAAATACGCCAAAACCGTGCGCCAGCATGCTGGAAAAGGAGCCGGTCGTGCGCAGTGGATCACGGTGGGTCTGGATGATCCGGGCCCCCGGGAAGACCTTCAGCAGCACGTCCAGATGTTCCAGATGCGCCGGAGTTTTCAAAACCCAGCGCCGGCCGGGCTTCTGCCAATGGAGGATCTGCAGCAGTTGCTTGAGATAGAGATACGCCGGTGTCATGTCCTGCTGATCCAGCCAGCGCACATAGCTGGGCACATTCAGGGTCGCCGGCGGGACCTGACTCATGAAACTGTATTCCAGCAGCAACACGTCCTCTTCCGGGGCCTCGGCCTCCACCGGATGGATGGCAAAGAATTCCGGTGCAAGATAGGCCAGACCTTTCTCCGCGGTGCGCGCCAGCGCCACACGGCGATCCGGTTTGCCGGCCTTTTGCTTCGGGTGGGGCAGGGGGCTGATCGCCTCCCAAGACAGCAGCGCCCGATTGTCCGGATCCGCCGCCAGCAGCCGGTGCAGCATCGTGGTGCCGGTGCGTTGCAGGCCGGCGATGACCAGAGGCGCGTCGATTTCGATGTCGAGAATGTCCGGATGCGCGGCGAGCACGGCTTCGACGCGCATGCGCATGGCCAGAATGCCGACCAGACGTTGCTGGATGACCCAGCGGCCAAAGGGGTGCAGGCGGGCTTCCCGGTCGATGGATTCGCACAGCACTTCGAGTGCCGGCAAGCAG
The DNA here is from genome assembly GCA_041619555.1 of Oceanococcus sp. GTDB lineage: Bacteria > Pseudomonadota > Gammaproteobacteria > Nevskiales > Oceanococcaceae > Oceanococcus. The sequence continues at coordinate 43,495 of JBFKDQ010000005.1, read as the reverse complement.
CTTTGGTCCTGCAGCGGCGGCAGGCCGGTCTGGGCCTGCGCCTTGCGGAGCAGCCGGGCGGGCTCCAGGCTGGATTGCCAGCCCAGTGTGGCGAGCAGGCGGCCGATTTGATTGAGCACGGCAATTGCTCTGGGCCGATAGGGGCGAAATTCGGCGCTCATCGGTCGCGCCCTGCAGCCCGCAGTTCGGCCAGCTTGACCAGCCGGGTCTGCGGCTGCGGGTGGGATTCGGCGCGGATCCAGCGAAAGCTCATGCCGCCACAGTCATGACCGACGGTGTTGATCCAGTTGGGCAGTCCGGGGTCCTCGTGCGCCACGATGATCCGCACCGAGCCATCGCTTTCGTAGATCGCCGTGTGCTTGTTCACATGGATGGTGAAGTAGCGGTAGTCCAGGGATTCCAGCCAGTGGTTGTCGAGCTGGAAATTCCAGCTGTCGCAAACCGGCGGCGTGGCTTCGATCAGCAGGGCCTCATCCGCCGCCAATCGCCAGTAGCTGTGGTAGTAGATGATGTTGGGATCGCCGCCGGCAGCGGTGGAGACTTCCGGGTCGAACATCGGGAGCTCATTGACATGACGCTGGAAATCTCGCGACCACTTGGCGAACAGCATGGATGCGCCGGCGACCAGGGTGCTGGCCATGTTGAGGCCGTGATCGATGCTCTGGGCCGTGACCGGCGAGGGCAGGCCATCGCCGCCAATGCGTTCGATCTTCAGACTGGCCGGCACTTCCGTACGGCGGTCCTCGAAGGTCTGGCGCACGATGATCATGCTCGATTCCGCTTGCATCGGCAGCCAGTTGCCGTCCTGTGGCTCGACGCTGACGATGATTTCGAAGCGGCCATCAGCGTCGATCTGCATCTGTGAGGCTTCCAGATAGCCGGTTGTCGGCATCTGGCCGCCCTGACCGTAATGGCCTTTCTGGGTGCCGAATCCAAGGTAGTGAACGGTGCCGCGCTTCCCGCTGATGCGATAGCGGTATGCGCCGCTGATCGGCGCGTTGCGGTAGTCGTTGTCGGGATTGTCGGAGCCCATCTTGACGGTCTCGTGCACCATGCGACGCAGCACCGGGGCACGCGGGTCGGCGTGTTCGACGAAAGCCTCCAGGCCCGCCCGGACCAGGCGACTGAGGTAGCGATAGCCCTCGGCCTGATTGAAGGCGTCGCGCGGCGCGCCGGGAAAGACCATGGCGCTGCCGGCCGCCTTGAGGGTGTCGCAGAATTCTTCCCAGGACTTGCCCTCGACGATTCGTCTGGCGGCGACATCGGCTTCGGTCTGGCCCCGTAGCTTGAGCATGAGCAGGCGGATCTTGCGAAATCCCTGCAGGCATTTGACGAGAAAAGCTTTGATGATTGGCTCCTGGGTCGTTACCATCAAGGGCAAATAACGTAAGGCATACGGAAATAATGTCAAGCCCCGAATTGAGGCCTCGCAAACGCGGTCGACCGGCGCAGTTGTCGCGCGCCGGCATTGTTGCGGCGGCGCTGGAATTGATGCGCCGGCAGCCGGACAAGGATCTGACGATGCAGGCCTTGGCCACGGCCCTGAAGGCCGCGCCGATGTCGCTATACACCCATGTGCGCAATCGTGAGGACTTGTTGCAGGCGGTGGCCGAGGAGGTCCTGGGTGAGATCCGAATCAGTCCGGGGGCGCGCTGGCAGGACACGGTGCGGTGCTGGGCGCAGGCGCTGCGTGCCCAGTTGCTTCGTTATCCCTTTATCGCCAGTCAGCTGCGCGCCGGCGTGGCGACGCCGGCGGCCTGGCTGGAGCTGTCCAACCCGCTCTTGCTGGCCTTACGTCAGGCCGGCCTGCACGGGGCGCAGCTGGCCGATGCCCAGCGCTGGGTGAGCCGGGTGGTGATCGGTAGTGTGCTGATGGAACTGGTGCTGCCCAGCAGCGTGCCGGATGAATTCAGCGGGGTGCAGAAGGCGCTGCAAGGCCTTTCCCCCGAGAGCCGCGGGGCCTGGCTGGAAATCCTCCCGCAACTGGGGCGACACGATGACGACGCCGTTTTCGCCTATACCCTGGATCGAACCCTGGATGCCCTGCAGGGGATGGTCGCTGGCCTGAGCTGAGCCATTGGCGCAGCACTCGGGCTGTGCGATGCTCGGGGCCATCGCGCAGGGGACAGAATGAATTCGCAACAGGATGAGCAACAGAGGTTTCGCCATTGGCCGGCTGCGCAGGGCTGGCAATGGGTCCGACAGGGTTTCGGCTTGTTCATGCGAGCGCCGGGCGAGTGGATCGTGATCGCACTGATCTGGTTGCTGCTACAGGCGGGCGCGAATCTGCTGCCACTGGGGCCTCTGGCCATGGCGATTCTTGGCCCGGTGCTGACGGCCGGCATGCTCGCTGGCTGCCTGGCGCTGGAAACCGGCGGCAGCCTCAGAATTGCGCATCTGTTTTCGGCTTTTTCCAGTAATCGGGTCGGCGCCCTGGCCCTGCTGGGGCTCGCCACGCTGGGTCTGTTCGCGCTGTTTGCCGTGTTGGTTTCGGTGCTGGGACTGGTGCTGGTGGACGGCGCTTCGCTCGACACGGCGGCGGCGGAGCCTGCGGCCCTGCTGTGGCTGTTGAGTTTCAGCCTGTTGTTGCTTTTACCGCTGGTTCTGGCCATGTGGTTTGCCACCGCCCTGGTCGCCTTGCAGCCGATGCCGGTGTTCGAGGCGCTGCGCACCAGCTACCGGGGTTGCTGGCGCAACTTGGCTGCGCTGAGTGTTTTCGGCCTGATCATGATTCCACTGGGTCTGATTGCCGTTCTCCCTCTGGGGCTGGGATTGCTGGTTCTGGTGCCGGTGACGCTGGCGGCCAATTATCGTGGCTACGTGGACATCTTTGGCGCGCGGCCGGACGCGCCGCCAGCGCCGCCAGTCGAGCCGACTGCAGAGACTTAGATCGCCGCCTGCCGTTCAGGTGTCGGCCTGGTGGAGATGCTGCAGCAGGGTGTCGAGAATGCGAGGCAGGGCCAGGGTCGGCAGATCGTGTCCCAGGCCTTCGATGATATCCAGGCGCGCGCCGGGAATTCGATCCGCCAGATCATGGGCGGCGGCGACCGGAATCAAGGGGTCGGCATCGCCGTGCATGATCAGGGCAGGAATCTGGATGGCGGGCAGGAGTCCGGTCCGGCTGCCGCTGGCCAGGATGGCGGCGAGCTGGCGCTTGATGCCCGCCGGGTGGAATCCGCGCTGGATTTGCGGCCGCAGGATGCGGGCCAGTTCCTCCTGTGAGCGCGGATAGGCCGGACTGCCCATCAGCTGCAGGCTGCGGATGGAATCCCGCAAGGCCTGGTCCGGATGGGGCGAACGTCGCCGCAGCATGCGCAGGCGCAGGTGCAGCTTGGGGCCCGGCAGTTCGGGATGGCCGCTGGTGGACATCATGCTGGTCAGACTGAGCACTCTGGCCGGCGCTTCGGCGGCGAGGATCTGAGCAATCATGCCGCCCATGGAAATGCCGACGATATGCGCGCTTTCAATCTGCAGGGCATCCAGTAGCCCGAGGACGTCCAGGGCCATGTCCGTCAGCTGGTAGGGCACCTGCAAGGGCCGCCCCAGCGCGCTGGCGCCGGCCAGACGCAGCAAAGGGGGTTCGCCGTGGGTGTCGAATTTGGTCGAGCGACCCGCATCCCGGTTGTCGAAGCGGATGACCTGGTATCCCGCCTCAAGCAGTCCGCGACAGAAGTCTTCCGGCCAGCTGAGCAACTGGCCGCCCAGGCCCATGATCAGCACCACGGCGGGATCTTGCGGTCGACCCTCACGGGTATAGACGAGTTGCAGATCGTCGATCGCGGCCACGTGCTCATGTGGGCCGTGGTCCTTGCCCATCGGTTGCCAGTGCGGGTGGGGGCCGGCAAGGCTGGCGTCTAGCGGTGAGAGATGATCCGCCGGCGGGGGTACGCGGCGTGCTTCGGAGCTTGTCATGCACGGAATCCTGTGGCCTGGCCTGTCATGTTTTCGTCATCGCCGCCGGACGGATTCCGATCCGCTTCGAAACGCGTCGGCGGGCCGATCTGCTGATGCCCTGGCTGAATGGTAGCGAGCCAAGCCGCCAACTGTCACCGGGTGGGCATCCGGGCTGCGCTTGGATCTAAGGTGGCGCGGCTTCGGCCGCAGACCTGCGCCGGAACAGGCTCAGCACGTCGATGGGCAGGTTCTGTTCCAGCAGCAGACCCTTTTCCGTCACCAGAATGTCATCGGCCCGGAACATCGGAGGCTGCGCCTGTTGTACCGCGGAGGGCGAGTCGAAGCTCCCGGGATCGGTGGCCTGCAGCAGTTCGCCTTCCAGGCTCAGTTGCAGGATGCGGCCCTGAAAGAAATCGGTGACAAGCAGGCTGTCGCCGGCGATGCTCAGATCGTCGTGCGCGGTGGCCTCGAAGAAGATCGGCGTCACCGGTCCGGCGCTGCCATCCGGCAGCAGATCGACGTAAAAAATGCTGCCGCCATCCGTGCTGTAAAAGCGTGTGTCGCGAACCGCTAGGCCATTGGGAAATCGACTTTGCGTGCCAGCCCCGAAGGGCAGGGTGCCGAAGGCATCACCGGCCAGCCAGATCTCCTGCTGGATGACATGAAGTGCATCGGCAGGATCCAGTTGCAGACGAACGATCTTGGGTTCGGGCGGCAGGCAGGCGGGGTTCAGGGGTTCGTCGACCACATACAGATGGCCGTCAGGACCCAGTGCCATGCCGTTGGCAATACACATGTTTTCCATCTGAAAGATGGGCTGCAGTTGCGGCGCGGAATTGATCAGCCCGGCAAACAGGCGGCCATCGCCACAGGCGGCATACAGGATGTCGCCTTTCTGCGCCATGCCGGTGTAGCTGCAATTTTCGTCGCTCAGGGCGGTTGCGCTGAACGTGCCGTCATTGTCTGTGCTCACCTCGTAAATCTGACTGCCACCGGTGACGAATAGCCGTCCCTGCGGGGTGAAATGAATATTCTCTGCGTCCGGTATGGGCAGCAGAACGGTGACCTCGCCACAGTCGCTGCTGACACACAGAGCGTATTCCTCCCCTGGATCCTCCGGCGGGGCTTGCTGGCCGGGGCAGGCCTGCAGAAGGGGCAGGCCGGCCAGCAGGGCGAGAAGCCAGGTGGACTGGGCGCGTAAGAGCATGCCGAGGCACTCCGTAAATGGGTCGAAATCTGCAAGCTCGCGGCCCCTGTGGGATCCGTGGCGGGTGGGTCAGCAAGCCGCGGCGACGGGGGCAGCGTTGGGCCATGGTCGCTCAGCGCCTGAGCTCTGACAAGTTGAGTCGCTTGACCAGACCACACCAATGGGAATGCCGGCGCAGCCCTGGATGACTTTTGCGTGAGCGATCGAAGACAATGCGAACGCGCAATTTTTCAATCCCATGCAAGCAAAAATGGAGAAAGCAGGAATGAGTATTCGATTCGACGGACAGGTAGCGATCGTGACCGGTGCAGGGAACGGACTGGGGCGTTCGCATGCCCTGGCACTGGCGGCGCGTGGCGCACGGGTTGTGGTGAATGATCTGGGTGGGGCGCGCGATGGTACCGGGGCTTCCTCTGCGGCGGCGCAGGCCGTGGTGGAAAGCATCCGGGCAGCGGGGGGGGAGGCGATTGCCAACGGTGCCGACGTGACCCGGTTCGATCAGGTCCAGGCCATGGTCGCCGAGGCGGAACAAGCCTGGGGACGGGTGGATATCCTGATCAACAACGCCGGCATCCTGCGCGACAAGACCTTCGCCAAGGTGACGCTGGAGGACTTTGCGTTCGTCATGGATGTTCATCTGATGGGATCGGTGAATTGCACCAAGGCGGTCTGGGATCTGATGCGGAAGCAGCAGTACGGGCGCATCGTAATGACCAGTTCCAGTTCCGGCCTGTACGGCAATTTCGGCCAGAGCAACTACGGCGCCGCGAAAATGGCCGTGGTCGGACTCATGAACACGCTGAAACTCGAGGGTGAAAAGTACAATGTGCGGGTCAATGCGCTGGCGCCCACCGCGGCGACGCGGATGACCGAGGAACTTTTCCCCGCCGACATGCTGGAACTGATGGGGCCGGAGCAGGTCACCCCAGGCGTGCTTTTTCTCAGCAGTGAGCAGGCGCCCAATGGCGAAATCCTGTGCGCTGGGGCCGGCTGTTTTGCCCGTGCGCGGATGGTCGAAACCCAGGGGATCTTCCTGGGCGGCGAGGTTACGCCGGAACTGGTGGCGGAGAACTGGGCGGACGCGATCAGCGATGAAGCCGGCGCGCAGGCGCTGCGCTCGGGCATGGAGCAGCCCGCCAAGTTCGCCAAGCTGGTCAGTTCGGCGCGATCCTGAGCCGGCCGGCGATCTTCAGGGGAAGGCTTCGAGACGGGAGGCGATCTGGTCCCGGGCCAGCAAGTCTTCGAGTTCGTCCGCCATGCGACGGCACTCGAGGGTGGCCCGGCGCCAGTGGCGATACAGCGCATCGAGATCGCCATTGCAGCGTGCGAAATCCCTGCGGTCGGGAATTTTACCGTCGGGCAGACGCGCCAGCAGTTCATCCGAGGGGGCGATGAGAAGGACGCGATCCAGATGGTGGGTTTGCGGTTTGCGCCAGGGCAGGAACTTGTCCAGCCAGCCGGGCACGATGCGGGTGCTGAAGTGGGGGAACAGCACGAGACCCTGGTCGACGCGGAAATTCAGGTCCATGTGATAGTCGATCAGGCCGCCATCCCGGTGCATGCCGGCCGGCGCGCCGGGAATGTCGCGCACCCCTTCCATCACCAGGGGAATGGATGCGCTGGCCATCAGGGCCGGGCGCAGATTGGCCTGCTGCAGGCCGACTTCGTGGGTGGTGAAACTGTCGCGAAACGGCAGGAACGGAGCGTGATCCCGCTGGGTATGGAAGATCACCCGTTGCACGTGCTGGGCGAGCCCGTGGCGGGCACGGACGTTGCTCAGCGCGATCCGCGCCAGCGCGGCCTTGAGTTGTCGCGGGCTCTCGCTCGCCGCCGCGCCGGTACACAGCGCGGTGATGATGTGAGGGCGCAGAAAAGCGTGCTCCAGCACCTGCTGCTCGTGGCCGGCGGGCAGCAGGGTATCAAGTAGCGATACGCAGGCCCGACTGATTTCGGCCGCATCGGGCTTCGGGCTGTAGGGCTGGCACAGATACGCTTCCTCGAAGCGGTTGATCGCGGCGACCGGGTCGTGCTGCGCCGCGGCAGTGAAACGCCAAGTCGCAATCGAGGAACCGATGGTGTGGAGCGGGTCTGTACGCCCGGCGAACCAATGACCGAACAGGAAGCGGTCCAGCCCGGCCAGAGCCAGCCATTTGGGCCCGCCTGCGGCGCCGGGCATGACCTTGACGTCCTGGCTGCGCAGGCCATCGGTTTCAATCAGTTCGCGTGCGCCGGGGCCGGCACGCAGTACCAGGGAAGATTTCATGCAGCACGCAAGGGGATGTGATCGATCATCGTATTGAGCGCCTTGACGACGCGTTTCCAGTCATCCGCGTTTTCCAGTCGCAAGGACGCGAATCGCTGGTGATGTTGATAGGCCAGGCCCAGGTGCACCATGCCGGCGCTGAGAACCGAGAGCATGCCGCGCAACTGGGGATGAATGGTTTTTTCGTCATGCGACAGGGTTTCGGTGATCTGGTCGGAAAACTGCCCGAGGGCATCTTCCATCACGCGCGTCAGACTGGGGTTGCCGGACATTTCCCAGGCCAGAATCGCCATGGTTTGCGGACGCTGCCCCAGGGATCCGATGAAATTCAACATGACCCGTCTGATGCGTTCACGCAGATCCAGGGCAAAGAACTCGTCCAGCGGTAGATCAATGATCTCTTCCCGGGTCGGCCAGAAATCCGCACTTTTCACGAAGTGATCCAGCAGCCCTTCCAGATCGCCGAAATAACGATAGATCAGGACCTTGGCGACGCCCGCTTCATTTGCAATCCGGTTGATTCCGAGGGCGGAGAAGCCTTCATCGACGAGCAGTCGTTCAACCGTGCGCAGAATTCGATCCTTGGTCAGTTCCTTGTTTTTCTTCGGCCCACTCATGGTCCTATGTTACCGCTAGTTACCGCTTGTTAACAATGTGGCTCGGGGGGCAGTCGGGGCGTGGCGTGGACGGATTGCTTGCATGAAAAAAGGCGGCCGATGGTGGCCGCCTTTGCGTGTCACTGAATGCGGTGGCTAGACGCCGAGTCCCAGCGCTTCGAGAGTCGTATAGGGAATCGCGCCGCTGCTGCCGATGGCCAGCCCGTTGCTGTGCTCGAAGCTGCGCACGGCTGAAAGCGTTTGCGCGCCGAGGCGACCATCAATGGGGCCGGGATGATGCCCCGCCTTTTGCAGCGCCTGCTGGACTGAACGGATCAACTGGGTGTCAGAATTCGCCTTGCAGACCACGCGGCTCCATTCAACCTTGGCATCCGAGACTTTTTCCTGTCGTGTGACGGTTTGATATTCGGCTTCGATCGGGATCCGCCGGGTTTGCGCCGGGCTCAGCAGTTTCTGCACCTTGACGGTCTTGTAGACCGCGGGAATCACTTCCTTGCGCACGCTGGCTTCCTTCACCAGTTCCTTGCGTTTCACCGTGGTGTACTCGGCAGGAATGGTCACGGTCTTGGTGGTGGCCGGCGTATCCACCACCTTGCGGGTCACCGTGCGATAGACTGCCGGGACTTCGACCAGGCACATGATCTCACCGCTCTCTGACATCTTGGTCGGCGCGCCGGGCTCGCTGACGCCAGCTTTCCACATGGTGGTTGCCGCAGAGACCAGTTGCTGCTCGGTTTCGGTGCGATAGGTGGCCGGGACCGCGACGATGGTTTCGCTCGGCGGCTTGACCATGACGCGTTCTTCCACCGTACGGTAGCTTGCCGGAATCACCTCGATGACCTTTTCCGTTGCCGGCGTCACCATCACGGTTTCTTCGACCCAGCCGTATTTGGCCGGAATGATTTCGACGCGCTCAGAGGCGCCTGATTTCAGCACCTGCTCGGTCTTGGTGGCGTACTGTGCGGGAATCGTGACGCGGGAATAACACTCGCCCGGCTTGGCCTTGGGAGGGAGCAAAGACATGTTGGCTGATGTCGCCGCGTACTGGTCGGCGGGCGCGCCCGGGCTTGCCAGCATCCGCGCGGTGAGCGCTTCGTTTTCCTGCGCCAGTCGGGCGCGTTCGGCCTGGGCGGCGGACAGCTCCGCTTCGAGCTGTGCCGTGCGGTCGCCGCCGCCCATGCCCATACCCATGCCGCGTCCCTGGTGCGATGCGCATCCCCCCAGCGTGGCAGCGAGCACAACAGCGGAACAGCAGAGTTTTAATCGATCCATCTTATCTTTCTCCTTCATGCAATAAGTCCAGGCCCCGGTCAGGTAGCGGGCCTAAAAAATTCTTTCTCGTTGGCGTGTGATGAGTCTGCGCGCATTGGCGAACAAGGGCAATCATGCCCCTGAACGGACCATTGCGGCTTTCGCGTCTGCCCCATGGCTCACCATCGCAGTGATGGCTGGACCCTTCCGGCTTGGCTGCGTCCCCTGTCAGTCTGGCCGTAACGCGCCCAGCAACTTCCAGGCCATGGCCAGCACCAGGGCGCAGCCGCCGATCAACACGGACCAGAGCAGGATGAGTCTCCACGGCCAGGGTTGAGGGGGCGCCCGCCGGGCTGCGGCGCCGCCCAGCGTGGTGACTTCGGCCGAAAGCAGCCGGGCGCTGCCGATCAGATCGGAATCGGCCTTGATCTGGGCGCTGGCCAGAAGCGCGGAGCAGCGCAGCGCAGGGGTGACGGCCGCGCGGGCGCTGCCGTAAGCGAGAATGAAGGGACCTTCTCCCTGGGCAAGAAAGCGCAGAGTCGCGGGCTGATAGGCCAGTTCCAGTTGCGGTGCGAGGCGGCCCAGGCTTTCACCGCCACTCAAGATCCGGATTCGCCACCAGCGATCGGTGACCGGGGAGAAAGTGGCCTGGCTTGAGTGCATCTGGCCATCCGGCAGCGCCAGCTCGTAGGCCTCGCCGGTCCAGCGGTTTTGCCAGGCTGCCTGCCGGGTGCTGCGGGAATCCAGCGCGACGCGCAACAGCATGTTGGTCATCGGCAGACGTGGCCAGGCGCGCTGCACTGGCGCCTGGCGGCCGGTGTCGAAGTCGAACATCCGGCTTTCGGTCTGCGGCAAGGGTCGGGCAATCAGGTGCTGAAGTGCCGGTTCCGCGGTCGCACCGAGCCAGTGCGCATGAACCGCATTGAGGGCGAAAGTCGCCGTGCGGTCCAGCACCTCGATGCGGAGGTAGCGATTGTGGCTGGCCGGCAGGGGCAGCCGGGAGCGTTCCAGCAGTCCATCGGTGCCGCGGCTGCGCAATATCGTCGTGGCGGCGACCAGATCGCGCCAATGATCCAGGTTGTCGCTGGTCCTGATTCTCAGCGTCGCTTCCGAGTTTGTCGCCGCGCTCTGCCAGTCAAGTTCCAGGACATTGATGGCCGCGGGCAAGCCGCCGGCGTCAATAATCCAGTCATCGGCAGCAGCGCCGGGCGAAGCGCCGGCAGGCTCCAGAACCCGCAGATGGGTTCCCGCCGCTGTTTTCAATTCCACCGTGGCGTCGGGCGATGGCACGGCGGTGGGCAGCCGAAATAAAGGCAGCTGGCTACGACCTTCGGCACGAACCTCATGCGTCGGTCCGGGGCAGAGGGCATGAGGAACGCTCAGGCCCTGGCGATTAAAAACGCGCAGATCACCCAGATCGCTGCGCATCACGCCGGCATAGACGCGGTCCGGCAGCGGCAAGGACTGAATCGGGCGCAGGTCATCGATCTGCAATGCCAGGCCTTCGACGTAATCGTTCAGGTGCGGTATGGGCGGATTGGCGGACAGGGCAAGGGGCCAGATCGAAACAAGCATCAGTGTTGCGAGTGTTTTCATTCTGGATGTTCCTGAGGCGCTGGTCGGCTAGGAGGCAGCGGCGATAGATAGCCGGCGAGTAACAGCAGGGCGCCGACGGACAGGAAGGAGACGATGCGTGCAAGGCCACCATGGCCGGACAGGTCGATGAGGAAGAGTTTGAGCACCACCACAGCCATCAGGCCGGCGCCGCTCAGCCACAATTTGCGCCGGCCGGTGCGGGTGGCGAAGCTCATCGCGGCAAGTCCCAGCAGGCTCCAGAACACCGACAGCGAGGCCTGCAGCATGAACGACTGACGCATGCCGTGAAAATCCAGCGGCGTGCCGAAGCCATGGTGGAGGTACCGAATGAGGGCAGAGTTCAGCCAGATGAACAGCCACAGGCCGACCAGCACCTGCAGGCTGGGTGCCTGCCATCGCCATAGCCGGCCGCGCATCTGTGGCCCGAGCGTCAGCCACCAGTTGGCCACCGCCAGAAACACCACGGCGACGGCCACATCCAAGGGATTGAGCAAAGGCAGGTAGGGCAGCCCGGAAGCGCCGGACTGACCGAGATTCATCCGCAGGATCCAGACCCAGGCCAGGACGGCGACCGGTGCGGCCGCCAAGCCGAGATAGGTTTCGAGATGGCGGCGCACCGGCCATGCAGGCGAGGCCCGTGTCAACAGCCAGAGCAACGCGGCGCAACACAGCCCGAAAGCCAGTTCATGCCAGACGCCGCTGAGCGTATGGACGAGCCGCCAGTCGGCTTCCCAGGCGATCAGCAACACCCAGAGCCAGGCGCCACCGGCATGCAGCCAGGGTCGGGCACGGCGCAGGATCTCATCCGAGCTGGCGTCGATGTGCCAGAGCAAGAGATAGAGCACGCCCAGCTGCAGCACCCAGGCCGCGACCGCCCAGCCGGCCAGAGGATGACCGAGCTGTTCGCTTGCGAGCAGGCCGCCGATACTGACTGCCGGCCAGAGCAGGGCGCTGGTCTGGCTCAGCAGTGGCCAGGCCAGACGCCGGCCGGCAAAGAACAGGGTCATGGTGCTCAGACTTCCCAGCAGAAGAGCCGCGGTGATGTCGGCAGGGGCGTCGAGACTGCGCTGGATTTCAGCCAGACCGCCACCCAGCCACCAAGCGATCCCCCAGAGCCCGGCCAGCCCCGCAACGGGTTTTTCATAGCTCTTCAGGGCCTCTTGATGCCGATGCAGCCAGAGGCCGCTGCAGAGCCCCCCGATCGCGAGCATCGTGCTGCCGATCCAGGCGCTGTTGAACACGACAAGATCGGTGGACAGGCGGGCCAGACCGGCAAGGTAACCCAGCCCTCCGGCAAGTTGCAGCAGCGCGCCGAAGGCCCGTGTCAGTGCCCGCGCCTGGCGCAGGCCGAGCCATAGCAGGCCGGCGCCCTCGATGGCCCACATCGCCGCGGTGGTCTGCCGGTCAAAGGCCAGCGGAATGGCCAGGCTGGCGAAAATCATGCCGAGAGCGGCGAAGGCCTCGGCCAGCAGTGCGCAATGCTCACGCCGGCTACGGATCAGGACGTAAGCCAGCAGCAAGTAGAAGGCGCCCAGGCCTAAGGCGCTCCAGGCCAGCGCATACGGAAGCTCGGCCACTAGCGTGGCGTGCAGGCTGAACACCACCACCGGCAGACCGAACACCAGGCTGCCGGACACATAGCCTTTCAGATCCGTTTTCTGGCGCCAGCTGAACAGGATCGAGACCGCCACATACATGAGGAAGAACAGGAACAGAAACAGGTCTGTGCTCAGGCGGTCCGCACTGGTGTAGGACAGGCCGCGGAATGCGCCGGTGATGCCGAAGGTGAAAACGAAACCGAGCAGATTGAGCGGCCACCAGGCGCGAAACCAGGCCACGCTCAGGATTCCCAGGTTGAGCACGGCGTAGTAGCTGAACAGGGCGACATGATTGCCGCCACCGCTTGAGACCAGAATTGGCGCCAGAAACCCGCCGACGGTGGCAATGATGGCGAGTGAGCGAGCATTTTGCGCAACCGCTAGCACGCCCCCGCTCACGGCCACCACGACCAGCAGGCCCAGCGCCAGCGTCGCAGGCAGCAACTGGTACAGGCGCATTGCAGCAAATACGGTGAGATACAGGCCGGCAAGTCCGCCGCCCTGGAGGGTAAAGGCCAGAACCTGCCGCTGCTGGCGCAATCGCCAGCCTGCCAGCAACAGTGCAAGCGCACCCGCGGCCAGGGCGGCGAGGCGCAGTTCAATCGGGAGCAGTCCACGCTCGGCCGAATAGCGGGCGAGGAAGGTGGCGCCGAAAAACAGGATCACGATCCCGATCCGGGCCAGCGGGTTACCGCCGCGTAACCAGGTGAGCGCCTTTTGCAGCAGGGGCTGGAGAATCGCCGGCATTCGCCAGGCGGGGGCAGTCGGCGGCTGTGCATGGCCGGCGGATCCGGCGACGACCTCATCTGCGGCAATCGGATCGGGTTCTGGTGGGGCGGCCTGCGTTTCCGAAGGCCAGACGGATTCAGCTTCCCTGCGGTCTGGCGTCGGTCGCAAAAGAATCCGCAGCAACTTGCGCTGATGCAGGACCTGCGCCAGTAGATAGCCGCACAAGATCCCGAGCCAGAAACTGCCCGGCCGCTGGGTCAGAATCACGCTGGCAAGGCCGATCGATAGCATCCACAGGAAGGTGCTGGCTTTGTCTGGGCTGAGCTGGATGTCTTTCACCGGCCTGGGTCCGTGTACACGGGGCATCAGTCTAACCCTTGCTGGGTGCGCACCGATTTCCGTGTTGCCGGCACAGGCCGTGGGGGCGGGAGTTTTTGGTGCCAGTGGTCAATATCGCTAAAATGCCGGCCATTGATACCAAGTGGTAACTTAATGTCATGGAAAATGATCTCGCCATTGATTCCTGCCTGCGCATCGACAAGCGGGCCGCGGTCACTTCGATCACGCTGAACCGGCCGGAGCGGCTCAATGCCCTGTCCCTGCCGCTGCTGGAACAACTGCATCAGGCCCTGCGCGAGGCCGCCGTGGATGAGAGTTGCCGCTGCGTCCTGCTCACCGGCGCCGGTCGCGCATTCAGTTCCGGCGCAGATCTGCAGGATCTGGTAGGCGCACTCAAACCCGGAGAACGGCCTGATCTGGGGGCGGCTCTGGAGAGTCATTACCATCCCGTGATTCGTGCTTTACGGGAGCTGCAGAAGCCCGTGGTGGCGGCGGTCAATGGCACCGCGGCGGGTGCGGGGCTGAATATCGCGCTGGCCTGCGATCTGGTGATGGCCGCACGTTCGGCCCGTCTGATCCAGTCTTTCGTCAACATCGGGCTGGTGCCGGATGCCGGTGGCAGTTGGATTATTCCGCGCTTGATTGGCCGGGCCAGGGCGGCGCGCTGGCTGATGAGTGGCGAAGCGCTCGGCGCCGACCAGGCCTGCGACTGGGGCCTGATTGCCGAGGTCGTTGACGACTCCGACCTGCACGCCGCGGCCGCGACGCGGGCCGAGGCCCTGGCCCGGCAGCCGACACTGGCGCTGGCGGCGATCAAGACCTTGATCGATGCCAGCTCCGAAAATGATCTGCAGGCGCAACTGGCCCTGGAAGCCAGCACGCAAACCCGGGTGGGCTATTCCGAGGACGCGCTGGAAGGGGTCACGGCCTTCGTGCAGAAGCGTCCGCCCCGCTTCCAGGGGCGCTGACAGTTTGTCGTCACCCGGTCTCGACGTTTTCTTGACGCCGCGCTGCGCACAGTCGCTGCAAACAGAAAACGACAAGAGGAGTGGGACGATGAACGACATGAATCTGGCCCTGGAAACACTGCTGCTGTGTCAGAGCATCGGCGGCGACGAACGCGACATCGTGGAGCGGGCGCTGGACGAGGGCTACGACAGCCTGGCGGCAGAGGACAAGTCCAAAGTCCGTCGGCTATTGAATCGCCAGTCCGCAGGGGGTGGAGGGGCGCTGCGGCGCTATCGGCAGCGGCGCACGCTGACGATGGTGCTGGGTGCCGCCCCACGCGCCCAGCAAGCCGCGTCATCCCTGCACTGATCTGATCGCAGGAGCGGCTGCCGACCTGGCCCCGCCGGACTGCGGCGGCGCCAGGCGGTGCGATGGCCGGGCTCAGGCAGCGCTGGCGATGCGCTCAGATTGGCCGGTGACGGCACGGTCCAGGCTGGAAAAACGCCGCAGATGGTGCAGGCGGCCACCGAACAGGTTGCCGAAGGCGGTCAGACGGCGGAAGTAATGACCGATGTCGAGTTCCTCGGTGACACCAATGCCGCCATGCAACTGGACGGCCTGCTGGGCGACGAATTTGCTGGCCTTGTGCAGATAGGCCTTGCAGGCCGAGACCGCTTTCTGCCGTTCGCGCCGAGCCGGATCGCCGAGTTTGAGCATCAGCATCAGGATCATGGACTGGCTCTGCTGAACTTCGACGAACATGTCGACCATGCGGTGCTGCAGGACCTGGAAGGCTCCCAGCGGCATACCGAACTGTTTGCGGGTCTTGCTGTATTCAACCGTCTTGCTCAGCAGGGCCTGCATGGCGCCGTAGGCTTCCGCACAGGTGTAGGCGGTGGCCAGGTCGATGGTGTCTTCCAGTGCTTCCAGAGGCTCCTGGCCGAGGCGCTGGGCGGGGGTGTTCACCAGTTCAAGCTCGGCGCCGACGCCACCACCGAGCAGGGCGTAGCGATGCACTTTCTGACCTGCTGCCGCAGCGTCGACGATGAAAATCCCAAGGCCCTGCCGGCTGTCATCCTCGCCCGAAATCCGGGCGAGAACCAGCAGGGTGTCGGCATTGGCGCCGTTGAGGACCAGAGACTTGCGTCCGTTCAACACCCAGCCGTCGTCGTGCGCCTGGGCGCGACTCCGGCAATGGCTCAGACGGTCTCGGCTGTCGGGCTCGGCATAGGCCAGGCTGATCTGTTTCGCACCGTCAAGCAGCGGTGCCAGCAGGCTCTGTTTCTGGCTCTCGTCGCCCAGGCGCGCCAGGATCTGGCCGGCGAGCACGATGTTGGCAAGATAAGGCTCTACGCACAGGGCCCGGCCCATTTCTTCGGCCAGCAGCAACAATTCGGTCGGACCGTAGCCCAGACCGCCTTCGGCTTCGGCAAAGGCCAGACCAGGCCACTGCAACTCGGCGATCTGCTGCCAGATGGCGTCGCTGTAGCCCTCGTTGCTGGCGAGGATGCGGCGATAGTCATCAAACGCGTAGGCGTCTTTGAGGAAGCGTGCAAAGCTCTCCTTGAGCATCATCTGTTCTTCATTGAAGGAAAAATCCACGTTCGTCTCCTTTACAGACCGAGGGCGAATTTCGCCAGCACGTTTTTCTGAATTTCATTGGTGCCGCCATAGATGGAAGCAGCACGTCCGATGTTGTAGCCAGAGGCGGCGCCGGCATAGGCCGGGTCCGCGATCGGGGAGGCCTGCCAGGGCAGACTGGCATTTCCGCCGAGTTCGACTAAGAACTCGCTCAAGGCCTGTTGCAGTTCGGTGCCCTTGATTTTCAGGCCGGAGCTTTCCGGGCCGGGTGGCTTGCCGCCTTCCGCGCGTTCCAGCGCACGCAGGTTGGTGTATTCCAGTGCCAGCAGTTCCACATCCAGTGCGGCGATGTCCTCGCTGATGCGGGCATCATCGCGCAGGTTCGGATCGGCATCCTGCAGTTCCTTGAACTGCTTCAGCTGGGCCTTGCACATCGGCACCCCGGCAATCCCGGCGCGTTCGTGGCTGAGCAGGTACTTGGCGATCGTCCAGCCCTTGCCTTCCTCGCCCACCCGGTTGGCCATGGGCACGCGCACATCCTTGAAGAACACTTCATTGAGATGATGTTCTCCATCGATGCTGTGGATCGGCCGGACCTCGATGCCCGGTGATTTCATGTCGATCAGCAGAAAAGAGATCCCTTCCTGCTTGCGACTTTCGCGGCTGGTTCTGACCAGACAGAAGATCCAGTCCGCAATATGACCCAGGGTGGTCCAGATTTTCTGGCCATTGACGATGTAGTCATCGCCGTCCCGGTCGGCCCGGGTTTTCAATGAGGCCAGATCCGAGCCGGAGCCGGGCTCGGAATAGCCCTGGCACCACAGCCGCGTGCCCTGGGCGATATGTGGCAGATGCTCGGCTTTCTGCTCCGGACTGCCGAAGGCCATCAGCACCGGTCCGCACATGTTGATCCCGAACACGCTGTGGCCTGGCACGCTGGCACGCGCACATTCTTCATCCCAGATGTAACGCTGGGTTGCGGTCCAGCCGGGGCCGCCGTATTCCTTGGGCCAGCCCACTGCGAGCCAGCCCTTGCTCGCCAGCGTCTGCTCCCAGCGCATTAATGACTCCCGTGGATAGGTCAGGCCCGGAGGGAATCCCGGATGATTGGCCGCCAGCCATGCCCTGACTTCAAGCTGAAACGCCTTCTCCTGCGCGCTGAACTCGAGATTCATCTCGTCGTACTCCTCATTGCAGTATTCGATTCTGCGCTGATGTTAACGATCGGTAACATTGCGCGCAAGTGCGATCGGCCCGGTGCCTGCACGGGCCGGTTCGATGCGCCCATTCTCACTCCGGCAGAGGCTTCCGGGCCGCTTAGTTTGCGTCGGTCTGCTCGGTGGCCATGGCCAGGAACGCCAGCAGTTCCTTGCGCTTGGATGGGGCAACAGCGGTGCCCGGCAGGATGGCATCGACCTGGGGCCTGCGGTCGAACCAGAACAGGCCATTGTGACGCCCATCCAGTGCCCGGCTGCTCGCCAGCCAGCAGATCGTGTCCGCACCCATGCGGGCATCCCGCAGATGCTTCTCCAGTACTCGGTTGAACCTGGGCAGGGATTTGGCCACTCCCGGGGTGGAAGCCCAGCCCGGATGCATGCTGTAGAAACTGACGCCCTGACAGGCGGGCATGCGCGCCCATTCCTGGGTCACGGTCACTAGCGCCCGCTTGTGGCGTGCATAGGCCTTGCTGCCATCATAGGGTTGGGCAAGAAAATTCATGTCCTTGAGGTTCAGAGCCTGCAGATACAGGCCGCCACTGGCGACATTGATCACCCGCGCAGCACTCTGCTGCAGCCGCGGTAGCAGCAAGCTGGTGAGCAGATAAGGGGCGAGCAGATTGATGGCGAGGCCGTATTCATGGCCCTCCTCGGTCATCTCGCGTTGCAGGGGCAGGGCGCCGGCATTGTTGATCAGCACGTCGATCGCGCCCTCCCTGGCCAGAATGTCAGCGCTGACCTTGCGAATTTCCCGCTGGCTGGACAGTTCGGCCTCGTAGGTCGAGAGGCAATCGGCGTGGCGACCCGCAAAATCGATGATCTGTGCGCCGGCCTGATTCAGGCGCTCCCGGTCGCGGCCGAGCAGAATCAGATGCGCGCCTAGCCGTGCGAGTTCGCAGGCCGCTGCGAGGCCCAGTCCGCTCGTCGGTCCCGTGATCAGCACGGTCTTGCCCTGCATGGATTGGCTCAGCCCCTTGTGTGGCATGCGCAGGTAGCCGCGCTCGGTAAAATCCAGCATGCCTGGGGCCAGCAACTGGCTCCGGATGCGGTCGTTGAGTTTCGGCGCATGCGCGGGTGTCGGATCCTGCAGGGCGCGCTTGAGACCTTGTACCGCGGTCTTTCCCATCCGCAGCAACCAGGGCCGCAACAGGGGTTCGGCAGCGGCAGCGAGGGTGTTGAAAGTAATTTCTGCCCGATAAATGATCCGCGTATGTTGGCGATCCAGAGCCTGAAGTTCGATGCGGTCATGCACCGAAAAACGGCTGCTGGACCCGGTGAGTTCAATCTGATTCGGCGCCTGGGTGGATCGCAACTCATAGCGAATCGGACGATGTCCGGCGGGCGTATTGAGGATCAATTCGAAGCCGCTGCCTGGCTGCACCCGGCCGGGGCTCAGCTTGCGGGCCCGATAGACGCCGGGATCCCATTGCTCGGTGGTGGAGAAATCCAGCAGATAGTCGTAACAGCTGTTGATGTCTCTCGCGACTTCAATGGTTTCTGACAGATTGATCATGGTGTCCCGCAATATGCTGCGATGGATGACGGAGATTCAACCGCTGCGGCATCCATGGCTACAATGCGGCTGAATTCGATGAGGTGAATGTTCATGCGCCTGCAGTTTACGCTGGTCCCGGGAATGGTTTTATTGCTGCTGCAGCTCGCCGGCTGTGGAGGGGGTGCCGAGCGCGCGCCGCTGGCTGATGACAGCGTGCAGATGCGGGTCGAGAATCTGCTACCGCCTGGGCAGTCAGGGCATTTCTCGGTCGATGCGCAGGCGGTGGGCAGCGCCACCGGGGATCCGGCCGATTTCGGTGAACACGTTGATGACCAGCGGCTGATGTACTGGTCATCGCAGTACAAGTTCGGCGGCTTCCAGGATGTGAGCGGCCGGGAGCCGGATCTGCAGCCGCGGCCTGAAGTGGCGATATTCCTGGATGAATTTGGCGTCCCCGCCGTGTATGCCGAGACCGTTGAGGACCTCTGGTATGGCGCCGGATACATCATCGCCCAGCAACGTCTTTTCCTGCTGGATGGGGTGCGGCGGCAGGCGCGCGGAACCCTGGCGGAACTGACCGGGCCGGAAACGGTGCCGCAGGACATCCAGACCCGCATCCTGACCTATAGCGAGGAGGAATATCAGGCCATGTTCGATGGCCTTTCGCAGATCGCCCAGCAAGCGGTCAACGGCTATGTGGCCGGGGTGAACCAGTGGATCGCGGAGGTGCTGCAGGATCCGCAAATGCTGCCGGCTGAATATGCGGTGTTAAGCAGTGTGCCGGAGCCGATTTCCGCCACCGACGTGCTGGCTGCTGGCGTCCTGATGACGCGATTCGTCGCCGCCGAGGGTGGCAACGAAATGGAAAACGTCATCGCACTGAAACAACTGCAGGAAATGCACGGCCAAGACAAAGGCCGGGAAATATTTCAGGATTTGTTCTGGGTGGATGACCGGCGTGCAGCGGTCACCATCCCGGCCTCAGAAGGCTTGTTCAGCAATATCACCACGGCACCGGGCGCGCGCGAGGCGGTGTTTAAGGCGCAGGCTGATTTTGCCCAGCTGCTGCCGGACGAACTGCTGGAAGGGCCGGGCACCGGCGCCGCGCCAGCGCCGCTGGGCGTGGTACCCAAGAATCGCGCGGTGCCCGATCCGGCGGCGCAGGCGGCCGCCTATTTCAGCGAATTTCTTGGTCATCTGCATGGTGGCTCGTACATGGCGGTGGTAGGGCCAGAAAAATCGGCCAATGGGCTGCCGCTGCTGATCAATGGTCCGCAATTGGGCTATTCCTATCCCAGTTTGCTGGTGGAACTGGAAGTGCATGGCGCAGGCTTTCATGCGCGTGGTGCGACGGTGCCGGGTTTGCCCGTCATCGGCATCGGCGTGGGCAAGCGCCTGGCCTGGGGCCTGACCACCGGCTACTCCAAGACCATCGACAGTTTTATCGAGGACACCTCGGTGGGTGAGAGCCCACGGCAGTACGCTCATGGCGGCGAGATCAAGGAGATGGACTGCCGCGATGAAAGCGTGGCCTACCGGGCCGCGCCGCAGGGCGTACCGGCCGGTCCCGCGATATTCAGCGAAAGCGTGGAAGTTTGCCGCACCGTGCACGGACCGGTGGTGGCACGCAGTGACGATGGCCAGTGGGCGCGCAGCCTGCAGTACGCGATGTGGATGCGGGAAGTGGAAACCATCGAAGGCGTGATCGACTGGCAGCGGGCGCAGAATTTTGCCCAGTTCAATGCGGCGATGGCCAAGGTCACCTGGAACGAGAACACCATGTATGCCGATGCCGACGGCAATGTGGCCTATTTCCATCCGGGCCTGCATCCGCGGCGCCATCCGCAGACCGATCTGCGCCTGCCCATGCGGGGCACTGGCGAGCAGGATCATCAGGGATTCCTGCGCTTCGAGGAAACCCCCCAGGCGGTGAATCCGCAGCAAGGCTATCTGGTCAACTGGAACAATAAACCGGCGCATGGCTGGGGCGATGGGGTGGGGGGCAATGCCATCACCCGACCGGCTGCGCCAGTGCAGCGGGTGCTCAACTGGGAGCGACAGCTTGCCGGGAGTGGCAAGCTGAGTTTCGAGGATCTGATCGAAATGGACCGGCAGGCCGGCCGGCTCGACGTCCGCGCCGCGGCCTGGAAGCCCCTGATCCAGACCGCGCTGGAATCGGGCATGGCGGAGGAGATCCGCCCGCTGGCGCAGCTGCTGGTGGACTGGGACGAGCTTCATTACAACCCGGCGATCGACATCGAAGACGAATCCGCGCGTGATCGCCCGGCGGAAACCATCTTCGATGTGTTCGTGGACGTGATGCGCGCGCTGATGTTCCAGGAACTGCTGCCGCCGGCCTTGTTCGAGCGCCTGAGCGCCACCGGCAATCACGAATACGATGCCTCGCCGCTGGACAATCTGGTGCTCAAGGTGCTGGATCCCTCAATCTCCGCCATTGCCCTGCGCCAGGATTACAGCCAGGGGCTGCCGGCCTCAGGCTGGATCACGATGGGCTTGCTCATGACCCAGATGCAGTTGATGGCTGAATACGGCTCGGAAGATCCGGCGGATTACACGCGGGTTCATCATCGTGATGAAGTCTGTTCGCTCACCGGCGGCATCGTCGGCCCCTGCTTGAGCATGCCGCATCAGGATCGTGGCAGCTGGAATGAAATTATCGGTTTTGAACGCAAGCAGCCTTGAAAAAATGAGTGGATGTGAACATCTGCTCCCTTGCATCGGTCGCCAGTGCCGGCGAATGAATTGGCGCTGAGCTCGAGATGCAGCACAACACGCGCGGGGTATTGGGCAAGCCAAATCACGGCTTGCCAATTTCACGGGGTACTTGGCAGTGATCTGTTAGCATCCCGCTCATTGAGCGTCAGCTAAAGGTTTCAGAATGTTCCAATCCTGTTGGCTACGTCGGCGCATCGCACCTGCATCCGCTGCTCTGCTCACATTGTTTCCCAGCATCGTGTGTGCCCAGGTTTACGACCCCATGCAAGCGGCTTTTCCTGCGGAGGCTTGGCAGCAGCCGACTGCGCAACCGGCAACTCAACTGGATTTCAACACGCTGGCGCTGCATTCATTCAGTCCCAGTTATGTGCAGACGGATCGGCTGCTGGCCGCATTGAAGGCCCTGAATTATTCCGTGGTGGAATTTTCCGCTGCGCCCGGGCCATCCAGCCTGGAGCAGATATTCAGCCCTGCAGCGGCCGGGCAGTCATTGCCATTGATTATCAGCCTGCCTGCGGCCCAGAAAACGAGTTTGATGGATGCGCCGGGGCAGCAAGCCATGTCGGGGCCGAACTCCGGTTACGGCAGCGCGGGTTCAACAACCGGCGGGAGCATGTCGTCGAACAGCAGTGTCCCCGATATTGGTGGTACCTATCTGCACGGCATCACGTCCGCAGCGGCGCAACAACGTCTTTTGGTGGCGTACGATCCCGAGCAGCCGGAGACCTTGCAAATCTTGCTGGATCGTATTCGAAATCACATTGATGTACCGGCGCGTCAGATCGTGATCGAGGCCCTGGTCATCGAGGTCAACAAGGATAAAGTTCGCGATATCGGCATCAATTTTTCGTCCGCCGATGGCCGTTGGACCGGCGATTTCCAACGCGATGAGGCGGGCAGTCAACTGCCCCTGATTCTCGGTTTTTCTGACCAAGTGGACGCGCTGGGTGAGTTTCAAGCGCGGATTCGGGCTCTGGTTTCAAAAGGCGAGGCTGAGATCCTATCCAATCCATCGGTGATGGTTCTCGATGGTCGGCAGGCGCGGATTCAGGTCGGCCAGCAAATACCGGTCACGAACAGCACCACCACAGCCAGTTTCGTGCAGCAGGCGATTGAGTATTTTCCAGTGGGCATCGTTCTGAACCTGCGGCCTCGGATTAACGCGGATCTGAATGAGGTGTCCATGCAGGTGGAAACCATCGTCAGTTCGGTGACCCAGCGGGGCATTGGTTTGAGCGTGGATTCGGATGTCGTGGTGGCGCCGGTGGTCGACAATCGTCAGGTTCAGACCTATGTGCGGGTTGCGGACAATACGCCTTTCATTATCGGTGGCTTGATCTCAACGGAAAACGCACGGTCCAAGCAGGGCGTGCCTTTTCTTTCCGAATTGCCTTTGATTGGCTCGCTGTTCCGGCGCAGCGTGAACTCGCGCGTGAAAAATGAAGTGATCGTGGTGTTGACGCCCCACATCGTGCCCTTGCATGACAGTTCCTTCAGTCATGTGCGCCCGAAAGATTCAGCTATTTTCGAATCGTCGGAAAATCAATTGTTCCGCGACACCTATCGTCTGCGCAGCGGCGAGGTGTTTGATCTGGCCTATATTCGCGACAGCGCGGTGCTGGATGCGATGCGGGAACGAGCCCGAAGCATCGCGGAATTGGATCCTGAGCGTCGATATGAACCTCAGATCGCCGCGCTGCTGGAGGGGAAGATTCCCGGCGAGGACATTCTGGCGCGCCGAATGCTATGGGAAACCGTCCGCAATCGGAAGTATGAGCGCTTCATCGATCTTCGCAAGATTGTCTTCTTTGAACAGGTCGACGAGGAGATGAAGGGATACCGTTTCAGTTTCCTGCAGCAGAAATTGCAGGGACTCAAGCGGCAGGCCCTGGTGCTGGGGTTCAAGCCTGAAAGTGGCGCAGACTTCGCCCAGCCTGCCGCCAGTGTTCGGCGTCTGTCTGGCGATAGCCCGGAAGTCGAACAATTGATCGGATTTCAGCCCGTGGATGCCAGTGGTGCCGGTGAAACGCACATCGTGTTGAACGGCCAGGACGATCAGTCGACCAGCGGCCTGGACTGGTTGCGTGGCGCATTGATCATGAAATGGATTATCGACCTGAACCCAAATCTACCGATGACTCTGGATGCGATTTATACCGGCCGGCAGATCGTTTATCCCACACGTGAAGATCTCTCTGAAGGCTTTCATTTTATTGATCGTCGCACGGCACGCTACTGGAACGAGTTACAGCATTACTATCCGGCATTCGAATCTGAAATGAATCGCAGTCTGCGTGCCGTGGGCATGAGTTCGGACGTGCCTGAACAAGCGCAATCATCCGGGCGCAGCACCCGGGTGGCGCGGGGGCCGCGTCAAAGACCGCGCAGATAGACTTTGGCGGGTGATGCCACCACTTCCAACAGCTGGAAAATTACGGTGTCCCGTTCAGTCATGTCGTCGTGGCATAAAAGCAAAAGGTCGAGGAGGGTGTCGAGATTAGATGACGTCCAAGTTCTTTCGCTAATCCTGAGGGTGGCGGCCTTGGTCTACTTCAATGGTGATTGCTTAGGTCATCACTATTGTAAGAGTAGAGTCAAGCTTATGGCGAAGAGTGACGCACTGGGAAAAGCTGCATCCATTGCTAGTGAGCGCGGACGCCCGCTCAAGCGCTGGCGCACCGGATGACTGAGAAAGACCTTCTGATCTCTCAGTTGCCGCAGCTTTGATACAAACGCACGAATCAGGAACATACCAGTATTTCCCAATCGGCTAGACCGCGCTTTTGAACCACAAAGATCGAACGCTGTCTGGTGCGGTGACCCACCTATGGATAGGATCAGGCTGGGCCTAGCTTTCCGTGTAATTAGATTTGACCGCCAGAAAGCCGGGCTGATGGGCATTGCCCGCCTCGCCGGACACTGCTCTTACTGCCATGGCATGCATGCTCCACGGCAACGGCCGCTAATCCAATGCCCGGTGTGCGTTTCTAGTTCATTACTATCGGTTGGCGTCCATATCATCCGAATGCCATACCTATCCAAACACTTCTCGCCACTGTTATCCATGACAACTTGTTGCTGCCACCAAACGCGTCCCTTTCCGTCGACTGTAATTGCCGACCCAGCTTTGCAGCCATATTTTCGCGTTGGTGAGTACCATTTGTCGCCGATTTTATGCTTTTCGCCCCGCTTATGGCCATAACTTCGAAGCTGCAACCAACCTTTGCCTTCTTGCCATCTATAGATTCCTCGCTCCACAGTTGAGTAACGTGGTCCGGAACTTACTACGGCTTCCTCTCCTCGGTCCCAAAAGTACAAAGGGTTCTTTTGGGAATTCGAAAACTCATAAGGCTGAGAATTGTTCTTGTAATCGATCCCTGTAACGTACACGTTTCCGTCACGGCCTACTGCAATATCGGTAGCACAGCATTTTGCCTTTATCCAGCCTCCGCCATTCCATCGAAAGGTGTCTCCCACGTTGTTCACAATCCATGGATAGCCTTGAGGACCAACGTCGATTCGAATAGCACCGCCCGATACGATTTTCCATTTCCCGTTGACGAGTCTTTCAACTTGAAACCCACCTGGTACAGGCGTTCGATTGATTATCCAAACATGCCCGTTAGCACCAACCCCAACGTCACTTGTGGATACATGGACACGTTCCCATCCATTCTCGACGCTCTTGTACAAGTGGCCGGAAGAATTGACAACCCAGAGTTGATCGGCCGGGCCGACATCGATGCGAGTTCCGCGCCCTGGTTCAACTTCCCAGTGCCCGGCATGTACGGTTTGAGCCTCCTCTGTGCTCCCTCCTCCGAGGTGCCGGGCTACCTGACCATGAGCATTGATCACCCAAACTTTCGGTATGCCAAATTCGGTGGAGTGCCCTGCTCCAATATCGAGAATCGGGTAGTCGATTGAAATCGTTGAAATGACCTGAAAAGGCAAAAGCATCAACGTAGCAAATACCAGCGAGGTATAAACATGAAGTTTATTCATCTGATTGCCTCCACATATAGTCAAATTGAAAGTCCACAGTAGTGAACTGCCGGTACAACTCGTTGCCCATTGCGTCTAGACGGGTGGTGAAAAACGCGGAAAAGGGCGCCGCTGATGTGTGAGCATACACTCATGGAAACCGGCAGCGCGCTGAATGCCTGCACCACTCGCCACGCACGCCACCTACGCGGTGAGCCTGAAGTGCCGAAAGATGATCGAAGAAAATTTCGGCTGGGCCAAAACCGTCGGTGGATTCCGCAAGACTCGCTTCAAGGGATTGTCGCGAGTCTCCAGCCAAAGCCTGCTGACATTCGCGGCGTACAACCTGACGCGGATGAGCACACTGTGGGGCTGGGCGCCAAAGGCGAGTGCGATATGACACAGGATCAATCCGTCCGAAATCTGCGATTTGGCCCAAACGTGGTCCAAGTCTCGGCTGGCTGGTGCTGTGACCGTCGAATTCTGAACAATCTGGCTGGAATCATGCTCGTGGGCGAGAGATTTTCACCACCCTGGTAAAGAGGGATTGTCAAAGCAAGTTGTATCCGGGTAGGGTGTCGCCAATGAAATACGCGCTACTTCAAGCATTGCAAAGCCATTATTCGTTGGGCAATTTTGCTTTAGATGAGAGATCTGAATCGCCCTGGGATTTCTGGAGACGCTTGCCTTCAACTTTGAAGTGCCACGGTCATGCGATTTCCTGGGCGCGTTGATTTGCTGAGGTAAAACCATACCTTTATCGAGGTCTGGAGTTTCGCAACGGTCGATCTGATCGCAGCGTTTTTGGATCAGTTTTTCCATGGATGGTAGGGGGGCGTAGAAGCAGAATTTGATGCCCCATTTTTTCTCAATTTTTTGTCGTGGCCATGGAATAAGTTTTTAGATTTCGAGTGCAAGCCACCTTGAAGCGCGAGTGGACCAGAGCTTGAGCTGGCCACCATGCGGGCCTCGGATGGAGAGCCATCATTTGGCGCGTGCCTGCTCCAGGCTGATGCGGCGAGGATGTATGACACACAAACTGCTCTGCGGCTTTCTGATCTTCGGTCTGGGGGCCTGCACCACCATTCGACCACCTCCGCTCTCGGCAACGCCTGATTGTGTGCGACAGTTTGAATCGCAGGATGCGGCGGTTCGCGCTGCTGGCGTGCGTGATGGCAGCAGTCATCCCGTGGCCGGCTTCCCGTACTTACGGGTGAATCGATTCCTGGCTTCCTTCATTCCGGACCTGAGGCCGGTACAGCGACGCGGCTGGCTGCAGCATGCGCGGGCGCTGGATCGTGAGGCGCGGCAGGGGGAATTGCTGCGGCTGGGGCGGGAAGCCGAACTGCAGGAGATTGCTGCTGAACTTGATGCCTGCGCCGAGCAGGCCATGGAGCTGGATCTCGCCCAGCCCGCGCGCTGGCTGCGGTTGCGGCAGCAGGCGTCGGTGCCGGATGATTATTCCCTCATTGCGCGCAGTTTTGGCCTGTATCCGTTGGCGGCGCCGTTTCTGGCTGCCGGCATCCAGGAATTTCGCGCCGAGGTCCGCAGGGAGCACACCAGGCCGCTGGCCGATCTTGAGGTCGAAGGCGAACTGCGGCTGTGGCAGATGGAGTTCGCGAACGAGGGCCTGCCGCCGCTTCCGGACGACGCGGAGGGCTGGACCAGCGATGCGCTGGGCGTGCCACAGATCAGCGCCGCTGGCTGGCAAGCGCTGTTCGCCCGCTATGCGCCGGCCTTTCTGGTCGACACCCGGGATGATTTTGACCTGCCAGGGCGGCCGGGCAGGGACAGCTCCGGGAGGCTGGATTTCATGCCTTTGCCCAGCGTCTATCTGCATCGCAGTTACACGCGCTTCTACGGTCAGGTTCTGCCGCAGCTGGTGTATGTGGTCTGGTTCAGCGAACGTCCGCCAGAAACGGCGCTGGACAGTTATGCCGGGGCGCTGGATGCGGTGATGTGGCGGGTGACTCTGGATGCCAGAGCTCAGCCTCTGGTTTACGACACGGTGCACGCTTGTGGCTGCTACCACTTCGTTTATCCGGCCACCCAACTGAGGACTCGCCCGCAACAGGCCTGGCGGGAAACCGCGTTACAGCCACAGGGTGTCGTGCCCTGGAATCGACTGGCGATCTGGCTGGCCAGTGGCACTCACTATGTCCGACAGGTGCTGCCCCTGAGCCTTGCCCATGATCGGGTGCAGCGCGCCGAAGTCCCGTTGCAGGCGCTGGATTATCGCGCCTTGAGCCAGCTCACCTTGGACAATGGCCAGACGACCAGCCTGTTCGGCCCCGACGGTCTGGTCGCCGGCACTGAGCGTCTGGAACGATTCTGGCTCTGGCCCAGCGGGGTGCGCAGCCCGGGCGCGATGCGCCAGTGGGGGCGGCATGCCACCGCGTTTCTCGGCCGGGTGCATTTCGATGATGCGCAGGTGCTGGAGACCTGGTTCCTGCCGCGCGACTGACACCACGGTGACGGCATCCGGATCGCTGCAGTCGGCGAATGGTGAACACGGCTGAAACTTGGCAACCACGCATGCCGATGGCGGGGATGCCCGCCGATGGGCGGCTCGATAATTGATCTAAGTCTGCACGGCCCCGTCGCTTCAGGTTAAATTGTGCAGCCGATTCTCCACTGGAGCCTTGCGCCAGATGAAAACCACGATGTATCGCTTTTGCGCGGCTGCCCTGGCAGCCCTGTTCCTGGTCGGCTGCGGTGGCAGCGAAAACAGCGCCGCGGTGGTGCCGGCGGCGGCGCCACAGGCCGCGCCTGAAATCATGGCGCTGTACAACCGCAGCTGCATCAGCTGTCACAGCAATGGCGCCGGCGGCGCGCCGCGTACCGGTGATACGGCGGCCTGGACCCCGCGGCTTGCGCAAGGCCTCGATGTGCTGCTTGATCATACGATCTCCGGCTACAAGGGCATGCCGCCCATGGGCATGTGCATGGATTGCAGTGAAGACCAGTTCATCGGCTTGATTGAATACATGGCCGCAAAGAAGCTTCAGTAAGGAACGAGCATGGCGATGAATCGGCGTGAACTGATGCGGCAGCTGGCGCTGCTGGGCGTGGCAGGAATGACGCCCTGGGCCGCGGTGGCACGTAGCGGTCGAATCATGAGCTGGCGCAACTGGTCGGGCGCGCAGTCCTGCATTCCGGCGCAACGTGCGGCGCCGGCGGACGAGGGCGAACTGGCGGAGCTGATCCGCAACTGTACAACCGAGATTCGGCCGGTCGGCTCCGGGCATTCGTTCAGCGCGCTGGTGCCCACGGACGGCAGCATCGTGTCCCTGGCGCGGATCAGCGGCATGATCGGACACGACGAGAAGTCCTTGCAGGCCGAGTTTTACGGCGGCACACCCATGTCGCAGATGGGGCAGGCACTCAAGGCGGTGGGCCAGGCCTTGCCGAATCAGGCGGACATCGATTACCAGACCCTGGCCGGTGCGCTGGCGACCTCGACGCATGGCACCGGGGTCAATTTCCAGTCCTATTCCAGCCAGATTGTCGGCCTGCGCCTGGCCACGGCTGATGGTCAGCTGATCGACTGCGATGCGCAGAATCACCCGGAGGTGTTCGCCGCCGCCAAGGTTTCGATGGGGGCCCTGGGCATCATCACCCGGGTGCGTCTGCAGAATCGCAGCGCTTTCCGCCTGAAAGAGCGGATGTGGGTCGCGCCGACCGAGGAATTGCTTGAAGACATCGACAATCTGACCCGGGACAATGATCACTGGGAAATGCAGGTGATCACCAATTCGCGCTATGCCGCGTCAATCGCACTGAACGAAACCGATGAGCCGCGGAGCGAGGGGATCGAAGAGGGGCCGGAAGGCGGCAATGAATATGTCGGCTGGATCCAGAAGGCAGACAAGTACGGCAGCGATTTCCCTGCCGCACGGCGGGCCCTGCTCAATCTGGTCGCCAAGACCGCCAGTTTCGATGATCGGGTCGGCGATTCCTTCGAAATTTTCGCCAATGTGCGGGACGTGCGTTTCAACGAGATGGAATATTCGGTGCCGGCGGAGGCAGGGCCGGCCTGTCTGCGGGAAATCCTCAAGGCCATCGATGAGCGCCAGCTTCCGACCTGGTTTCCGATCGAGTATCGCTATGTAAAGGCGGATCAAATCCCGCTGAGCATGTTTGAAGGGCGTGACAGTTGCGCGATTTCCATTCATCAGCATCACAGCATGGATTATCACGGATATTTTGCCGCCATCGAGCCGATTTTCTGGAAATATGCCGGGCGTCCGCACTGGGGCAAGTTGCATAGCCTGAATGCCCGCCATCTTGAGAGTCTGTATCCGCGCTGGCGCGAGTTTGTCGAGGTTCGCGAGGCCCTGGACCCGCAAGGTAAGTTTCTCAATGCGCATCTGCGCAGCGTGCTTGGTGTGAGTGCGCTCGGATGAAGCGTCGGCACTTTCTGGCAGGCGCCGCTGGCCTGGCCGTTGGGGCCGGACTGCTAAGCCGTCCGGGAGATCGCGGCGCACCGCATCTGGAGTATTTCGCCAGGCTCAACGAGGAACTGAAGCGCCACGGCCCGATGCGGCCGGCACTGGTGATCGATCTGGACCGGCTGGATCAGAACATCGATCAGGTTCTGGCATCCGTCGCCCGGGTGCCGGGCAGGCATTACCGCATTGTCGAAAAATCCCTGCCCAGCGTGTCCCTGCTGGATTACGTGATGCAGCGCAGCGGCAGCCGACGGCTGATGTCCTTCCATCAGCCTTTCCTGAACACCGATGCCCGCACCTGGCCGCAGGCCGAAATCCTGTTGGGCAAGCCGATGCCGGTGCGGGCAGCGGAGAATTTCTATCGCGAGCATCGCGGTGCGTTTGCGCCGGAGCGCCAGTTGCAATGGTTGATCGATACGCCGGCGCGCCTGCAGCAGTATCTGGCGCTGGCGGAAGCTCAGGACCTGAAGCTGCGGATCAATGTCGAGCTTGATGTGGGCCTGCATCGTGGCGGCGTCAGTCGGGATGTGGATTTGCACGCGATTCTCGATCTGCTGGCGCAACATCCCAAACGGCTGCGGTTCGCCGGATTCATGGGCTATGAACCCCATATCACGGCCGTGCCGCGGGTGCTCGGCTCACAGCAGGAGCTGTTCGCCAAGGCGATGGCCGCCTATGGCCATGCGGTGGATGTGCTGCGGCAGCGGCATCCGGACCTGTGGCATGCGGAACTCACGCTGAACACGGCCGGCAGTCCGACCTATCGGCTGCATGAGGCCGAAAGCTTAAGCAATGACATCAGCGTCGGCACCGGTTTGCTCAAGCCCACCCATTACGATATTCCGACCCTGGCCGAGCATGTGCCAGCGGTGTTCATCGCCACGCCGGTGCTCAAGGCCACCGGCCCGGTCAATCTGCCGGGCCTGGATGAGGCCTCAAGGCTGCTGTCCTGGTGGGACGTGAATCAGCGCGAGACCTTCTTCGTTTACGGCGGCAACTGGCAGGCGGATTATGTCTCGCCGCCAGGTTTGCAGTTCAATGCCCTGTACGGACACAGCGCAAATCAGGAGATCGTCAACGCGTCGTCAGCCGTAGCCTTGCGCGTCGATGACCAGATCTTCCTGCGGCCGCACATCACCGAGAGTGTCTTGCTGCAGTTCGGTGATCTGATCGCGTTGCGGGATGGCCGGATTGTGGATCGCTGGCCGGTCTTTCCGGCCGCCTGAATCGAGCGCTCGGCGGGCCGCGCTCAGGGTGCGCCGTTGGCGCCGTCTGCCGCTTTCCACAGTTCGTCCGCGGTGCGGCCGTCATCGCGGAAGAAGGCCATGCCCATGCTGCATGAAAAATAGGGTGCCGCATCGAGGATCGGATATTCCGCGTTCAGGGCCTGCAGCAATCGGGCGCTCCACTGCTGCACCTCGGCGGCGGTCGGATGCAGCAGGCAGAAGCCGAAGTCACCGCCGCCGAAGTGGCAGCCGAAACCGCCTTCGGGCAGGGTGGCCCGAATACGGACCCCGATTTCCCGTAGCAGGCGCTGGCCGGACTCCTTGCCCAGCGCGCCGTGAACGCTGTTGAAATTCAGCAGGCTGAAACTCAACACGGAGAATCGACCGTGCGTCAGTGCCGAATCGTGGGTGCGCAGACTCACGCTGTCGAAAAATGCGGTGCGGTTCATCAGCCCGGTGAGGTTCTGCGACGGATGTTCGCGTTCGTGATTCAGTTGCAGGGTCTTGCGATGGCTGATGTCATCATGAATCGACAGATAGTGGGTGACCCGGCCCTGTTCCAGGACCGGGCTGATGGTCTGCTGGATGGTGTAGAGATAGCCATAGCGGTCCTTGTCGGTCACCTCGGCGGTCCAGGGTTTGCCGGCACTGATGGTCTGCCAGAGTTGACGGTAGTAGCGTGGGCTTTGTCGGCCTGAATTGAGCAGACTTGGATTGCGCCCCAGAACCTGGGATCGGGGATAGCCGGTGAGGTTGGTAAATGCCGTGTTGGCCCAGAGGATCTGGGCATCGGCATTGGTGATGAAAACCGAATTGGCGGCCTGTTCCAGGGCGTCGCTGACCAGCTTGCGTTGCGTCATGCGGTCCTGGGTGTCCCACAGTTCCTGCAGTTTGCACGCCAGGGCTTCCGGGGTGGGCAGGGGCTTGCGCAACAGCATGATGAAGGTCCACGGCGTGTCGGTCTGCTCGAGCACCGGGATCAGCACGGCGTGCCGGACCTCCGCCAGGGACGGAAGTTCCAGGGTGTGCTCGGAGATCAGATGACGCGGCGGCAGGTGACGCCAGGGGCTCGACAGGGCCAGGGTGAGCAGTTCCCCATCCTGCACCTGTTGCCAGGATTGGGCCTGCATCGCGAGTAGCAGGTCTTCGTTGCCGGCCTGAGCGAGCACCTCATACTGGTCGGCGCGCGGCCAGCGCAAGGCCCAGATGGCGGCCACCTCGGTAGCGCTCGCAATGTCGCGGCAACTGGCGCTGGCCAGTTCGGCCCAGTTCGCATCCTGCAGTATCGCCCGCATGCCGGCCACCAGGGGCCATTGCGCGGATGATTCGGGGGCCTCGATGGGCACAGGCGTCTGGGCTTCGGGCATCTCGGGTCGAGGTTGTTGGGTCATGGTGGCAGCGTGAGCGAGGAGGCCTTTGCTCGTGTTGATCTGAGTCAAGCACAAGGGCAGACTATCGCGGCGTTGATCGGGGCTGGAAGGTTAGAGGCCCGCTGCAGCTGAGGAGGCCCAATGGAGCATTCAGAAGCATTTCTGCGCCTGGTGGAGGCCGCGCGACTGCGGGTGAAAGAAGTGCCTGCGACCGATCTGCCGGGACTGCTGGCAGGCAGGCACGATGCCTTGCTGCTGGACGTGCGGGAGGAGTCGGAATGGCGGGCCGGTCACCTGCAGGGCGCCAGGCATCTGGGCAAGGGCGTGATCGAGCGCGATATTGTGGCCCTGTGTCCCGATCTGGAGCGGCCTGTGTACCTGTACTGCGGCGGCGGCTATCGCTCCATTCTGGCCGCTGACAATCTCCAGGCGATGGGCTATCGGCAGGTCTATTCGGTGGCCGGGGGCTGGCGCGAACTGCAGCACTTGATGCCGGTATCCGTCGGCGGCTGAGCCGCTTCTATTGCGGCATTGGCGGTCCAAATCGGCCGGGTGGGGCGGCGCTTGACTGGCGGTATTCAGCTCGCTGCGGTGATAATGCCGCCTCCGGTTCAGATTCAGGTACAGGCCACACCGCATGTTCGAGTTCAGCCCGCTTGAGTGGCATCACTTCTTTTTATTGACGACTTTCGTGGTCTGCCCGCTGATCTTTGCCGCGCTGTTCTTCATGCCGGCCGCCTATGGTCGTCATGGCGCGGATCGCAGCCGGCTCTGGGGCCCCGGAATTTCGCCACGCTGGGCCTGGGTGGTAATGGAGGCGCCCTCGTCGGTGGGCTTCGCGGTCATCTTCTTTCTTGGCGACCGCGCCCTGGAACTGGTCCCGCTGCTGCTGCTGGTCCTGTGGCAGGCGCACTACTTTCATCGCACGTTTATTTTTCCCTTCAAGATCAAGGTCAGGCCAGGGCAGACCACGCCGATTGGCATTCCGCTGCTGGCGGTGGTCACCAACAGCATCGTGTCCTTCCTCAATGCCTCCATCCTGTCCTGGAGCAGCATCCGTGCCGACTACGATCTGGCCTGGCTGGCGGATCCGCGATTCGGTCTGGGTCTGCTGGTGTTCGCCGTGGGC
This sequence comes from Oceanococcus sp., assembly GCA_041619555.1. GTDB lineage: Bacteria > Pseudomonadota > Gammaproteobacteria > Nevskiales > Oceanococcaceae > Oceanococcus. The sequence goes on along the minus strand of JBFKDQ010000005.1, from coordinate 9,867 downwards.
TGGCATGTCAATCGCAAGGCCGATGCGATGCTGGTGGCGCTGCGCAAGCCGGGCGAGACCGGCTACAAGATTCCCCACGGCTGGCTGTACGAGAAGATCAGCTGCCCCAACTATTTCGGTGAATTGCTGATCTGGACCGGTTGGGCCATCGCCACCTGGTCGCTGGCCGGCGTCGCTTTCGTATTGGTGACGGCAGCCAACCTGGTGCCGCGCGCGTTGCAGAATCATGCCTGGTATCACGATAAGTTCCCGCAGTATCCCGCCCAGCGTAAGGCCGTGATTCCCTACCTGCTCTGAGGCCCGTGATGTCTGATCCGCTTGCTGCTGATCGCCCCACCGCGTTATCGAAGCGGGCCGGCGCGGTTGCGCGACGCGGTGCAGTTCCGCGCTGGACGAGATGGGCGCAGAGGCGGACGGAGAGTTCTCTTGCGTCTGGATGACCTGGCCATCCAGACCCGCGGCAGGGGGCTGACGGAAATTACCGAGCGCCTGCAGCAGGCCGTGCTGCGCTCCGGCCTGGAGCATGGCCTGCTGCACGTGTTCATCGCCCATACCAGCGCTTCACTGATTCTTTGTGAGAATGCCGATCCTCAGGTCTTGCGTGATCTGGAGGCGTATTTCGCCGATCTGGTGCCCGATGGCGATCCGCGGTTTCGCCATGTGGCCGAGGGTGCCGATGACATGGCGGCGCATGTGCGCAGCGTGCTGACCGCCAGCAGCCTGAGCCTGCCGGTTCGCGATGGTTGCCTGGCGCTGGGCACCTGGCAAGGCGTTTTCGTCTGGGAACACCGATACCGGGCGCACCGGCGGCAACTGTTGCTGAGCGCAATGGCCTGCAGCTGATTGGCTCTGGTTTCGGCCTTGTTCTGGCAGTCAGCATCCAGCGGATGCGGATTGCTCATGGACTTCGACGCTGAATTGGAATCACGATCTGTCCGCGAGCAGGGTGGGCAAGCGTGAGGTCCTGGTCTTGCCAGGATCTCGGACCCTGTCTGCCAACGATTCGATGAGCCACTGCAGATTGCGTGTGGCGACTGATCTCGCTGCGGGATGCGCATGGCACCGCTCTTGCCTCTCCTGGGTGTCCGGGACGCCGCTTGCGTGCCGGTGAGCGCAAGGAAGTAATTGAATGAGCGAGTCTTCGGGTCATCATGTCGCTCCGACTTCCCCTGATCGCGGGTCCGGACGGGCCGATCTCCTCGTCGGCCTGGTGTGCCTGGTGCTGGCATTCAGCCTTTGCGCCGAGGCCGGTGAGGATGCCGTGGCGGCCCGTCTGCGCCTGCGCATGGACATGTTCCCGATGCCCGATGCGGTCGAGGTGCTGGATCGCCGTCTGCTGGCCCCGGCGGCCGTCCGACAGTTTTACAGCCAGCGCGGCCATCAGCCCGCCTGGATCGATGCAGAAGGTGGGCGTCTGGAAGCGCGGGAACTGCTCGGCCTGCTCAGTCACGCCCGGGATCACGGCCTGAATCCGGAGGACTACCATTACTCCTTGTTGCGACATGGCCTGAGCTTGTTGCCAGCCGAAACGAACCGGCTGGGTCTGGCCGTGGATCTGGATTTCCTGTTCACCGATGCGGCGATCGTGTACGCCCTGCACCTGCAGCGAGGGCGTCTGCGGCGGGAGACCTTGCAGACGCGTCTGCCCGATCCTGACCAAGCGGCGGAACTGCTCGGGTTCCTGCTGGAGGCCTATGCGGCAGGCCGGCTGACCGCCGCTTTTCGTGGCCTGAGTCCGCAGGATCCGGGCTATCTCCGCCTGAGCCGGCATCTTGCGCGTCTCAACGCCGCATCGGCCCCTGCCTGGCAGCTCCCGGCGATTGCCGAGACCCGCTCCTGGCGAGCGGGCATGCAGTCACCCTGGCTCGACGGTCTGGCCAGCCATCTTGGTGTGGCCACCGCGCGGGGGCGCTTCGGCCCGGGACTGGAAGAGGCCATCCGTGCGTTGCAGCGGCGCAACGGGGTGAGCCCTGACGGGGTCATCGGGCCGGAAACCCGCGCATTGCTCAGCCGTGATCCGCGCCATCTTCGCCCACGGCTGGCGGTGAATCTGGAGCGCTGGCGCTGGCAGGACACGCAGGCCTGGGCACGTCATGTGGAGGTCAATATCCCCGCCTTTTCCCTTAGCCTGTATGAAAACGGTCGCCCGGTCGCACGCATGAAGACGATTGTCGGCCGGCCGCAGCGGCCGACGCCGGAATTCAGCGGAACCATCAGCTATGTGGTTCTGAATCCCTACTGGAACGTGCCGTACAAGATCGCGAGTCAGGATCTCTTGCCTGACTTCAAGGCCGACCCCGGGAGCATCGAACGGCGCGGTTTCGAACTCCTGCAACTGGAGCGCCAGGGCTGGCAGATGCTGGATCCGGCCGCGCTGGACTGGGCGCGGATGACGCCGGCCAACTTTACCTATCGGTTGCGGCAGCGCCCCGGGCCACGCAATGCCCTGGGGCGGGTGAAATTCATGTTTCCCAATCCGTATGCGGTCTATCTTCACGACACCCCGCAACAACACCTGTTCGAGCGCACGCAACGCAGTTTCTCGGCCGGCTGCGTGCGTGTGCAGCAGCCGCAACTGTTGCTGGCCTGGCTTGGCGACGGCCAGATTCCCTGGCCCATCAGCACGCGGCCCCAGGAGTGGAGCCAGCGCGTCACGCTGGCCCGGCCGGTGCCGGTTCGCGTGCTGTATCGCACCGCCTGGGTGGATGAGGCCGGCGATCTGCAACTGCGTGCCGATGTGTACGGTCGGGATGAGGATCTGATGCTCGCGATGCAAGCTCCGCTGCTCGCCGAGCTGCATTGGGCGCAGCGGCAGTGAGGCCCTGGTTTTTGTTCCTTTGTCCGATGTGAGAAGCTGGGCCGGAGCATGCAAGGGGCCAGAGCGGGGCGACGGGGATCAGCATCATGCACCAGCACACACGTCAGGAAACGGACAGTTTCGGCGCCATCGAAGTGCCCGCGAACGCCTACTGGGGGGCGCAAACCCAGCGCTCGATGACCTTCTTTGCCATTGGCGAGCAGCGCTTCTCGGCGCGCTTCATCCACGCACTGGCGCGGGTAAAAAAAGCCGCCGCCGCGGTGAATGCCAATCTCGGCGTGCTGGATCCAGCGCTCGCGCCGCTGATCATGCAGGCGGCGGATGAAGTCATTGCCGGGCAATGGGCCGATCAGTTTCCCCTCAGTGTCTGGCAGACCGGCAGCGGCACGCAGACCCATATGAACATGAACGAAGTGCTGGCGAACCGGGCGATTGAACTGGCCGGCGGAACCCTGGGAAGCCGCACTCCGGTGCATCCCAATGATCATGTCAATGCCTCACAGTCTTCCAATGATGTCTTTCCGACCGCCATGCATGTGGCGGCGGTTCTGGCCCTGCGCGAGCAGTTACTGCCGGCCGTCCGGCAACTGCGCGCCGATCTGGACGAGCGCGCCACGGCATTTGCCGACATCATCAAGATCGGTCGCACGCATTTGCAGGATGCGACGCCGGTGCGTCTGGGGCAGGTTTTCGCGGCATTTGTCGCCCAGCTGGATCTGGCCATTGAGGGCCTGGAGTCGGTGCAACCGCAGCTGTGGCCACTGGCCATCGGTGGCACCGCCGTAGGGACCGGCCTGAACGCGCCGGCCGGATTCGGCACGGCCGTGGCTGCGATCCTGGCGACCGAAACCGGTCTGCCTTTTCATGCGGCGCCCAACAAGTTCGCCTTGCTATCCGGTCATGAAGCCTTACTGCGCCTTAGCGGCGCCTGCCGCACGCTGGCGGCGAGTCTGATGAAGATCGCCAACGACATTCGCTGGCTGGCATCAGGGCCGCGCTGCGGCCTCGGTGAACTAGAACTGCCGGCGAACGAGCCCGGCAGCTCGATCATGCCCGGCAAGGTGAATCCGACACAGGCTGAGGCGCTTACGATGGTTTGCGTCCAGGTCATGGCGCAGGACCTGGCCGTGGGCATGGCAGGATCGCAGGGCAATTTCGAGCTCAATGTTTACAAGCCGTTGATCGTCCACAATGTCCTGGATTCCATGCGTCTGCTGGCGGAGGCCACATGCTCATTCTCGCGCCATTGTGTGCAGGGCATCGTGGCGAATCGGGAGCGCATCGAACAGGGCCTGCAGCAGTCGCTGATGCTGGTCACCGCGCTGACTCCGCATATCGGCTACGATCAGGCTGCGCAGATCGCCAAGCAGGCCCATGCCGGTCATGAAACCTTGCGGGCGGCGGCGCTGCGTAGCGGATTCGTCAGCGCGGCCGAATTCGACGCCTGGGTCGACGTGAAAAAGATGGTCTGACTCCCGGAGGCGCGTCGCTTCGGCGCCGGAATCCGGTCGTGTCTGCGGGGGCACGGATCGGCATCACGCTGTTGTCCGCAGGGTCTGGCGTGTACTCTTGTCGCGCCGGCATGGCTGGCGATGATCCGTTTCCTGCCAGGAGTTCTTGCATGTCCAAGTTGCCTTTTTTTCGCCGTGCCGGCATCGGGACTGGGCTGGTCCTGCTCGTCCTGCTGGGGGCCTGTCAGAACCGGGAGGTCCTCTCCCTGGCCAGCCTGAGGCCGCCGGTGGCGGATGTGCCCGGGGCCACGCGGATGCAGATCAAGTCGGAAGTGAAGGTGGCGGATTACCCGGCGGGCGATGAAGCTCCGGTCACGATTCGCGGTCTGCGGCTGCAGAACGTCGAGGAAAGTGCCTACTACAAGTATTTTCTGGGCGGGGAAAAGGGCGCGGCCTACAAGCTGAAGATCAGCATCTACACCGATGCCGCCGGCCGGCAAAAGGCCTGGTCGCATCAGTATCCACCGTTCATCCTCGAGGCCGGAGAGCCGCGGGACTGGGGAGATGGCGGATTCATCGTGCCGGGCCGGATGGGCGCTTTCGGTCTGGGACGGGTCAACGTCCAGGTCGAGGCCAGCGGTGCGGCGCCGGAACTCGAAGCCGTGTTGCAGCTGCTGCTGCAGCGCGCCCGCCGGCTGCGGCAGTAGTCCGGCTGCGGCCCGGACGCAGTGGCCGAGTTGCCTCAGTGGCGAATCAGTTCGGCGGCCAGCAGCAGGGCGCGCAGATTTTCGACCCGGCGACGATTCGCGCCGAAATCAAAATAACCCACCCGGCTTGCCGAGCGAACCTGTACCCGGCCAACGGCCGGATCGCGAACCAGGCGCAGATCATCGGTGAACATCCCCGAGGCGGTATCGAACTCCAGCGTCGCTTCATTGGCTTCGGCATTGAGCAGGCGCGCGTGCGGCTGGTCGGCCAGCAGGCGGATCAGCGCATTCCAGGCTGCTTCCCCCGGTTGTCGCAGCTCGAAGGCTGCCACGCGACGAGCCGGATCCGTGCTCTGGCTGCTGACGCAGTTGGGTCGGTTGGGACAATCCAGAGGGTGAGGGGGCGCGTGGTCATGACGCGTTTGTGACAGGCTGCTGCAGGCGCTCAGGGCCAGCAGCAGGACAAGGCCGGAAAGACGGCGCATCGCGGGTCTCCAGAACAGTTGCGAAAAGCTCATGCGCGGATCCGGGCGAAGCCGGATTCACGCCACAGCAGATAGATGGCGGGCAGGACCAGCAGGCTCAAGAACAGAGCGCTGATCATGCCCCCGACCAGCGGTGCGGCAATGCGGCGCATCATGTCGGCGCCGCTGCCGTCGGCCAGCATCACCGGCAGCAGGCCCGCAAATACGGTCGAGGCCGTCATCACGATGGGCCGCAGACGCGCCATGGCGCCCTCGCGGATCGCGCTGCGCAGCTCATCGGCCTGATTTGGCACCCCGGCGAGGGCCTGATTCAGACGGGCGAACAGAATCACGCCCAATTCGGCGGCAAGGCCGGCGAGGGCGATGAAGCCGACGCCCAGAGCCACCGACAGCTGGTAGTCCAGCAGGTAAACCAGCCAGACGCCGCCAATCAGGGCCATGGGCACGGTGAGCAGGATGAGCAGCGCCTGTTGCAGGCTGCCAAAGGCCAGATAGAGGAGAACCACGATGATGCCGAGCGTCACCGGCAACACCAGGCTCAGTCGTTTTTTGGCCCTTTGCATGAATTCGTATTGTCCGGACCAGTGCAGGGCATAGCCGACCGGCAACTGCAGCTGCTGCCCGACCAGTTCCTGCGCCGCGCGAACGTAGGAATCGAGGTCGGGGCCCTCAACATCCACGTACACCCAGCCGGCAGGGCGGGCATTCTCGCTCTTGATCATGGGGGGGCCGTCTTCGATGCGCAGCTGCGCCACATCTCCGAGGCTCAGATGGATGCCGCTGGCCGTCACCAGCGGCAGGCCGCTCAAGGCTTCGATCGAGTCGCGCCAGCTCTGGGCGTAGCGCAAGTTGATCGGGTAGCGCTCCAGGCCCTCGACGCTGTGCGCAATGTTCATGCCGCCAACCGCGCTTTGGATGATCAACTGCACATCGGCGATGTTGAGCCCGTAGCGGCCGGCCTGCGCCCGGTCGATGTCCACCGTCACATAGCGACCGCCCATGACCCTGTCCGCGTAGACGCTTGCGGTGCCTTTGAGCGGGCTGAGCAGCGCTTCCAGTTCCGCTCCGATGGCCTGGATCTCCGACAGCTCCGGCCCCGAGATCTTGATGCCCAGAGGTGTCTTGATGCCGGTGGCCAGCATGTCAATCCGGGTGCGGATGGGCATCACCCAGGCGTTGCTCAGGCCGGGAACCTGGACCCGTTCACGGATTTCGGCGCGAATGTCCTCAAGATCCATGCCGGCTCTCCATTGCTGCGGATCCTTGAAAAGGATCGTGGTCTCGATCATGCTCAGGGGGGCTGGATCGGTGGCGGTTTGTGCCCGTCCGATCTTGCCGAAGACGCTTTGCACTTCGGGCACGCTCTTGATCAGTTTGTCGGTGTGCTGCAGCAGTTGCCGGGCCTCCCCGATGGCAATGCCAGGACGGGTCGTGGGCATGTACATCCAGTCGCCTTCGTCCAGCGGTGGCATGAATTCGGTGCCCAGGCGACTGGCGGGCCACAGGGAAAGCAGCAGCAGGAACAGCGCTGCCGCCAGTATCCGCCGTGGTTCGCGCAGGGCATAGTCCAGTGCCGGTGCATAGGCCGCTGCCAGGGTCCGATTGAGCGGATTGGCGCGCTCCGGCCGCACGCCTTTGCGAACCGCGTATCCCATCAGGACCGGCACCAGCGTAATGGCCAGACCGGCGGCTGCGGCCATGGCATAGGTTTTGGTGAACGCCAGCGGCGCAAACAGGCGTCCTTCCTGGGCCTGCAAGGCGAAGACTGGCAGGAATGACAGGGTGATGATGAGCAGGGAAAAAAACAGCGCAGGCCCGACTTCCACCGCCGCATCGCTGACCTTCTGCCAGTGCTCGCGGCCGTCCTCACGCTCCAGGTGTTTGTGCAGGTTTTCGATCATCACGATGCTGCCATCGACCATCGCGCCGATGGCAATCGCAATGCCGCCCAGGGACATCACATTGGCGTTGAGGCCCTGCATCTTCATGATGAGAAAGGCGACCAGAATGCCCGCCGGCAGTGTGATTGCGGTGACCAGGGCCGAGCGCAGGTGAAACAGGAAGGCCGCGCAGATCAGACTCACGATCACAAGCTCACTCAGCAGGCTGGACTGCAGGGTCGCGATGGAACGTCCGATCAGGCGCGAACGATCATAGGTGGTGATCAGTTCGACTTCCTTGGGCAGGCTGGCCTTCAGCGCAGCCAGTTTTTGCTTCACCCGGGCGATGGTGGCCTGAGCATTCTCGCCCTGACGCATCACCACGATGCCACCGACCACCTCGCCTTCGCCATTCAGTTCGGCGATGCCGCGGCGCATTTCTGGTCCATGTTTGATTTCGGCTACATCGGCCAGGCGCAGCACCACGCCGTCGGGCGTGCTCAGCAGCGGGATCGCCGCCAGATCTTCGCGGCTCGAGATATAGCCGGTGGCCCGCACCATGTATTCCGCCTCGGCCATCTCGATCACACCGCCGCCGCTTTCCTGATTGCCGGCCAGGATCGCGGAGCGGACCCGTGACAGCGGAATATTCAGCGCACGCAGGCGTTCAGGATCGACGCTGACCTGATACTGCTTGACGATACCACCGACGGTGGCGACCTCCGCGACACCAGCCAGGCTCTGCAGTTCGAATTTGAGAAACCAGTTCTGCAGGCTGGTGAGAGCGGCAATGTCATGGGTGCCGCTGCGGTCGATCAGACTGTATTCATAAATCCAGCCGACGCCGGTGGCGTCCGGTCCGAGTTCCGGTCGTGCGGCGGGTGGCAACTGGGCGCTGGCCCGCGACAGCTGCTCGAGCACCCGCGAACGCGCCCAGTAGGGATCGGTGCCATCGGCGAAAATCACGTAGATGTAGGAATCGCCGAAAAAGGAGTAGCCGCGCACGCTCCGGGCTTTGGGTACCGACAGCAAGGCGCTGGACAACGGATAGGTGACCTGATCCTCTACCACGCGGGGCGCCTGGCCGGGATAGGTGGTCTTGACGATGACCTGCACGTCGGAAAGATCGGGGATGACATCGACGGCGGTGCTGCGCAAGGCCCACAGGCCGGCAATGCAAAGACCGGCACAGCTCAGCAGGACCAGGCCACGATGAGCGATGGCCCAACGGATGATTGCGGCAATCACTCCGCCGGCCCCGTGGCTTGCAACTGGACGATGAGATAGTTCATGTCCTGTTCGATGACGTGGAAGCTGACCCGGTCGCCCACCGAAATCTGATCGAGGCGGATGTCAGGGGCAAGGGCGAAGCTCATCACCATGGCCGGCATGCCGATGTTTTCGATCCAACCGTGATCCAGGGTCACTTGGCGCTGCTGCGGATTGATACCCACCACGACGCCCTGGTTGAGCGGCGGCGATTCCCTGCTCGCGCTCATCGCCCGGTCCGGCGCGGCAACCGGCGCGATGGCTGCGGCATCCTCGCTGATCTCCAGTACCCGGTAATGTCCCGGCGCGGTTTGCTCGATCCGCACCCGGACCTTCTGGCCGGGCTGCCAGTCGTGGGCGTGGACGTCGGGGCCCAGTGCGAATCGCATTTGCATGGCCGGCATGCTCAGACCCTGGCTTCCCAGCGGCTTGATGGCCTCGTGCGCCAGTTCGATCTGCTGTCGGTTGATGCCGAGGATTTCCGCCCGGCTATGCCCCTGTGGGCCCGCAGTCGCCGGACCGGATGTTCCTGTCGCCGAGTGGGCGGGCAGGCCGGCCTGTGGCCCGGCCAGCCGCCGCGCCTCGGCATCCACATTGGCTTCGGCATCAATCAGGAACTGGCCGTCGATCACCACTCGGCTGTGCTCGCCCAGGCCGGAAAGGATTTCCACCCGGTCAGCGGTCTGCGCGCCAATCTTGACGGGCGCAATGCGGAACGAACCCTGACCCAGGTCTTCCACCACATGTGCGCCTCTGGCGCCGCGAATCAGGGCGTCGCTGGGGATGCTCAGGGCCGCATCGGCGATCCGCACACCGATCCTGGCCTGCACGAACATGTTCGGAAGCAAGGTGCGATCCGCGTTGGCGAAGCGCAGGCGGACTCGCAGCGTGCGGGTCCGGGGATCCAGACTGGGATACACGTAATCCACCTGGCCCTGCCAGACCCGCCCGGGCCGGGCCCTGGCCTGCGCGGTGGCGGCGAGGCCAGGTTTGATCTGGGCGGCGTCGCGTTCCAGAACGTCGGCCAGAACCCAGATCTCGTCGAGCGCGGCGAGGGTCATGATGTGGGTGCCCGGAGTGACGAACTGACCTTCGCGCACGCCGAGCATCGCCACAATGCCGGTCTGTGGCGCAAGGCGGGTGAGGGTCCGTGCCGGGGTCTGGCGTTCATCCAGGGTGGCAATTTGCGAGGACGCAAAGCCGAGCGCCAGCAGGCGCTCGCGAGCGGCCTGCTTGAGTGGTGAACTGCCCGGGTTG
>JBFKDQ010000004.1:0-110407 GCA_041619555.1 Oceanococcus sp. | reverse complement strand
GATTGAGCATCCTGGCCTGCCGCAGACTGGCGGTAGTCCAGGCGCCAATCACGCTCTCGTTTCCGCTGGTCACGCAGGCGATCGGCAGTTCGAGCGCGAGGGAGGTCACGTTCTTGTCCGCGATGCTGTTCTGTTCCAGCGACCGGGCACCCTCGGCCAGTTCCTCGGCCGGGGCTTCGATATTGACCAGGTCAAAGGTTTCGCCGAGGTTCACGACAAAGCCCTCGCGCCGCTGGCCCACGAACACGCGGCCGGGTTCGCTGCAGCCGGGAATGCTGATGGAGTGGATGTGGGCGCGGGCATAGGCGGCGTAGTCGGCAAAACTCTTGGTGCCGATGTAGTCGGTCGGCTTTTCGAACACCGTGTTGCCGTCCGGCTTGGTGACGGCACTGCGCGTGCCGCTGCGCCGGTCACCGGTGACCAGGCTCAGGGTGTAGCTTTCGCTGACGTTCAGGGCCGCGGTGTCGCCGGCGCTGATGGGGCCGATGTTACTCAGCGGCACCGCCACAGTCGTATCGCCGACAGGGACGGCGAGCCCTTTCAGTGCGTTGTCGAAGCGGAACTGGAAGCTGAGGTCTTCGACCGCATCGCCGTTGTTGTCGATGTGAATCTCGTAAAGCGCCGCCGGGTCCAGGCGAAAATAGTTGGGGCCGCCATAGGCGTCCTGCAGGCCCTGATAGTTGGCAATCACGGTGACGAAGTCGCCACGCCCGCTTTCGTAACTGCGGAACAGGTAGAAGTCGGTGCCGTCCACTTTCGGGCTGCTGGTGATGAAGGGCGCCTCGCGGTGGCTGGAAGCGCCGGCCCCGAAGCTGAGGCCGAGGAGGGCCGCGCCCGTCACTGCGGCGCGGAGAATGGGTACTGCTCTCATGCTGATGTCCCTGTGCTGCGGCCACATGGCCTGTACGGGGAATTACGCAGCGCGATGCGAATTGGATGCAGCCACGGGTTGCTCAGCGTGAGCGCGGGAGCTTTGGCATGGCCGCGATGCCGTCTGCGGTGGTCGGCAGGGCTTCGATCTCGGGTCTCGGAACGACCGGTCTGCAGGCACAAACGGTGTGACCGAAGCCGCCTGCGGCAAGCGCTTCAGGTGGTTGGGAAAAGCTGCACGGCGATCGGCGCGGTGGTCGGGGCACCGGTGGGCGACCCGCCTGCGGGCTCAACCGTAACGGCCAGTCCTTGAGCGCGGGCCAGGCTCACCCGGGCTTCGATGCGTTGCACGCTGCCATCGTGTTCCGGCAGCAAGCCCAGCGAGACCGGCGCTTCGCCCTCCACGAGCAACCAGAGCTCAAGGTCCCGATCGCTGCTCAGCGGCGGCCTCGATACCAGCCGCAAATCGATCCAGTTGTGCGTCCTGTCGATCGCCGCTTGCAGCTGCAATGCGCCATCTTCAGTGGCCACATTCACCGAGAAATCAGGCACCAAGCGGGCTTCCCAGGGCGCCCACAACAGAACGCTGAAGGCCGCCACCAGAGCGAAGGCCAGCGAAGGCAGCCAGGGCAGTTTCCAGCCGCCGGCCTGCGGTGCAGGGTGCCAGCCCAGTCGTTTTTCGATTGCCGTGAGCAGTTGCGGTGGCGGTTCCTGGGCCGGACACCGGGCCAGCGGCGCCAGCGCCGTTTCCCAGAACGCCACGGCTTGCTGCAGCTCGCTGGAATCCTGCAAGTAGCGCTCGAATCGGTCGCGCGCCGGCCCCCGCAGGGTCCCGAGCACGTATTCGCCGGCCAGCAGGTCCTGTAATTGGCGGTTTTCCAGCTTCATCGTGTCAGGCACTCCTTGAGCGCCTGCAGGCCGCGGCGAACCCAGCTCTTGACGGTGCCCAGCGGAGAGTCGAGGCGATCACTGAGCTCCGCATGACTCAGGCCCTCGATGTAAGCCAGCCCCACCGCGCGCTGCTGTTCTGCAGTCAGATCCTCGAAACAGACCTGCAAATCCGTGGTGTCGATCAGGCGTCGCACCAGATCCTGGGTGTCGGGCAGATCGTGATACTCCTCAGCCTGCTCCTCGCGCGGCTTGCGTCGCAGATGATCCAGGGCTCGATAACGCACGATGGTGCTCATCCAGGCGCCGGCTGAGCCTGCCGTGGGCCGGAATGTCCCGGCCTTGTTCCAGATCTGTACGTAGGCGTCTTGCAAAGCCTCTTCTGCCCATTCGCGTTTCCTCAAAATACGCAGGGCAACCGCAAACAGATGCGGCGAGGTGGCTTCGTACAGCGCGCGAAAGGCATTTCGGTCGCCCAGAGCGACTTTCGCAAGCAGATCCTCGGCACTCCCGGAATTGGCAGGAAAATCAGTCATTCGCGGCGAGAATGCCAAGCTCCGCGCGTGCCGGCAAGTCCAGCGTGGCATTTCGCGGCAAGGCGCTCAGAAATACACGGCTGCATCCATTTCTCGACCTGGCCCGTAGGACAGATTGAATTCCTGAGAAGTAGCGACGTATGCGCATTGCGGTGATTGGTGGAGGGATTGCGGGTCTGAGCAGCGCCTGGGGCCTGCATGAGCGGCATGAACTGGTCTTGTTCGAAGCGGCGGACTGGCTGGGCGGTCATACCCATACCGTGACCGTACAGCACGCCCGGCGGGAGTACGCCATTGATACCGGGTTTATCGTGTTCAACGATGCCACCTATCCCCACTTCATCCGGCTGCTGAAGGCGCTGAATCTTGCCGGGCAGGCGACGGACATGAGTTTTTCCGTCAGCGATGGGGCGGTGGAGTACGCCAGCCACAGTCTTCGCGGCCTGTTTGCCCAGCCGCGCAATCTGGTTTCACCACACCATCTGAAGATGCTCGGTGAGATCCTGCGCTTCAACCAGAACAGTCGCGCGCTGATCGGTTCGAACGACAGCCGCACGCTGGCCGAGTATCTGACCGAGCAGGGGTATTCCGCCACGTTCCGCCAGCGCTACCTGTATCCGCTCTGCGCCGCGATCTGGTCCGCATCAATCAGCGAAGCCGCGAAGTTCCCGGCCGAGCATTTCGTTCGCTTCTTCAACAATCATGGCCTGCTGCAATTGCGCAACCGACCGCAATGGCGGGTGGTCCCGGATGGCTCGCGCAGCTATGTGCAGGCCTTGCTCCAGCGGCTGGACATTGAGGTTCGCCCGCACACGCCGGTGCGTGCGGTGCAGCGCAATACGGCGGGCGTCACGATCACCAGCGCGACCGGAACCGAATCCTTCGATGCGGTGATTTTTGCCTGTCACAGCGACCAGGCCCTGCGGCTGCTGGCAGACCCCAGTGACCGCGAGCAGGACATTCTTGGCGCGCTGCCCTATACGGAAAACGATGTGGTGCTGCACACGGATGCCAGCCTGCTGCCGCGGCGCCGGGCGGCCTGGGCCTCCTGGAACTTCCGTGCCAGTGACGACCCGAGTCGGCCCGCCGCCATCACCTACCACATGAACCGGCTGCAGGGTATCGAGGCGCCGGTGGAATTCTGCGTCACGCTGAACCAGCGTGATCGGATTGACCCGCACCGCATACTCGGCGACTACCGTTACGCCCACCCGGTCTACAACCCGCAATCCAATCGCGCCCGGGCCCGTCGTGCTGAAATCAACGGCCTGCGCAACACCTATTACTGTGGCGCATACTGGTACAACGGCTTTCACGAAGATGGTGCGCGCAGCGGCCTGGATGTGGCCCGCGCCCTGGGAGGGGGCTGGTAATGCGTAGCGCCGTCGCCCATGGCTGGGTCTCGCACCAGCGGCTGAGTCCGGCTGCACATCGGTTTCGTTACCGCCTGAGCATGTTGCACCTGGATCTCGGCGAAGCGCCGCGCCTGTTCCGAGGGCGCTGGCTGTGGTCTTATCAGCACCCCAATCTGGCCTGTGTGTTGCGTGGCGATCACCTGCGCGGCGGTCATCCAGACCTGGAGACCGCGGTCCGTGATGAGATCCAGCGGCAGGCCGAAGAACGGCCGGCCGGGCCAGTCACCCTCCTGACCCAGCCGCGCTACTGGGGTTACAGCCAGAATCCGATCAGCTTCTATTTCGTCTGGTCGCGCGACCGGCGGCAGATCGAATGGCTGTTGCTGGAAGTGCACAACACGCCGTGGAACGAACAGCACCCCTATGTGCTCAAGGTCCCACGGTCGGCCGGTGGAGTGATCGATCTGCGTTTCGACAAGGCCATGCATGTCTCTCCGTTCATGGACATGGACATGCAGTACCGGCTGCAGCTCAGGCTGCGAGCTGATGATCAGTTGCAGGTCAAGCTTGAAAACTGGCGTGACGAGCAACGCCTGTTCAGTGCATGCATGAGCCTGCGCTTCGCGCCGGTCACCGCCGCCAGCCTGGCCGGCCTGCTGGTTCGAACCCCGTTCATGAGTTTCAAGGTCGTCGCCGCGATTTACTTCGAGGCGCTACGACTCAAATTGAAGTCCGTGCCCTACGTACCGCACCCCGGTATCTCAGCAGGGCGCGCATCTCCCCATCCGTCCGGAGTCGCAAAATGAGCAACAGCATCAGCCTCGCTGCAGAACCACACGCCACGCCGCGCTTGCCCCTTCCCCTACTCAGAGCGCTGCGGGCGTCGTTGTTCAAGACGATTGACCATCTGCAGACCGGGCAGTTGCTGGTGCGCGACCCGGACGGCTCATCCACCCGGCTGGGCAATCCGGAGCATCCGTGCCGTGAGGTGCTGGTGCGCGACTTAAGCTTCTATGCCTACGCCGCTTTTGGCGGTTCGACAGGGATCGGCCAGGCCTGGATTCTCGGCCTCTGGGACAGTCACGAGCTGGTTGATGTCGCGCGATTGTTCCTGCGCGAGCGCGACACCCTGGGCGCCATGGACAGCGGCCTGGCCGCCCTGCGCAAGCCCGTGTACCGCGCCATGGAGTGGCAGCGTCGCAACACACTGGAAGGCAGTCGTAAGAACATCGCCGCACATTACGACCTGGGGAACGCATTCTTCAAACTGTTTCTGGACGACAGCATGACCTATTCGGCCGGGGTCTTCGCCAGCGACGCCAGCAGTCTGGCGCAGGCGCAACAGAACAAGTACGCCACCATCTGCCGCAAGCTGAATTTGCAGCCGGGTCAGAATGTCATCGAGATCGGCAGTGGCTGGGGTGGCTTTGCCATCCATGCGGCAAGACATTTCGGGGTGAATGTGACCACCACGACCATCTCGGCAGAACAGCACAAACTGGCCTGCCAGCGGGTGTGCGAGGCGGGGCTGGATGATCAGGTCACGGTGCTTGAATCGGATTACCGCACGTTGCGGGGGCAGTACGACAAGCTGGTCTCGATCGAGATGATCGAGGCGGTCGGGCATGCTTTCTTGCCGGTCTATTTCCGCAAGGTCGACGAGTTGCTCAAACCGGATGGAGAGGCCCTGATTCAGGCCATTACCATTCAGGATCAATATTACGAGCAGATGCGTAACCGCTCCGATTTCATCCGCGAATTCGTGTTCCCCGGAGGCCATCTGGTCTGCGTGCGCGAACTGTTGCGGGTGACGGCCGAGCACACCTCGCTGCGCCTGTTTCACCTGGACGACTTCGGCCAGGACTACGCCCGCACGCTGCGCCTGTGGCGCGAGGCTTTCCACCAGCGTCTGCCGCAGGTGGCGGCGCTGGGCTATTCCTGGGAATTCCGTCGCCTGTGGGACTTTTATCTGGCGTCCTGCGAAGCGGGTTTTCTGGAGACCACCACCAGCGTGGTGCATGCGCATTTCACCAAACCACGTTGTCTGCGGGAACACCAGGACTTCGGACGTCACAGATGATGGCGCCCTGGTCCCCCCTGGAACTGCTCTGGGGGTCGATCTGTTACTGGCTGCTGACTCTCAGCGCCGGCAGCCCGCTGGAACCCATGGTGTGCGCCGGCCTGCTCAGCAGCATGTTGCTGATGTGGCGCCTGTACAACGCACTGCGTCCGGACCCGCAGCTGTTTGTTGCCTGTGTCGTCATCGGCCCATTAATCGACCTGAGCCTGATGTTGCTGGATCTCGTCGCCTATGTCAGCCACCGGGACTGGCTGTTGCCTTTGTGGATCGTCACGTTGTGGACCTGTTTCGCCGGCAACCTGAGCCGGGTGCTGAGACCACTGCTGGAGCGCGCCGGGCCCTGGATCTGGCTGCCCATCGCCATCGGGCCACCGCTGGCCTACGCTGGCGGCGTGCGCACCGGGGCCGCCAGTTTCGGCCAGCCCGCCGCCTTCAGCCTGCTCGCCATCGCTACCGGCTGGTTGCTGATGTTTGCGTTGTTGCGCTTTCTGGCGCGCCGGCGCGCCCTGGCATCGAATGCCACCCATTAACTTGGAGTCAGACGCTCATGAATGTCATTGCCTGGTGTGAAAAGGGCCTGATCCCCGACCCGTTGATCCGTCTGGGCGCACGCCAGCTATCGCGCAAGCGCCTGCGCGAGGACGCGCGCCATGATCCGCAAACCCTGCGCGCGGTGCTGGAGCAAAGGATAGCCGCTTATCGGCAGGGACCGATTGCCGTCGCCACCAAGGCTGCGAACAACCAGCATTACGAGGTGCCGCCGGAATTCTTTCTGCGCGCGCTGGGCCCCGGCCTGAAGTACAGCTGCTGCTACTGGCGGGAGCCAAAAATGACTCTGGCGGCCGCCGAAGAGGCCATGTTGCGGCTGAGTGCACAACGGGCAGGTCTGGCCGATGGCCAGGCCGTGCTTGACCTCGGCTGTGGCTGGGGGTCATTCACCCTCTGGGCGGCGGCACGCTATCCAGAATCGCAGTTCACCGCCATGTCCAATTCGGCGCCGCAACGCCGCTTTATCGAAGCGCGCGTCCGCGAGCAGGGGCTTGGCAATGTCCGGGTCGTGACCGCGGACATCAACGATTTCTCGCCGGAAGAGAAATTCGACCGGATCGTTTCGGTGGAAATGCTCGAACATGTGCGTAATCACCCGCTGCTGTTTCAGCGCATCGCCAGTTGGCTGAATCCGCACGGACGCTTTTTCGCGCACGTGTTCTGTCACCACGCGCTCACCTACCCTTACGAGGATCGGGGTGAGGACGACTGGATGAGCCGTCACTTTTTCAGCGGCGGCATGATGCCCTCCTATGACCTGTTTCTCCGTTATGACGAGCATCTCAAGGTCGCCCAGCACTGGTGGGTGAACGGTCAGCACTACGAAAAGACCTCCAATGCCTGGTTGCACAACACCGATCAGCGGCGTGAGGAATTGATCGATATTCTGGGTGGTGGCGCCGAAGGTCGCTTGCGACTGCAGCGTTGGCGCATGTTCTTTCTCGCCGTCGCCGAGTTCTTTGGCCTGCATGCGGGCGAGGAGTGGGGCGTGGGCCACTACCTGTTCGTCAAAGCACAGGCCCACAAAGGGTACGTCCTCTGAGTTCATGCTGCTATGGCATGATTTGCGCGGGATTTTCGGCTGCTGGCTGGCCATCTGCCAGGTCTACTCAAGTTGCGGGCGAATTGAGCGTTCATGTTCAGATTGGGGTGCTCAACTGCGCTACCATGTCAACGGCGAGAAAGAGGCCCGTCCGCCCCTGACAGCGAGGAGCCGCCATGAACACCACGGCCGTATTACAGCCCGCCTGGGATGTTCTGCAGCACGCCCTGCACCCGAGCTTCATCAGTTCGCCCGCGTTCATTTTTACCGCGGTGGTTCTTGGCGTGTACCTGCCCGGCATCCTTTTTTCGATCGTGGATGTGTTTGTGAGCCGGCGCCTGAGTCTGGCGGAATGCTGGGCGGTGTACTGGCGCGCCATGCGCTGGTACTCGGCGGCCTACGTGCTGGGCATGATCGTGCTGTTGGCCTTGCCCTTTCGCCTGACAATCCCGCAGACGGCGCCCAGTCTGGCCGAGTTTTTGACGGACCTGTTGCTGTATTTTCTGCTCGGTGATTTCGTCTCTTATGTCTGGCACCGACTGGAACACGCCTATGGCCCCTATGCCCGCAAGGTGCATCATGTCCATCACCGGGACAAACCACCGCTGAGCATCTGGACCGCCATGGTGGTTCACCCGATTGAAGGCATCAGCGTGTTTTTCTGCTTCCACCTCTACGGGATGCTGTTTTCCATCCACCCGTTCACCTTTGCCGTCGCGGCCTTTGCGCTGACCACGGTGACCATGATCACCCACTGCGGCTATCGCTTGCCTGTTTATGACTGGTTTTTTGCCAGTGCGATGGCGCACAACCTGCATCATTCGCAAAGGGAGCCGGTGAATGTCTCGGTGGTGCTGAGCGTATGCGACCGCCTGTTCGGAACTTACCGCCAGCCAGGGTGAGCAGACGGCCCTGTTGCGCGAAGCGGCGATCGTCAGGATCGATCAAAGCCAGGCTCCGGGGAATGGAGGCCTGCCGCCTTGCAGGAGTAGGTGAGCAACAAGCTCAGGTCAGGTGCGTTCCGGGCGTCCTAGCGACGTCCCACTACCTTGACGCGCAGGCCCAATGGCTGCGTGAACGGCAGGGCCACGACCCTGGGTGTGGCATGTTTCGGCACGAGTTCCAGGTCGAAGTGGTTGACCCAGTAGGACACCATCTCCTGGCAGAACAGCGGACCGATCATCGCGCCGGTGCAGCGGTGCGCTCCCGAACCGAAGGCGAGCACGCAGCGTTTGAGAGTGGTGGCGTCCTCGGACAGGAAACGTTCGGGGTCGAATTTCCGCGGTTCGGGAAACAGGTCTTCATCCATGTGATGGCTGGAAATCTGGACCAGGACCTCATCCCCTTTGCGGATGGTGTAGCCCTTGAATTGGAAATCCTGCGTGGCATAGCGGATGACCAGGCCGCCCGGCGGGTTGATCCGGGTGGTTTCCTGAAAACAGGCGCGTAGATACTTCTGTTTCATCGGATCGATCGGGCCGTCCGCCTCGGCCGCCAACTGCTGGTACTCCTGCCTCACTTTCTGCAGGCAGTCAGGGTGGCTCAGCAACTGATACAGCATGAAGGCGGCTGCCGAGGCCACGGTATCGAAGCCGGCCAGGTAGGCGGCGATGGGCACGATCTTCAGGTCGTCATCGTCCCAGTTGCCCAGTTCATCGGGCGGGGGATATTCCAGATATTGTCCGACCAGGGTGCTGGCCCGGAGCGCCGGGTCCTTGCGCACCCGGGCCACGAGTTTTAGCGAGTTTTCGTTCATCCGCTTCTGCGCGGCCCGATAGAAGGGGTTGTTCAGGGCCAGCCACATCGGCACATGTCCGTAGGTGGCAAAAATCAGCGTGTGGACGACGGTGGACAGGTCTTTGCTGGAAAACGGAAACGGCTCGCCATTGAGCACATTGGACAGGACGTCCACGGTCTGCGACTGGGATTCTTTCAGCGGATCGAACTCATCGCCCGGTTGCCACCGCTCGGCATGGCGGCTCACGCAGTCATAGACTTCATCGCGTCTCTCCCGTTCCAGGCCACGGTTCAGGAAACGGCTGTGGATATTGCGGTAGAACTTGTGATTCGGGCCGTCAAAGGTGCCGGGCAGACGGCTGTTCACCGCCTTCATCAGCACTTCCATGGAGTCGGTGGTGCTCAGCAGTTCATCGGTCTCCAGCAGATCGATGGCCTCCTGACCGCACAGACAGGTCATTTCCATGCCCAGAATCCGGAAGCGGAAAGCATCGCCGTAGGTCTTGCGGGTGGCGTTCAGGAACGCCAGCACGTCGCCGGTGAACTGCCGCAGCGGCCCGACAATCGGCGCGGCCTTGATCCGCGGCGGACGTTTGCCCTGGCCTGTCCCGGTCTTGAACTGCTTCGCCGCCTGAGCCCCATGGGGGCATTGCGCTGGCGCCGGGCCCGTCGTTACTTCTTCCAGCATCGCCTCTTCCTCGTCAGCTTGCGGCAAGGCATTCGCTTCCGTCTTGCAACATAAATCATTTTTTGTTGTAGGCAAGGTAGTCTGGTAGTAAGGTCTCGTCAAGAGCTGGCCCGATTTCAGGCCATGTGCAGACTGACCACAGCCATCGCGAGCGCAGCGACGATGAAACAAGCGAACAACCGCAAGGCAAAAGCCGACACCCGCGAATACGCCGCAGTGAAGCAAGGCATGGTCGATGCGGCCATCGAGCTCATGGCCGGCGATGGCTTCCGCAAGTTCCGCTTCGAGGCGCTGGCGGAGAAGCTCGGCTGCAATCGCGCCACCATCTATCGCTACTTCGACAGCAAGCAGGAACTCATCACCGATGTGATGATGAGCCTGATGCAGGACATCACCCGCGACATCATTCGCGAGACCGCAGGCAATACGGTGAGTCGGCAGAGCTTCACGGATGCGCTCTATCAGATCATCACCCGGCTGCGTGAAGATCCACGCTACGCCATCGTGATGGATGCGAAAAATGTCGAGACCTTCGCAAAGCTGACGCGGGCCTATTTTTCAGAGATCACCTCGACCATGCTGGAAAAATTCCTGCTCGCTGATCCAGCGGGGCAGGTGCTGAAGGAAGGCATCCACATTGCGGATGTGGTCGGCTGGCTGATGCACCAGATCATTTCCTACGGCTTTTTCGGCATTTCCGGCGAGACCGAAGAACAGAAGAAGGCGTATCTGGAGAAGATGGTCGTCTCCGTCGTCATGTAGCGGCGCTGATTTCGGCACGGGGCGCGACCTTCTGAACTGCGAGGCACGGCCTGAAGATTTCGTGCATTTCGCCGATGCGGGATCCCGCAGGAATGGCCCTGCTCACACTCGGATCATTGCCGACGACGACGGGGGCGCGCCGCTGGCCTTGACGCGGCGGCTCCATGCCCGTGAGCGGCCATGCGAAAGCGCACACTTTCCCTTGTATAGCCTTTGATCTTGGTGGTGGCATTTTTGTCAATTTGCCCAGAGAAGACTACATTTGCGCAAAATCGACCAAATGCATTAGAGTGCGTGCATGGGCGTTCATGGGGACGCACCACCTAGGCGGCGCGCACCGGCAAGCGCCGCTGCGTGATGGTGATGTTCCGAGCGGCTTGCCGGTCATCGCAATGAAGTGGTGCGTCCGCGCTGGTTCGTGCGCCGGCATGGCCGACAGGACGTCGACTTTGAGTTGAGGGTCAGGAAGGAGGCCGTATGGAGAGGGTGGACGATTGCAACAGGCGTGCAGGCCTGGCCTTGGCGGAGGAAGCAAGCCGCTGATCGCCGAGTACGGAAGCAACTGTTTGAGCTGAATTTTGCTTGGGTTTGGCGCGGTAAAGACAAGAAGTTCTTGGATCAAAAAACGTGGCAATGACCACGGGGGATGGGCAGATGAACATGCATGACATGCGGCGTATTGCCGTGCTTGCAAGCTGTGTCGCGCTGGTTGCGCTGGCGGCATGCAGTGGTTCCAACAGTGGCGCTGGACAAAAGAGCAACAGCCAGCCGCCGGAAATTCAGTCCGTGGAGATCAGTCCTGGTCATGACGTGAGGGTCGGTGAAACCGAAACGGTGACCGCGACGGTTTTTGCTGTGGATCCGGACAGTCCGGGGCTGGTCAATGGCGCCAATCTCACGGTGGCCTGGGTGCAACTGCTGGGGCCGAGGATCGTCCTGCGCTCGCCATTCTCGTTCACCACCGCGTTTGCCTTGCCAGGTAATGCGGAGCTGGGCGAGGGCGGGGTTGTGACCCTTCAGGTCCTGGTTTCCGATGGCGTGAACGAGGTTTCGCGCCAGGTGGAGATCCGGATTTCGCCATCCAGCGGCCCAGGTGGCAATCAGACCGCGGTGTCCGCAGGTGCCGACCAGGAAGTCGATGCGGGCGATGTGGTGCAATTGCAGGCTCTGGTCGATCCGGTGCTTGATAATCTGGTGTATCGCTGGCGCCAGATCGGTGGCCCGGAGGTCAGTCTGAGCGGGGCCGATTCGGCGCAGGCGCAATTCATCGCGCCGGATGCGGATCCCGAAAATCCGATCGCGAACAGAATTCTGGATTTTTCGGTGGATGTGCGCCTTGGCGGTAACGGGGTGGTGATCTCCAGCGACAGTGTCCGTGTCGCGGTGCGGCCGATGCCTCGGCTTGCGGGCCCGACCAATCTTTATGTCGCCCTCAACTCTGCGGCCACGCAGAACGATATCCACAAGTTCGTGGAGCAGGCGCCCGGAATGATGAACTACGTGTATGAGCGGCGTTTTGAATCTCTGGACAACGAAGGTCTGGCGCTCGACCTGGCGGGCAATGCCGTGCATGTCGGCGATGATGATGACGATGTGGATGATGCCCGGCCGGATGGCACGCAGGACATGACCGGCGGGCTGTCTCACCTCTGCCGGATCGGCCGGCGATTGACCGATGCGCGGTTCGAGGATCATGTGATCGACCGGGACATTCGTGGCGCTTATTCTGTCCCCGGCCTGCTCGAAAGTAACAATCCTGGACTGGGCCGGATGCCGGGGGGCAAAGGCGTGACCTATGCGTACCGACGCGGTTTTCTCATAGTCGCCAATTTCGCCAGTCGCAACATCAAGGTGTTTGGCAGTGCGGCAGAGGGCAATGTTTCAGCCTTCGCCACCGTCAGCCTGGGAGCGGATCCATGGGATGTCGCCTACGATGAGGATCGCGACATTCTCTATGTCGCGAGCACCAGCGGTGCGATACAGGTTCTCGATGGATTTCTGGACAGGCTGGAGGCGGGTGAATCTGCCGCCGTCAGTCGCACCATTCAGATCGTCGACTCACAGGGTCAGGTGCGCGGTCGCAACTTGCACGGCATTGCCCACGAGGCGCTGGGCGATCGGCTGGTGGTCAGCGACATCGGTGCGGAGCAGGACGATGCGGATGGTGCCATTTACGTCTTCAGCAATGCCAGATTGCTGAGCGGCAAGTCGGCGCCACAATGGGTGCGGGAAGGCCCGGCCACGGGGCTCGGCAATCCGGTGGATGTGCAGATCAACGGGCGTGATCTTCTGGTGGCGGAAAAGGCCAACAATGCGGTGCTGGTATTTGCCGACATTTTCAAGTTCGCGCCTGCGGACACGCCGCCACTGCGGCGCATCGAAGTGGATGGCCCGGAATCTCTGGCGCTGGAGATATTGAATCCGCCGGCTCGCTTTGGCGTGACCGATCTGCGTCAGCCGGCGCCAATTGCGGCGGTGCTGGTCGGGTTTCAGAGCGGGATCAACTACGGCATCGCCAGGCTGGCTCCGACCCTGGGGAATGACGCCATCGAGGCTTATTTTGCGTCCGCGCACGGGACCAGGGCTTATGGCATGGTGCTGGATGTCAACGGCGACGCCTATCTGCTGAACACCACGACACGGCAACTGCAGGGGCCGGGGGACTCGTCTTTGGAAAGTGGCGAATCCGGGGCAGTGACCGTGATCAACCGCCTGTTGCAGCGGATGAGCTCATCGCAGGACGCGTTCAACCTGCATGATGGCTACCGCAGCACTCGTGATCGCCATTGGCAGGCCGCGTCCGGCAGCGAAGATGATCCCCATCTGCAGGCGCCGCGCGGGGTCGATATCGCAGAAGATCTGGGCCTGCTGTTCATCACGGATGCGGCGCCGACAGAGTCCAGCGGCAACTTCACCGAGCTTGAGATATTCAGCACCTGCGGGACCGGAGAACGCCTGGATCAGGTCGCGATTTCGACTCTCAGTTTCGAGTTCGACATGGGTCTGCCCTGGGGGCTGGACTTCGATCCGGGCAGTGGCGACCTGTATGTCGCGATGCAAAATGGCTATGTTGCGGTATTTCGTAATTTCGACGTGCTGTATCCGTCCAATCCCGATCCGAGTTTCATTCTCAAGCCGCAGCGCGTGGATCCGCAGACCGGCGTGCTGAGCGACGCCACCAGCAACCTGCGCGGCATCGTATATGACGCGGTCAGTGATTCTCTGATTCTTGCCGATATCGGCTCCGCATCGGACAAGGATGACGGCCAGATCGTGATCATCGCGAATGCCAGCGTGAGTGGCGCCGAACCGATCGCGGACCGGATATTCTCCGGCCCCGGCGATCTGATTCGCAATCCGGTTGCGATCGCCTTCGACGGGACCAGTCTTTACGTGCTGGATGATGCCTACAAGCTGGTCTTGCGCTATGACGACTTGCTGAGCCAGACCGGCACTGCGATTCAGCCTTCGGCGCAGAGTGCGCTAAGCGATCTCAATGGCCTGCCACGCGCCCTGGTTCTGGTGCCTGATTACCTGGGCGAGGTACCGCGTCAGCGCGCGGCGGATTGAGCGGCCGGGACACGTTCCGGTGCGCGGGAGGTTCGGGCGGTCACGTGTCGCCCGAACCTCCGTCAGGCCGGTGGGCAAAGCTTGTGGTCCGTTGCTGCGGCGACGTGCTGTGGTCCGTCCCCTTTGTGAATCAGGCCTCGTCCTGCGTCTGCATGGCCGGGTCGAGCGTCAGGACGACCGGTGCATGGTCTGAAGGTCGCTCCCAGCCTCGGGGTTCCAGATCGACGCGACAATCAAGGCAGTGGGCTTGCAGGGTCTGGCTGACGAGAATGTGATCGATGCGCAGGCCGAGATTGCGCCGGAAGCCGGCGGCACGGTAGTCCCACCAGGTAAAGCGTTCCTTGTTGTCCGCTGCCGTCTCATCGCCGTGCTCGTGCTGCGGCCAGGGATCGTTCAGGCCCAGCTCCAGCAGGCGGCGCAGCGCGGCGCGTTCGTCGTCCGAGCACAGGATGCCGCCTTCCCAGCTGGCCGGGTCGTGGGTGTCATGGGGCTGCGGCGCGATATTGAAATCGCCGAGCAGGATCAGGCGGGGATGCGCGGCCAGTTCGGCTTCGACGCGGGTATGCAACTCCTCCAGCCAGCTCAGCTTGTAGGCGAACTTTTCCGAACCAAGGGCCTGGCCATTGACCACGTAGGCGCAGATGATCCGCAGATCGCCGACACTGGCCGTGATCACACGGGCCTGGCCGTCGGACAGCCCGGTCCAGCTGTTGGCGAGGCCTTGCCGCGACAGGATCGCGACGCCGTTGTAGGTTTTCTGGCCATGGAACAGGGCCTGATAGCCTGCCGCCCTGATCTCATCCAACGGGAACTTGTCGTCGGTCAGCTTGGTTTCCTGAATGGCCAGCACATCGGGCTGGGTTTGTGCCAGCCATTGCAGCACCTGCGGCAGGCGTACCTTGAGCGAGTTGACGTTCCAGGTGGCGATTTTCATTCAGGATCCCTCGTTTGCGAGCAAACCATCCTGGCGGAGCAGCGCATCAACGGAAGGTTCGCGGCCGCGAAAGCGCTTGAACAGTTCCATGGCCTGCTCGCTGCCGCCGGGTTCCAGGATGCATTCGCGGAAGCGTTGCCCCATTTCCGCATCGAAGATGCCGACCTCACGAAACGCTTCGAACGCATCGGCGG
The DNA here is from genome assembly GCA_041619555.1 of Oceanococcus sp. Taxonomy (GTDB): domain Bacteria; phylum Pseudomonadota; class Gammaproteobacteria; order Nevskiales; family Oceanococcaceae; genus Oceanococcus. Next base: position 95,202 of record JBFKDQ010000004.1, on the reverse strand, counting down.
CGAGCACCTCGGCCCATTTGTAGCTGTAATAGCCGGCCGCATAGCCGCCTGCGAAGATGTGGGAAAAGCTGTTGGCAAAACGATTCCAGATGGGTGGACGCAGGACCGAAACTTCGTCGCGGACCTGTTGCAGCACGGTTTCCACATCCGGCGCCTCGGCGGCCCGGTGCAGGCGCAGATCGAACAGGGCGAGTTCGATCTGGCGCATGGCCGACAGCCCGGCATGAAAAACCCGAGACGCCCTGATCTGTTCGATCCACTGCGTCGGAATGGGTTCATCGGTGGCGTGATGACGGGCAAATTGCGCCAGAGATTCCGCCTCCCAGCACCAGTTTTCCATGAACTGGCTGGGCAGTTCGACCGCATCCCATGGCACCCCATTGATGCCGGAAACACCGAGGTAGTCGATTCGGGTCAGCATGTGCTGCAGCCCATGGCCGAATTCGTGGAACAGGGTGACCGCATCGCTGTGGGTGAGCAGCGCCGGTTGGTCGCCGGAAGGTGGGGCGAAGTTGCAGGTCAGGGTGGCAATCGGCAGTTGCAGGCCGTCGGGCCCTTTGAAGCGTCCGGCCACATCGTTCATCCAGGCACCGCCACGCTTCTGCTCGCGCGCATAGGGGTCGAGGTAAAACCAGGCCAGCAGTTGCCCCTGCTCGTCCAGAACTTCGAAGGCCATCACGTGTTCATGCCAGCACGGCAGATCAGTCTGACGGAAACGGGCGCCGAACAGCTTCTGCGCGGCATCGAACAGGCCTTCGAGGACCCGGGGCAGGGCGAAATATGCTTTCAGTTGTTCCTCTTCGAGGCCGAAACGCTGCTGTTTCAGTTTTTCTGCATAGTAGGCCAGGTCCCAGGGCTGGAGTGTTTCCGGTCCGCCCAGGGAGGCGGCAAAAGCCTGCAACTCCTGCAATTCGGCTTCGGCTGCCGGGCGTGCCTTGGCGGCCAGTTCGAGCAGAAACTCCTCGACCTGGGCCGGTGACTCGGCCATCTTGCTGGCCAGCGAAAGCTCGGCGAAATTGGCATAGCCGAGCAGACGGGCTTCCTCGGCTTTCAGCGCGAGGATCTCACGCATCAGCGGAGCGTTGTCCAGATCGCCCGGAGCACTCTGGTCGGAGGCTCGGGTGGTGTAGGCGCGATAGACCTCGGCGCGCCAATCGCGCTGATCGGCATGCGTCATCACCGCATCGAAACTGGGGAAGTCCAGGCCGAAAAGCCAGCCCGAAAGCTGCTTGTCGGAGGCTTTGGCGGCCGCCATGCGCCGCGCCGATTCCGGCAGGCCGGCAAGGCGGGATTCATCTTCGATGTGGCATTGCCAGCGGTCGGTGGCGTCCAGCAATTGACGTTCGAAGCGGTTGCCCAGTTCGGCCAGGCGCTGCTGGATTTCCCGATAGCGTTCCTGCTGCGGTGGCGGCAGTGCCACGCCGGAAAGCTTGAAATCCCGCAGGCCATGATCGAGCAGCATGCGCTGGGCCGGATCGAGTTGCTGTTTCTCGCTCGCGATCCGCCGATAGGCTTCGAACAGCGCATGGTTCTGGCCCATTTCGCTGCTGTAAGCGGTCAGCACGGGCAGGCAGCTTTCGTAGGCGTCGCGCCACTGCGGTGTGTTCTGCACCGAATGCAGATGCGAGCCAGGCTGAAATGCCTTGCTCAGGCGGTTGTCCGCCGCTTCCAGCGGGGTGATCAGAGCGTTCCAGTCCGGGTTCTCCTGCGCGAGCAGGTCGGCAACCAGGCTGCGGTTCTCGGCCACGATGGTCTCGATCGCGGGAAGCAGGTGCTCCGGTCTGATGTCTTGCCATGGCGGGGTCGGTCCGCGCCAGTCCAGCAGGGGATTGTTCATGTTCTGCTCCGTCGGCAGTGTGGCGCCCGGGCTCAGGCCGGGCGGCGGCAGTTGGGGGCATAGTGTAGTGCTTCGCGCCCTGGTCGACAGCAGCGTGCCGCGCGCCTCAGGACGAGTTCAGCGAACGCTCAGCACCCAGACGCCAAGGCTGCCCGCGGCCAGGAACAAGGCCAGGCCCAGGGCGGCAAACCGGCGCGAGCGTTTGATCAGGTGTTCCTGTGGCAGGGTGGACAGAATGAACTTCTCGCGCCGTGGCGGCCGGCAGAGCACGTGCAGATCGGGTTCGATGGCCTGTTGCAATTGCCTGGCCTGCACTTCCTGCATTGCCTTGCGGCGGACGTTTTCCCATTCCTGCAGATCAATCTGGCCATCGCCATTGGCGTCGAATTCCCGCAGCAAGGCGGCCTGGTCCTGCTTCCAACTGGCCAGCAGTTCGCGGGTTTCGGCTTGCAGGTCTAAGGCCGTGCCGAGGCCGCCTTCAGTGCGGAACCAGCCCATCGCGTAGAGCGCGCTGCCTGGTGTGATCAATCTTTCGCGGTAGCGGAACTGACCGAATCCGATCCAGGCGCTGGCACGTGGCACCTCGGTCGGCCAGCGGCTGCGGCCATGCCAGACCCGTTTCTGGTCGGGGATGACGCTGGCGCCCTCGGGGTCGACGATGCACTGGCCGGTATCGTCCGTGAGCTGGAACATTTCGTCGCTGATGCCCTGTTCAAGCGTGCGCCAGCGACTGCTGCTGCGGCCATTGCTATAGGTGGTTTCCTTTTTCTCGATGGAATATTCCCACCAGGCACAGGGCTGTCGGCTCAGTGGCGACAGCACCGGTTCGCCCGGCAGGAGATCGGCGATGCCTTCCAGCTCCACCGGGCCCTGGGCGGCGGAACGAATGCGCGAGGTCGGTGTGTCCTCCATGGTCCGGGCGCGGCCCAGGCAAATCAGACAGCCTGTGGCGCCGGCCAGGCTGAGCCCGATCGATACGATGCACAGGGCCAGAAACTCGCCTTGCCCCAGGTGCTGCACCCAGTCGATCATGGCCGCCTGATTCAGCATGCCGGATGTTGGAACGAGGCTGGAATCGCGCGGTCGCGCAACTCAGGCAAACAGCGAGCGGATGTCGACGTCGGCGGTTTCGCTGTCGGAGAATTCCAGCAACTGAGCGGGTTTGAAGTTCATGATGCGCGCGATCAAAAGATCCGGGAACTGCTCGATCCGGACATTGTTCGCATTGACGGAGTCGTTGTAGAACTCGCGCCGGTCGGCGATCGAGTTTTCGAGTCCGGTAATCCGCGCCTGCAATTGCTGAAAGGACTGATTGGCCTTGAGTTCGGGATAGGCCTCGGCCACCGCAAACAGATTGCCCAGACCCAGACGCATCGCGGATTCGGCCTTGCCGACACCGGCCACATCGCCAGCCTGCCGTGCGCTCTGAGCGGCGGCCCGGGCCTGCATCACTTTTTCCAGGGTTTCCTGTTCGAAATCTTTGTACTGTTTGCAGGTTTCGACAAGCTTGGGCAGTTCGTCGTGCCGTTGCTTGAGCAGTACATCGATGTTGCTCCAGGATTTGGTCACCGCATGCTTGAGGCTGACGAGATTGTTGTAGATGACAATGGCGTAAAGGATTCCCGCGCCAATCAGGCCCCAGAAAACGAATGTCGACACATTGCTGGCGGCGGCATCACCCATCTCTGTTTTCCTCTACGATCACAGCCTCGAATACTAGCATTGTCTTTCCGGGAGGCTTAACTATGAAGGCCGAATTTGATTACCTCGTCATCGGCGGCGGCAGCGGGGGGATCGCCAGTGCCCGCCGGGCCGCGCAGCATGGCGCGCGGGTCGCGCTGATCGAGTCAGGTCGCCTGGGTGGCACCTGCGTGAACGTCGGCTGTGTGCCGAAAAAACTGATGTGGCATGCGGGGCAACTGGCTCACGCCCTGGCAGATGCGCCGGGCTACGGCTTCGATCCTGTGGAGATCCGGCATGACTGGCGCCGGCTGGCGACCGGGCGGGAGGCCTATTTGCGGCGCCTCAACGGGATCTATCAGAAGAACCTGGAATCCGATGAGGTCCGGATCTTCCATGGCCGGGGGCGTTTTGTCGATGCGCACACGGTGGCGGTCGGCAATGATCGCATCTATGCGGACAAGATCCTCGTGGCCACCGGTGGTGAGCCGCTGGTGCCGGATCTTCCCGGCGGCGAGTTGGGGATGACTTCGGATGGGTTTTTCGCCCTGGACGAACGGCCGCAACGCGTGGTCATCGTAGGCAGTGGTTACATCGCGGTGGAGCTGGCCGGCGTGCTGCGCGCGCTGGGTTCCGAAGTTGATCTGGTGCTGCGCCGCGATCGGGTATTGCGCCATTTCGATGACTTGCTTGGCCTGAGCCTGATGGATGCGATGCGCGCCCAGGGGATCACGCTGCATGTGCACGAGCACGCGGTGGCGCTGAGGCCGGGCTCGGCCGGTCTTGAACTTGAGCTCCATGCCGGGCGCTTGCAGACCGACGCGGTGATCTGGGCCATCGGCAGAAGGCCCAGGCTGCATGACCTGGGACTGGAACATGCCGGCGTGGGGTTGGACAACCATGGGCATATCCAGGTCGATCAGTGGCAGGCGACGAGTCGGTCCAATATCTTTGCGGTGGGCGATGTGACCGCGGCGCCAGCCCTGACGCCGGTGGCGGTCAAGGCCGGTCGTGCCCTGGCAGACCGGCTGTTCGGCGCACGACCGCAGGCGCGGCTGCAGCAGGAACTGGTGCCGACCGTGGTGTTCTCGCATCCGCCGATCGGCACGATCGGGCTGAGCGAGGTGGAGGCCAGGGCGCGCCATGGCGATGCGGTCAAGGTCTATGCCGGTGAATTTCGGGCGCTGTACTTTGCCTTGCTGGAGCATAAGCTGAGCAGCGCGGTGAAGATGGTTTGTGTCGGGCCGGAGGAGCGGGTGGTCGGCCTGCACAGCATCGGTCCCGGTGCCGACGAGATGATGCAGGGATTCGCCGTGGCGATGGGCATGGGCGCCTGCAAGTCGCATTTCGATGCCTGCATCGCGATTCACCCCAGCGCCGCGGAGGAACTCGTGACCTTGCGCTAGGCGTCGGTGCCACGTCGCGAGTGCGCTTACCGTGGCAGCGCGCGCGCGGCAAGCCAGCTTCGCGCGTCTTCGGCGTCCCGATGAAACCAGCATTCGGCACTGCCCAGGCGGAAGCTGTAGCCCCAGGCATCCATGTCCTGGCAGCAGCGCGTCTGGCCGAAATCTGGAATCTTTCCGGCCAGCAGGATTTGCAGGTAGCACACCGCATTTTCTTCCGCGTCGTCGCCGCCGGCGTCGGTATGCAGCGTGCGACGTCGCTGCGCGCCCATGCAGATGGCATGACAGGCTTCGTGCAAGATTGAATGCAGCGGCGTGTCCGCACGCACATAGACGGTGGAGCCGATCAGGCCGGCCTCGTCGTCGCCCCAGTAGCTGCCGGGAATCGACTGTTGCGTCGGCACCTCTTCGATTTGCAGGCCGTAGTCTGCGAGAACGCTGCGGACCTTGCGCTGGGCGGCCGTGTCCCATCGGATGACGGCGGGTTTCATGGCGGGCGGATCGCTCACTTCAGGTCGATGCGGTAGCGTGCCTGATGCCGGCAATCACGATCATGGGGAACAAGACGGGCCATTCATGCGAAAATGTCTGGCCATTATGCCAAGCCGAGCAGGATGCAACTGAAATTCGCCAAGATGCAGGCCCTGGGCAACGATTTCGTCGTGCTCGACGGGGTGACTCAGGCGCTGGTCCTGAGTCCCGAGCAGTGCCGTCGGATTGCGGATCGTCGGCTTGGCATTGGTTGCGATCAAATTCTCGTGGTGGATCCGGCGCCGACGTCTGCGGCGGATTTCGGCTATCGCATTTTCAATGCCGATGGTTCGGAGGTGGGACAATGCGGCAACGGTGCACGCTGTCTGGCCCGCTTTGTCGAGCGCCGCGGCCTGAGCTCGGCACGCAGTCTCATCGTGGCGACGCAGACTACGCGGATGCGACTGGAATTGCGGTCCGGAGGCTGGGTCAGCGCCGAATTGGCGGCGCCGGTTTTCGCGCCGGCCGGGATTCCGCTGCGGCGGGCGGAGGAGGCATCGACCTACCTGATCGCATCGGATTTCGGCGAGATTTCCGGCGGCGCGGTCAATGTCGGCAATCCCCATTTCGTGATCCGGGTGGAGGATGTCGAGACCGCCGCAGTGGAACGATGGGGCGCGCAGTTGATGCGGCATGCGGATTTTCCGCAAGGGGTGAATGTTGGTTTCGTGCAAAAGCTGGATGAGGCGCATCTGCGTCTGCGGGTCTACGAGCGCGGGGTGGGGGAAACGCCGGCCTGCGGCAGCGGCGCCTGTGCGGCCGCTGTCCTGATGCGGCGCTGGGGGGAAATTGACTCGTCCGTCAATGTCGATTTGCCCGGCGGTCGCCTGCGCGTGAACTGGGTGGAAAATCAGCCGATCTTTCTCGAAGGGCCGGCAGACTGGGTTTTTGAAGGAGAGATGACACTATGACGCGAGCGGACGCATTGCCGACGCCGGAGTCTGTCGAAGAGAGCGAGGTTCTGGCCTACCTGCAAAGGAATCCGGAGTTTTTCCTGCGGCATGCCGAATTGCTCGAACAGATGCCGGTGCGCCATGGCAGTGGTGCTGCGGTGTCGCTGATCGAGCGGCAGGTGAGGGTCTTGCGCGACAAGAATGCGCAGCTCGGCGAACGCCTGGATGGCCTGCTGCGCACCGCGCGAGACAACGAGGCGCGGGTCAAGGGCATGAATCGCCTGGCGGCCGACCTGATCAAGGCCGACAGCCTGGCCAGCGTCGTTGCCGGATTGAGCGCGAGCTTGCGGCAGGAATTCGATGTCGAGGCCGTGTGCCTTGGTCTGTTTGTCGCCGGCGAGGAATTGCTGGAGGCGGGATGCCTGCCTCTCGACAAGGACGATCTGCCACAACAGCTGAAGGATTTCTTTCGCCAGGGGCGAGTTGTTTGCGATGTGATCGATGCGGATCTGCGCGAACTGCTGTTCAGGGCGCATCCCGAACTGGGCTCGGTGGCGCTGGTGCCGCTGGATCGCAGTGACTGCCTTGGCGTGCTGGCGCTGGCGAGTACCGATCGCGAGCGTTTCAGGCCCGAGATGGGGCATTTATTCCTCGAAATGACGGCCAGCCTGTGTGCAGCCGCCTTGCGCTTTCACGGTGCAGGAGAGCATTGAGCGCTGGCTGGCGTATCTGCGCCATGAACGGCGCTACTCGCCACGCACGCTGCGCGCCTACGCGGATGATCTGCGAGAGTTCAGCAGCGCCTGTGCCGAACTGGCGCCTGAGGTAGAACTGGCGCAGTTGCGCGATGCCAACGTCCGGCAATGGCTGGCCCGCGCGCATCGTAAGGGGCAGGCGGCCAGTTCGCTGCAACGCAAGCTCTCGGCGGTCCGCTCGTTTTTCGACTACCTCGTTCGCCAGGGTGATCTGGATGCCAATCCCGCGGCCGCGGTGCGCGGGCCGAAGCGCGACCGCGTGCTGCCTAAAGCGCTGGAAGTCGATCCCTTGTTCCGTCTGTTGCAGCACATGCCACGTGACGAGGTGCTGGCGCTGCGTGACCGCGCCATTCTCGAGCTGTTCTATTCGACCGGACTGCGGCTGGCCGAACTGGTCGCGCTGGACCGCGCGCCGCTGCAGGCTGCGCTGGCCCAGGCCGCGCCCCAGTTGATGGTGCGTGGCAAGGGAGGCAAGGATCGCATGATCGCGGTGGGGCAGGTGGCGCGCGAGGCGGTGCTGGACTGGTTACGGCATCGGCCCGAGCTCGCCGCCGCCGATGAGCCGGCGCTGTTCGTCAGCCGTCGCGGGGGGCGCCTGGGAGCAAGGGCGGTTGAAGCGCGGGTCGCGCATTGGGCACGGAAACTGGGGCTGGGGCAGGGCTTGCATCCGCACATGCTGCGTCATTCCTTTGCCAGCCATCTGTTGCAGTCCGGCGCGGATCTGCGGGGCGTGCAGGAACTTCTCGGCCATGCGAGCCTGAGCACTACACAGATTTACACCCGGCTGGATTTCCAGCATCTGGCCCAGGTTTATGATGCCGCTCATCCGCGCGCGCGACGCAAACCTTGAACCGTGCGGATCAGCCCTTATATCTAGGCTCTTTAGCGCATACAGGAAGTCGATGTGGAGCAGTTCCGAGGGACCACCATCTGCAGCGTACGCCGTGGCAATCAGGTTTCACTGGGCGGCGATGGTCAGGTCACGCTGGGCAATACGCTGATCAAGGGCAATGCCCGCAAAGTCCGTCGCCTGTACCACGACAAGGTGCTGGCAGGATTTGCCGGTGGTACGGCGGATGCTTTCACCTTGTTCGAAAGATTCGAAGGCAAGCTCGAAACCCATAGCGGCAATCTCGTGCGTGCGGCCGTCGACATGGCCAAGGACTGGCGCACCGATCGGGCTCTGCGGCGTCTTGAGGCGATGCTGATCGTCGCCGATCGGGAGGCGACGCTGATGATTTCCGGCACCGGTGACGTGATGGAGCCGGAAACCGAGGTCATGGCCATTGGCAGTGGTGGCAGCTTCGCCCAGTCTGCGGCGCTGGCGCTGTGTCGGCATTCGCAGCTGTCCGCCGAGGAGATCGTGCGCGAGGCGCTGAGCATCGCCGGTGACATCTGTATTTATACCAACCATCAGCTGACCGTGGAAACCCTGGAGATCCCGTCATGAGCGTCGCCGATTCGATGATGACACCGCGTGAGATCGTGCAGGAGCTGGACAAGCACATTATCGGCCAGGCCGACGCCAAGCGGGCGGTGGCGGTGGCGCTGCGCAATCGCTGGCGGCGACAGCAACTGGAGCCGGAACTGGCCAATGAGATCACGCCCAAAAACATCCTGATGATCGGGCCGACCGGCGTGGGCAAGACGGAAATCGCCCGGCGCCTGGCGCGCCTGGCCAATGCGCCGTTCATCAAGGTGGAGGCGACCAAGTTTACCGAGGTGGGTTATGTCGGCCGGGAAGTCGATTCCATCATCAAGGAACTGGCGGATACCGCGGTCAAGCTGGTGCGGGAGCAGGAAATGGCCAAGGCCCGGCCGCGGGCCGAACTGGCAGCCGAAGAGCGCGTGCTCGACGTGCTGCTGCCGCGGGCACAGAGCGCCGAGCCGGACAGCCAGAAAGCCCAGGAGCAGGACAGCACCCGGCAGATCTTCCGCAAGAAGCTGCGTGAAGGCCAGCTGGATGAGCGGGAGGTGGAGCTGGAAGTCGCCAGCCGACCGGTTGGGGTCGAGATCATGGGCCCGCCCGGCATGGAGGAGATGACCAGTCAGATCCAGAATCTGTTCCAGAACATGGGGCAGCAGCGGGCGCGGCATCGCAAGCTCAAGGTCAAGGATGCGCTGCGTTTGCTGGTCGATGAGGAGGCAGCCAAGCTGCTGGACGAAGAGAAAATACGCGCAGCCGCGATGCGTGCGGTGGAGCAGAACGGCATCGTTTTCATCGACGAGATCGACAAGGTTTGCAAGCGCGGTGACGTGGTCGGTGGCGACGTCTCACGTGAAGGGGTACAGCGCGATCTGTTGCCGCTGGTGGAAGGCTGCACCGTGACGACCAAGTACGGTACGGTCCGCACCGACCATATCCTGTTCATCGCCTCCGGTGCTTTTCATCTGGCCAAGCCCTCCGATCTGATTCCGGAACTGCAGGGACGGCTGCCGATTCGGGTCGAACTCAATGCCCTGACGGCGGACGATTTCACCCGCATTCTGACCGAGCCGGATTTCGCCCTGACCGCGCAGTATTCGGCGCTGCTGGGCACCGAAGGCGTGCGCCTGCAGTTCGCCGCCGATGGCGTGAGGCGGATCGCGGAAATCGCTACCGAGGTCAACGCCCAGACGGAGAACATCGGGGCGCGGAGACTGCATACCCTGCTTGAGCGCCTGCTCGAAGAGGTGTCCTTCCAGGGACCGGACTCCGAAGGCGAAGAGGTGATGATTGATGCTGCGTATGTTAGCGAGCGACTCGCCGGACTGGCCGCCAATGAAGACCTTTCGCGTTACATTCTCTAGCCCGGCGGGCGTCCGCCGCCTGCCGCGGGCCATGGGCTGGCGGCAGGCGCGCACCGAGGGCGGCGCATGAGCGTGCCCCGGACCCTGCGCCTGCAGGAGCAGGGCAAGAGCCTGCTGGTGGAGTTTGCCGCCGACCGGAGCTATCGCTTCAGCGCCGAGTTCCTGCGCGTGTTCTCACCTTCGGCCGAGGTGCAGGGTCATGGCCTGGCCGAGCCGCAACTGCTGGGCGGCAAATCCGAGGTCCGCATCGTGCGAATCGAGCCGGTCGGTCGCTATGCCGTGCGGCTGCATTTCTCCGACGGACATGACAGCGGGCTATATGCCTGGGACGCCTTCGAGCGGTTCGGCCAGCAGCAGCAGGCTCTGTGGGCCAGATACCTCGAACGGCTCGAGTTGCAGGGCATGTCGCGCACCGCTGAAGAGAACATCGTGCCGCTGGCTGTGCTGCGGCCGAAAAATGCCTTGCAGCGCTAACGGCCAAGGGCGCGCGGGTTACACTTGCGGATTCGCAAGCAATTGAATTCCCGATATGAAGGAACAAACCACCCACTTCGGCTATAGCGAAGTCAAATGGGAGGACAAGGCATCCCGGGTTTCCCAGGTGTTTGATTCGGTGGCCAGTCGCTACGACATCATGAATGATCTGATGTCCATGGGCGTGCATCGGATGTGGAAGCGTTTTACCGTCGATCTGGCCTGTGTCCAGCGCAATGAGATGGTCCTGGATCTGGCCTGTGGCAGCGGCGATCTTGCCGCTGCAATGAGCCGCCGGCTGGGGCCGCGAGGCGGCATGGTCATGGCGGATTACAATGCCGCGATGCTGGCCCAGGGACGCGATCGGATGCTCAACGAGGGTCGTGCCGAACAGGTACGCTTCGTGCAGGCCGATGCCGAGGCCCTGCCTTTCGTCGACGAATGCATGGACTGCATCACCATTGGTTTCGGTTTGCGCAACGTGCGTGACAAGGCGCGGGCCCTGGCATCGATGTGGCGGGTGCTCAAGCCGGGCGGCCGTTTGCTGATCCTGGAATTTTCCCAGCCGGTCAATCCCGTGCTGGCAAAAATCTATGACACCTATTCCTTCGAGGTGCTGCCGCGTCTGGGGCAGGCCATTGCCAATGATGCGGAAAGCTATCGCTATCTGGCCGAATCCATCCGCATGCATCCGGATCAGCCGACCTTGCTGCGGATGCTGGACGAGGCCGGGTTCGAGCGCACGCAGTATTACAATCTGACTGGCGGCATCGTCGCCGTGCATCGCGGATACAAGCTGTAATGGCGATCCTGGATGCGGTTCTGGCGCCGCTTGAGATTGCCCTGAACAAGGCGCTCACCGCCAGTCCTGCGGCGCTGCAGCAGCTGGCTGGCGAGCAGCAGTCCCTGGCCCTGTATTTTCGCGATCTGGCCTGGGGTTTTCGTCTGCAACCCACGGTCCATGGTCTGCAATTGCAGGCCGGCCTGGGGGAAAGCCGGGCGGCGATCAGCACTTCGCTGGTCGGCCTGGCCCGCCTGCTGGCTGGTGAAGATCCGCGCGCGATGGGCGATGCGCTGGTCCTGGAAGGCGATGCCGAGTATGCCGAGCGTCTGCTTGGCGCCCTGCGGCATGCCCGTTTCGATCTCGAAGCCGAACTTGGCGCGCTGCTGGAACCCCTCGGCGCCGCAGGCCTGGGCCGCGGTCTGCGCAACTGGGCGGAACGCGGACGCCGTGGTCTGGCCGGGCTGTTGCTGGGCGAAGTTCAGCGCGGCCCGGAAAGCGGCGGCGGTCTGGCGAATGGTGAAGAGGTGCGTCGCTGGATGGACGAGGTTGATGACCTGGCGGTCAGTCTTGACCGCCTCGAAGCCCGCGTCCTGCGGAGCGAACAAGGATCTTCACAAGCATGAAATGGTGGCGTCACACGGCGCGTTTCTGGCAGATCTGGCGGGTCAGTCGCCGCTACGGGCTGGACCAGTTTCTCGGTCGGCGACTGGGCCGGCGTTTTGCGCTGCCGCGTGGGGAGCGCCTGCGCCGTGCCCTGCAGGAACTGGGGCCGGTGTTCATCAAATTCGGTCAGGCGCTGTCGACCCGTCCGGACCTGCTGCCCGATGATATCGCCGCCGAACTGAGCCTGCTGCAGGATGCGGTGCCGGCGTTTTCGGGCCAGTTGGCGCGGCAGCAGGTCGAGGCTTCGCTGGGCGGCTCGGTAGGGGAACTGTTCGCCGAATTCGACGAAGTGCCCCTGGCTTCGGCCTCGGTGGCCCAGGTCCACGCCGCCCGCCTGCCCCCGGATGCCGATGGCAATCCCGGCATGGCCGTGGTGGTGAAGGTGTTGCGGCCCGGGATCCGGGCGGCGGTCGATGCAGACCTGGAACTGCTGCATCTGCTCGCGGCGCTGGCCGATCGCTTCCTGCCCGAAGCGCATCGGCTGCGTCCGCGCGAGGTGATCTGCGAGTACGAGAAGGTCATTCTGGATGAACTGGATCTGATGCGGGAGGCCGCCAATGCAGCCCAGTTGCGGCGCAACTGGCTGGGGTCGGAACTGATCTACCATCCGCTGGTGATGTTCGATCTCACGCGCATGGATGTCCTGGTGATGGAACGTCTGTATGGCGTGAACATCGATGAGGTCGGGCAGTTGCGCGACCAGGGGGTGAATTTCCAGGTGCTGGCCGAGCGGGGCGTCGAGATCTTTTTCAAGCAGGTCTTCACCCACAATTTCTTCCATGCAGACATGCACCCCGGCAATATCTTCGTCGATGCCTCGGTGCCCGAAAGGCCGCGTTACCTGGCCCTGGATTTCGGGATTGTCGGCACCCTGAACCCCTCGGACCAGCGTTATCTGGCGGAGAACTTCTTCGCCTTCTTCAATCGCGACTATCGCCGCGTTGCGGAATTGCATCTGGAGTCTGGCTGGGTGCCTGCCGGTGTCCGGGTCGACGAGTTCGAGGCTGCGATCCGCAGCGTCTGCGAGCCGATTTTCAATCGCCCGCTCAAGGACATTTCATTCGGCCTGTTCCTGATGCGTCTGTTCCAGACCGCGCGACGCTTTGACATGGTGGTGCAGCCACAGCTTGTGCTGCTGCAGAAGACCTTGCTGAATATCGAAGGCCTGGGGCGCCAGCTGTATCCCGAGCTGGATCTGTGGAAGACGGCCAAGCCGATCATGGAGCAGTGGATGCGCCAGCGTCTGAGTCCGCTGACGGGGCTGGATGCGCTCAAGGCCCACCTGCCGGCACTGGCCGAAGCGATGCCGGGCATGCTCAAACGTTTGCAGCAGGACTGGCCGCCTGCCGAGTTTGCCGCGCAGACCCGGATTCTCGAGGATTTGCGGCGTGATCTGGTGCAGCAGCAGCAACGCAATCGCTGGAGCCTGGCGGGCGGACTGTTTGTACTGGGCGCCAGCATCGTCCTGGCCATTGATGGCCGGGCGCCGAGCCGGGTGGCGGAAATTCCGATCGCGACCTGGTCTCTGGGCCTGCTGGCGGGCTGGTGTTTCCTGCGCGCGCTGCTGCCCGCGAGGGCGCGCTGAGGCCAGGCCGGGCAAAAAGAAAGCGGCCGATGGCCGCTTTCCTGGTGCTTGCCCCGCTTGGCCGGGGAAAGTTCGCCCTTAACGGGATACAGTGAGCATGATGCTCAGGCCCTTGAGCAGGTTCAGGGCTTCGTACAGCGCATAGTCGGATTCCGCCAGGCTCAGGTCGGCAGCCTTATCCGATTCGGATTCGCTGGCATCGTTCGAGCCGTTTTCATTTTCCAGGCTGTTGGCCAGATCGGCTTCCTTCACCGGGGTGAATTTGCGCTCGCTCTTGCTGACCGAAAGCGGCCGCACCGTGATGTCGGGTTCGATGCCCGTCGCCTGGATGGAGCGCCCGCTCGGCGTGTAGTAACGGGCGGTCGTCAGCTTGATCGCCGAATTGTTGCGGACCGGGACGATGGTCTGCACCGACCCCTTGCCAAAAGTCTTGCGACCGACCACAACCGCGCGTTTATGGTCCTGCAAGGCGCCGGCGACGATTTCCGAGGCCGAGGCCGAGCCTTCGTTGACCAGCACGATGATCGGCCGGTCCTTCAGCGCATCGCCGGGGCGTGCGGAAAATTCCCGCTTGGAGCCGTCATGCCGGCCTTTGATCGAGACCACGGTGCCGCTGTCCAGGAAGGTGTCCGACACTTCAACCGCAGCGTTCAGAACGCCGCCGGGGTTGTTGCGCAGATCAAGTATCAGACCGCTCAGGCCGCCTTCGGCTTCCTTGTTCAGGGCCTTGAGCTGCTTCTCCATCGACGCAGCCGTGTTGCCGGAGAATGTCGAGATGCGGATGTAACCGTAACGGGGTTCCAGCATGCGGGACCGCACGCTTTCAACCTTGATGATGTCGCGGGTCAGGCTGACATCGAAGGGCTGGGCATCGCCTTCCCGCATGATCAGAAGGTCGATCTTGGTGCCGGGCTTGCCGCGCATCATGCGCACCGCCTCGGTCAGGGTCATGCCTTTGACGGGTTTGTCATCAATGCGGATGATCAGGTCGCCGGACTCCAGGCCGGCCCGGCTGGCCGGGGTATCGTCGATTGGGGAAACCACCCGGACAAAGCCGTTGTACATCTGCACCTCGATGCCGAGGCCGCCGAACTTGCCGGAGGTCGAAATCGAAATCTCGCTGTATTCCTCGCTGTTGAGGTAGGAGGAATGCGGGTCCAGACCCTCGAGCATGCCGCGAATGGCGTTTTCAAGCAGTTTCTTGTCGTCGACCGCCTCGACGTAGTTGTCCTTGACCTGGGAAAGGATTTCGGCGAAAGCCTGCAATTCCTGCAGCGGCAGGCTGGCCTGCGGCAATTCGCGATCAGCGAATACGCCCTGCGACAGGGTTATGGATGCGCCGAGTGCAGCGCCGGTCACGAGCAGCGCTACTGCCTTGAAATTTCTTGCCATCTTTAGTTTCCGCCGTCGCCCTGTCCGACCGGACGCACCCTGACTAGTCAACAATATTCACCCGTTTGGACAGCAGCAGGCATGGGATAATTCCCTGACGCGATCCATGGACCCGACACATTAACATAAAGCGAGCCGGTCAAGCGTCGGCCGGAGCCAGCCATTTCAATGGATCCAGCGCCCGGCGCCCCTTGCGGATTTCCAGGTAGACTCCGCTTTTGTGATGGCCGCCGGTATCGCCGGCTTCGGCAATCATTTCGCCCGCGCTGACCTGATCGCCGACCTGCCGCAAAGCGGACTGATTGTGCCCGTACAGGCTGAAATAGCCATCACCATGGTCCAGAACCAGAAGCAGGCCGAAATGATGCATCCAGCCGACGTAGACCACCTGCGCCGTCGCAATCGCCCGGACCGGGCTGCCGGCGTCGGCCGCGATCCAGACCCCTTTCCAGCGGTTGATGCCATCCGGCTTGACCTGATTGAAGCGTGCCAGCAGGCGGCCTTGGGCAGGTCTGGGCAGTTTGCCACGCGCTTCCGCGAGTTTGATGTCCGGCAGCTTGAAAGCCTGCTTCTTTAGGACTTCTCGCAGGTTCTGGATCAGATCTTCCAGTTGTGCCTGCTGCGCTGTCAGGCGGGCGATGGAGGAGTCCTGTGATTGCAGGCGTTGCTCGACCTGCAGCAGCATGGCGGTGCGCCGGCTGCGCTGCTGCCGGATGCTTTGCAAGGCCTGGGCGTGGCTTTGCTGCAGACTTTGCAGTTGCTGCAGGGCCTGCTGACTTTCCTGCCGTTTGCGCTGGACCGCATCCAGGCTTTCCAGAAAGGCGCTGATCTGGTTTTTTTCCTGGGCATGCAGGTAGCCCAGATAGACCTGCAGCCGGGCCAGTCGGGCCGGGTCGTCCTGACTCAGCATCATCCGCGTATTGGCTTGCCGGCCGAGCAGATAGCGTCGCCGCATCTGTTGCTGCAAGCGGGCCTGGTGCTGCTTCAGTTGCGCCTGCAGCGTCGCTTGCTCGGCCTGCAACCGGTCGGCACGCGTTTGTGCCTGCCGCAAGTCCGCGCCGGCGGTGCGCAGGGCTTTCTGCAGCGCGATGAGTCGCTTTTCCACCGTTGCCAGATCCTGGTCGATCGCGTCGCGGGTTTGCTGATCTTTCTCGACCGCGGCGCTGATGGCCTGGATCTGGCTCCTGAGGGCTTCGAGTTCAGCTTCACGCTGGCGCAGTTCATCGGCGGCCGTAACGGTCAGGGGGAGCAGCAGCAGTAGGCTCAGGAATATGCGCATCGCGGCGCGGATATTGGCATGGGCGGCGTCGGATTTCATCCGCTTGTGGCGCGATAAGACTTTCCCTGCGCGGCTCCGGGCAGCGATAATGGGCGTTTGAGCAAAGATCGGCGCCATGCTGCAAATTAGCGAATTTTTATCCAATCATGTTGTACTGACCGCTGCACTTGTTCTGGTTTCCCTGGCGATCATTGTGAATGAGCTCCTGATCATCCGGCGAGGTGGTCTGCGCATCGCGCCTGCCGACGCGGTACGAATGATCAATGACAAGGGCGCCGTGGTCGTTGATCTGCGTTCGGTGGCCGACTTCAAGCGTGGCCACATTCTGGATTCGATCAATGTGCCGATGATGAAGCTGGATGAGAAACAGAGCGAACTGCGCAAGCATCAGGGCAAGCCGCTGCTGCTGTGCTGCGCGCTGGGGTCGGTGGCGACCCAGGCGGGCATCAAGTTGCGCGGTGCCGGGTTCGAGGAAGTCTATCCCCTGGCAGGCGGCATCAATGCCTGGCAGAACGCGGGCTTGCCGATCACCACCAAGTAATGGCCGTCGGCCATGCCATAAGGAAATTAGCTTGAGCGAGCAAACAGCAGCCCCCGGGGCTCAGCAAGTCATCCTGCAGAAAATCTTTCTGAAGGATTGTTCGGTGGAGGTGCCGCAGGCGCCCCTGGTGTTCACCCAGGAGTGGAAGCCGAAAATGGACGTGCAACTGAACACCGATGTGAAGAATGTTGCGGACAAGACGCATCAGGTCACCCTGGCCGTCACCGTCACCGCGACGCTGGGCGAGCAGACGGCCTATCTGGTGGAGATCCAGCAGGCCGGCATCTTTGTCCTCCAGGGGTTTGATGACGAGCAGCAGCGGCGCGCGGTGCTCGGGGCCTACTGTCCCAATGTGCTGTTTCCCTATGTCAGGGAAGTTGTCAGCGAACTGGTGCAGAAGGCGGGTTTTCCGCAGTTCTTGCTGCAGCCGGTCAATTTCGATGCGCTGTTTCAGGAGTATCTGCGGCAGCGGGATCAGCAGCCTGCGCAGGCGCATTGATTCAGGTGTTTTGCCAGGGGAGTCGCATCATGCCGCAGATCGCCGTATTCGGAGCAGGTTCCTATGGGACTTCGCTGGCCATACAACTGGCGCGCAATGGCTGCGACACGCTGCTCTGGGGGCGCGATGATGCCGAATGCCGGCGCATGGCAGCGGCACGCGAAAATGCCAAGTATCTGCCAGGTTGTCCGTTTCCGGACGCATTGCAGCTGGCGCAGAGCCTGCAGGAGGCGGCCGCGCTTGAATTCTGGTTGCTGGCGGTGCCCAGCCACGCTCTGGGTGAGCTGCTCGAGGACCTCAGGCCATTGGCCACCGGCATACGCAAGATTGCCTGCGCCAGCAAGGGTTTCGAGCCGCATTCGGGGCGGCTTGCGCATGAGGTGATTCATCATGCCCTGGGCAATGTGCCTTGCGCCATCCTGTCGGGGCCGACGTTTGCCCGGGAAGTCGGGCAGGGCCTGCCTTCCGCGATCACGATTGCCTCGCGCACGCCCGGATTTGCCGCAGAAACGGCCGAAGCCCTGCACGGCCCGGGGATGCGGGCCTATACCTCGGACGATGTGGTTGGCGTTGAGGTCGGGGGCGGGGTCAAGAATGTCATTGCCATTGCCGTCGGCGCGGCCGATGGCATGGGCCTGGGCGCCAATACGCGTGCCCTGCTGATTACCCGGGGCATGCGCGAGATTATGCGACTGGGCGAGGCGATGGGCGGCAATCGGGACACCTTGATGGGGCTTTCCGGCATGGGGGACCTGGTGCTGACCTGCACCGATGATCAGTCGCGCAATCGCCGGCTCGGTAAAGCCCTGGGGCAGGGGCAGGACATTGCTGCCGCCGAACGCCAGATCGGCCAGGTTGTAGAAGGCGTGCGCAATGCCATCGAGGTGAATGCGCTGGCCGACCGGCACGCGGTGGACATGCCCATTTCCCGCCAGGTTTATCGGGTGCTGCATGAAGGCCTGGCCGTGCGGCAGGCGTTTGAAGAGCTCTCGGCGCGGCCGCCAGGGGCTGAATTCAGCTAGAGCTGCTGCACCAGCGGTCAGGTCGCCGCGCGACGACCTGGTCTTACATGCGGAAATCTTCGCCCAGATAGACCCGGCGAACCTGCTCGTTTGCCAGCACATCCTCCGGTCGCCCTTCGGCAATGACCCGGCCTTCGCTCAGGATATAGGCACGACTGCAGATCCCCAGGGTTTCCCTCACGTTGTGATCGGTAATCAGCACGCCGATGCCGCGTTCGCGCAAATGGTTGACGATCATCTGGATGTCGCCGACCGCGATCGGGTCGACGCCGGCGAAAGGCTCGTCCAGCAGGATGAACTTGGGTTCGGCGGCCAGTGCGCGGGCGATTTCCGCACGCCGTCTTTCCCCGCCGGAAAGGCTCATGCCCAGGCCATCGCGGATATGCGTGATGTGCAGTTCCTCGAGCAACTGCTCCAGCTTGTCCTGTTGCTGCCTGCGGCTGAGTTCCTTGCGCACCTGCAGGATGCTCATGATGTTGTCTGCGACGCTCAGTTTGCGGAAAATCGAGGCTTCCTGAGGGAGGTAGCCCACGCCGAGCCGGGCGCGTGAGTGCATCGGCAGGTGGGTGATGTTGGTCGCGCCGACCCGGATGATCCCCTGTTCGGCGGCGACAAGGCCGACCATCATGTAGAAAGAGGTCGTTTTGCCCGCGCCATTGGGGCCGAGCAGGCCGACGATCTCGCCAGGGTCAACGTGCAGGGACACGCCATTGACCACGGTCCGCTTGCGATAGCGTTTGACCAGATTTTCCGCCACCAGGCTCATGGCTGCGCCGGTTTTTCCGCCGCCGGCGGATTGATCACGATGCGGACCTTTTGCTTGCCGCCATCCGCCTGAATTCTTGCATTGGACACGTCGTAGCGCACCGTGTCGCCATTCAGTCGGTCCGCCCCGCGTTCGATCTGGGCTTCGCCGTTCAGCTCCAGGATTTCCAGGATCGTGGTATAGACGATGCGCCGCGCCGAAGCGGTGACCGGCGTGCTGTCATCCGGGGTGGTGTGCGTGGCGACTGCCGGGCGGCCGGACAGCGTGGCCTGTATGCGCCCATCCTTGGGGTCGCGATAGATGCGCAGTTCATCGCCGCGCATCGACAGGCGGCCGCGGGTGAGCTTGACGTGACCGCGATAGATGCTGGTGTCACGGGCCTCGCTGAGCTCGGCTTCGTCGGCCTCGATTTCGACCGCGAGATCCTCGCCCAGAAAGCCGGGACGATTCTGCTGGGTCTGGGACCAGAGTAGCGGGCTGCAAGCGAGCAGGGCGCCGAGAATCAGCGACCGGATTTTAAGGTTCATACCGCACCCTGACGTCGGCCAGCAGCTTGAGTTCCTGGCCTTGCAGATCGGTGCGCATGCCTTGGGCGGTCGCCTGGATCGTCGGGGAGCTCATGTTCACGCGGGCGTCGGTTTCGATTTGTTTTTGCGCAAAGGCAATGGTGATGTGATCGGTCTGCAGTTGCACCGTCTCGCCGGTCATGCTCAGTGTACCCTGCATCCTGACCTCGCCGCTCAAGCTGAGGCTGTGCTCTCCCGGCGGGATCCGGCCATGCGCCGCGGTGAGGGTCCAGGGGCCGTTGAGATAGTCGACCGAAACCTCTTGCAGATCAATGCTCTGGTCGGGGTAATGCAGCACCGTGGCGGCCTTGACCCGGTACAGCAGACGGCCTTCGGCATCCATGCTGCTGAGCTCGGCGCCACGCAGGTAGTAGTCGGCCTCCGGCGGCGGCAGGGGCAGGTCGCTGCGGTGCACGCTGGGAGGCTGCTTGAGCTGCAAGGCGACGCCGCCAATGACCAGCGGGATCAGCAGCAAGGGCAGGGCGGCAAGCCGTCGACGCGGCAACTGCGGATTCATGTTCTGGCCGCCAGGATCAGGTCGGCGATTTCCCGCACCGCACCCTGGCCGCCGGCACTCGGCGCGACCCAGCTGGCGGCGGCGCGGACCTGCGCGTGCGCATCTGCCGGGCAGAAACTCAGGCCACAGGCGGCGAACAGCGGCAGGTCGGGCGTATCGTCACCGACCATTGCGCTGGCGGCGGCGGGAATGCCAAGGCGGCGCAGCAGATCCTCCAGCAGAGGCAATTTGTCATCCTGGCCGAAATAGCGATGTTCGATGCCGAGCTGGCTCAGGCGTTGGTCCAGGCCGCCCGGTCCGCGGCCGCTGATGACGGCGGTCTGCAGGCCGGCCTGGCGCAGGCTTTTCAATCCCAGGCCATCGCGGACATGGGTGCTGCGCCATTCCTGTCCGTCCGGTCCAAGATAGAGCTTGCCGTCGGTCAGCACGCCATCGACGTCGAAGATCACGAGTTGCAGCGCGGCCAGCTTTTCTTGCAGATCGGCTGACATTCAGATCACTCCCGCGCGCAGCAGGTCATGCATGTGCAGGGCGCCCTGCAGCTGGCCTTGCTCATCCGCGATCAGCAGCGCGGTGATGCTGTGTTTCTGCATCAGCGCCACGGCTTCGGCCGCCAGGCGGTTGGCGGGGATGGTCTTGGGCTGGCGGCTCATCACTTCATCCACGGTGGTGTCATGCACGTGGACATTGCGATCCAGGGCCCGGCGCAGATCGCCATCGGTGAAGACGCCGGCCAGGGTATTGTCCGGGTTGACGACCGCAGTCATGCCCATGCCCTTGCGGCTGACCTCGAGCAGGGCTTCGGCCAGCGAGGCGCCACTGTTGACCCGTGGCAGTGCGCTGCCGCTGTGCATGATGTCATGGACATGGACCAGCAGGCGCCGGCCCAGGCTGCCGCCCGGATGCGAGCGGGCAAAATCCTCGGCGGTAAAGCCGCGCGCATCCAGCAGGGCCACCGCCAGCGCATCACCCATCGCCAGCGTCGCGGTCGAGCTGGCGGTGGGCGCGAGATTCAGAGGGCAGGCTTCCTTGGCAACCGCGACATTGAGATGGACGTCGGATTCCTGCGCCAGGCTGGACTCGGGTCTGCCGCTCATCGCGATCAACGGCACCCCCTGGCGCCGGATGATCGGAATCAGGGTCAGCAGTTCCGCAGTTTCGCCAGAGTAGGACAGGGCGATGACCACATCCTGCGGCGTAATCATGCCCAGGTCGCCGTGATTGGCTTCGCCGGGATGAACGAAGAAGGCCGGGGTGCCGGTGCTGGCCAGGGTGGCGGCGATCTTGTTGCCGATATGGCCGGACTTGCCCATGCCGGTGACCACCACGCGGCCCTGGCAAGCCTGCATCAGCGTGCAGGCCCGGGCGAAGTCGTCATCGATGCGGTCCATCAGCGCGGTCAGTGCATCGCGTTCGATTTCCAGAACCGTGCGGCCCATCGATTTCAGTTTTTCCAGGTCCATAGGTGCTTGTCAGATCAGATCGAGACTGGCTGCCAGTATAAGCTGGTAGCCGACGAAGGCCGCCAGCAGAGTGCCGCCCTCGAGTCGGGAGATCCTGCCCTGGCCGCGCCAGCCCCAGGCCATCACGAACAGCACCACGGTCAGTCCGATCATGACCGGCAGGTCGCGCACTTTGATGTCGGGGTCCAGCGCCGGGCCGGACATCAGGCCGGGAATGGCGAGCACGAGAAGCAAATTGAAAAGATTGGAGCCCAGCACATTGCCGAGGGCCAGATCGGCTTCCTTGCGCAGGGCGCTCATCAGGGAGGCCGCCAGTTCTGGCAGGCTGGTGCCCAAGGCCACGATGGTCAGGCCGATGACCAGTTCGCTGATGCCGAAATGGCGGGCGATGGTGCTGGCGCCCCAGACCAGGAGTTGGGCGCTGATCGGCAGCAGAAGCAGGCCGACGCCAACCCAGAACCAGGCCTTGCCGGGGGGCATGCCGTCCTGCTCCTGTTCGTGCGCGATGATCTCGCTGAGCATGGGATCATCCTGGCTGCCGGTCCTGGCCAGATGAAGCATCCAGGCGAGGACCAGCACGAATCCCAGCAGCAAGGTGGCGCCTTCGCCACGGCTCAGGCGCAGGTCCAGGCAGAACACGACGGCCAAGGCGCTGACGCCCAGCACCAGCGGCAGTTCGCGGCGCAGGATGCCGGAATTGACCGCCAGGGGGCAGATCAGTGCGGTAATGCCGAGGACCAGGGCGATGTTGGTGATGTTCGAGCCAATCGCGTTGCCGACCGCGAGATTGGGCGTGTCATTGATCACCGCGCTGATGGACACCAGCACCTCAGGGGCGGAGGTGCCGATGCCGACGATGGTGATGCCGATGAGCAGTGGCGGTGCGCCGAGGATGCGCGCCAGATTGCCGGCGCCATCGACGAAGCGATCGGCGCTCCAGGTCAGCAAGGCGAGGCCGGCGATGACCGCCAGATAGGATTCCAGCATGGGTTGGATTTGTCCTTGCGACGGCCGAATTCGGCCGGAGAGTCCGGCTTCGAGTAAAATCCGCGTCCGCCCGAGCCGCCGATTATAAATGAATGCAGCCCTGCAGATCGATGCTGTCCACAAGCACTATGGTGCGCTGCATGCGTTGAAGGGCGTTAGTTTCGCCATCGAGCAGGGTGAGTTTTTCGGCCTGCTGGGGCCCAACGGCGCGGGTAAATCGACCCTCATCAATCTCATCGCCGGACTGGTGCGAAAGGATTGCGGGGAGATCCGCGTGCTTGGCCATGACACCGTGCGGGACTACCGGCAGGCCCGGCAGCAACTCGGCGTGGTGCCACAGGAACTGGTCTATGACCCCTTTTTCACGGTGGAGGAACTGCTGTTGCTGCAGGCCGGTTATTTCGGCCTGAAGCCCCGCAGCGTCGCTGCCTGGCTGGATGAATTGCTGGATTCCCTGGACTTGCAGGGCAAGCGCCGCGCCAAACTGCGGCAGCTGTCCGGCGGCATGAAACGCCGGGTGCTTATCGCCCAGGCCCTGGTCCACAAGCCGCCCGTGGTGGTTCTGGATGAGCCCACGGCGGGGGTGGATGTGGAATTGCGCCGCGCCCTGTGGCAGTTCACCCGCCGCCTGCACGCCGAGGGACATACCATCGTGCTCACCACCCATTATCTGGAAGAGGCCGAAGCCCTGTGTGACCGCATCGCGATTCTCGATCACGGCGAATTGCAGGCCCTGCAGAGCAAGCAGGACATGCTGGGGCGACATCCTTTCCGGTTTCTGCGGATTCGCACCGAAGGCGCGGGCGAACTCAGCCCGTCGCTGACCGCGATGCTGGCGTCGCGCAGCGGCGATGAGATCGAGCTGCGCCTGCACCGGGATCAGCAGCGCGTCGGGGATGTGATCGATGCCCTGCGGGACTGCGGGCTGCGCGTCGTTGATATCGCCATGCGGGAGCCGAGCCTTGAAGACGTCTTTGTCGAACTGACCGGAGCTGGGCGATGAATCAGATCGGATTTCTCACCCTGCTGCGTAAGGAGGTCTGGCGCTTTCTTAAGGTCGCCGGGCAGACCGTGACCTCGCCGGTCATCACTTCGGTGCTTTACCTGCTGGTCTTCGCGCAGGTCATGCAGGGACGTCTGCAGGTCTATCCGGGCGTCGATTACCTGGCTTTTCTGGTGCCCGGTCTGATCATGATGAGTGTGATCCAGAATTCATTCGCCAACACGTCCTCCAGCCTGACCCAGTCGAAAATCATGGGGCATATCGTGTTTCTGTTGATGGCGCCGATCTCGACCTTCGAGATTTTTGCCGCCTATGTGCTCGCCGCCGTCCTGCGCGGCGTGCTGGTCGCGCTGTGTCTTTATGCGGTGGGCTGGTTGTTCGTGCCGTTGCCGATTGCCGACCCGGCCCAATTGCTGGCCATGCTCCTGCTGTCCAGCGCCTGTCTTGCCAGCCTGGGCCTGATCGCCGGCATTCTGGCCGATAAATTCGAGCACCTGGCGGCGTTTCAGAACTACTTCATCATGCCGTTTTCATTTCTCTCCGGCGTGTTCTATTCCATCGAGTCGCTGCCGCCGATTTGGGCCGAAGCCTCTCGTTTCAATCCATTCTTTTATATGATTGACGGCTTTCGCTCAGGCTTTTTCGGCGTTTCCGATGCGCCGGGCGGCCTCAGCATTCTGGTTGTCGGCGGATTTCTGGTGGTGATTGCCACCGTCTGTCTGATGATGTTGCGCAGCGGCTACCGCCTGCGCCCTTGAAAGAGCAAAAAATATGACCGCACAAGAGATTGCCGATCTGATCCGTCAGGGCCTGCCGGGTGCCGATGTCAGCGTTCGTGGTGATGATGGCGCGCATTTCGAGGCGGAAGTGATCTGCGCCGAGTTCGCCGGCAAGAACATTGTTGCCCAGCATCGCATGGTTTACGCCACTCTGGGGGCACGGATGGGGCGCGAAATTCATGCCCTGGCCCTGAAGACACGCGTGCCGCAGGCGGACTGAACCCAATGGACAAATTGCTGATCACCGGCGGGCCGGTCCTGCGCGGCGAGGTCCGTGCCTCCGGCGCCAAGAACGCAGCCTTGCCCATACTGGCCGCCGCCCTGCTAAGCGAGGAGCCGCTGGAGCTGCATAACGTCCCGCATCTCAAGGATGTGACGACGATGAACCGTCTGCTGAGGCAGATGGGCGCGGAGGTCAGTCTGGGCGATGGCATGAGCGTGACGGTACAGGCCCGGCAGCTGAGCACCCACATCGCGCCCTACGAGCTGGTCCGCACCATGCGGGCCTCCATTGTCGTGCTCGGCCCCCTGCTGGCGCGGCATGGCGAGGCCGATGTTTCCCTGCCCGGTGGCTGCGCCATCGGCGCGCGTCCGGTGGATGTGCACCTGCAGGGCCTGCGGGCGATGGGGGCTGAGGTGGATGTGGTGGATGGCTATATCCGTGCCCGGGCCAGCAAGCTGCGGGGCGCGCGCATCGTGATGGAGGCGGTGTCGGTCACCGGGACGGAAAACCTGATGATGGCGGCGACGCTGGCTGAGGGCGACACGGTGATCGAAAATGCGGCGCGGGAGCCGGAAGTCGTGGACCTGGCGCAATGTCTGCGCGCGATGGGCGCACGGATCAGCGGAGAAGGCAGCCCCATCATTCGCGTGCAGGGCGTTGCCCGCCTGCATGCAGCGAGTCACAAGATCCTGCCTGACCGGATCGAGACCGGCACGTTCCTGGTGGCAGGCGCCCTGAGTCGGGGCTGCGTGACGGTGCGCAATACCCGCGCCGAACTGCTGGATGCGGTGCTGCAGAAACTGGCCGACGCCGGTGGTCTGGTGACCCAGGGCGAGGACTGGATTACCGTCGACATGCAGGGGCGCAGGCCCCAGGCCGTCGATGTGCACACCGCGCCGCATCCGGCCTTTCCCACCGACATGCAGGCGCAGTTCTGCGCATTGAATGCGGTTGCCGACGGCGTCGGCATCGTCAATGAAACGATTTTCGAGAACCGCTTCATGCATGTGCCCGAGTTGCAGCGCATGGGGGCCAACATCCGCCTGGAACACAATACGGCCATCATCCGTGGTCGCGAGCGGCTCAAGGGCGCGCCGGTCATGGCGACCGATCTGCGCGCTTCCGCGGGCCTGGTCGTGGCGGCCCTGGCCGCAGACGGCGAAACCCTGGTTGACCGGATCTACCATATCGACCGGGGCTACGAAAGCATTGAAGAAAAGCTCGGCCAACTCGGCGCCGACATTCGGCGAGTGTCCTGATGACAGATGGAAAATTGACCCTGGCGCTGGCCAAGGGGCGCATTCTGGAAGATACCCTGCCATTGCTGGAAAAGGTCGGGATCAGGCCCCTGCAGGACCTGACCCGGACCCGCGAACTGCGGATTCCGGCCGAGGGCCTGGTCGATGAAATCCTGATCGTACGCTCCACCGATGTCCCAACCTACGTGGAATATGGAGCGGCGGATGTTGGCATCGCCGGCAAGGATGTTTTGCTCGAGCACGGCAGCACCCGACTCTACGAGCCGCTGGATCTCAAGATCGCGCGATGCCGACTGTGTCTGGCCGGTGCCGGCGAGCTGGAACGGCCGCTGGGACGCCGGCTACGGATTGCCACCAAGTACGTCAATATCACCCGCGATCATTTCGCCAGGCAGGGGGAGCAGGTCGAGCTGATCAAGCTTTACGGCTCGATGGAACTGGCGCCGCTGGTGGGGCTGGCGGATCTGATCGTAGATCTGGTCGACACCGGCAATACCCTGAAAGCCAACGGTTTGCGGCCGCTGCAGGACATCCTGCAGATTTCCTCCCGTCTGGTGGTGAACAAGGCGGCGATGAAGATGAAATGCGCGCAGATCCGGCAGTTGATCGATCGGCTCGACACGGTGGTGAATGCATGAAGATCGCGCGACTCAACACGCAGGATCGGGGTTTCACCGCCCAGCTGGAGGGTTTGATCGGCGGCGAACCATCCGCTGATGCGCAGGTGCGTGAAGCCGTTGTTGCCATCATTGCCGCGGTGCGCGCCGAAGGGGATGAGGCGGTGTTGCGCTATGCCCGGCGTTTCGATCGCGAGCAGGCCGACGCCGTGGCTGCGCTGGAAGTGCCCAGAACGCAGTGGCGGCAGGCCCTGGCGCAACTCGGAGCGGAGCAACGACAGGCCCTCGAACTGGCGGCTGCGCGGGTGCGGCAATATGCCGAGCGGCAGCGTGGGGAAAGCTGGGAGTGGGAAGATGAAGATGGCTCGGTGCTGGGGCAGCGAGTCAGTCCGCTGGAGCGGGTGGGGGTCTACGTGCCCGGCGGCAAGGCGAGCTATCCCTCGTCGGTGCTGATGAACGCGATACCGGCCCGGGTTGCGGGGGTTGACGAGATCATCATGACCGCGCCGGCGCCGGCCGGTGCGCTCAATCCCCTGGTGCTGGCGGCGGCCGAGCTGGCCGGCGTGGATCGGGTCTTCCGGGTTGGCGGGGCGCATGCGATTGCAGCCCTGGCCTATGGCACGCAAAGCATTCCGGCGGTGGACAAGATCGTGGGGCCCGGCAATGCCTTTGTGGCGGCGGCCAAGCGCGAGGTCTTTGGCCAGGTCGGGATCGACATGGTGGCGGGCCCTTCCGAGGTCCTGATCCTGTCCGACGGCAGCGTCAGTCCGCGCTGGCTGGCGCTGGACATGTTTGCCCAGGCCGAGCATGACGAACTGGCTCAGTCGATCCTGATTTCGCCGGATCCCGCCCATCTGGATGCGGTGGCGACGGCGCTGGAGGAGGAGATCGCTGCCCAGCCGCGTGCCGGCATCATCCGCGCCTCGCTAGCGGCGCGCGGCGCCCTGATCCAGTCGCGGGATGTGGATGAGGCGATTGCCCTCGCCAATCGCCTGGCGCCGGAGCATCTGGAACTGGCCCTGCTCGATGCGGATGTCCGGCTCGCACAGGTGCGGCATGCCGGGGCCATCTTCGTCGGCGCGCTAAGTCCTGAGGCGATGGGCGATTACTGCGCGGGGCCCAATCATGTGCTGCCCACCGCGCGCACCGCACGTTTTGCCTCGCCGCTGGGGGTGTACGATTTTCAGAAACGCTCCAGCGTGCTGCGAATCTCGCCGCAGGGCGCGCGTCGGCTCGGGCCAGTGGCGGCCTGTCTGGCGCGCGGTGAAGGGCTGGAGGCGCACGCGCGCTCGGCCGAAGTCCGGGGGCAGGAGGAATGAGCATGAATGCGCAAACCCTGGCGCCCAATCTGAGGCTGCTCAAGGCGTACCGGGCGCCGCCGCCCACCACCAATGCAATCAAGCTCGATGCCATGGAAAACCCCTATGCCCTGCCCGCCGAGCTGCGGTCGGCCTGGCTTGAGCGTCTGGGCCGGGTTGATTTCAATCGTTATCCCGATGCCGGCGCGGTCGCCCTCAAGCGGGGGCTGCGGCAGCGTTTCGGCGCCGCGCCGGGCTGGGGCTTGCTGCTGGGCAATGGCTCGGACGAGATCATCCAGATGCTGTGCCTGGCGGTGGCCCGGCCAGGTGCGGTCGTGATGGCGCCTGATCCCAGTTTCGTGATGTACCGACATCTTGCCCTGGCCTGCAATCTGGCCTACTGCGGCGTGCCGCTGCTGCCGGATTTTTCCCTCGATGCCGATGCTTTCATTGCCGCCATCGAGCGGGAGAGGCCGGCGCTGATTTTCCTGGCTCAGCCAAACAACCCGACCGGCACCCTGTTCGCCGCTGAAACGCTGCGCCGGATCTGCGCGGCGGCGCCGGGCCTGGTCGTGCTCGATGAGGCCTATCTGGCCTTTTCCGGCGTGGACTGCAGCGCGCTGGCGGCGGAATTCGAGCAGGTGCTGCTGATGCGGACCCTGTCCAAGTGGGGCCTGGCGGGACTGCGTCTGGGTTTCCTGCAAGGGCCGCAGTCGCTGATCGACGAACTCGAGAAGCTGCGCTTGCCCTACAACATCAATGTGCTGACCCAGGAAACCGTGCAGTTCGCGCTGGAGCACGCCGGGGCATTCGATGCCCAGGTCGAGATCCTGATGCAGGAGCGAGCGCGGTTGCATGCGGCGCTGGCCCGCCTGTCCGCCACCGAGGTGTTTCCCAGTGCGGCCAACTTCCTCCTCGTGCGCCAGCCGGAGGCACAGGCCGCGCGGGTCTTCGAGGCGCTGCAGCACGAGCGCGTTCTGATAAAGAATCTGCATGGCAGCCATCCGGCGCTGGCAGGCTGCCTGCGCCCCAGTATCGGCACGCCTGCGCAGAACGACCGTCTGCTCGAGATCTGGGCAAAAACTGTGGCCGGGGCATAAGCGCAATCGTTTCGCGATGCTATACTTTGCGGCTGGGGCGCCGCATGCTGGTGACGGACAGGCACATCGCATTCGTCTGCAGCAGCTACCAGCGCATGCGGCTGATGCGGCATTCTTTCGAATGTCCGAGAAAAATACCTATTTTAGGAGTAACGCGATGAGTTCTAACGGCGTGGATGTCGGCAAACGCCGCTTCCTGACGCTTACGGGAGTCGCGGCCGGCGGAGTCGGCGCGGCCGCTGCCGTGTGGCCGTTTCTGGCTTCCATGGCGCCAAGCGAAAGGGCCAAGGCATTGGGGGCGCCGGTGACGGTGGACATCTCCAAGCTGGGCGAAGGACAGCTATTGATCAGCACCTGGCGCGGCAGTCCGGTGTGGATCGTCAAGCGTTCGGCTGAGATGCTGGGCAATCTCAAAGCCGTGGCAGACCAATTGCGTGATCCAGAGTCGGCCGAGGACCAGCAGCCCGGCTATGCCCAGAACGATACGCGTTCGGTCAAGCCAGACGTGCTGGTCATGATCGGCCGCTGCACCCATCTGGGCTGTTCGCCGAGTTTCCGCCCGGATTATCCGGCCGAGGATCTGGGCAAAGACTGGAAGGGCGGGTTTTTCTGTCCCTGCCATGGTTCCAAGTTCGATCTGGCGGGTCGCGTTTACAAAGGTGTGCCTGCACCGCTGAACATGCCGGTGCCGCCGCATCGCTATGTAGGTGACTCAACCATCATCATCGGCGAAGATCCGGAGGTCGCATAATGGGCATCGTAGCCAACCCGCACAAGACCACCGGCTTTCTGGGCTGGATCGATGATCGCTTTCCGCTCACCAAGATGTGGAAAGATCACGTCAGCGAGTATTACGCGCCGAAGAATTTCAATTTCTGGTACTACTTCGGTTCGCTCGCCCTGCTGGTGCTCGTCAATCAGCTGCTGACCGGCATTTTCCTGACCATGCATTACAAGCCGGATGCCGCCCTGGCCTTCGGGTCGGTCGAATACATCATGCGGGACGTGCCTTGGGGCAATCTGATCCGCTATCTGCATTCGACCGGGGCTTCAGCATTCTTCATCGTGGTCTATCTGCACATGTACCGCGGGCTGCTGTACGGCTCGTATCGCAAGCCGCGTGAATTGATCTGGCTGTTCGGCTGTCTGATCTACCTTGCCCTGATGGCGGAAGCCTTTTGTGGGTACGTGCTGCCCTGGGGGCAGATGTCCTACTGGGGCGCGCAGGTGATCATTTCGCTGTTCGGCGCCATTCCGGTTGTCGGGCCGGATCTGGTGATCTGGATTCAGGGCGACTACGTGCCCGGGGACGCCACGCTCAATCGTCTGTTTTCCTTGCATGTGATTGCGATTCCCTTTGTGCTGGTTGGCCTGATCGTGGCCCATCTTCTGGCCTTGCATGAAGTCGGCTCGAACAACCCCGACGGCATCGAGATCAAGAAGAACAAGGATGAAAACGGCGTGCCCCTGGATGGCATTCCGTTTCACCCCTACTACACCGTGAAGGATCTGTTCGGGGTGTCGGTGTTCCTGGCGATTTTTCTGACCATTGTTTTCTTCCTGCCGGAAGTCGGTGGTCTGTTCCTGGAGAAGCCCAATTTCATCGAAGCCAATCCCTCGGTGACGCCTGATCACATCGCGCCGGTCTGGTACTTCACACCGTTCTACGCCATGTTACGTGCGGTTCCAAGCAAGCTCGGTGGTGTGATCACGATGTTCGGTGCGGTGGCCATTCTGGCCGCGCTCCCCTGGCTGGATCGAAGCCCGGTGAAGTCGATCCGCTACAGGGGGCCGATCTTCAAGATCGCCCTGCTGCTCTTCACGATCAGTTTTGTCGTGCTCGGCTGGCTCGGGCTGGAAGCTCCTTCGGAAGGCAAGACGCTGGCTGCGCGGATCTTTACCGTCATCTATTTCCTGTTCTTCTTCCTCATGCCTTTCTATACCAAGATGGAAGCGACCAAGCCTGAACCAGCGAGGGTGACGTCATGATGCGGCTGATCACTGCTTTGAGCCTTCTGTTGCCCGCAGTCGTCGTGCAGGCGGCTGGCGGTGGTGCGCTGTTTCAGTATGAGGCGAATGTCAGCAACAAGGCCTCCGTGCAGCGTGGTGCCCGCAACTTCATGAACTACTGTTCGGGTTGTCACTCGCTGAAGTATCTGCGCTACAACCGTCTGGCCGCCGACAACGAGATTCCTGAAGAACTGCTCGGCAATCTGATGTTCACCAGCGACAAACTCGGTGACACCATCGTCACGGCGATGCCTGCGGATCAGGCGGCCAAGTGGTTTGGTCAGGCGCCGCCGGATCTGAGTCTCACCACCCGTGCTCGGGGCGAGGATTGGGTTTACAGCTTTCTGAAATCTTTTTACCTTGATGCCGGCAAGGCCACCGGGGTGAACAATCTGCAGCTCCCCGGTGCTTCGATGCCGCATGTGCTGGGTGGTCTGCAGGGTTATCAGGCTCTGGGCCATGATGCGCATGACCAGGCGGATGCCCATGGCAGTGGTCATGCCGCGCCGCGACTGGAACTGGCAGTCGAGGGGAGTCTGGATGAAAAAGCGTATGACGGATTCGTCAAGGATCTGGTGAACTTTCTCAGCTACGCGGCCGAGCCGGGCGCCGAGCAAATGCATTCGCGCGGATTCTGGGTGCTGTTGTATCTGCTGTTCCTGATTCCCTTGACCTACATGATCAAGCTGGAGTTCTGGAAGGATGTGCACTGATCCGCTGGTCGGGCATGTATCCTGACAACATTGAACAGGGCCGGCCTACGCCGGCCCTTTTGCTTGAGTTGACGCCATGATCCCCCGCAAACCCTTCCTGTTACGCGCGATGGTGGAATGGGCCGAAGCCAATGGCCTGACCCCGCTGCTCGCGGTTGATGCCCGTCAGCCCGGTGTTCAGGTCCCGGCGGCTTATGTCGAGGACGGGCGGATCACGCTCAATGTCAGTTTCAGTGCGATGAATCAGCGCCAGATCACGAATGAGCTGATTACCGGCCTTGCCCGCTTTGGTGGCCGGAGTGAAATGCTCAGCATTCCGGTGGAAGCGGTCTCGGCGTTGGTCGTGCGCGAAACCGGTGAGGGCATGGTGTTTCCGGAGGAGCCGGTGATGGCGGACGAAACCGGTGCACAGAGCGAGCCGGCCCCAGCGACGGAATCCTTGCGCCTGGTGCAATCCGAGGATGACAGGCAGGAGGGCGAACCAACCACGAGTGATTCCGACGAAGCGCCGGATGAACCGCCGCGCCCCCCGCGCGGGCGGCCCAGCCTCAAGCTGATCAAATAGACCGCGGCGGCGGCAGGCTCTTGCCCGGGTTCAGAATGCCCGCCGGATCGAAAACCCGTTTCAGCTCGCGCATCAGCTGCAGGCTGGTTTCGCCCAGTTCCCGCGCGATGTAATCGCGTTTGGCCAGGCCGACTCCATGTTCGCCGGACAGCGTGCCGTCCAGTGCCAGAACCGTTTCGAACACCTCATCCAGGCAGGCGCTGCGGGCTTCCATCTGACCTGGCCGGGTCGGATCTGCGAGAATGTTGACGTGCACATTGCCATTGCCGGCATGGCCGAAGTTGACGATCGGCAGGCCGTGGCGCTGTGAGATCGCCTCCAGCCGCCCAATGAGTTCAGGCAGGCGTGAGACCGGCACGACAACATCTTCATTCAGTTTCTTGGGCGCCAGCTTGCGCAGGCAAGGCGACAAGGCCTTGCGCGCCTGCCAGAGGGACTGGCTGCTCTGCGGGTCGCGGGCGATGCGCCAATCCAGGCAGCCAGCACGCTCACCGACCTGGCGCATGGCCTCGGCATCGATTTCCATCTGTTCGCCCTGGCCGTCAATTTCCATCAGCAGCAGGGCGCCGGTGTCTGCGGGCAGGTCGATGCCGCCGTGCGCCATCACCAGTTTCACCGCCGTGCCATCCATGAACTCAAGCGCGCAGGGCCGCGCGGCCTGTGCCATCAAGGCGGATACCGCGGCGGTTGCGCTGGCTACGTCGCGGTAGGCGGCGCGCAGGCTCCAGCGCTCCGGCGGCAGGGCCTGCAGCAGCAGGGTGGCCTCGGTGATGACGGCCAGAGTGCCTTCCGAGCCGATCAGCAGGCGGCTGAGGTCGTAGCCGACAACACCTTTGGTGGTCTTGCTGCCGGTATGAATCAGGCGGCCATCGCCGGTCACGGCGGTCAGTCCCAGCGTATTCTCGCGGCAGGTACCGTATTTCACCGCGCGGGGGCCGCCCGCATTGCAGCCAAGGTTGCCGCCGACGGTAGAGAATGCCGCGCTGGTGGGGTCGGGTGGCCAGAACATGGCGGCGCTCGCCGCGTGTTGCTGCACCTCGCCATTGCGCATTCCGGCCTCGCAGCGCAGATAGCGGTTGGCCGCTGACAGTTCCAGCAAGCGGTTCATCTGTTCCAGGCTCAGGACCAGGCCGCCAGTGATGGGCACGGTGGCTCCCACCGTATTGGTGCCGGCACCGCGCGTCACGACCGGAATGGCCGCGGCGCTGCAGGCGCGCAGCAAGGCCACCACCTGTGCGGTGTCCTGCGGCAGGGCGACGGCATCCGGCGTGGCCTGCTGTTTGCTGTTGTCATACCCGTAGCAGAGACATTCGGCCGGATCGAGCAATAGCTGGTCCGGGCGCAGGCAGTCCCGCAGTGCGGTCAATTGAGTCGGGCTCAGGCTCATAGGGCGTCAAACGCGTTGCGGATCCAGCGCAGTTCGTCGCCATCGATTGCGATCACATCGAAACGCAGGGGCTGGTCGTGACGTCGGGGGTGCCGGCTGAGCCAATGTTGGGTGGCGGCGATGATGCGCTGACGCTTCTGCATCGTGATGCTGGCTGCCGCAGTCACCGCGGCGCCGTTCGCCCGGGCCCTGACCTCGACCATCACCAGTTCCTCGCCGTCCTCAAGAATCAGATCGATCTCGCCGCGCCGGCTGGCTGCGTTGCGTTCCAGCAAGGTCAGGCCCTGCTTCTGGAGATAACGCCAGGCCTGGTCTTCCGCCTCATTCCCGCGCTTGCTCACAGGCGCGCGCTGAGTTGCGGTACGCCCTGTTCGAAGCGTGCGCAGGGCAGGGTGCGCACGATGCGAGGTCCATCCAGGCTGAGGCTGCCCGTGGCTCCCGCGATGGTGGCCAACTGGCTCCAGTTCGCATTGCGCAAGGCGCTGGCCAGCAGGTAGGCGTCGTTGCCCATGGCATACAGTCGCTCGAGCCGGCGCACCCGATTCGGCCAGGCCTGCTCGATCGCCTGGCGCCGGCTGATCCAGGTTTCGCTGGTGTTCAGCAGCCAGGGCAGGCTGCAGAAGCGAATGCCGTTGAGGTCCTTGTCCAGTTCGGCATTCGCTTGTCCTTCATAAATTCGGCCGGAGGCATAGATCGGCAGATCGGAGGCGTGGTAGAAGCGGAACTGTGGTCGCAACTGCCGGCCCTGCGACGGGCTGGCGGCGAGATACAGCATTTCCGCATCCTGGCGCCGTACCGGCATGCTGTCGATCTCCTCGCCCAGCAGTCGCTGCATCGCCTGGGCCCGAGACTGGCTTTCATCCAGACGCAGGAGGTCGGTGATGACGGCCGGGTAGTCTCTCGGGCCGCCATGAAATTGGCGCTGGTCAACGATGACGCCGCCGCCCTCGCTGAACGCATCGGCAAAGGCGCGCAGGGAGCGCAGGCCCCAGTCGTCGTCGCTGACCAGTGCGATGGCGTGGGTGTGGCCGTCTGCCAGAGCGCGCAGGGCGACCGAGCGGGCATCGTCTTCCGGCGCCAGGCCGTACTCCAGGACCGTGCTTCCGGCGCCCGGGGCATCGCGATAGTTCAGGGCCAAGATCGGCAGTTGATCCGCATTGCGGCTGACGACCGCTTCGACGGCCTGTTTGTCGAGCGGGCCGACGATCAGATCTGCACCATCGGCCAGAGCCTGTTCGTAGCTGGCGATGGCATCCGTACTGGTGTCGTAGATGCGGATTTCCAGGCCGGGGGCGCTGTTGGCGAAATGAGCGGCCAAAAAGCCGTCGCGCACCGCGGATGCGGCGCCGGCCAGGCGGTCGCTCAGTGGCAGCAGCAGAGCGATGTGGCGCGCGGCGGAGCGTAGGGTGGCTTCCGCGATCTGGCGTGCCTGCGGCAGGTAGTCCGAGCTCGCGGGGTGGCCTGGAAATTGCGCGATCCACTGATTGATGGCCGCCTGCAGGCCGCTTTCGTCCGACCAGAAGCGGCGGGCGATCTGGCCCAATGCGATCCAGCCGCGCGTGGTGGCGTCGTAGCGCTCTGACTCGTCCGCGAACAGGAAACGCGAGCCCTGCCGTTGCAGTTCCCAGATGCGCGCCCGATTTGCCAGTTCCTCCGTTGCCGGGAGCATGCTGCCGCGCAGCACCAGCATCAGGGTGGCCGCTTCGCCATCATCGAGCTGCTGGTAGGCCAGGGACTGGGCGAGCCAGTAGTCCGCCTGTACTGCCGGCTGCTCGGGCTTGGGGCTGCCGGCAATGATGCGCAGGACTTCCTTGGGCTGCTCGTCCAGTGCAAATCGAAGTGCCTGGCAGGTGTCGTAGGCGGCGCGTTGCTCCGTGCTCAGGCTCAGCTCGGGATACAGGGCCAGGGCCTGGCCCATGAAGTCTGTATTGAGGGCCTGGGCGGCGAAATGGCAGGCTCTTTCCAGCAGGGGGATGCGCGCCTCGCCATCGCTCATGGCGGCCTGGTCCAGGTACAGGGCCGCGAGTTCCGCCGGGTCCTGCTCGACCTGGGGCTCAACGGGCGGTTCGACGATGCGATCGTCGCTCCCCTTGCTGTCAGAAAAGCCGGGCAGGCTGGCACATGCCCAGAGGTTGAGGCTGCAACTAAGAAGGATGAGGTGTCGAATTTTCATGCGGGGCTGCTGCGCATTCGGCGTAAGCTATTAAGAATAGAGGATTCGGTGTCCTTCAGGGGCATCCGGCGGGGCTGCGGGAGCTGGCAGCGGATTCGCGAACCTCAATGGATGATCCGGTTCTTGGATGGAGAATGCAGTGGGCGCTTGCCTGTATCTGGTCGGAACGCCGATCGGTAATTTGGAAGACATCAGTGCGCGGGCCTTGCGCATCCTCACGGAAGTGGACCGGATACTCGCCGAAGATACCCGGCATAGCAGCAAGCTGCTGCGGCACTACGCCATCAATACGCCCCTGACCGCCTGGCATGCACACAATGAAGGCGAGCGGCTGGCTACGGTGTTGAACTGGCTGCGTGAGGGGCAATCTCTGGCCCTGATCAGTGATGCGGGCATGCCGCTGATTTCGGACCCGGGATTTCCTTTGGTCCGGGCGGCGCGCGAGGCCGGGTTCGAAATTCATTGCATTCCCGGGCCAACCGCGCTGATCACGGCGCTGGTTCTGTCCGGTATGCCGGCCGAGCGCTTCGTGTTCGAGGGTTTCTTGCCGGCCCGCGCCAGCGCCCGGCGCGAGGCCTTGCAGGCCGTGAGGCACGAGCGCCGCACCACGATCCTCTACGAATCCCCCCATCGATTGGCGGACTGCCTTCGGGACATCGAAAGCGTGCTGGGGGCGGAGCGTCCGGTTTGTCTCGCGCGCGAATTGACCAAGCGTTTCGAAAGCGTGCGCACGGGGCTGGCGGGCGAACTGGCGCAATGGGCGCAAATGCCAGGCGATGAGGGGCGCGGTGAGTTCGTTGTGCTCATTGGTGGCGCCGAGGTCGAGGCGCCTGTGCGTGCACTGGATGCGGCGCAGGTTCTGGACATGTTGTTGTCCGAGTTGCCGGCGCGCAAGGCCGCGCGGCTCACCGCTCGGCTGTGTGGCGGCAAGCCGAATCAGTATTACCAGTG
The DNA here is from genome assembly GCA_041619555.1 of Oceanococcus sp. Lineage (GTDB taxonomy): Bacteria > Pseudomonadota > Gammaproteobacteria > Nevskiales > Oceanococcaceae > Oceanococcus. Next base: position 58,697 of record JBFKDQ010000004.1, on the reverse strand, counting down.
GGCCTTGCGTGATCGACAGTGAGTGCGGCGCTGCGGGTTTGGGCGGCAGCTGGCCCTTGCCTTGTGTTCCGGCAGGCCGGCCCGCAGAATGTGCCTGGGAGTCGGCCAGGCAGTCGCGCGCCGTTTGGTGCGAGGAAAGTCCGGGCTCCACAGGGCAGAGTGCCAGGTAACACCTGGGGGGCGTGAGCCTACGGAAAGTGCAGCAGAGAGTAGACCGCCGTTCCGCTTGCGGGGCGGTAAGGGTGAAAGGGTGCGGTAAGAGCGCACCGCATCGCCGGTAACGGTCGATGGCTAGGTAAACCCCACTCGGAGCAAGACCAAATAGGGGAGCAATGGCGTGGCCCGCGCTGCTCCCGGGTAGGTTGCTCAAGACGGGCGGTGACGTCCGTCGTAGATGAATGACTGTCCACGACAGAACCCGGCTTACCGGCCGACTCCCCCTTGTTTCCTTCGTTCCGGATGTGGCCTGCGCAGGCCTGCCGTGGGCCACTTTGAGCCATTCGTCGGGAAAATCTTCCCATTTGCTCCACTTTGCTCGTCAAAAGTCCGTCAGTCCTTCATAAATGGCTCTAAAAGGTCATTGTAAGTTGTTGTTTATAGGCCTGTTTAGGAGCTCGAAAAAATCCAGGAAATGTGATCTAAGTTACTGTTTTTGTTTATAAAACTGCCTTGACAGAGGGCGGTCGTCGGCCTATAGTTCAGTCCATGGGGTGAAAAGTGGTGAGATGTGGGGAAACCCACGCATAGGGGCCTTCCGATGTACAGCGGCACGACTGAATTGGCGATAGACGTGAAGGGGCGCCTGGCGATCCCGGCGCGTTATCGCGCGTCGTTGCAGGACTGTTGCGGTGGTCGCCTCACGGTCACTTTGAGCCTGGATCAGTGCTTGCAGATTTTTCCCCAGCCGGAGTGGGAGGCTTTCGCGCAGAAGCTGATGGGCTTGCCCTCGCTGAGCGCGCAGGTCAAGAAGCTGCAGCGTCATTTTCTGGGTTCGGCGGAGGAGTTGGCGATGGACAAGCAGGGCAGGGTGCAACTGACGCCCTATCTGCGTGCGCGTGCCGGCCTTGACCGGGCGGCCATGTTTGTCGGTCAAGGCGAGAAGTTCGAGCTCTGGGACAAGCAGACCTGGCAGCGTTGCCAGGAAGAGGTCGAGTTTGATCCGGAATTCCTTGCCAGTATCGGAATCTAGGCGCGTCGTGCGCCCAGATCGCTCGCATGAGCCGGTTCTGCTGGAGGCCTCGCTTTCCGCTTTGGAGGTCCGGGCCGAAGGCGTCTATGTGGACGCCACGTTCGGGCGCGGCGGTCACAGCCAGGCCATCCTGGCCCGCCTGGGTGCGTGCGGTCGCCTGCTGGCCTTTGATCAGGACCCGGAGGCTGCGGTGGCGGCTGCGGATCTGCTGGGTGACGATTCCCGTTTCGAGTTCGAAGCCTGCAATTTTTCGTTTCTGGGTGAGCGTCTGCGGGCTCGCGGGCTCATCGGCGCTTGCGACGGCATCCTGTTCGATCTGGGCGTGTCCAGCCCGCAGTTGGACCAGGCCGGGCGCGGTTTCAGTTTCGCCCGCTCCGGTCCGCTGGACATGCGGATGGATTCCCGCGGCGGTATGACGGCGGCCCAGTGGCTGGCGGAAACGCCGCTGAATGAGATGATTCGGGTCTTGCGGCAATACGGCGAAGAGCCCAAGGCCGGGCGCATCGCGCGCGCCATCGTCGCGGCTCGCGCGGAGCAGGCCATCACCGATACCCTGAGTCTGGCGAATCTGGTCGAGCGCGCGGTCGGCGGGCGCCGCGGCAGTCGTATCCACCCGGCGACACGCACCTTCCAGGCCATTCGAATCGCGGTCAACCGTGAACTGGATGTGCTGGCTGAAGTGCTGCCGCAGGCCCTTGCGGCCCTGCGTCCCGGCGGCCGCCTGGCGGTCATCAGTTTTCATTCCCTGGAAGACCGGATCGTCAAACAGTTCATGCGCGATCAGGTACGGCCGGCCGCGCCTGATCCGATCTCGCCGGCGCCGCCGCCGCGTCTGCGGGGCATGTCGCGACATCTCAGCGATGTGATCGAAGCGCAGCAGAACCCGCGGGCGCGCAGCGCGGTGCTGCGTTGGGCGGAAAAATGCGCATGATTCCGGCCGTTCTGTTGCGCGGGCTCCGTGCCGGTTTGCCCCTGTTGCTCCTGCTTTTGGCGCTGGTCTCGGCGGTGGCTGTTGTCGGGATGAAACAGCATGCCCGCGGCTTGCAGATGCAGGTCCAGGTGCAGATCGCGGAGCGCGAGCGCCTGGCGGTGGAATTCAACCAGTTACGGCTTGAGCGAGGCGCCATCGGCGCCCACGCTCGGATTGAGGAACTGGCCGTCAGTCAACTCGACATGAGGGTGCCCGATGCCTACGCCATCGTCCACGTCCCGGTCGCGGACTGAGCCGCCTCAGGCCTGGCGCCGCAAGTTGGTGCTGGGCCTGCTGGGCCTGGGTTTTGTCGCCCTGGGTCTGCGCGCCTTCGAACTGCAGGTGCGTGATCGGGATTTCCTGACCGCCGAGGGCGAACGTCGCCATGTGCGCACCTTGTTGGAGCCAGGCGGGCGAGGCGCCATTCGTGATCGGCATGGCGCGCCTTTGGCTCTGAGCGCGCCGGTTGAGTCCATCTGGGTAGTGCCTTCAGCTTTGCTCGCGCAGCCTGAATACATCGACCCGCTCGCCGGCATGCTGAAACTCGATGCGCTGCAGCTGCGCGAAGACCTGCGCCAGCGTGATGGCCGCCAGTTCTTCTATCTCAAGCGCCAGTTGCCGCCTAGCGAGGCGCGGCAGATTCTGGACCTGGGGGCGCCTGGCGTATTCGGTCAACGGGAATATCGGCGCTACTATCCCGCTGCGGAAGTGACCGCCCAGTTGGTTGGCTTGTGCAATATTGACGGGGTTGGTCAAGAGGGGCTTGAGCGCGGGCTCGACAGCCTGCTGGCCGGTGCGCCGGGCCACCGTTTGGTGATTCAGGATCGCCTGGGTCGGGTGGTCGACGACCTGAATGAATTCCGCGCCTCGCGTCCGGGCGCGGACATGGATCTTGCCATCGACCTGCGTCTGCAGCATTTCGCCTACGCCGAGCTGAAGTCGGCGGTCGCCGCGCATGAGGCGAAAGGCGGCATCATCCTGGTGGCGGACGTGCTCAGCGGCGAAATCCTGGCGCTGGCGACGCAGCCCGGTTTCAATCCGAATGATCGCGGCCACCTGGGGGAGAATCGCGCGGCTTGGCGTAATCGGGCGGCGCTGGATCAGTTCGAGCCGGGGTCTACCGTCAAGCCCCTGGTCGTGGCAGCCGCGCTGGAGGCGGGCATCGTCGATGCCGAGAGCACCATCGATACCGGCCGCGGCTGGATGAAGGTGGGGCGCCTGCAGGTTCGCGATCACCGCGCCTACGGCGTGCTCGATTTATCCACGCTGCTGGCCAAGTCCAGCAATGTGGGGGCGGCCAAGCTGGGCCTGCAGATCGGCGCCGACCGGCTGTTTGATACGTTCCGCGACTTCGGCTTCGGCTACTCCACCGCGTCCGGCTTTCCGGGTGAGGTTGGCGGCAGCCTGCTCAGCCCGTTTGAATGGGGTGAGGTCGGTACCGCCACGGCCTCCTACGGCTACGGCATGAGCGTCACCGCCCTGCAACTGGCCCAGGCCTATATGGTGCTGGCTGCCGATGGCGTGCGCCGGCCTCTGTCCCTGCTCAAGGGCGGATCCGAATACGCCGAAGCGCGGGTGCTGAAACCGCAAACGGCCGCCGCGATCCGGAGCATGCTGTCGGCTGTGGTCGCCGACGGGGGGACTGGCGAGCGGGCAGCGGTGCCGGGCTATCGGGTCGCGGGCAAAACCGGCACGGTTCGCAAGGCCGAGCCCGGTGGTTACTCGAACGACCGCCATCAATCGCTGTTTGTCGGCATGCTGCCGGCGGAAAATCCGCGGCTTTTGGGATTGGTGATGCTGGACGAGCCCGCGGCCGGGGTGTACTACGGCGGACTGGTCGCCGCTCCGGTGTTCTCACGGGTGATGAGTTCGGCCGCACGCCTGCTGCAGATTGCGCCCGCAGAATACCAGTCCGACCTCGCCGTTCTCGAATCGCAAGGAGCCCGCTCGTGAACCGCCTGCACCTGAGCCAGTTGCTCGAGGTTGATCCGACGCAGTGCGGGCATGATCCGGTGGTCTCCGGGCTCGCGATGGACAGTCGCCTGGTGGAACCCGGGTTCCTGTTTCTCGCCTGTCGTGGCACCGAGTCGCATGGCCTGGATTTCATCGATCAGGCGGTGAGGCGCGGGGCGGTGGCGGTGGCCTGGGAGCCGAGTGCGTCCTGCGCCAGTCTCAGCTGTGGTCTGCCCTGCGTGCCCGTGCCGAATCTGTCGCGCCGGGTTGGATTGATCGCCGCCCGCTTCCATGCCCGCCCCTCGGATCGTCTCTTCGTTCTGGGCATTACCGGTACCGATGGAAAGACCTCCTGCAGCCATCTGTTCGCCCAGGTTGCCGGTCATCTCGGTCGCCGTTGCGGCGTCATCGGCACCGTTGGTTTCGGCTATCTGGATGATCTGCAGATGGCCACGCATACCACGCCCGACCCGATCGGTTTGCAGGCCTGGCTGGCGCGGCTCGCGGCGACCGGCGCGGACAGCCTGGCGATGGAGGTGTCCTCGCATGCCCTGGATCAGGGGCGCATCAACGGGGTGAGTCTGAACGCGGCCATCTTCACCAACTTGAGCCGCGATCACCTGGATTACCACGGTGATCTGAACAACTACGCGCGGGCGAAGCGGCGCCTGTTCGATGTCAAAGATCTGCAGTCCATCATCATCAATATTGACGATGATCATGGTCTGCAATGGGCCAGGGAACTGGCGGTCAGCAAGCCGGTGGTGCCGTATTCGATTGAACGCAAGCTGGATCTGGGCGACTGGTTGCGCGCCGAAAATCTGCACAAGAGTCCGGCGGGGCTCAGTTTCGAGCTCTGTACTGCGCAGCAGCGGTTGCCCGTGCACTGCGGGCTGATCGGCCATTTCAATGTCTACAACCTGCTCGCGGTAGCGGCAGCCTGGCGCACGGCCGGCGTGCCGCTGGATCAGGTGGTGCAGGCTCTGGGTCGAGTGAATACCGTGCCAGGGCGGGTTGAAGCGTTTCGTGCGCCAGGCCTGCCGCTGGTGGTGGTGGACTACGCCCATACGCCCGGCGCGCTGGCCCAGGTTCTGCGTGCCCTGGTCGAGCATCAACCGGCTCGGGGGCGTTTGATTTGCGTGTTCGGCTGCGGTGGAGACCGGGACCGTGGCAAGCGTCCGCAGATGGCCGCAATTGCGGCCGGTCTGGCGGATGAGCTGATTCTCACCGATGACAATCCGCGCAGCGAGAGTCCCGAGGCCATCGTGGCCGAAATGCTGGAAGGCATGCCTGCGGAAATCACGTATCGTGTGATCCATGATCGCGCGACGGCCATTGCCCAGGCCATCGCGAACGCCGGGGAGAATGACGTGGTCCTGGTGGCGGGCAAGGGGCACGAGGACTACCAGCAGATCGGTGGCGAGCGGCGGAGTTTCTCCGACCGGCGCGAAGTGCAGCGCGGCCTGGGTTTGGAGGTCGAGCCATGCAGCGCCTGAGCGAACTGGCCGAAGCCCTCGGCGCGCGCTGCTCCGGTGTCGATGTGACGCCGGTCGGGGCCGCGATTGATACCCGCAAGTTGCGGCCGGGAGAGCTGTTTGTGGCCCTTCCCGGACAGCATGTCGACGGTCATGATTTCGTTGCCGCGGCCGCGGCGCGTGGCGCGGCCGCGGCGCTGGTGGCCCGGCCGGTCCCGGTTGAACTGCCGCAGCTGATCGTCGCGGACGTCCTGGTCGCGATGCAAGGTCTGGCCGCGCTCTGGCGGCAGCGCTGGGGCGGCAAGCTGGTCGGCGTGACCGGTTCCAACGGCAAGACCAGCGTCAAGGAGATGCTGAGCGCCATTCTTGGCCAGCAGCATACGGTGTATGCGACCCCAGGAAATCTGAACAACCACATCGGCCTGCCGCTGTGCCTGCTGAACCTGCGGCCCGAAGATCAATTTGCGGTATTGGAAATGGGCGCCAGCAAGGCCGGTGACATCGCCTTGCTGGCCGCGCTGGCGCGTCCGGATGTCGGCGTGATCACGATGGCCGGGGATGCGCACCTGGAGGGCTTTGGCAGTCGTCGTGGCGTCGCCCTTGCGAAGGGAGAATTGTTTGCGGCCCTGCCTGTGCAGGGTGTTGCGGTGATCAACGTGGATGACGAGCAGGCGCAGGAATGGCGGCGCTTGGCCGCGGGCAGAAAAATGCTCGGTTTCGGTCGTGCGTCCGCGGCCGATGTCCGTGCCTGTAAGGAGCGCAATGAGCTGTTGAGCCAGCACTTCGAGTTGCAAACTCCGGCCGGCGCCTGGCGCGTCGATCTGCCGATGCCGGGCCGGCATAGCGTGATGAACGCCCTGGCGGCGGCGGCGGTCGCCACTGCCCTGGGGCTTGATGGCGAAGAGATTCAGGCCGGCCTGGCGCAGATGCATCCGGTCGCCGGACGTCTGCAGGTGCGGCAGATGCCGGGTGGGCAGCAACTGATTGATGACAGTTACAACGCCAACCCGCATTCCCTGCAAGTGGCGCTCGAACTGCTGGCCCAGTGCCCGCCATCGCGGCACCTGGTGTTGGGGGACATGGCCGAACTAGGGGCGCAGGCGCCGCAATTGCATGCCCAGGCCGGCGCGGCCATCCGGCGCGCCGGGATCGAACATCTGTGGACCGTCGGCAGCCTCAGCCGTCACGCGGCCGAGGCCTATGGGCCAGAAGCGCAACACTTTTCCAACCGGGAGTCCCTGCAACGGGCGCTTTCCGGGTCGCTCTCATCCGGTGATTCGGTTCTGGTCAAGGGCTCGCGCAGCGCGGGCATGGATCAGCTGGTTGCCCAACTGCTGGAATCTTCGTCGCCATGATCTTTCATCTCGCCGAGTGGCTCACGCCTTATTTCAGTCCCCTGAATGCCTTTCAGTACCTGACGCTGCGCGCGATCATGGGGGTACTGACGGCTCTGGCTTTCAGCCTGATCCTGGGGCCACGCCTGATCGATCTTCTGGTGCGCAAGCAGATCGGTCAGCAAGTGCGCGAGGAAGGGCCGAAATCTCATTATTCCAAAGCCGGGACGCCGACCATGGGGGGCGCCCTGATCATTGCCGCCGTCGGTGTCGCCACCCTGCTGTGGGCGGACCTGCGCAATTTCTATGTCTGGATTGCGCTCGCCTGCACCTTCGCTTTTGCCGCGATCGGCTTTGTCGATGACTACCGCAAGCTGAAGTATCGCAACTCCGATGGACTGTCCGCACGGGCGAAATACGGCTGGCAGAGTCTGGCCGGATTCGCCGCCACCGGCCTGCTGTGGGTGCTGGGCGATGCGCCGATGGTGAGCAATCTGTATTTTCCCTTGCTCAAGGATCTGGTCATTCCCCTCGGGGGTATGTTCTGGGTGTGGGGCTATCTGGTCATCGTCGGCAGCAGCAATGCCGTCAATCTCACCGATGGCCTGGATGGTCTTGCAATCATGCCCTGCGTGATGGTGGCGGCGGCGCTTGGTGTGTTCGCCTACGTCACCGGGCATGTGAAGTTTGCCGAATATCTAGGCATCCCTTATGTCGCCGGGGTCGGCGAGGTGATGATTTTCTGCACGGCGATCAGCGGTGCGGGACTTGGTTTTCTCTGGTTCAACACCTATCCCGCGCAGATGTTCATGGGCGATGTCGGCGCCCTCGCGCTCGGCGCGGCGCTCGGCGTGGTCGCACTGATGGTCAAGCAGGAAATCGTGCTGCTGATCATGGGCGGGGTGTTCGTTGCCGAAACCGTGTCGGTGATTCTCCAGGTCGGAAGTTTCAAACTCACCGGCCGGCGCATCTTCCGGATGGCTCCGCTGCATCATCATTTCGAACTCAAGGGCTGGCCCGAGCCGAAAATCATTGTCCGGTTCTGGATCGTCACCCTGATTCTGGTGCTGGTCGGCCTGGCCACGCTCAAGGTGCGCTGATGCCCTGGAACCAGCACAATCTGCTGATCGTGGGGCTGGGCCTGAGCGGCTGGTCGGCGGTGCGCTATCTGCACGCCCAGGGTGCGCGGCTGCGGGTCTGCGATACCCGTGAGCAGCCGCCGTTCGCAGATGCCTTGCGCCGCGCCTATCCCGAAGTGGAGTTGGTGGCGGGAGCCTGTACCCAAGATCTCCTGGTCGGCATCGATACGTTGGTGGTTTCGCCGGGTCTGGATCTCCAGATGCCCTTGCTCCAGGCGGCCCGACGTGCCGGTTTGCCGCTGCTCGGAGACATCGAGGTGTTCGCTCGTGACAACCGCAGCCCGGTGGTTGCGGTGACCGGCTCCAACGGCAAGAGCACGGTGGTGAGTCTGCTGGCGAAAATGGCCGAGGCCGACGGTCTGCGCGTGCTGGCCGGTGGCAATCTCGGTCCGCCGGCGCTGGATTTGCTGGGTTCACCTGCAGACCTGATCGTGCTGGAATTGTCGAGTTTCCAACTGGAACTCACCTCGGCTCTGCCCTGTGAAGTTGCGGTGATTCTCAATCTCAGTGCCGACCACCTGGATCGCCATGGCGATTTCGCCGCCTATGTCCGCGCCAAGGCGAGGATTTTCGAGGCCGCCCGCGCCGGTGTGTTGAATTTGGATGATCCGCAGACCGCCGAGTTGCCGCCGGCCACTCTGCCCTTGAAGACCTTCAGCTGCGAGCAGGCGGCAGATTTCTGCCGCGCGGATGGAGCCCTGAGGGTCGCGGGCGAGGCCTGGCTGCGATTGGATGAACTCAAGCTGATGGGCGGCCACAACCATGCCAATGTGCTGGCCGCATGGGCGCTGGGCCAGACCGTGGGGCTCTCGCGCGACGCCATGGTCGCGGCGGCGCGGAACTTTGCCGGCTTGCCGCATCGCTGCGAATGGGTGGCGGAGCGCAACGGCGTTCGCTGGGTCAACGACTCCAAAGGGACCAATGTTGGCGCCACGCTCGCTGCCTTGCAGGGGCTGGATGCGCCGGTGCTGTTGCTGGCTGGCGGCCAGGCCAAGGGCGGCGACTTCTCGCCCTGGCTCGCCCCGCTGGCGCAAAAGGCCCGGGCGGTGCTGCTGTATGGAGAGGACGCGGGCAAGATCGGCCGTGATCTCACGAGCCTGCCGCCGCAGTGTCCGGTGCTTGAATTCGCCGCACTGGAGCCGGCGGTCACGCGCGCCGCGGAGCTGGCACGGCCCGGGGATGTGGTGCTGCTTTCGCCCGGTTGCGCGAGCTTCGACCAGTACAACGGATACGAGGCGCGTGGCCAGCACTTTGCCGAGTTGGCGGGGGGGCTGGCATGAGCAGGCTGGTCCTGACGCTGCCACCGCTGGGTTTCCGCTTGCAGGAGCTTGACCGCACCTTGCTGTGGTCGGTTGCCCTGTTGCTCGCGGTTGGGCTGGTCATGGTGGCCTCGGCTTCGGTGGCGGTGGCGGAGCGTTACACCGGCAACAGTTTCTATTTCTTCTATCGCCAGCTGGCCTATGTCGGTGTCGGTCTGGGCGGGGCGGCGGTGATGCTGAGTATTCCGCTGGCGGCCTGGGAGCGCTCCAGTTTTCTATTGCTTGCGCTGGCGCTGTTCCTGCTCGCCATCGTCCTTTTTCCCGGTGTGGGCCGGGAAGTCAATGGGGCCCGGCGTTGGTTGAACCTGGGATTTGTCCAACTGCAGGCATCGGAGCCGGCCCGGTTGGCGATGTTCCTCTACCTGAGCGCCTACGCCGTGCGCCGCGCCGATGACCTGCGTGGTCACTGGAGCGGTCTGGCCAAACCCCTGCTGCCGCTGGCGGTGGCTATCACCCTGTTGCTGCTGGAGCCTGATTTTCGCGGCGCCGCGGTGCTGCTGATGGTGAGTTTTCTGCTCCTGTTCGTGGCCGGCGCGCGCTTGCGTGATCTGGCGGTGATTGGCGGTCTGGCGCTGGCAGCATTCATCGCCCTGATGGTGTCCGCTCCGTATCGGGTCGAGCGGCTGATGACTTTTCGCGATCCCTGGGCGCATGCCTTTGATGGCGGCTTCCAGCTGACCCAGTCCCTGATCGCCATTGGCCGGGGAGAATGGTTCGGCGTCGGGCTCGGCCACAGCGTGCAGAAACTGCTCTACCTGCCGGAAACGCATACCGACTTCATCTTTGCAATCTTCGCCGAGGAGTTCGGGCTGCTGGGCGTGCTGGTCTTGCTCGGGCTGTTCGCCACGTGCTTGCGGGCAAGTTGCCGGATCGCGGTGGCGGCCCAGGAGCAGAAACAGGATTTCGGTGCCTATGTGGTGTATGCGATGAGCTTCTGGCTGGTCTTGCAGGCCTTGCTGAATGTGGGCGTCAACATGGGTGTGTTGCCGACCAAAGGCCTCGCATTGCCATTTCTGAGTTACGGTGGAAGCAGCATGGTGAGCTGCTGTGCTGCCGTCGGCCTCATCCTGCGCGTCGGTCTGGAAGCCCGTCGCGCTGAGGCAGGACGATGAGGCTGCTGGTCATGGCCGGTGGCACCGGCGGACATGTCTTTCCCGCCCTGGCGGTCGCCAAGCGTCTGCGCGAGGAGGGCGTCGATGTCCTGTGGATGGGCACCCGGCGCGGCTTTGAAGCGCGGGCGGTGCCGGCGGCCGGCTTCGAGATGGCGTGGATCGATGTTGCGGGCGTGCGGGGCAAGGGCTGGCAGGATCGGCTGCTGGCGCCGGCGCGTATCCTGCGTGCGCTCTGGCAGGCCCTGCGAGTCATCCGGGCCTATCGGCCGAGACTGGTGCTAGGTCTGGGCGGCTATGCCGCCGGGCCCGGTGGTCTCGCCGCCTGGCTGCTGGGCGTGCCCCTGATCATCCATGAGCAGAACGCAGCGCCCGGCACCACGAATCGTTTGCTCTCGCGCCTCGCCCGGCAGGTCCTTCAGGCCTATCCGAACGCCTTGGGCAGTGGCGGCAAAGTTGCGACGGTCGGCAACCCGGTGCGCGAGGAACTCGCCGCGCTGCCGTTGCCCGACGAACGGGGCGTAGGCACCCACCGGCCACTACGGATCCTGGTGCTGGGAGGCAGCCTGGGCGCGCTCGCCCTGAATCAGATTCTGCCGCCGGTGCTCGGGGCCTGGGCTGGCCGCGTACAGGTGCGGCACCAGGGTGGACGCACGCTGGAGGCCGCGCGGCAGGCCTATGCGCAGACCGGGCTGGGCGGCGACCTGGAACTGGTGGAGTTCATCGATGACATGGCTGCGGCGCTGAGCTGGGCGGATCTGCTGATCTGCCGTGCCGGCGCCCTGACCCTGGCCGAGGTCGCCGCAGTGGGCGTGGCCAGCGTGCTCGTTCCCTTTCCCTATGCCATTGACGACCACCAGACGCGCAACGCCGAGCACCTGGTGCGCGCCGGCGCCGCAGTGCTGATGCCGGAAAGCGAGATGCGCGCGGGTGCTTTACCGGACGTGCTCAAGCCCTTGCTGGAGCAACCGGACGTGTTGTTGCAAATGGCGCAGGCGGCTCGCCAGTGCGCCCATCCGCAGGCCACCGGAGTGATTGCCGATTTCTGTCGCCCTTATCTGGGCCTGCCAACGGAGACGAACGCATGATTGATGCAGAAGGCTTGCGCCAGTTGGCGGCCGGCCGAATGGGCAAGGTCCGCAGCATCCATTTTGTCGGGATCGGGGGATCGGGCATGGCCGGGATCGCCGAAGTCCTGCTCAATCTGGGCTACGAGGTCAGCGGCACGGATCTGGGTGACACCACCGTGACCCGCCGCCTGCGTGCGCTCGGGGCGCGGGTCAGCCAGGGGCATCACGCACAGGCCATTGCCGGCGCGGACGTGGTCGTCCGGTCCACCGCGATCGGCGCGGAAAACCCGGAGATCAAGGCGGCTTTGGCTGCGCGTATTCCGGTGATCCGGCGCGCCGAAATGCTGGCCGAGCTGATGCGCTTCCGCATCGGCATCGCGATTGCGGGCACCCATGGGAAAACCACAACGACCAGCCTGACCGCGGCGGTGCTGGCGGCCGGCGATCTGGATCCCACCTACGTGGTCGGCGGCAAGGTGAAGAGCAGCGGCAGCAATGCCAGTCTCGGCGCCGGTCCTTACCTGGTGGCTGAGGCGGACGAATCGGATGCCTCTTTCCTGCATCTCACGCCAATGCTGGCGGCGGTCACCAATATCGACGCCGATCATCTGGAGACCTATGGTGGCGATTTTTCCCGCCTGTGTGACAGCTTCCTCGAATTTCTCCACTCGCTGCCATTTTACGGTCTGGCCGTGCTGTGTGGCGACGATGAAAATCTGCGTAGGCTGATCCCGGACATTGCGCGTCCGGTTCTGCGATACGGCATCGAGCAAGAGGCCGACATCCGTGCGGTCGATCTCAAGACCGATGCTGGCGGGACGCGTTTTCGCGTGGTCGGTGCCGCTGCCCAGGAATTCACCATCCGCCTGAATTTGCCCGGGCGCCACAATGTGCTCAACGCGCTAGCGGCCATTGCCATCGGTCGCGAACTCGGCGTATCCGAGGCGGCCATCCAGGCCGCTCTGGATGGCTTCCAGGGGATCGGCCGCCGCGCCGAGCGCCTTGGCGCCTTGGCGCTGGCCGATGGCGAGGCGCTGCTGATCGATGACTATGGCCATCACCCGCGCGAGATCGCCTGCACCATCGAGGCGATGCGGCAGGCCTATGCCGAGCGTCGCCTGGTCGTGCTGTTCCAGCCCCATCGTTACAGTCGTACGCGCGATCTGCTGGACGATTTTGCCGAGGTTCTGGGGGGGGCTGATGTGCTTGTCCTGACCGAGGTCTATGCCGCTGGCGAGGCTCCGATTGCCAATGCGGACGGGCGCAGCCTGGCGCGTGCCCTGCGCCTGCGCGGGGACGTGGAACCCATCTTCGTGTCTGATCTGGCCGAAGTTCCGCATCGTCTGGCCAGTGTCCTGCAGGACGGTGATTTGCTGTTGACCCTGGGGGCTGGTTCCATCGGCCAGCTGGCCCAGACCCTGGCGCAGCAAGGATTGCCCCGATGAGCCGTTTACGCGGCGAGCTGCGGCGCGAGGAGCCGATGAGCCGGCACACCAGCTGGCGGGTCGGCGGTCCGGTCGACCTCTGGTACCGGCCCTGCGATCGGGATGACCTGCATGCCTTTGTTGCGGAGATGCAGCAGCCCTGTCTGTGGCTGGGCCTGGGCAGCAATCTGCTGGTCCGTGATGGTGGATTTCGCGGCGCCGCGGTGACCGTTTATGACGCCCTGGCCGATATCCGCCAGATCGATGCGCTGCATGTCTATGTCGAGGCCGGCGCGCATTGCGCCCGGCTGGCAAAATTCTGTGCGGCGCAGGGCTTGTCCGGGGCGGCTTTTTTCGCCGGCATACCCGGCACCTTGGGCGGTGCACTGGCGATGAATGCCGGCGCCTACGGGGGCGAAACCTGGGCGCATGTGCGCCATGTGGAAATTCTCGATACGAACGGCCGATTGCATCGCATCGCCGCGGCGGACGTCGAATTCGGTTACCGCCATGTTGAATTGCCGGTGGCGAGCGGTTTCTTCGTCGGTGCGGAGCTTGAATTTGCAGGTGGCGATGCGCAGCAAGAGGCGGAACGCGTACGCGAGCTGCTGCGGCAACGTCGCGCCAGTCAGCCGGTGGGCCAGCCAAGCTGCGGCTCGGTGTTCAGAAATCCCCCCGGGGACCATGCCGCCCGCCTGATCGAAGCCTGTGGCCTGAAGGGGTATCGCATCGGTGGCGCTCAGGTGGCGGAAAAACACGCCAACTTCATTCTCAACACCGGACAGGCCAGCGCGCTGGATATCGAGATGCTGATCCAGCACGTGCAGGCCGAGGTCAGCGCCCGCCACGGCATCGATCTGCGCGCCGAAGTTCGCATTGTCGGGGAGCTGGCAGCATGAATGCGGCTGAAATGGGCAAGGTGGCGGTGCTCTATGGCGGCTGGTCTGCCGAGCGCGAGGTGTCCCTGCAAAGTGGACAAGCCGTGCACGCGGCCTTGCGTCGCCGCCAGGTCGATGCACATCTGGTGGATGCCAGTCCCGCGACGGTCCTCGGCCTGGCCGGACAGGACTTTGCCCGCGTATTCATCGCCCTGCATGGCCGCGGTGGTGAGGACGGGCAGGTACAGGCTGCGCTCGAATTGCAGGCCCTGCCTTATACCGGTAGCGGCCTGGCCGCCTCCGCGCTCGCGATGAACAAGGCGATGACCAAAGCCGTGTGGCAGGCAGCTGGCGTGCCGACGCCGCCGAGTCGTCTTCTCGGCGCGGATTTTGTCGCCGCCAGGGTCGTCGAGGAACTGGGTCTGCCCCTGTTCGTCAAGCCGGCGACGGAGGGCTCGAGCATCGGCATGAGCAAGGTCCTGCGGGCGGAGGATCTGATGGCCGCGCACCAGGAAGCGGCACGCTTTGACGCACGCGTGCTGGTCGAGCGTTTCATCGATGGTCAGGAATATACCGCCGCCGTTCTCAATGGTCGTGCGCTGCCCCTGATTCGGGTTGAGCCGCGTGCCAGCTTCTATGACTACCATGCCAAGTACCAGGCCGAGGATACGGCCTATCTGTGTCCTTGTGGCCTGCCGCCGGGGCAGGAGCGCGCCTTGCAGGCCCTCTGTCTGCAGGCGTTCGATGCCTGTGGCGCCAGCGGCTGGGGGCGGCTCGATTTCTTTCTGGATCGCCAGGGGCAGCCTTGGTTTCTGGAGCTCAACACCGTGCCTGGTCTGACCAGCCACTCCCTGGTGCCCAAGGCGGCCAGCGCCGCCGGCATCGATTTCGATGAACTGGTCTGGCAGATTCTGCAGTCCAGTACGGAGCCGCGGTCATGAGCGGGCAGCAGGCGACGATGCAGAAGAATCTTCCTTCGCTGGATTACGGTGTGGGCGCCGGCGTCGCCTTGCTGATTGCCGGTCTGATCGGCTTCGCGCTGGCCAAGGTCGGCTCCGCGCCATTGCAGATGGCGCTTTATGGCGAGTTTGGCGAATTGCAGCCAGCGGACGTCCGAGCGATCGCGGCACCCCATCTGGGGGGGGGGGTCTTTGCCCTGGATACCGATGCCCTGGAGTCTCGTCTGCTCGAACTGCCCTGGGCCGCCTCGGTGCAGGTGGAGCGTCTCTGGCCGGATCGGCTGGCCGTTCATGTGCGTAGCCATCGGGCCCTGGCCGCCTGGGAGGGCGCGGTCCTGACACGCGAAGGGCAGCTCATCCATCCAGCCAAGCTGCCCGAGCTCGAATTGGCCATTGCCGGGCCGCAGACGCAGGCCGCCGCGGTGTTTGCCGATCTGCAGGCGGTGTTGCCGAACTTGCCGGAGAGCTGGCGCTTGAGTCGCTGGTCGGTATCGGCCACGGGGGACCGCAGCGCGCAGCTCAAGATCGGCGTGCAGAGTCTTGAGCTGGAGTTCGGGCGCGAGCCGGTGGCGGAAAAGTTCCGACTTCTGGCTGACGTGGTGCTGCCGGTGCTGATGCCGCGTCTGGCCGAGGTGGCGGCAGTTGACCTGCGCTATCGCAATGGCTTTGCCGTCCGCTGGTTGGCGGGCGATGTTTCCTCGGAACGAGATCTATGAGCAAAAGAGTTGACCGCAGCAGCCTGATTGTCGGCCTGGATGTGGGTACATCGAAGATTGCCGCCATTGTGGGGGAGGTTAGTTCCGCAGGCGAGGTCGATATTGTCGGCTTCGGCCTGCATCCTTCCAAGGGGCTGAAAAAGGGCGTGGTCGTAAACATTGAGGCCACCGTTCAATCGATCAAGCGGGCGGTGGAAGAAGCCGAGCTGATGGCGGGCTGCCGGATTCAGTCGGTCTACGCCGGCATCTCCGGTAGTCATGTCCGCAGCCTCAATTCCAATGGCATCGTCGCGGTACGTACCCGGGAAGTCAGCCAGCATGATGTCGATCGGGTCATCGATGCGGCCTGTGCGGTGGCGATCCCGGCCGACCAGAAATTGCTGCATGTGCTGCCACAGGAATTCATCGTGGATGACCAGGGCGGCATTACCGAGCCCATCGGCATGTCCGGGGTGCGCCTGGAAGTCCGCGTGCACATGATTACGGGCAGCGTCAGCGCGGCGCAGAACATCGCCAAATGCATCGAGCGCTGCGGTCTGCAGGTCGACAAGCTGATTCTCGAGCAGCTGGCTTCCAGCTATGCCGTGCTACTGGAAGACGAGAAAGAGCTGGGGGTCTGTCTGATCGACATCGGCGGTGGCACGTCCGATATCGCCGTTTTCGAGCATGGGGCCATCCGCCATACGGCGGTGATTCCGATCGGTGGTGATCATGTGTCCAACGACATCGCCGTGGCCTTGCGGGCGCCGCCCAAGCACGCCGACGAAATCAAGATTCGCCATGGCTGCGCCCTGCCTGAGCTGATCGAGGGCGACGACATGATCGATGTCAGCGAGGTCGGCGATCGCCCGAACCGGCGCATGTCCAAACACGTCCTCACCGAGGTGATTCGGGCTCGCATGGATGAGCTATTCCGGCTCATCCTGCGCGAGGTTCGCCGGGGCGGTTTCGACACCATGCCGGCTGGCGGGGTGGTTCTGACCGGCGGTAGCGCCCAGTTGCGCGGTGCGGTCGAGCTGGCCGAGGAGATCTTCGAGGTGCCGGTGCGTCTCGGGCTGCCAACGGCAGTCAAAGGTTTGTCCGATGTGGCAGGGAACCCTGGGCATGCCACGGGGATTGGTTTGTTGCGCTTCGGCAGCCAGAGCCTGCCGCAAGCTCCAGGGAAATACAGCGAGTCGGGGTTCGCGCAGGTGCTGGCGCGCATGAAAAGTTGGTTCCAAGGCAATTTTTGATTTTATGAGTTCACGTCATTTAGCAAGGAGTACTGGTGATGAGTGAAGTATTTGAAGTAATGGAAACGCAGACCAAGGAAGCGGTCATCAAGGTCGTCGGTGTCGGCGGCGGTGGCAGCAATACGGTCAATCAGATGGTTGCGGCAGGCATTCGCGGGGTAGAGTTCATCTGCGCCAATACCGATGCCCAGCATCTTCGTCGTTGCGAGGCCGATGTGCTGTTGCCGATCGGGCAGCAAATCACCCGCGGTCTGGGGGCGGGCGCCGATCCCAATGTGGGCCGTCAGGCGGCTCTGGAAGATCGCGAGCGCATCATCGAGCTGATCGAAGGCACTGACATGCTGTTCATCACGGCCGGCATGGGCGGTGGCACGGGTACCGGTGCAGCCCCGGTGGTGGCTGAAATTGCCCGCGAGATGGGGATTCTGACCGTCGCGGTGGTGACCAAGCCGTTCCAGTTCGAGCGCGCCAAGCGCATGGCTGTGGCCAAGCATGGGATCGAAGAGCTGAACAAGCACGTCCATTCCCTGATCGTGATCCCGAACGAGCGCCTGCTGCCGGTGCTGGGCAAGGGTGTATCGATGCGTGATGCGTTCACCGCCTCGAACGATGTTCTGCACAACGCAGTTCAGGGCATTGCCGAGATCATCAGCTGTGAAGGGCGGATGAACGTCGACTTCGCCGACGTGAAGAAGGTGATGGGTGTGCAGGGCATGGCCATGATCGGCATCGGTACCGGTGCCGGTGAGGACCGGGCGAAGATTGCGGCCGAAGCTGCGCTGTCCTGTCCGCTGCTGGAAGAGCTGTCGATCCAGGGCGCAGAGGGTCTGCTGGTCAATGTGACCGGTGCCAACCTGACCATCGATGAATACACCCAGGTCATGGAACTGATGACCGAGGCGGCTTCCGAGTCGGCCGAGGTGATTGTCGGCACCGTGGACGATGAGAGTGCCGGAGACAATTTGCGGGTCACCGTGGTGGCCACCGGACTGGACTCCCAGCTCAAGCGCAGCATGCCCGAACCCGGTTCCAGTCGGGTCACCTCGATCGGCCAGGCCAAGCCGGTCGAAGTGATCGAAACCAAGCCCGAGGATCTGAAAATCCCGGTGCCGAAGCGGGCGGCTGCCGGCGGACGTCATCTGGATGCTGGTAATGCGGCACCTAGCCTGAGGGACGACGACTGGCTCGACGTGCCGGCCTTCCTGCGGACGCAGGCTGACTGAGGCCGCCAGGAGGGTCGGCCATCAGAATCTGATCCGATGATGTGATCACAAACCCGATGCGAGCCTGAGCTTGCATCGGGTTTTTTTGTGGCGCGGAAAGTTGCTAAATGCATGAAACCATGGTGAAACAAAATCTCCGCTGTTGCATTGCAACATAGAAATATGTACTATCATGGCAACCAAATTTCCGTGTTGGCCGTGTAAAGCGGTCAGAGGCCATTGCCCGGAGTCGTCAGGAGACGTTCACAGATGCTGAGACAGAGAACATTACAGAGCGATATTCGTGCGACGGGAGTCGGACTGCATTCCGGGGACAAGGTGTCCCTGCACCTGCGTCCGGCGCCGGTCGATACGGGCATTGTTTTCCGTCGGCGTGATCTGCAGCCCATGGTGGAAGTGCCTGCCCGCGCCGCCCTGGTAAAGGACACCACCCTGTGCACGGCACTGGACCAGGACGGCGTGCGTATCGCAACCATCGAGCATTTGATGTCTGCTTTTGCCGGCTTGGGCATCGACAATGCCTACGTGGAGCTGTCGTCGCCGGAAGTGCCCATTATGGACGGCAGTGCCGGGCCATTCGTGTTCCTGATTCAGTCCGCCGGCATTGCCGAGCAGGCTGCGCCCAAGCGCATGATCCGGATCAAGAATCCGGTCATGGTGTCTGACGGCGACAAATGGGCGCGGTTCGAACCCTATGACGGCTTCAAGGTCGATTTCGCCATCGAGTTCAACCACCCGGTGTTCGCCGACGGTGTGCAAAGTGCCTGTGTCGATTTCGGCACGACGAGCTACGTTCGGGAAGTCAGCCGGGCGCGCACTTTCGGCTTCATGCGGGACATCGAATACCTGCGTTCGCGTAATCTGGCGCTGGGCGGTAGTCTGGACAATGCCATCGTCCTGGATGATTACCGTGTGCTGAACGAAGACGGTCTGCGTTACAAGGACGAATTCGTCCGTCACAAGATCCTGGATGCCATCGGTGATCTGTATCTGATGGGCTTTGGCATCGTCGGCGCCTATGCCGGATTCAAGTCCGGTCATGCGCTCAATAATCAATTGGCACTGGCCTTGCTTGCAGATCAGAGCGCCTATGAACTGGTGAGCTTTGATGAACAGGAAGAGGCGCCGGTGCTCTATGCCCCGGGTCTGCTGCCTGTTTGAGGCGAACGAGTCAGAAAAGCGCCGGGACGAACTTTGATATCGCACCGGCATAATTGCAGTTTGTAGTGAGAATTTACGCTTTTCAGTATCACAGTGCTTCTGTAGCGTAAGTCCGATGCCCATAAAGGGGAGTCGGTGCAAAGCACTAGGCTGTCGCCTTCGAGGCAGGCTACCTGAACATGGCCTTTGAAGGCCTTGGGTAGCTGAGCGTCGATCAGCGACTGGATTCTGCAATGCAGATCCACCCGAGACCACAGGTCCGCCATGGCGAATTTGCTCAGGTCAGAAAATTGATGCCGGCTCACGGAGTTTGGGGAGAAATTTAAGAGATGCCTAGTGTATCGGCTGAAAAGCTGAAGGTCGAAGTATTGAAACCATCTACTCGAAACATGCTGTTTAGCGCAGCCATGCTAACCGTGGTCGTAGCCATTGCGGCGTTCCAGCTCGGGCGGGCTTCAGCGCCAACCGTTGCCCTGAGCGGGTTAAGCCTGGATCATATCGCGGACATTCGGCCCGCGCTGGAAGAGCAGCGTCTGCGACTGGCTGATAGCCGGCAGCAGCTCGCGGCCAGCCAGGCCGCGATCGCCCGTCGCCTGGGGCAGATGCAGGCCGAGGTGATGCGTCTGAATGCCGCTGGACAGAAGCTGACGGAAATTGCCCAGCTTTCTTCCGATGAATTCGATTTTTCCACGCCGCCAGCACTGGGCGGGCCGGCCCAGCCTGGCGAGGAATTGATGGCGCCCAGGCATGACGCTCTCGATCAGCTCAGCGCGGAACTGGATCTGAAGGAGCGGCAGCTGGATGTCCTGGAGCATTTTCTGCTCGTGAGCCAGCTGCATTCCGAGCAATACCCTTCGGGCTGGCCGGTTGCCAAGGGTTGGATTTCATCCACTTTCGGCCGTCGCTCGGATCCATTTACCGGTCGGGTGGCCACTCACTCTGGCATTGATTTCGCGGCCCGCCTTGGCAGCGACGTGGTGGCGGTCGCTTCAGGCATCGTCGCCTTTGCGGGCACCCGCAGCGGCTACGGCAATGTCGTGGAAATCAATCACGGCAATGGCTATGTCACCCGCTATGGGCACAATAGCCGCAATCTGGTGCGTGCTGGCGACAAGGTCGAGAAAGGCCAGAAAATTGCACTGGTCGGCAAGTCCGGTCGTGCGACCGGCGCCCATGTGCATTTCGAGGTCATGGTCGACGGCCAACGCATCGATCCGAAGCAATACATCGCTCAGCGCTAGGTGTCCGTGGTCCAGCGGACCGGATTTCACTGCCGCTGCCAGCGGGCTTTCCGCCAGGGGGAAGTGGCCGCGGCCCGCGTCGGATTCGCTGACGGGGGGTAAAAACCAGTATCATTCACGGTTTTTGCAGCCAGATTCTGGCCACTTTCCATCGAACCCATGGCAAAACTCTTTAGCAAACTTTTCGGTAGCCGCAATCAACGCCTGTTGAACCGCCTGCAGCCGCTGGTGGTGCAGACCAATGCGCTGGAAGAGAGCATCAGTCGCCTCTCGGATGCCGCGCTGGCTGCCAAGACGGAGGAGTTCCGCAAGCGCTTGCAGGATGGGGCCAGTCTGGACAGCCTGATTCCAGAGGCCTTCGCGGTTGCCCGGGAGGCCGGCAAACGTGTGCTGGGGATGCGTCATTTTGATGTCCAGTTGATCGGCGCCGCGGTGCTGAATCAGGGCAAGATCGCCGAGATGCGAACCGGCGAGGGCAAGACCCTGGTCGCCACCCTGGTCGCCTATCTCAATGCGCTGCCCGGCAAGGGCGTGCATGTCGTCACGGTGAATGATTATCTGGCCGCGCGTGATGCCCAGTGGATGGGCAAGCTGTACGGCTTTCTGGGCCTGAGCACCGGGGTTGTGGTGCATGGCCAGAGCACCTCGCAAAAGCGTGAAGCCTATGCGGCGGACATCACCTATGGCACCAACAACGAATTCGGTTTCGACTACCTGCGCGACAACATGGCCTTTCGCCTCGAAGACCGGGTGCAGCGCGGCCAGGCCTTCGCGGTCATTGACGAGGTGGATTCGATTCTGATCGACGAGGCGCGCACGCCGCTGATCATTTCCGGACCGACCGACGACGACCCGGAAGTCTACCGGCGCATGAATGCGCTGGTGCCGAAACTCAAGCGCCAGGAAGAAGAGGACGGCGAGGGGCACTTCACGGTTGACGAGAAGACCAAGCAGGTCCACCTGAGCGAAGACGGGCACGCCGCGTTGGAAGATCTGTTCGAGGAAGCCGGCTTGCTCAACGAAGGCAGCCTGTATGACGCCTCCAACATTATCCTGATGCACCATGCCATGGCCGCATTGCGCGCCCACGCCCTGTATCAGCGCGATGTGGAGTACATCGTTCGGGACGGGCAGGTGATCATCATCGATGAATTCACCGGTCGCATGATGCCGGGGCGCCGCTGGTCGGATGGCTTGCATCAGGCGGTGGAAGCCAAGGAAGGGGTCAAGATCCAGCAGGAAAACCAGACGCTGGCCTCGATCACTTTCCAGAATTATTTCCGTCTGTACGAAAAGCTGTCGGGCATGACCGGTACTGCGGATACCGAAGCGTTCGAATTCCAGCAGATTTACAACCTGGAAGTGGTCGTGATTCCGACCAACAAACCGATGGTGAGGATCGACACGCCGGATCAGGTCTTCATGACGGCGGCGGAAAAATATGACGCGATCGCCAGAGACATCCAGGAAGCGGCCGATCGTGGTCAACCGATTCTGGTCGGTACCGCATCGATCGAGACCTCGGAAATCCTGTCCCAGGAACTCAATCGACGCAAGATCCGGCATGAGGTGCTGAACGCCAAGCAGCATGAGCGTGAGGCCGAAATCGTGGCCCAGGCCGGCCGCCCCGGCGCGGTAACCATCGCCACCAACATGGCGGGCCGAGGAACCGACATCGTGCTGGGCGGCAACCTCGACAGCGAGTTGGCAGCCCTGCCCGAGGATGACAAGGAAGCGCGCAAGAAGGCCCAGCATGAGTGGCGCAAGCGGCATGAGCGGGTGATTGCCGCCGGCGGTCTGCTGGTCCTGGGCTCCGAGCGGCATGAATCACGGCGCATCGACAATCAGTTGCGTGGTCGTTCCGGGCGTCAGGGTGACCCGGGGCGCACGCGCTTCTATCTCTCGCTTGACGATAATCTGATGCGCATCTTCACCCCGCCCAGACTGCGCGGCATGCTGCAGGGGCTGGGCATGGAGAAGGGCGAGGCGATCGAGCACCCCTGGGTCACGCGCTCGATCGAAACCGCCCAGCGCAAGGTTGAGGCGCACAATTTCGACATCCGCAAGAATCTGCTGGAATACGACAACGTCGCCAATGATCAGCGACGTGTCGTGTACGAGATGCGCGATGGCCTGCTGTCGAACGAGTCGCTGCGTGAGGTGGTCACCCAGATCCGCACCGATGTGCTCGAAAAGACGTTCCGCACCTACGTGCCCAAAGGCAGTGCCGAGGAACTCTGGCGCCTGGATGACCTGCAGGATGTGCTCGCGCGCGAGTTCGGCTGCACGGTGGAACTCAAGGACTGGCTGGATCAGGACAAGGGCCTGTCGGATGAGGCGCTGCTGGCTCGCATCATCGAGAAGATCGAGGGCGACTACCTCGAAAAACGGCGGCAGGCCGGCGACGAATCGCTGGATCATTTCGAGAAGGCGATCATGTTGCAGGTGCTTGATACCCTGTGGCGCGAACATCTGGCGGCGATGGACTATTTGCGCAAGGGTATTCACCTGCGCGGTTACGCGCAGAAGGACCCCAAGCAGGAATACAAGCGCGAGGCGTTCGCGATGTTTGCCGAATTGATCGAACGCTACAAGCAGGAAGTCAGCAGCATCGTCTGCAAGGTGAGAATCCAGCAGCCGGAAGATATCGAGCGTGTGGACCAGGCGCGGCGCGAACGTGAGATGCATTTCGAGCATGCCGAGGCGTCGAGCGCCCTGGCGGCCGATGCGTCCGCCGCGGAATCAGCAGAGGCCGCGAAGCCGGCTGCCGCGGCCAGCCGCGTCCGGGCGGTCCCGCGCCCAGCCGCGCCACCCAAGCCGGCGACATTCACCCGCGAGGAACGCAAGGTTGGTCGGAATGAACCTTGTCCCTGCGGTTCCGGCAAGAAATACAAGCAGTGCCACGGTAAGCTCTGATGGCGGTGAATTTGCCGCCCCTGGCCGAATTGCTGGCGGTGCGTGGAGTCGAGCTGTCCGCAAGTGCCGCCGGTATTCGCTACCGAGGGCGTGATGATCTGGTCCTGCTGCGGCTGGCCGAGGGCACACAGGTCAGCGGCGTATTCACGCGCAATGCATTCTGCGCCGCGCCGGTCATCGTCGCGCGCGAACATCTGGCTTCCGCCACTCCGATTCGCGCCATCCTGATCAATGCAGGCAATGCCAATGCCGGTACCGGCGCGCAGGGCCTGGAGGCGGCGCGGCAGACCTGTGAACTGGTGGCCGAGCATGCCGACCTGCTGCCCCAGGCCGTGTTGCCCCTGTCCACCGGGGTCATCGGTGAAGCCTTGCCGCTGCAGCCATTCCGCCAGGCCCTGCCGGCGCTGGTACAGGCGCTGGATGAATCCGGCTGGGGGCGGGCCTGTCGCGCCATCATGACGACGGACACGCAGCCCAAAGCCGTGTCTCGGCAACTGGTCATTAATGGTGAGACGGTCACCGTGACGGGCATGGCGAAAGGTGCGGGCATGATCCGTCCGGACATGGCCACCATGCTTGCACTGGTGGCGACCGATGCCAGGCTTGAGGCCGGCCTGCTGGATGAATTGCTGGCACAGGCCGTGGCCCAGTCCTTCAATGCCATTACCGTGGATGGCGACACCTCGACCAATGACGCTTGTCTGCTGATCGCCACCGGACAGGCGCCGATGGCGCCGCTGCAACGCGGTAGCGCCGAACTGCAGCGCCTGGCTGGTGTCCTCAACGAGGTCTGCCGGGAACTGGCGCAGGCCTGTGTGCGCGACGCGGAAGGCGCCACCCGTTTCATCACCGTCACGGTTGAAGGCGCGAGCAGCGTGGCCGAAGCGCGTGAAGTCGCGTACAGCGTCGCCCATTCCCCCCTGGTGAAGACCGCCGCGTTTGCCGGTGACCCGAATTGGGGGCGGATTCTCGCGGCGGTCGGCCGCAGCCGGATCGAGGCTCTGGATCTCAGTGTCCTGGATTTGTTTCTGGACGAGGTCTGTCTCATCCGCTCGGGTGAGCCGGATCCGCAATACCAGGAAGCGCACGGCGCTGCCGTGGCGCAACGCAGCGAATTCGAGATCCGCATCCGGCTTGGCCGCGGTGCGGCTGCGGTGCAGATCTGGACCTGCGATTTTAGCTACGACTACGTCAAGATCAACGCCGAATATCGGTCGTGAAAGTCGCGGTTGCGGCCGGGGTCTTGCGACGGCCAGACGGCCGCGTTCTGATCGCACAACGGCCCCAGGGCAAGATGGCGGCCGGGCGCTGGGAGTTTCCGGGAGGCAAGATCGAGGCCGGGGAATCCCCCCGTCAGGCACTGGGTCGGGAACTGCAGGAAGAACTTGGCGTGACGCCGACCAGGGCACGGCCTCTGATCCGCATCCGCCATGCCTATACGGACCGGCTGGTGGAACTGGACACCTGGCTGATCGAAGGCTGGGACGGCCTGCCCTGTGGACTGGAATCCCAAGCCCTGGCCTGGGTGCACCCCGAAAACATCTGGGACTATGATCTTCTGGAAGCCGATGCCCCGATCGTGCACGCCTTGCGCTTGCCCAGCGAGCTCCCGGTCACCGGTGCGTTCGCCGATGACAGAGAACTGCGGGCTCGCCTGGTCGGCGTGCTTGAGCGCGGCCACAAATTGCTGCGTCTGCGAGCGCCAGCTCTCGATCTTGCGGCGTATCGGCGCTGTGTCGAGCGGATGGCGCCGCTGCTGCAGGATGCGGGCGCCAGCCTGCTGGTCGATCGCGCCGAACTCCCGCTGGATCTTCCGGGCATCCGTGGTCTGCACCTTCGGGCGGCAGAGCTGAGGCACTTCGACCGCCGTCCGGTCGCGACCGGGTACTGGCTGATGGCTTCCTGTCACGATGCCACCGAGCTGGCACTGGCTGTCAAACTAGGGGTGGATGCGCTGGTTCTCGGCTCACTGGCGCCGACGCCCAGTCATCCCGGTGTGAGCGGTCTGGGCTGGGCCGGTTTCAAAAGCTTGGTGGAATCGATCAACTGTCCGGTGTACGCGATCGGCGGCGTGCACGCCGGAGATCTGGAGCAGGCCTTTGCGCACGGCGCCCAGGGCGTGGCGGGGATCAGCGCCTACTGGTAAGGCGGCTTCTCGTCGGATTCGCTCCAGGCCGGGCTTTCATGGGTCGGAATGCTGCGGGTTTCCTCGAACCATTCGCCGAGGTCGATGAGCTTGCAGCGTTCGCAGCAAAAGGGTCGCCACGGATTGTTCGCGCTGAGGTCCGTCCTGGCGCGGCATTGGGGGCATTTTACAGGCTGCATAGATTGAGCAGGAACGGGGTCGGTTCGGCGACGAAAAGCTCGCGTTCCAGGGCCGAGTCCTGATGCATGAAGCGAACGGTAAAACGTTGGCGGCCGGCACTGATCTCGGGGTAGAGCAGGCTGTCGGCCGCAACGGCGATGCGAATCAGCTGGAATTTTTCCTGGTTGACATGGACATACATGCCCTCCTCGGTGACGGCTTCCTGCCAGCGGCTGCTCTGCCGCAGCAGTTCCAGATACAGACGCGCGGCCTCTTCATACACGCTCAGCTGTCCGAGCCAGTGGGACAGATCCTCGCCTCGACGGGCATTCGGGGCCTGCAGCCATCGATGAAAGCTCGGCATGTCAATATGGCTGGTGCCGCCCGGAATGGCGCTGCGATTGATGATTGCAAGAAGAAATTCGCTTTGCTTCAGGGTCTGGCTGATCGCCTGGGTCGATTGTTGCTGCACTGCCATGAAACTGCGCTGCAGACGCTCCAGGGTCTGATCCAGCAGCGCGGTGTTGACTCCGCTGCGTTCGCGCAGGGGCTCCAGCGCTTTGCGTTTCTCGTTCAGCGCTCGGGTGATTTCGGTCTTGAGGTCATTCCGGCTGAACAGGCTGAGGATGTCGATCAGGGCATTGACGCTGGCGCGCATGCCCCAGGGGCTTTCATCGGCCCGATGGTGCGCGAGCTGAGCAAACAGGTGCTCCAGCCTCAGCATCGTGCGCACACGCTCGCTGACAGGTTGTTCAAAAATGATGTCTTGCTGGCTCACGCTGGATTTCAAGGCGACTGAACGCGCATTGTCAGGGTTTGCCGGCGGCCATTCAAATGGACGGTGCGAGTGATGCGTCTGCAAACTGTCTGTGGAGTTCCTGAACCCGTTGTTCCAGTTGCGCCGGGGAGCCGGAATTGTCGATCAGATCGTCGGCGATCGCGAGTCTTTGCTCGCGGCTGGCCTGGGCCTGCAGCATGTTTTCCGCAAGTTCTTCGCTGATCTCATCTCGCGACATCAGGCGCGCTTTCTGCGTCTGCCGGCTGACGTCGACAACGACGATGCGATCGACCAGTTGGTCGAACCCGGCTTCCCGCATGATGGGGGCCATCAGGATGCCGTAGGGCGCTTTGAGCTGCTCGCGCCAGCGTAGCAACTCCTGCCTGATCAGAGGATGCAGGATGGCTTCGAGGGCGCGCCTTTGCTGCGGGTCGGAAAAAACCTTCTCGCGCATCAGCGCACGATCCAGTGTGCCATCGGCGAGCAGGATTCCGGCGCCGAAATGCGCGCTCACGGCCTGCAGGCCGGCGCTTCCGGGCTCGACCACGTCGCGCGCGACCTGGTCTGCGTCAATGATGGGAACGTTCAGCGCCGCGAAAAGTCGGGCGACCGTGCTCTTGCCGCTGGCGATGCCGCCGGTCAGGCCGATGCAGAGACTCATGCCATCCGGCTCAGATACCAGTTGGAGAAATCCTGGCCATAAAGAAAAGCCAGCCAACCGGCGGCTGCCAGATAAGGGCCGAAAGGCATGGCCTGGCCCTGTTGCAGGCGCTTGCTCAGCATCATGACAATGCCGACACTGGCTCCGACCAGCGATGAAGCGAGGATGATCCAGGGCAACAGCTGCCAGCCCATCCAGGCGCCGAGTGCGGCGAACAGCTTGAAGTCGCCATAACCCATGCCCTCCTTGCCGGTCAGCAGGCGGAAGCCGTGATAGACCAGCCAGAGGCTTAGATAGCCGGCCATCGCGCCGACCACGGCATCCTGCAGCGGAACAAAGACCTCCCACAGGTTGAGCAGCAGGCCAAGCCACAGCAATGGCAGGACCATGCTGTCCGGCAGCAACTGGGTTCTGGCATCGATTGCAGCGAGAGCGAGCAGGGACCAGGCCAGCACCAGGGCGGCGATGGCGGCGGTGCCAAAGCCGAAGTGCCAGCCCGCCCAGAGCGCCAGCGCGCAGGAACTCAGTTCGATGGCCGGGTATTGCAGCGGGATGCGGGTCTGGCACTGCGCGCATCGACCGCGCAGCAGCAGATAGCTGAGTACCGGGATATTCTGCCAGGGGCGAATTGGCGTGGCGCATTGCGGGCAGCGTGAAGCTGGCCGGGACAGGGATACCCTTTCCTCCTGCGGCGCATCCAGATCCAGCAGCAGCGAGCATTCCGTTCGCCACTGTGCTTCCATCATCTGCGGCAGGCGGGAGATCACCACATTCAGGAAGCTGCCGACGAGCAACCCGAGGATGCCGCAAACAAACAGCCAGAGCGCCGGTGAGGCGCTCAGCAAATCGAGTAGGGACATAGGGTTTCTTAGACGACGGCGCCGAGTTTGAAAATTGGAAGATACATGGAGACGACCAGGCCGCCGACGAGGACACCCAGGATGGCCATGATCATCGGTTCCAGCAGGCTGGACAGGGAATCAACCAGGGCGTCGACCTCCTCTTCGTAGAAATCGGCCACCTTGGCGCACATGCCGTCCAGCGAGCCGGATTCCTCGCCGATTGCGACCATCTGCGTGGCCATTGCCGGAAAGATCCCGGATTGCGCCATGGTGAGCTGGAGCTGGGTACCGGTGGAGACCTGCTCGCGCATGGTCATGATGGCTTCTTCAAAGATGATGTTGCCGGCGGCCTTGGCGACCGATTCCAGCGCGTCAACCAGTGGCACGCCGGCGGAAAACATGGTGGACAGGGTGCGGGCGAAACGTGCGACCGCCGATTTTTCCAGGATGTCTCCGATGACCGGCAGGCGCAATGCGATGCGGTCAAGCAGACGGCGAAAGGCCGGCGATCGCTTCTTCGCCTTCGAAAAACTGTAGGCGGTGATGCCGACGATGGCCACCACGTAAAACCAGTAGGCCTGCATCCATTGCGACAGGTCGATGGTGAACTGGGTAAATGCCGGTAGTTCGGCACCAAAGCCCTTGAACAGTTCCTCGAAAGTCGGGACGACAAAAATCAGCAGAATTGCGGTCACGATGAAGGCCACGACGAGGACGGCGGTCGGATAGGTCAGAGCTTTTTTAACCTTCTTCTTGATCGCCTCGGTTTTTTCCTTGTAGGTCGCGATCTTGTCGAGCAGATTTTCCAGCGCGCCTGAGGCCTCACCGGCGGCGGTCAGGTTGACGAAGAGATCGTCGAAATGATCCGGGTGCTCGGCCAGTGATTCCGCCAGCGTGGAGCCGGACTCGATGCTGGTCTTGAGCTTGTCGATCAGCTCTCCCATGGACGGGTTTTCGTGCCCGCGAGCAACGATGTCCAGGGCCTGCACCAGGGGCACGCCAGCCTGCATCATGGTCGCGAGCTGGCGGCTGAAAATGGAGATGTCCTGCGACAGGATCGGTTTCTTGCGCTTGCCGAAGAGCTGCATTTCCTTCTTCAGCTTGACCTGTCGCAACTGCTGTTTGCGCAGTTCGGATTTTGCGGCCGTGTCGCTGGCCGCCTCTATGACGCCCTTGACCCTGGTGCCCGCTTTATTGACGGCTTCCCATCGATAGGTGAAGAGCTTCTTCTCACTTCCTGCCATGTTCCACTCGCCGATGCTTGCTTGATTCTGGAGGCTATACTAATCCAGTGTGACCCGGTTTGCCTCGGTGAGGCTGGTCAGTCCCTGTCGGACTTTCTGCAAAGCGGATTTGCGCAGATCCCAGATGCCTTCTTTGGCGGCCTGGTCTGCAATCTGGATGGAGTTGCCCTCCTGCATGATGATGCGGCCCATTTCCTCGCTCACCGGCATGACCTGATAGATGCCGACCCGGCCTTTGTATCCGCCGTTGCAGTTTTCACAGCCTTCGGGTTCATAGATGGCGAAGTTCGGGTCGGCCAGATCTTCGTCGGTAAAGCCTTCCTTGATCAGTTCCTCTCTCGGAATATCAACCTGTTTGCGACAACTCTTGCAGATTCGCCGGGCCAGTCTCTGGGCGATGATCAAGGTTACGGAGGTCGCAATGTTGAACGCCGGCACGCCCATGTTAAGCAGACGCGTCAAGGTCTGAGGCGCATCATTGGTATGCAGCGTGGACAGCACCAGGTGACCGGTCTGAGCCGCCTTGATCGCAATTTCCGCCGTTTCCAGGTCGCGAATTTCCCCCACCAGAATGATGTCCGGGTCCTGGCGCAGAAAGGCCTTCAGGGCCGAAGCGAAGGTCAGGCCCACCTTCGGATTGACGTTGACCTGGTTGACGCCTTCCAGATTGATTTCTGCCGGGTCTTCGGCCGTGGAAATATTCCGGTCAGGGGTGTTCAGAATATTCACGCCGGTGTACAGCGAAACCGTCTTGCCCGAGCCGGTCGGTCCGGTGACCAGGATCATGCCATAGGGTTTGCTCAGGGCCTTGAGATAAAGCTCCTTCTGGAACGGCTCGTAGCCCAGCGCATCGATGCCCAGTTTGGCGCTTGAGGGATCCAGAATACGCAGTACGATCTTTTCGCCGAACAGGATCGGGCAGGAGTTGACGCGAAAATCGATGGCCTTGTTTTTCGACAGCTTGAGCTTGATGCGGCCATCCTGCGGGACGCGACGTTCGGCGAGGTCGAGTCTGGCCATCACCTTGATGCGGGCAGCAATCCGCATGCCCTGCGAAACCGGCGGCGAGGCGACTTCCTGCAGCATGCCGTCGAGTCGCACGCGGACCCGGTACTTGTACTCGTAAGGTTCGAGATGGATGTCGGATGCGCCCTTGTTGATGGCGTCGAGCAGGATCTTGTTGACGAAGCGGACGATCGGCGCATCGTCGGCATCGGCGCGGGTGATGTCGCTGGCGGACTCCGCCGATCCCCCGCCTTCCTCGATGTCCAGATTGTCGAGATCGGCATCGTCCAGATTCATGTTGGCCGAGTCCATCGCCGACAAGACCTTTTCCACCGCCGCCTTGAGTTTGTGTTCCTCGCACAGGACGCCTTCGGTGATCAGGCCGGTATTGAATTTGAACTCGTCGATCGCTTCCAGGTTGGTCGGATCGGAGATCGCCAGAAACAAGCGTTTGCCGCGAACGAAGATCGGCAAGGCGTGATGCTTCTCGATCAGTTTGGCGTCGACTTTCTCGATCACCTGCTGATCGATCTGAATCGCGTTGAGATCCAGCAGCGGCATGCCAAACTCATTGCTTGCCGCCGTGGCGATGGCTGAGGCGGAGGCCAGTTTGTTTTCGACCAGGTAGTGCACCAAGGACTGGCGGGCCTTGAGTGCCGCCGCCTGCGCCGTCTGCGCCTGGGCTTCGTCAAGTATGCTTTCCTTGACCAGCCTGCGTGCTAGGCCGCCCAGATAGCGGGCTGCCTGTTCCTCTTTTGCCATAGGTCCCTGACTCCCTTGATTATCGGCATGTTAATGCAAGCTTGGCGGAAACAACAATTTGCGCCGCGCCCTGGCGAGGCCGGCATTTGCCGGGTGGGCTGCCGAATGGATCCGTCCGGGAAGGGCCCTGAGCCAGCGGCTTGCGCGCAGGGCAGTCTCGCGGTGTGGGCGAGCGTGGCGATTCGGGATATTCTGCGTCGCCTCCCACAGGCTGACGGCGGGTCCCATGGATTGCAGACACGGTGGTCGCTGCGAGCGATGAAAATACTGATTTTGAGTCGCAATCTCCCGCCACTTACGGGCGGTATTGAAAGGCTCATGTTCGAGGCCACTTCTGTCCTTGCCGCCTGTACGACGGTGGATGTGATCGGCCCGCCAGGCTTTGCGCATTCTGGCGTGCGTTGTATCCGCCGCCATCCCTTTGCGATTCTGCGCTTCTATCCGGGTGCGCTGCTGACGCTGCTCCGCGTCCGGCGCGGGGATTATGATCTGGTGGTCGCCGGCTCGGTGCTGATGGCGCCGCTGGCCCGTTTCGCCGCATGGCGCAGTGACTGCCGATACCTGGTCTTCGCCCATGGGCTCGACGTGGTCTACCGCTCGGCGATCTACCAGGCCGTATTTCTGGCCGCAGCGCGTCATGCCCACCGCGTCCTGGCCAACAGCTCATTCACGCGGGAGCAGCTTGAGCTCCGCGGGGCGTCGTCCGGTCGGATCGAAATTCTTCACCCCGGTGTCCATTTGCCGCCCGCAAGTAACGGGTCGCAGGCCTTTCGGCGGCGTCATGGTCTGTCCGGTCGTCCGCTGTTGCTGGGGGTCGGACGGATCGTGCCGCGCAAGGGCTTTCTGGAGTTTGTTGAGGACGTGTTGCCGCGCGTTGTCGAGTCCTTTCCGGAGATCTGCTTCGTCCTTATCGGCGCCGAACCGGAGTCCGGGCGAGGTCGCGTGGTGGCGGCCATTCGGGAGGCAGTCGTACGGCTTGGTCTGCAGCGCAATGTCCTGATTCTGGGGGCGATGGCCATGGACAGCGAGGAACTGCGCGCCGCATATGCCGCCGCCGATCTGCATGTGTTTCCGGTGCGGCAGATTGAGGGGGATCCCGAAGGTTTCGGGATGGTCGCGATCGAGGCTGCCGCCGCCGGTCTGGCCACGGTGGCCTATGCGACTGGCGGTGTGGTGGATGCGGTCGATCCTCGATGCTCGGGGCGGCTGGTCAGGCCGGGGGGCGCAGTTGAGTTCGCACAAGCGGTGTGTGAACTGCTCGGTGCCCCGCTGTCGCGAGATCGGGTCCGGCGCCATGCGGAGCAATTTTCCTGGCAACGGTATGCGCAGGTTTTGAGGCGAGTCGTGCTGGAGCAGTGCGCTGAGGCGCGCACCGAGCGCCGATGAGGCAGGTGATCGGTATTGGCGCTGCAGCGACACCAACCCGGGTGGTGGCGCCATGCGATAATCTGTCCCCTTTTCAGCCTTGAGTCCCTATGGTCTGGTGGTGAGGGGCTCCGTGTTGCCGCCTACGCAAGAAAAGCCCAGAATTCCGGATGAAAAGCACATGAAGCCAGACAAACCTGCAGTCTGGTTCCCGGCGGTACGCACGCATACTGGAACGGATGTCTTCACGCAAAGACTGGTGACGGACTTGAAAGCGGCCGGCCTGAGGGCTGAAATCACCTGGTTGCCGGCGCGTGCGGAATTTGCTCCATGGTCAGTCCGGCCGCCATCAGCGCCGCCCTGGGCCAATATCGTGCATGTGAATTCCTGGTTGCATTCGAAGTTCTGGCCGATCGGTCTGCCTTGTGTGGTCACCGCCCATCTTTGCGTTCACGATCCGGCTCTGGCCGCTTACAAGAGCCTGCCGCAGAGCCTTTACCATCGTTTCTGGGTGCGGCCCATCGAGAGAAGGGCTTTTAGTCAGGCACGCAAGTTGATTGCCGTCAGCGCCTATACGGCGCGTATGGTGAATCAGGTTTTCGGCTGCGAGGCTGAAGTTGTCCATCATGGGCTGACGCCCGCCAATCGCGCCGGCCTGGCGCCGCGGCAGCGGCCCCATCGGCCTTTTCGGATTCTGTATGTCGGCAGTTGGAGTCGCCGAAAAGGCGTGGAATTGCTGGGGCCGATCATGCGCCAACTGGGGGCTGGGTTCGAGTTGTGGATCGTTTCCGCTCAGCGCAAGCGGCCGGATCGTGATGCGTTACCGATCAACAGTCGCTGGCTGGGGGCAAGGCAGACCAAGGCGGAAATGGAAACGGTCTATCAGGCAGTTGATGCATTGATCTTTCCCACCAGACTCGAAGGCTTTGGTCTGGTCGCTTTGGAGGCGCAGGCATCGGGTTTGCCGGTGGTTGCCAGCGATAATTCGTCCCTTCCGGAAGTGGTCCTTCATGACGAAACCGGTTTTCTGTGCGAAACGAACAGAGCCGAGGCATTCGCGGCACGACTGCAGCAATTGGCAGCGCCGGGTAGCGTATGGCCAGAGCTGAGCAAGCAGGCCATTGAGCACGCCCGATTGCGGTTCAGTACCGCACGCATGGTTCAGGCGCACCGAAGAATTTATCAACAGGTACTCGGCCCCATGGTCGCGTCGCAAGACGCGGCATCAGGCCTGCAATCAAGGCAATCTGGCTGACCAGGATGGCAATGTGAAAGTAAGTGTATGTGTGGCGACCCGCGGGACTCAGGACACGATGCTGGAGTTTTATGCCGGCCTGGCGGCGCATCCAGTGCTTGCTGCCTGGGAGTTGATCGTCGTTTATAACTGTGCGGGTTTTGTGGAGAGCGAAGCCCTGGCACGCGCTCGTGCCGCGCTGCCGGCCAAAACCCTGGTCAATCCGGTGCCAGGCAAAGGCAATTCGCTGAATCTTGCGCTGGAACATGCGGGCGGCGATCTGCTTGTGTTTACCGACGATGACATTCAGCCGAGTCCTGGCTGGATTGATGCCTTCGTGTCTTATGCGAATGATCACCCACACATCCCGGTCTTCGGTGGCAGAACGGTTTCGACGGCGCGCGGGCCGGATTGGATAGAACGATCCTACAATCTACGCGAAGGCCTGTTGTGCGAGCACGACCTCGGGCCTGTTCCGGTCATTTATGGCCATTTTCATTATCCGATTGGTTCGAACATGGCGGTGCGCCGTGAAGCAGTGGAGCGGGTCGGAGCACGCTGGCTGCCTGACATCGGTCCTGGTCAGATGCTACCGGTTGGCGATGAAACGGCATTTCTCGCGCAAATCTGTCCGCCCGGCAAGCCTTGCCGCCACTATGTGGCCAACGCGGTTGTACACCATTCGCTGAACACGACGTACACCTCACTGCGTGGTGCGCTGCAGCGCTGCTATCAGATCGGTCTTTCTGCAGGCAAGCTTTCGCGTCTTTATGACGTGAAGTCCGAAACGGGTCTGATTGCCCATTCGAAAAAAAGGATCAGCTTGCTCAGAAGTGGCCGGGAGTTTCTCTGTGTGTGCATCCGTGCGTGGGGCTACTTTCTAGGTCGCTACGCCGTGTCCAATGGAAGAACCTGAGGCGTGCAGTATTGCCGGATGCCGCAGCGCAAGTCGCAGGCCGGCAGTTCAATCATGGTCGGTGGCGCAGGGGCGTCCTGGAGCGTTGCCGAATGGCGCCGGCAAGATGGCGCGGCGATTTCTCGACGCAGTAAATTTCGTGATAGACCCTGAGAAATTGTGCGAAAAGCGCGCGATCGATGCGCGTCTTGCCGTCGACTAAAATGGCATCCAGAGTGGCTGGCAGCAGGCCGGGATCTGGAATGTTCCAGCAGGTGCCCAGACCTGAATAGAATGCATTCCCAAGCAATACCACTTCCTTGCCCAAGGCCTGCGCTTCCAGTCCGGCTTGGGAGTTGATGGTGATCACCACGTCAGCCTCCTGCATGAGTTTCTGCGTCGAGTATCGATTGCTGTCATCGATTTCGTAGCAGGTTGACGAAGCATCATCCGGGACGAGTCCGGCACTGCGGAGACGACGTGCGGTCAGGCGGCGGTAGGGACGATGCAAGGGGTTCTCGCCCTCGTTTTCCTTGGGGTGAAGTTTGACGACCAGGCAGGCCTGCGTTGCCGTGGCATAGGTGAGCAGAGCCTGCACGATGTCGGTGCTGGAGAATTGGCCATGTCGACCGAAGAGAACCGAGGCATCGGTAAAGCACTGCGCCAGGAAGAGCAGGCGCTTGCCCGCCATGGGCCATGCGAATTCGTGACCTGGTGATTGGTGTTCGATCAATTTATCGTGGCCCAATGCGCGCATTTGAGAGCGCATCCAGTGGATGTTTTCGGTGGCCGAGGGAAAGCAGGCGCGGTGGCGATGGAAGTAAATCAGGCTGGAATTGAGATTGACCGTCAGGCCGGATTCGGCTTCACAAAGCATGCGGCGGGGAAAAAGGCAGTTTTCCAGAACATAGACCTGATACGAAAACTGGGTTGCGAGCTGTCTGACGACTTCGCTTTCGATGAAGTGGCCCTGTATCGTGATGACCGCGCGGGGTCTCGTATGCGTCAGGTACTTCGCGAGCTGATCGGCTGTATTCCTGGCATGGGCGAGCCAGTACTGGGCTTCAGCCCAGTGCTTGTCATTGGTCCTGTCGAACTGGTCTGGCGTGATTTCCAGGCTCATGCACAGCTGATATTTCACTGCAGGAAAAAGCTGTACTCCGCGGTGACAGGCCTCTAGCGGGAGGTCGGGAAGGTCGGCGACTGGTTCGGATTCGATGCGATATTGAAGTGCCACCAGGCCGCGCCTATAGCATTCTCGCCGTAGCTTCATGGGCGACATTTCGAACCAGCCAAGATGGGCAAACGCGCCCTCCAGCAAGATGATTGGCCGCGGCAGGAGCGCAGGGCAAAGCCGATACGCATGCTCGATCAAGCGGATGCAGAAGTCGACGAGCCCGACAATGCCACGGCGTAGGCTTGTGCTTGCAATCAAGGCTGCTGGCCAGACACGCAGCGGCTTGTGGTGGAGCCTGTCAGGATGAGGGTGTGAAGCCTGGCGTCACTTTTCCACGAAGGCGGCCCCGGTTCACGCACACTGATTTTTCGCTTGGCTGAAAACCGAGTTGCAAAAAGGCCGTGGTCCTGTAGATCCGGAGTCTGCATCACATGCCGGCCGGTCATTGGCGCAAGGGCAGTGGGTCGACATCGATCGAACGGTGCGAAAGCCGGTCTGGACTGAACGGCTGTGGCTTCGCCCTGCGGCTGGGCGATGTCCAGCCTCCATTCACCGCTGTTCTCGTGAGATCTGCCCTGATCGAGAATTGGCGTCTGAGGCTTCAGCATGTCTATTGCAGGTCCTTCAGCCATTGCTCAAGCAGTCTCATCGATGCGGACGGTCTGGAGAATCTGTCCGCCAGGTCGAGCCTCGTCGTAGAGGCCTGGTCAATTTTCGACCAGAGGAGGTCGGCGTTCCAGCTTTGCGCGGGATCGAGGATGAAGTGCTCGAGTTCCAGTGCGGCCGCGAAACC
Source organism: Oceanococcus sp. (assembly GCA_041619555.1). Classification (GTDB taxonomy): domain Bacteria; phylum Pseudomonadota; class Gammaproteobacteria; order Nevskiales; family Oceanococcaceae; genus Oceanococcus. Next base: position 22,328 of record JBFKDQ010000004.1, on the reverse strand, counting down.
ATGCTGCTTGATGAAAGAGTATTCGTTGCCGCACATGCCTACGAACGGCGTATTGGATGTCCCCGCGAAGACGATGAAGTGGTAGCGTCCGCCAATCGCCAACTCGCAGCGTGAGATGAGCTGTTTCAGCATGGATCCGCTCCAGTGCCGCGTGTCCGGCAGATGGACGCGTTGCCGTAATGTGCCGGTCAGTCGTTCGCGAATTTTGCGATGGTTCAACAGGTCCTGCGGGGCGTGGCTGATCAGGACGATCTGCCGATTACGATCCACGATCAGCCGTTCGCAGAGCTTCGCGATGAAAGCCTGTTGTTCAGGAAGATTGCCGGTGTACTCCGTTGTGTTGACCGCAATGGTGACGTCCTGAGAGAGAAACTCGAGGGTGTCCTCAGGCAATTGCGCGGACGCGTACTCAAGCGTGTAGGCATCATCAAAGGTCTCCAGCAGGACATTTGGCTTGCAGCCCAGGCGCTCCAGACAATTCCTGGAATGATCTTGATCGCGGACCGTCAATACGTCCACCTGTGCCAGGATTTCTCTTGCGAGCTGATCATGCTCCGCGTCGATTCCCAGTGGCCCGATGGTCTGGCCGCTCATGAAGACCGGCAGGCCGCATGATTTGAAATGATCGACCAACCGGTGCATGCGGCGAATGCTGTAACCCGCTTCGTCCCGGGTGTTGATGGTGCCGCCGCCGGTGATCAGCGCGGCATGGCAGGCGCGCAGGGTCGAATCGAGTTCGGGGTAATGCGCGGGGTTGTCCAGGCCGAGCAACCGTCTGGCCAGTCGGCGCGTACGGTGGAGCGTCCGTCTCTGGCGACGCAGATGCCACCAGTTCGCCTCCATCCATTGAGAGGAGAAGCATCGTGTGATCGGGTGCTTGTGGTACTCGGCGACGTAATTCGGCTGCTGGCCGATCAAATAGATTTGTTTGGCGGGGATCTCGAGATCTTCCTTCAGAAATCGCAGGTCTTCGGTGAGCATGGCCTCGTCCCCGATGTCCATGTATCCGAAGCTGCCGGCAATGGCGATTCGAACCTCTTTTGGATTCATTCTAATTTCGCTGGCTCAGGATGTGCCGGATTTCTATGGTCTGAATGCTGCGATCCAGGTGCCGAATCAAAACCTGCAAGAGGCGGATCAGCCTGGATGCGATTTTCAACCAGCTTTTCGCCAGGGTGCCGGGCCCTTTCGCAAGCGGTTGGTGAGCTTGGCGTCGGCCGATCAGGTACTGCTCCAGCGGCTTGCGCTGCGTACTTTGCCAGACCGTCGCGCCGTGTTTGGACTCGCCTCTTGGAAAACCTTCGGCATCGGTCTTGTCAGGTTCTCCGAGCAGGACTAGGCCCTGAATCCGGAAATGCTCAGGCAGGTCGAAATCGGCCAGCGCCTCTCTCCATGAGTGCCCGGAAAGGAGCCGGGTGTGATTCATGTCGGCTGAGGCGGAGACCCAGCAACTCGCCAGTTTCAGGCTGGTGGCCATCAGTAGCATGTTCTGGATCGCCGCCGCACAGTTCTGTGTCTCCAGGCATTGCCAGATGTGGTATTCGCCATGGTTTCTGCGGTCATTCTCGAATGCATCCGAGAAAACCACGATCACCGCGCTGGCCATGCCGATGATGCCTGCCGGGTTTTTCTCTCTCAGCCTTGGCGAATCCGGGTCTGCGTTGCGATATGGCCAGACGTATCGAAGCCTGCCCAGGCGCTCGATTTCCGATTTCTCCTCGATGAGCAGGAATCGCTGATTCTGCCAGTTGGATCCGCTAGGTGCCCAGATGCCGGCCTCAATGAGGCGCAGCAGGATCTCTCGTTTTAGCGGTGTGCTGGCGAATCGCCGGGTCGACCGGCGGCGCTTGATCACGGTTTCAACTGCGGCGCTCAAGTCCATGGTGTTCATACTAGTTTCGCCCATGTGCGAGGCAGCGAGAGCGGCCAGTCCCCGCGTAAGCGATGCGGTTCAGGAGAGGTCCATCACAGTCGGTCGTTCTTATGTGGTGGCCGTTCACGTAACTGATGCGTCTCGCAGGCGCACAGGGCCATGGCACCCTGGCTGGCCAGGAATCAGTTGCCGGTCGATGCTGCCGGTATGGTGCGGAGGTGTTGTCCATCTAGGTATTGTTGGCAAAAAGTTCGGTGTAGGTGCCCTGTCTGGAAATGACGCCGTCCTCGAGCCAGGCGATGGTGTCGCACACCTTCAGGCCATCGAGCCGGTGGGTGATGAGGATGAGAGTCTGGTCAGGGTAGGTGCTGCGAATGCTGTCCATCAATTGCCGTTCGGTTCCGGTGTCGATGGCGTTGGTGGCTTCATCCAGAACCAGCAGTTCAGGATGACGGTACAGCGCTCTGGCGATCCCGATGCGCTGGCGCTGTCCGCCCGACAATCTGACGCCCCTGTCTCCTATGCGCGTGTCGTAGCCATCGGGCATGGCGACAATGCTGCTGTGTATCTGGGCGGTGGTGGCCGCGCGCACCACCTGATCCATATCGATTTCCTCCAAAGATTCACAAAAGGCAATATTCGTTGCGACAGTCTGGTCGGCGAGATAGATCGACTGGGGGACGTACCCGATCTGCTGGTGCCAGCGCCTCATCACGGTTTCCGTCAGGGCCTGGCCGTCGATGATGACCCGGCCTTCACTAGCCGGCAACAATCCCAGAATAATGTCCACCAGGGTTGATTTTCCGGCGCCGCTGTCGCCTGCCAGACCGAGCACCGCGCCGGTGGGAATGGTGAGATTGATGTGACGCAGGACCTTCTTCTTGCTTTGAGGGTAGGTGAAGCTGAGGTCTTCGAGACGGATCTTCAGCGCGGGCGCTGATGTGCTCGGCGGTGGCGGACGGGCATCTCCTGCGAGCGGTTGGCGCAGCCTGGAAAGCTCTTCGGCAACGGCCTGGGCTGCGGCCTTGCCGTACCGGATTTCGACTGCCGAAGCATAGAGTTTCTGGACGGCCGGCAAGAGGCGAAAGCCGGCAATCGCATAGGCGCCCAGTGATGGCAGAAAGGCGCTCGAGGGACCACCTTCCGGTTGCATCAAGAGGGCAATGAATACGAGAACGGCGATGGCCACGGTTTCCAGCGTATACCGCGGGACAAAGGCCAGCACATTGGCTTTCGCGTCCAGTTGGGTCAGCTTTTCCGATGTCTGCTCGAAGAGCTTGAGATAGTTGGCCTCGGTGCCCAGCAACTTGATTTCCTTGATTCCGCCGATCACTTCCTGGACGGACTTGTAACGCGCGCGGTCGGTGGCGAGGCGCAGTTGCCCTGATCTGGCGATGCTGCCGCGCAGCAGCGCATAGATCAACAAATAGGCCATGCCCAGGGAGAGCGCGATGGCCATGGCAGCTTTGGGGTTGATGACCACGATCAGGATGACCAGTGCCAGAACGACCAGAGAACTCGCAAGCGCGTCGACCAGAGGGCGGATGAAGCGGGAAACCGCGATTTCCGCTTCCGACATGATGGATTTCGTGATGTTCGCGGGGTTCTGGCTCAGGAAATAACTGTACGGGCGTTGCAGAAAGCTCTGCAGCAGTCGCCGGCTCAGGCTCTGGCGGCGGCGTGCAATGAACTTGGTTACCAGGTAATTGGCGGCAATCTTGTAGATTGCTCCGAGCGCAAAGGCCGCAACAGCAAAGGCGCCGGTGGCCGTCCGGAAAGCATCCTCGCTGGTAAAGCGCAGGGTCTGGTAGGCCTCTGACAGGTAGGGGTTGTTCTGGATCGTGTCCGGATTGGTGATGACCGACAGAAAAGGAATGATGGAGGCGATGCCGGCGGCTTCAGACAGCGCCAGGCCGACCGCCACCGCAACGATCACGAAAAACTGGAATTGCTCGTCTTTTGTCAACAGACGCTTCAGGGTCTGTGCGGTGGAATTCACCTGGCTTCGTCTCCCCGGTCGACGGGTGCCGGGGCGACGCGCCGAGGCGGCCGGCCGGATTCCGGTGTGAATTCAACGGCGCCGTCCTGCTCAAAGCCCGCTCCGGTCACCCACGCCTGTGACCGTGAGCGCAGCGGCGTGGATTCCGGCCTGATCTGGCGTGAACGCGGTGGCATGGCGTGGATCAGACTTGGCATGCGTGATCCATCTGCGCGCAATGATTTTGCGCGGCGGCAGTCTGATACGGTTCTGATGGGGGCATCAATGGCGATTCTTTCTGTCAGGTCCGGGCGGCGTTGCCCGGGTCTGACGGCTGCGGGTCGCAGGCGGGTGCCGTCACGTCGCCGGTTTGGTGCTTCGGTGGCGTGCCGGCCAGCGCTGGGCTGGTGTGCCTCAGATTCATGTAAATCAGTGTCGTAATCTGTTCTGAAAGCAACCCAATCAAGAATACGAAAATGGACGAAACCAGAAGCAGCACGCCCATGTTGGTGAAGCGGCCTTCCGTCAAGAAGGTGTAGGCGTAGTACGCGCCGCCGCTGAGAAACAGCAGCGCGGCGACAGGCACGAAGACTTTCAGCGGTGAATACAGGGTGGCGACGCGGAAAATGATGGTGAAAAACCGTGCGCCATCGTGCAACAGCCTGATATGGCTGTTCGTGTTGGCGGTCCGTTCGCGCACGGAAATGGGGACGAACACAACGCGATGGCCGGCGCGGAAAAAGGCCATGGTCGAGGTCGTCGGATAGGAAAATCCGTTCGGCAACAGATCCAGGATGGAGAGAAACAGAGTGCGGCGAACCGCGCGGAATCCGCTGGTCAGGTCGTCTACCGGGTGGCCGACGAGGAGTGCGGCCAGTCTGTTGTAGGCCAGGTTGCCACACCACCGGGCCCAGTTGGCCTGGTCCGCGCGGCCCTGGCGTGCGCCGATCGCCAGATCATATCCATCGTCCATGCGCGTGAGCAGTTGGCTGATGTCGGCCGGGTCATGCTGGCCATCGCCATCCAGAAAAACCAGTATCTCACCCTGCGCTTGGCGGGCCCCGCTCTTGATCGCGGCGCCATTGCCGCAGCGATACGGATGGTTGATGACCGTCGCGCCTGCGGCGGCGGCGGCCTCGCTGGTGTTGTCTTGCGATCCATCGTTGACGACGATGACTTCGGCGTCAGGGTGCAGGCGTTTGATCTCCCGGATCAGTTCGGTGATGGAACTGGCCTCGTTCAACGCTGGCAGGATGATCGAAACGCTCGGCCTGGGCATCTGTATTCCTGTGTTGTCGTGCGGGGATTCAATTCAGCGACTGATCGGTATTGCTCCACCGCCTTTGCAAACCTTGCAGAAATTCACGGTCCTGGAGACGCAGGTGCGCATTGGCGAGTCCGCACTGGCTCCAGTGCAGCAGATTCTGAACGGTGATCGAAGACTGCTGATGCCGCAGGCGCAGGCCTGCTTCCTGCAGAGTATAAAGGGTCGAGGACTGTAAGATCCCGTCTTGCAATTCCTGGCAGAGCTGTTCCTCCCGGGCCTTTGAAAGCTGCCCGTCAAGTTGAGCTTCGATCTGTGCGGCTTCGATCAGGCCGGAAATATGGCTCCGGTTTAGGGCATGAGCGCGCAGGTAATGTTTCTTTGCCTCATGTCGATAGCGGCTGCCGTTTTCTTCTGGTGCCATCGCGGCCAGTTGCATGAAGGTGTCGCCGGCCCAGAGTTGGGTTCTTGGCGAGTCAGGGTGGTGCTGAAGGTTGTGCTTCAGCATCTCAAAAGGCGTACCCCAGGTCTGCGTTCGCACCAGGGTCAGGCCGGCAAGCACGACGATGGGCAGAATCATGCCGGCGCCGACAAGTCTGCGCTTGGGCAACTGCCGGCCAAGATGAATCAGGCCAAGCGCCGCCGCCATCGCAAATCCGGTGCTGGGAAGGTAGTTTCTGTGTTCATACGCGATTTCCAGCGCGAAAATCGTTGATTCCAGGGCGTGGCCGACAAAGAACAGCGCGATCGCGAAGCAGGCCCAGGGCCAGGGACGGCGACGAAACCAGGCTAGTGCCAGCAGGCTCGCGAGAAACAGTAGCGAGCTCAGTGTCGTCCATGGGCTGAGCAATCCGTGGGACAGCCGGATGTCATCATGATAAAGCGTCATGCTGGCGAGGTTCGGGAAGGCCAGCATTTGCAGATACAGGCAGAGTACCCGGAACTGGGTGAGTACCCGTTCGCTGAACGTGAACTCGCGGCGGGCGTAGCCGTCCAGAACGTAGGCGGAGCCGTGTCGCCAGAGGACGAACGCCACGGCCAGGAACACGGCGCTTGCGCCAAGCAGGTAGAGTCGCTGCAAGACCCGGCCATGGCTTGGTTTTGCCGCCCGGAAGCGGAGGAAGTAGATCTCGGTCAGCAGCCAGAACAGGGGGGTCAGCAGACCGGTCTCCTTGGCCAGGCTCGCCGCCGCAGCACTCAGGGCGGCGCCAGCGAACCATGTCAGTCCGGAGCGACCCCGCTCCATCTGCGCACGGCGCGCGAGAAGGTATTGCAGCAGGCTTAGAAGGCTGAACAGGGTCGCGAGAATGGTCATTCTTTGCGACACATACAGTACGGTGGAGACCTGCAGGGGATGCAAGGCCCAGATGCCGGCGGCCAGGAGTCCGATCAGGCGGGCGTCCTGCGCTCGGCCGGCAGCGCGGGCCAGGGCATTGGCGACAAGCATGAGCAGGCCTGCGCAAATGCCATGCAGGATCAGGTTGGCCTGCTTCTGGGGGGTGGCCTCCGGTCCTCGCGCGAAGCTGACCAGGGCAAAACTCACCATGCTGACAGGCCGTCCAAGGGGGCCGGCGTTCGTCGAGGTGGCCGCGGCCTGCAGGTTCTGCCAGGACAGGGAGGCCGGGTGGACGGCCGGGTTGTTGGCGATGACGTGGTAGTCATCGAGGATGAAGGCGCCTTTGAGTCCCGGGAGATAGGCCAGCGTGCAGCCAAGCAAGAGAATGGCCAGAAAGCCGGACAAGCGAGTTTTTGTCATGATCTCAAGGCGCCAGCTGGCGCGGCGCTAGCTGGTGCTAGAAGGGTTTTTAACGACAGCCCTGAGGCAGGTAGGTGTCGCTGACCGGGTTGCCGCCGCCGGATTCGCAGACCCATTTGGCCGAGTTCGAGCGTGAGAACACCATGGTCTTGCCGCTGATTCGACTGGAGGTGCCGGTCGATTTGAAGGTGGCGATAATGGCGCCTGAGCCACTGCCGTTGTCCTGAACGGAAGTTGTGGTGACGTACTTGCCAGAGGTGGTGACGCCGAGCAGGGTCAGATCCGCAAGCGATGCGGGGAACTGGCCGGTTTCGGAGACCTGGGTTTCCACGACCGAACGGGCGCCAAGCAGCAGGCGAATGGATTCGGTCACCTGCGAGCGAGCGATGTAGTTCTGGTAGGCAGGCATCGCAATCGCCGCCAAAATGCCGACAATGGCGATGACGATCATGAGTTCAATCAAAGTGAAGCCATTGCTCGTTTTCATGAGGCTCCTTGACTGAGCGGTCGATAAAAAAAGGGCCGGCCTTCAGGCCAGCCCTTGATGCACTCTAAGCAGCCTCGCGATTAGCGACAGGCTTGCGGCACGTACTTGGAAGTGATCGTGCCCACTGCGCAAGTCCAGCCACCGGTGTTGGTGCGGGACATGGTGATGGTCTTGCCCTTGATGTCATTGCTGACGCCGGTGCTCTTCATCGTCGCGGTCAGAACGCCAGCGCCGTCGGTGCCAGCGGTGGTGACAGCAACGTCAGAAACGTACTTGCCGCCGGTGACCACGCCCAGGGCGTTGAATTCGGCATCACTCGGGAAGGCGCCCTGCTGGGATACGTATTCTTCGGTTGCAGTCTTGCCGCCATCAAGCAGCACGACAGCTTCGGAAACCTGCGAGCGTGCGATGTAATCCTGGTAAGCAGGAATGGCGATAGCGGCCAGGATGCCGATGATCGCAACAACGATCATCAGTTCGATCAAAGTAAAGCCCTGTTGAACTTTTTTCATGTAAATCTCCAGAAGGAAGTCAAGAATTCTTGGTGCCCCGGGTGGGCATGTATCCCTAAGCACAGGGCGTGCCAATTTTGAACGTGCCCGCCAGGAGCGCCTGTTCGCGTTTTTCGGCAGACCGGCGGCGCGCAGAAACTGACAATAAATGTCAGTTATTGACAGTTTTAGTCGATGGCGTGCTTCTTCAGGCGATAACGCAGGGAGCGGAAGCTGATGCCGAGCAGTTCGGCCGCTCGGGTCTTGTTGTAACGTGTTTTTTCCAGGGCTTCGAGGATGCGTTGACGTTCGGTGTGCTCGAGCGAGTCGTCAATGCTGGTCGGGTGCGCCGGTTCGGCGCCGGCAGCGGTTTTGGCGGTCGGCAAGTTGAGGTCGGCGACGTCGATGTCGGGTCCATCACTGAGCGCCGCGGCCCGCTCCAGAATATTCTCCAACTCTCGCACATTGCCGGGGAAGGGGTAGCTGGAGAGCGCATGCAGGGCGCGTCTGGACAGGCGTGTGCGCGGCAACTGGTGGCGCGTGCAAATCCGTTCCAGCAGTTCCTGGGCCAGTTCGGGAATGTCCTGCGCGCGTTCCCTCAACGCAGGGGTTACGACTTCGATCACATTGAGCCGATAATAGAGATCTTCGCGAAAGCGCCGCTCGCGGATCAATTGCTGGAGGTCTCGGTGGGTCGCAGAGATGATTCTGACGTCCAGGGCCATCTCCTCGCTGCTGCCCAGCGGGCGGATCTTGCGCTCCTGGATGGCGCGCAGCAGTTTGACCTGCATGTGCAGAGGCAGGTCGCCGACCTCGTCCAGGAACAGCGTGCCGCTGTCGGCGGAACGGAACAGGCCGGCGCGATCGCTGCTGGCGCCGGTGAAGGCGCCTTTGACGTGGCCGAAAAACTCGCTTTCCATCAGCTCGGTGGGAATGGCGCCACAGTTGACCGGGACAAAGGGGCGTGCGGCCCGAGGTCCTTCCTGATGGATCAATTGGGCGACCAGTTCCTTGCCGGTGCCAGACTCGCCACGGATATGCACCGGTGCTTGATTGCGTGCCAGTTTGCCGATCATGCGCCGCAGTTCGACGATGGCGGGCGCTCTACCGCTGAGTTGCTGGGCGCCGGTCTTGGCTTGGCTGGGTGGTTCGCTGACGCCGGTTTGCAGTGCGCTTTCGACCAGGCGGCGCAAGGTGCTGATGTCCACTGGCTTGGTGACGAAGTCGAAGGCGCCCGCTTTAAGGCTGTTCACCGCGTCCTCGGCATTGCCATAGGCGGTGATGACGGCGACCGGAAGATTCGGGTAATCCTGATGGATCAGGCTGACGAGTTCGACGCCGAGGCCATCGGGCAGACGCATGTCGGTCAGGCACAGGTCAAAGGCGTCGCTGTGCAGCGCCTGCCTGGCCTCGGCAAGATTGGCCGCGGTCCAGGTTTCAAGTCCCATGCGGGAAAGCGTGATGTCGAGCAAGGCGCGAATATCCGCCTCGTCATCCACCACCAGGACCTTGCGGTTGCTCATGTTTGCTTCGAGGCCGCGGGAAAGCTCAACCGGAAATAGGCACCCTGTTCCAGGGTGTCGTCACGCACCAGGCTGAGATCGCCATTGGCGGCACTACACAACTCGCGGGTGATGAAGAGCCCAAGCCCGGTGCCTTGGGTGTGGGTGCTGAAGAAGGGCTCGAACACGTGGGCCGCGACCTCGGCCGAGATGCCCGGGCCATTGTCGCGCAGATCGATCAAGACCTGGCTGCCGTCCGCCGACGGCCTGGCGTGGATGCTGATTTCCAGGGGGTGGGTGTCGACCCGTCCGTGAATGCAGGCATTTTCCAGCAGGTTATGCATGACCTGGATGAATTGAATGGGTTCGATGAAGATTCTGCAGGATTCCGGCCGGACTTCACAGTGGATGACAGGTCGCAGGGTGCTGGCCTGCAGGAATTCATCCAGACATTCCTGCAGCAAGGGGGCGAGTTCCACCGGGTCGGCCTGACCATTGGACTTGCGCGACAGATTCAGAATGCTGTTGATGACCTCACCCAGACGTCGCGATTGGCGCTGGATGATGTCGATCAGAGGGCGATCATCGTCGCTGATCTGTTGCGACTCGCCGGCCAGTTCTGCTGCGTGCTGAATGGCGGCGAGAGGGTTGCGCAGTTCATGCGCGATGCTGGCGGTCAGCCGGCCCAGCGATGCGAGTTTCATCGACTGAGCCTGCTCCGCTACCCGGCTGGCATCATCGAGTACGATCAGGGTGGAGGCGCTGTTGCCGGCCCCAAGGCGGGTGAATTGGGCCCAGGCCGGCTGGTTGCTTGCGAAGCTCAGGGCAGAATTACTGAGCGCCGCAGGATCGGCGCGCCAGAGCGTCAGCTTCTGCCACAGCGGCGCCGCGCAGCTTGCCAGATGGCTGCCTGGAGTGGCTTGATTGCCGAGCAGCTTTCGCGCGGCCCGGTTCATCAGTTCGATGTGGCCGGAGGCGTCCATGACGACCACGCCGGCCTGCAATTTCTGGATGACCGATTCGCTCAGGGCCGCCAGCTTGGCAAGATTGTTCTGTGCCAGGCGGGCCCTGGTCTCGGATTCGCGCGCGCGGCGGGCCAGGGCATTGCCGCTGAATGCGATGACGAAGAGTCCGGCTCCAAGGATGCCGGCTTGCGTGTACTGCTGCGGATGGGCGTCCTGCTCGAGATTGAGAAAGATTTCGACCAGCAACAGCGCAATGGTCGCGATGGCCGGAGGCAGCGCGGTCATGCGTCGATCGAGCAGCAGGCTTCCGGCGGCGATTGGCGTGACCAGCAGCGTGCTCAGCCCGCTGGCAATGCCGCCCGAAGCGTAATCCAGGATGATGATGACGACGATATCCAGGCCGATCTGGATGGCTGCCTGCCACGCGGGCGAAGGCCGCTGTCCTCTGACCAGAACCAGGAGCAATGCGGCGAGGAACAGATAGCCGAACAGGCAGGCATCGATCAGCGGCGCATTCGGACCGATGAAATAAGGTGGACGATAGGCACTTGCGGCCAGGGTGAGCAGGGCGACGCAGACCGCGGCACGGTAAAAGCTCAGGGCTTCCAGCGTGCGCCAGGGATCCACGCCTGACATGCGCGAAACTGGCGGCATCGATGCTAGTCCATGTCGGTCGGAAGGTGCTTGTCGCAGTAGTGAAGGCCGTCCTTCTCCTGGGCGAGCTGCTTTGGAACGTGCTGCTCGCAAACGGCGCACTTGACCATGGGCGCAAAGGAATCTTTCTCTTTTGCGTCCTGCGGGGGGCGGATCATGCGCCAGGCCCGGAAGGCCAGAAAAACAATCCCGCCGATCAACAGCAATCGCAGTAGTATCATCATCCGTTGATGTCTTTGCTCCGCCGGTCCGAATGCGCTAGCCTTCGCGGCGTTTTCTTGAAGGAATTCAAACATGAATTTACACGAGTATCAGGCAAAAGACCTGTTTGCCCGGTTCGGCATCCCCGTACCGCCTGGTGAGCTGGCCAGTTCGATAGACGAAGCGCGCCAGAAAGCCAAGGCTCTGGGCGGAACGCGCTGGGTGGTGAAAGCGCAGGTGCATGCGGGCGCACGCGGCAAGGCCGGTGGCGTCAAGCTCGTGGACAGCATCGATGCCGTGGAAGAAGCGGCGGACGCGATGCTGGGGTCGCGGCTGGTGACGATCCAGACCGGACCTGAAGGATTGCCGGTGAATTCGGTGTATGTCGAATCGCCTCAGCCAATCGCGCGCGAACTGTATCTGTCGATGCTGGTCGACCGCAGTTCGGAGCGCGTGGCGATCATCGCCTCACCCGATGGCGGCATGAGTATCGAGGAAGTGGCGGAAGAAACACCGGATCGGATCAAGACGGTTTACATCAATCCGGCAGCGGGCCTGCAGGGGTTCCACGCCCGGGAAATCGGATTTTTTCTCGGTCTGGACAAAGCGCAGGTGGGCGAGCTCTACAAGGTGCTGCACGGTCTGTACCGCATTTTCATGGAATGCGATGCCGGGCTGGTCGAAATCAATCCGCTGATCGTGACCGAGGCCGGTCATCTGCTGCCGCTGGATGGCAAGCTGAATATCGACGACAACGCGCTGTTCCGGCAGAAGGCGATTGCGGAGTTGCGAGATCCAAGCCAGGAAGACGAAAAGGAGCGTGCGGCTGCCGCTCACGGATTGAACTACGTCACCCTGGAAGGTGATATCGGTTGCATGGTCAATGGTGCCGGTCTGGCGATGGCGACCATGGACATCATCAAGCTGCACGGTGGCCAGCCCGCCAATTTCCTCGACGTCGGCGGTGGCACCACGGCCGAGCGCGTTGCCGAGGCGTTCAAGCTGATCACATCAGGATCTGATGTAAAGGCGATTCTGGTCAATATTTTCGGCGGCATCGTACGTTGCGACCTGATCGCCGAGGGGATCGTTTCCGCGGTCAAGGAAGTCGGATTGACCATTCCCATTGTCGCGCGGCTGGAAGGGACCAATGTGGAAAAGGGCCGGGAAATTCTGGCATCCAGCGGCTTTGACATCATCGCCGCCACCGATTTGACCGATGCTGCCGAGCGTGTGGTCGCTGCAGCCAAGGGGGCCTGATCCATGAGCATCCTGATCAACAAAGACACCAAAGTCATCTGCCAGGGCTTTACCGGCAAACAGGGCAGTTTCCATTCCGAGCAGGCGATTGCCTATGGCACCCAGCTGGTGGGTGGCGTCACCCCCGGCAAGGCCGGCTCGATGCATCTGGACCGTCCGGTCTTTAACACCTGCCATCAGGCCGTGGCGGAAACCGGCGCCAATGCCAGCATGATCTACGTGCCGGCGCCTTTTGCCGCAGATGCCATCCTGGAGGCGGCCGATGCCGGCATCCAGGTGATTGTCTGCATCACCGAGCATATTCCGGTGGCCGACATGGTCAAGGTCAAGGCGGCGCTGGAGGATTACCCTGATGCGGTGCTGATCGGCCCCAATTGCCCGGGCACGATCACGCCGGGGGAGTGCAAGATCGGCATCATGCCGGGGCACATTCACCAGCCCGGCAAGATCGGCATTGTGTCGCGTTCCGGCACGCTGACCTATGAAGCGGTCTTCCAGACCACCAATAATGGTCTTGGGCAGTCCACCTGTGTCGGGATCGGCGGCGATCCGGTGCATGGCGTGGGCTTCATCGACTGCCTGGCGCGTTTCCAGGACGATCCTCAGACCGAAGGCATCATCATGGTTGGTGAGATCGGCGGCAGCAAGGAAGAGGAGGCTGCGGATTACATCAAGTCGCATGTGACCAAGCCTGTCGTGGCCTACATCGCCGGGGTGACCGCCCCTCCGGGCAAGCGGATGGGCCATGCGGGCGCGATCATCGCCGGCGGCAAGGGCACTGCGGATGATAAGTTCGCGGCGCTGGAAGCGGCTGGAGTGGCCACGGTGCGCTCGCCAGGTCTGCTGGGACAGGCGATGAAGGAAGCGTTGTCCTGAAGTCCGCTGGGTAAGTCAAATCAGTTCATGGCCCGGGAAATCCCGGGCCTTTTTCGTTCCGGAGTCTTGTTCGATGGATTTGTCAGCAGTGGCCCTGGCGCAGTTGCCGGTGCGGGTCGGCGATGTGGCCGGCAATGTGGCGCGCATCATTGGCGCCGCACGCGAGGCGCGGGCGGCGGGGGCGGGCGTGCTGCTCTGTCCGGAGCTGGCCCTGCTGGGTTATCCCGCCGATGATCTGCTGCAGCGGCGCGGTCTGCCTGAAGTGATCGCCGAGGGCCTGCAAGATCTGATTCGGGCCGCGGATGACATGTTGCTGGTGGTGGGCTACCCCGAGTTCACCGATTCTGCCGTGTTCAATTCCGCCGCGGTCATCGGTGGTGGCGGCATCCTGCACAATTACCGCAAGCAACGTCTGCCCAATTACGGCGTTTTCGACGACCGGCGGCATTTCGAACCGGGCCATGACGCGGTGGTTTTCGAGTGGGCTGGTCAGCGCTACGGTCTGAGCATCTGTGAAGATCTGTGGTCACCCGGAGTCGCGGCACAGGCCCGTGCGCAGGGCGCTGAAGTGCTTCTGAATCTCAATGCCTCGCCATTTGATCAGTGCAAACGCGAGCAGCGCCGTAGCCTGCTCAAGCAGCGCTGCACCGAGACCGGCATGGCCATCGCCTATGCCAATGCAGTCGGTGGCCAGGACGATGTGATCTTTGACGGCGACTCCCAGCTCTGGAATGCACGGGCTGCCTGTGTGATGCGTGCGCCGGCCCTGCAGCTTGGGGTCTATACCGCTGCCAGCTGCGGCGACTACGAAGACGCCGAGCCGGTGGGGCTTTTATATTCAGCCCTGAGCCTGGCGGTGCGCGAATATGTTGAGCGCAATGGCTTTTCCCGTGTTTATGTGGGCCTGTCCGGTGGCATCGATTCCGCGGTGACCTTAGCCCTGGCAGTGGACGCCCTGGGAGCCGAGCGTGTGCATGCGGTTGCGATGCCTTCGCGCTACAGCGCCGGGATGAGCTGCGCCGATGCGCAGCGGCAGGCCGAGGCCATGGGGGTGCATTTCGAGATGATTGCGATCGAGCCCGCAATGCGCGCCTATGAGGATTTGCTGGCCCCGCTGTTCAGTGGACTGGCGCCCGATACGACCGAGGAAAACCTGCAGGCCCGGATCCGCGGTGGCTTGCTGATGGCACTGGCCAACAAGTTTCATGGCATCGTGCTGAGTACCGGCAACAAGAGCGAGATGGCGGTCGGCTACTGCACTCTTTACGGCGACATGTGTGGCGGTTTCGCGCCGCTAAAGGACGTCTACAAGATGCAGGTCTATGCGTTGGCGCGTTATCGCAACGGTCTGAGCCCGGTGATTCCCGAGCGGGTCATTGAACGGCCGCCCTCGGCAGAATTGCGGCCAGAGCAGCGCGATGAGGATTCATTGCCGCCCTATCCCAGGCTGGATGCGATTCTGGCCGCCTATATCGAGGGTGAGTGCTCGGTAGGCGAGCTCAAGGCGCAGGGCTATGAAGCCGCCGAGGTCGAGCGCATCGTGCGCCTGGTGCGCAATTCGGAATACAAGCGACGCCAGGCCGCACCGGGGCCGAAAGTCTCGACCTGCGCTTTCGGTCGCGAAAGACGCTATCCGCTGACCGCCCGGTATGCAGAGCTCTAACAGGGAAACCGCGTTTTCCGCGCAGCGAATGTGGGCAAGGCCAGGATGGCCTTTTCAATCGCCTGTCGGGGCGTGTTGATGCCTGCGTGATAAGCGCGTAAGGCATGATTCTGCAGGGCCTCGGGAGGCCATCTCGATCGGGTCAGCGTGACGCGCCCCCAGCAAGGGGCGCGTCACCGTGTGTCGGCGGAAGGTCCTGCCGCACACTAGGCGATGGACAGAGTCCTTGCCTCTGGCTGGGCAGCTCAGCGTCCCCTGCGTTGGGGGCCGCGCGCGCGCGCCTTGCTGCTTTCTTCGTCTTCGCTGGTGGTTTCCTCGTTTGACGGTGCCACGGGCGTGCGAGGGTCCGGCGCCAGGATCGGCGGCGCCGGGCGACTTGGCGCCGGTGGCGTGACATCGGAGGCCTCGTCGCTTTCGTAATCGACAGTCAGGTCTGCTTCACTGCTGATTTCCGTGCTCGGGGCGTCGGGAAAACTTGCGCCACGGATGGACCGGATCTGGGCGGCACGATCATCCAGGCCCAGTTCGGCGTAACTGTGGGCGAGGATTTCGAGCGCAGGCGGTACGACTGCACTGCCCTGAAACTTGGCGATGATGTCCTGGGCCCGGCGGCTGGCGGCGACCCAGGCCTTGCGTCGTTCGTAGAAGCGCGCGATGGCGAGTTCGTGGCGGCCGATGCGTTCGCGCAGATAGATCATGCGCTGTCGGGCATCGGGCGCGTAGATGCTGGTGGGAAAGCGACGCAGCAGGCGGCCGAAGTCCTCGAAGGCACGTCGGGCATTGATGGGATCCCGTGTGGCGGTGTCGAGGTCCAGTGCATCCATCAGGTCGGATGCGCCACGATCGAAATTGACCCGTCCGCGCAGGTACAGCACGTAGTCCAGATGCTCGTGGCGCGGATTGGCGCGCATGAACCGATCCGCCGCGCTCAGCGCCAGTTCGGGCTCATAGGCGCGATAATGCGCGTAAATCGCCTCCAGCTTGCCCTGTGTGGCAAAGCGGGTGAAAGGAAACTGCGCATCCAGGCGATCATACAGTTGCAGTGCGGTGGGGTAATCGCTGGAGTCCAGGGCTTCCCGCGCCGCCGCATAGAGCTGTTCGGCCGGCAGGCGTTTGACCCTGAGTTCGTCGATGGAGCCGGGGCGCAAGGGGTCGTCGCGCAAGGAGCCGGGATCATTCTTGCTGGCACAGGACGCCAGCAAGAGCATTGTGCACAATGTGACGTTCTGGACAATTCGGTTTTGCAGCCGAGACATGAGAGTTTCCTTTGAGCGAACCACGAAGTATAGCGGAGCCGGGTGCGCCGGCGGCAGGGGCTGGTGAAGAGCTGATCATTTTCCAGTTGCCGGAGGAGTGCAGCGGGCAGCGTCAGGATAAGGTTCTCGCCACCTTGTTGCCCGAGCATTCGCGGGCGCGCCTGCAGGACTGGATTGCTCAGGGCAGGGTTCTGGTCGATGGTCGCATGCTGCCGGCCAAGGCACGCATGGAAGCTGGCATGCGGCTGCAGGTCAGGCAAGCCCTGCAGCCGGAGCGGCACTCCGATCTCGAACCACAACCCATCGAATTCCCGGTGCTCTACGAAGATGAGGATTTGCTGGTCATCAACAAGCCGGCCGGCCTCACCGTCCATCCCGGCGCAGGCCAGGCGGACCAGACCCTGCAGAACGGCTTGTTGCATTATCGGCCGCAGCTGGCCGGTGTGGCGCGGGCGGGTATCGTGCATCGTCTGGACAAGGCAACCAGCGGTCTGATGGTGGTGGCGGCGACGGCGGAAGCGCAAACCGCCTTGGTGCGCGCGCTCCAGGCCCACGAGATCCAGCGGGAATATCGTGCCCTTGTGTGGGGAGTGCCGGTCGCCGGCGGGCGCATCGACGAGCCCTTGGGACGGCATCCGCGGGACCGTCTGCGCTTCGCTGTTCGCCAGGGTGGGCGCGAGGCCGTGACCCATTATCGCGTGCTGGAAAAATTCCCCCGTCACAGCCTGCTGGCCGTGAAGCTGGAAACCGGACGGACCCATCAGATCCGCGTGCACATGGAGCACCAGGGCTATCCCCTGATCGGTGACCCCCTGTATGGCCGACGCGGAGACCCCTATCGCAGAAGCCTCGGGCGACAGGCTTTGCATGCCTGCGCCCTGAGTCTGCGCCATCCGCGAACTGGCGCAATGATGCACTGGGAGGCTCCCTTGCCGCAGGATCTGCAGGAGATTCTGGATGTCTGGCGTGGCGAACTGGATTGAGCCCGACTGGCCGGCACCGCCCGGTGTGCGTGCTGCCTTCACCCTGCGCGGCGGCGGTGTCAGCACGAAACCCTACGACAGCCTGAATCTGGCGCAACACGTAGGCGATGAGTCAATCCACGTGCTTGAAAATCGTTGGCGATTAAAGCGGGCACTGGAACTGCCCGCCGAGCCCCTCTGGCTCGATCAGGTTCATGGAAGTCGGCTGATTCACGCCAGCGAGCATGCCAGGGGCGTGGTGCAGGCAGATGCCTGCTGGACACAACGGCAATCCGAGGTCTGCGTGGAGATGGTCGCCGACTGTTTGCCGGTGCTGATGGCGGCAAGCGATGGAAGGATGGTGGCGGCGCTGCATGCGGGCTGGCGAGGGCTTGCCGCTGGCATTCTCGAGCGATCGGTGCAGACCTTGCTTCGCGCCGGGCTGGCTGCGCATGAAGTGCAGGCCTGGCTTGGTCCCTGCATTGGCCAGGAGCATTTCGAGGTCGGTCCGGAAGTGCGCGCCGCCTTCGTGCAGACCCATCCGAATGCCGCGTCCGGTTTCGAGCGCGGGGGCGACGACCGCTGGCATGCCGATCTACAACTTCTCGCCGCCTTGCGTCTGCGGCATTGCGGCATTCGTCGAATTCATGCGGACGCCTGTTGCACCTACGCAGACGCGCGGCGCTGGTTCTCCTATCGCCGCGATGGCCAGAGCGGGCGGATGGCGGCTTTGATCTGGCGACAGGCGCGTTGACGAGCACCACGGAAGCGGCCACTTGCTTGCCTGGACTCTTGGCCTCTGTTACAAATCACCCGCTGGACATGTCGGACGAAGGAATTGAGAAGATTTCCTTGCGGCCGCGTATTGGTGACAGCCAATCCAGTCGGACAGAACTTTGGGGGAGACAGAGTGCAAAACAAATCCGTGATCAATGCGGTGACACGAGTGTCGATAGTGGCGTCCATGGGGCTCGCTGCACCGGCGCAGGCATTGCAATTCGAAATCGGCGACGTCTATGGTTCAGTCGAAAGTTTCTTTACTCTTGGCGCAGCCTGGCGGGTCGAGGATCGTGATCCGGCGCTGATCGGCAAGGTCAATCTGCAGCCCGGCCTGTGTACCGGAACAAACCACACCGATAATCCCGGCCAGGGGGACAGATCCTACTGGGCCGAGAGTGAATACGCCGATCGCGGCCTGATCGGTGGCACCTGCAACAGCACCACCGACCCGGCCCTGAATCTGGCCTATGTGAATGCGCCCGGCACATACAACATCAACGGCGACGACGGCAACATGAACTTCGATACCGGCGATGTGGTTTCGGCGGCAGCGAAGCTCAACAGCAAGCTGAGTCTGAGCTGGGGCAATTTCTCCTTCATGGCACGCGGTATCTGGATGTTCAACGATACCTATGTCGATTTTGACGAGTTCCATCCCGACACCACGCTGCAATCTCGGTATTCCCCCCTCGCCGCGTCCACGGTTGACGAGTTCGGGACCCATTTCGAACTGACCGATGCGTATGTATCGACCTATGTCCCGCTGGGCGATCGGGAAGTCAGCTTGCGCCTAGGACGGCAGGGCTTCGTCTGGGGCGAAAGCAGCGCCTTGCCATTGAACAGCATCAACACGGTTAATCCACCGGATCAGGTGAGAATCCGCACCCCTGGGTTCGATCTAGGCGAACTGTTTGCGCCGGTTGGCATGCTGCATGCCAGTACCGATCTCACCCTCAATCTGGCGGCGGAAGTTTTCTACCAGTATGAATGGCTTCCGGTGCGCATCGATGCGCCTGGCACCTTCTTCTCCGCCAGTGATGTGCTGGGTGGCAGCAAGCATGGCGGCACCTACGCAATGCTCTCCTTCGGCAAGGCGCCGGAAGATCCGCTGGCCGTGTATTCATCGCAGGACAACAGCGAAGATCCGTTCGCGCTGGGATCGGCCGGCAGTCGCACGATCTACCGTCTGCCCGATCGCGAACCCAAGGATGGTGGCCAGTATGGGCTGGCGCTGAAATATTTTGCCGAGAGCTTCAACAACGGCACCGAGTTCGGCTTCTACTACACCAATACCCATTCGCGTATTCCGTCGGTGAGTTTCATGGCGGCACAGGAAACCTGCGCGGCCACGTCCACCAATGCCGCCGAACTTGCAGCCGACTGCGGCGCCGGGCTGGGCGACATCGGTACGCTGCGCGTTGCCGAGGAACCGCTGCCGGTCGATACCGTCAGGCTGTTCGCCGAATACCCGGAAAATCGGCACATGTTCGGGATGAGCTTCAATACGACCGTGGGCGATTTTGCCTGGGCCGGGGAATACACGTTTCGCCCAAATCATCCGGTCCAGATTCATACCGTGGATCTGATTTTTGCCGCCCTGCAGCCGGCGTTCCCGGAGAACAACATCAACGTCGGGGCGCCGCCACAAACCGATCCGATCACGGGCAATGTGCAACAGGTTCCGGCGACCGTGCTGCCCGGGCGTCGGATGGCGGTGCCGGATTATGTCCAGACGATCTACCGCAAGGAAGCGGTGACCCCGGGCATGTACATCCGCGGCTACGAAGAACTCAAGCAGGGCCAGCTCGTGACCTCGCTGTTGCGGACCTTTGGCGCGGCAGAGAATCCATTCGGCGCGTCGCAGGTTCTGGCACTGTTCGAATTCGGCGTGACCCACATTTTCGACATGCCCAGCCTGGATGAAATCCAGTTTCAGGGCGGCGAAACCAATACCCACGCCAGCAACGGCGCTGATGGCAGCATCAATGGCATTGCCGATAGTTCTGCGATGACCAATGGCACCCAGACAAACGGCGACGGCGATGCGCGATGCGTGCGTCAGGCCTATGATTCCATCGGCGGAGCCGAGGCCGAACCCTGCCGTCAGAATCCTACCGCACAGGATCCTGATGGGTTTGGCGACGAACTGGCCTACGGTATCCGTATCCTGACCCTGACCAAGTATCAGGATTTCATCATGGGCTGGAACTTTGAGCCCCTGGTGGCGCTGTTCTATGACATTCAGGGTGTTGCGCCGGGTCTGGGACAGAACTTCGTCGAAGGCAATACCACCGCCCTGCTGGGTCTGAGATTCGACTATCTGTCCAAGTGGTTTACCGAACTGAGGTACACCTATCTGGACGGTGACCTGAACGGAATCCGGGATCGCGACAATCTCATGTTCACTGTTCAGTATTCATTCTAAGGGAGACGCAGTTCAGTTCTGAACTGCAATAACGGGAGATTGCGAATGGGAATTCGCCAATGGATTGGCGCAGCGGCCTTGACGCTGCCGCTGCTGGCACAGGCGCAGGGGAGCACGGAGATTCAGCCGTTGGCGGCTGAGATGATGCCGCTGGCGCAGGGCAAGTCGCTGTTGCTGGATGTCGTGGATACCGGCAAACGTCTGGTCGCGGTGGGGGAAAGAGGCCACATCGTCGGTTCACTCGATGGCAAGAGCTGGGTCCAGGTGCCGACTCCGACTCGCTCAACCTTGACCGCGGTCTCCTTTCCAGACGCCAGCAACGGCTGGGCTGTGGGTCACGATGCGGTGATCCTGCGCTCGCGCGATGGTGGCCGCAGCTGGATCATCCAGCATTTCGCGCCCGAATTTGAAAAACCGTTTCTGGATGTCCTTTTCCTGAACCCCAAACACGGCATCGCCGTGGGGGCATACAGCCTAATGTATGTCACGCACGATGGCGGTGACACCTGGGAAGAACTGGACACCGAAATTCGTGAGGACGAATGGCATTTCAACGCCATCGCGCGGCTCAACAACGGCAATCTGTTCATCGTTGGCGAGTCGGGCACACTGGCAATGTCGTCCGATGAAGGCGAGACCTGGGAGTCACTGGATTCGCCCTATAGCAGTTCGATGTTCGATCTCGCGCCGGTTGGGGAATCAGGGGTGCTGATTGTCGGCTTGCGGGGCAATGCCTTCATGACGGACGACGTCAATGATCCGGACTGGCGACAGATTGATCTCGGAAGCGAGAACTCCCTGATCGGCGCAACCCAGCTTTCCACAGGTGAGGCCGCCATGGTGGGTATCAATGGTGTCATCTACAAGACCTCGGGTGGTCTGCGGGACATCGAAGTTCTGGACAATCCGGCGGGGATTACCCTGGCGGCCGTGCAGGAAGTGAAGGGTGCCTTGATTGTGGTCGGCGAAGCTGGCGCACAGTTCATTCAAAACAACTAGGGGTCAGCGCCCACGCGGTGCAGGGGAACACGATAAATGACTGCAACAGAAAGAATTCTCAAGGTCGTCGAGCCGCTGGTTTATGGCCAGCGCGTGGTCGGACTCGCGATCTTGATTGCCTTGACGGTGTTTTTCGGCTGGAAGGCTTCGCAGACCCGGGTGGATGCCGGCTTCGACAAGTCCATTCCGCTCGAGCATCCCTACATGAAGACGCTAAAGAAGTATCAGTCGGACTTCGGTGGAGGGAATACGGTTCTGGTGTCGTTGATCCAGGAATCGGGAGACATCTACAACGCCAACTTCCTGGAAACCCTGAAGAAAGTCACCGACGAGGTCTTCTTCCTGCCAGGGGTTGACCGTTCTCGGGTGAGTTCGCTGTTTACACCGGATGTCCGCTTTACCGAGGTGGTGGAAGGGGGCTTCGCTGGCGGCAATGTCATCCCGGCGGAATATGCGCCGACCCAGCAGATGTTCGACCTGGTTCGGGCCAATGTTGGCAAGGCGGGGATTATCGGGCGCTATGTGACCGAAGATCAGCGCGGCGCGATGGTGTTCGCGGAATTGCTCGAGACGGATCCGGTCACCGGGGAAAAACTGGACTACCGGGTGGTGGCCAAGAATCTGGAGAAGATTCGCCAGCAGTTTGAAACGGACGGTCTCAAGATCCATATCGTTGGCTTTGCCAAGGTAATCGGCGATGTGACCGATGCCGCGGCAGAGGTGGTGATCTTCTTCTGTGTCGCTCTGCTGATGACCGCGGCGCTGCTCTGGATTTACACCGGATCCTTCAAGCTTTCGATGGTAGTTCTGGTGTGCTCCCTGGTTGCGGTGATCTGGGAGTTCGGTTTGCTGACCAGCGCAGGATTCGGCCTGGATCCATTCGCCATCCTGATTCCGTTTCTGGTGTTATCGGTATCAACCAGTCACGGGGTGCAG
>JBFKDQ010000003.1:0-111356 GCA_041619555.1 Oceanococcus sp. | reverse complement strand
CCCGGCGTGGCCGGCTCGTCCTTCATTGGCGAGTCCTGCTGCGGCTGCGTTTCTTGGCCGGACTGGCAGGCACTCAAACACAGGCTCAATAGGACCAGGTAGCGAAACAGCATGGCGGGCCTCCTCGGATATCAGTGAGAGTGCATGTTACGGCGCATCACGCGTCAATTCTGGTCGCGACGTGCCAGAATCTGGTCGCAAGATGACACAATGCGGACATGCGGGAAGAACTGAGCACGATCACCACCTGGGCGGCGGCCATTGCCAATTGTCTGGAACAGCTGGATGTGCCGCCTCGCCCCCTGTTCGAGCAGGCGGGGCTCGATTTCGCCCAGCTGACCAACATCGATGCGCGCTACCCGGTATCCGGCATGACCCGCCTGTGGCGGGCCGCCGCCGATAGCACGGGCCTGCCCGACATCGGCCTGCGCGTGGCCGAGCATCTGCAACCCGGCGCCCTGCATGCACTGGGCAGCGCGGTGCTGGCCAGCGAATCGCTGGCCGACACTTTCCAGCGCCTGGACCGGTATTCGCGCATGGTAAGCAACGCCGGTCGCTGGGAGGTTGATGAGACCGCTGACCCGGTTCAAGCCACCCTCGAGGTCGTGGAACAGGGCGTGATCGTGGCCGATGAAGCGGTGGATGCCTTCATGGGCGCAGCGGTGCGTATCGGCCGGCTGATGAGCGCCGGACAGCACAGCATCGTGGCGGTGGGTCTGCACCGGCGCGCCCCCGCTAATACAGAAACCTACCAGCGCTTCTTCGGCTGCCCAATCCACTTCGACCAGCAGGGCAATTGCCTGAGCATGGACGCCCGATTGTGGACGGCCAAATTGCGCGGCGCCAACCCCGCCGTCGCCCAGGCCACCGAACGGCTGGTGGAGGATTACCTGGCACGCATGGACCGCGACCGCATCGGCTTTGCCGTGCGCAGCCAGCTGATCCGCAAACTGCCCAGCGGCGAACCGAATCTGAGCCAGATCGCCCACGCGCTGAACATGAGCAATCGCAGCCTGCAACGCAAGCTCGGCGCCGAAGGCCTGAGCTTCTCGGCATTGCTGGATGAGACCCGCAAGGAAATGGCCCAGGCCTATCTCGCCAGGCCCGGTCACCGCCTCAGCGAGGTGGCCTTCCTGCTGGGTTTTGCCGACCAGAGCAATTTCAACCGGGCCTTCCGGCGCTGGATGGATACCTCGCCGGGCGAATATCGGGCGGCTCGCCTAGCCGGCTGATTTCTGCGCAACCACAATTCCTGCAGCCTGCGGAGGATCGGGCGCCGTGCGCTTGCCCGGCCCTGAAGGCTTGAGAGGCATCCTATTCCGCCTGGATATCAAAGCGCGTGCAGTTCAGACCTGCGGCGACCAGATTGCCGCACATATTCGTATCGGCACGCCGCCGTTTCTGCCTTGGGAATGGGTCATTTCGGGCGCCTTCTGTGTGAAGATGATCCTCGCCCCATCGCTGGATTGGTGATCCTGGCACGCAGCTTTCGCATTTCTGTGCGTGGCCATGACTTGACTTCAGCCTGCCCTTGTTCCATCGACATGTGCACCGCCACGCATGCACTCGCAAAAATCTGGCACAAAAACAACACGGCCCGCACGAGGCGGGCCGTAAGCCATTCATTTTAATGGCTGGGGGTGAGGGATTGACTCGGGCCTTCCTGGCCCTCGCCCTACGGGTTCGCCCTGCGGGCGAATCCAAATGGGCTGTCCTGCCGATTTGTCGACCAACTCGACAGGATCGAGTTTGCACGAGCGCAGCGAGCCCGCAGGGCCAGGCACATGGATGTGCCTGGTAACCACGGGGCTCTCATCATCAACCCACAAGCCATAAATAAAAAACCCGCCACGAGGGCGGGTCTTGTATGTATGGCTGGGGGTGAGGGATTCGAACCCCCGCTGACGGAGTCAGAGTCCGTAGTCCTACCACTAGACGAACCCCCAGTAGGTTCCGGTGGACCATTGTAAGCCACCGGAAGCCAAAACGCTTTAGCGCTTGCTGTACTGAGTCGCCTTACGCGCCTTGCGCAGACCGACTTTCTTACGCTCGACCTTACGTGAATCACGGGTCAGGAAGCCGGCGGCGCGCAGTGGTCCACGCAGGGTTTCATCGTAATCCACCAGTGCACGTGCCAGCCCATGACGGATCGCACCGGCCTGGCCATTGGCGCCGCCACCGGAGGTGGTGACCATGATGTCAAACCGACCGACATTTTCGGTCACTTCAAGCGGCTGCATCACGATCATGCGTGAAGTCGGACGTCCGAAGAACTCATTCAGCGGCTTGCCGTTGACGACAATCTGGCCGGTACCACTTTTGACAAAGACTCGCGCGATAGCCGTTTTACGACGACCGGTTCCGTAATTCATTTCCATAATCAGTTCTTCAGGTCCAGCAGTTGCGGCTGTTGGGCAGTGTGCGGATGTTCGGCGCCGCTGTAGATTTTCAGCTTCTTGAACATGGCGCGTCCCAGCGAGTTCTTCGGCAGCATGCCCTTGACGGCAGCTTCGATCACGCGCTCGGGATGTTCCCGCAGCTGATCATCCAGGCGCACGGCATGCAGGTTGCCCGGACGGCCGGAGTGGCGATAGTAGAATTTTTGCGTGGCTTTGTTACCCGTGACCCGGATCTTGTCGGCATTGATCACGACAATGTAATCACCGGTGTCGACATGGGGGGTAAATTCAGGCTTATGCTTGCCACGCAGCCGGTGGGCAAGCTCGGTCGCAAGGCGACCCAGCACCAGATCATTGGCATCAATCAGCACCCAGTCATGGCGGACTTCGTGCGGCTTGGCAGAAACTGTGGTTGTCATTCGATTAAAAAGTCCCGAACAGGCGCGGTGCACCAGGGGTGGACAGAAAGGGCGCGAATTCTATGGATTACGAGCGAGAAAAGCAAGCCTTGCCGCCAATCAGAATTCGTAGGACAGAGAAACCGAACTGATCGTGTCGGTACGCACCGTGCCGGCCGGCACTTCGCTATTGTTCTTGACCGTAAATCCCAGATTGGCAAACACGCCACCAATGACGGCGAGTTTGAGCTCGGACAGGGCCTCACTATAGGTGTTTCCCTTGCCCGTTTCCACACTGAAGGCCTGGGAGAAGCGGCTGCTCGCCGAAATCTGCCAGACGTACTTCAGCCCGCCGCGCCCCACCGCGCGCGATTCGCGCCGCGCGGCATCGCCTTGCGCCAGCAGCTGGCGTGCACCCGCGCCGACTTCCAGATCCAGTTTATGCGCCGGCGTGTGCAGCAAGCGCCGGCCATAGCCGAGCGTCTGGCTGGTGCGTTCACGTACCGCGCCGAACAGGTCTTTTTCCATATTCAGCTGCGCAAAAACAAAGTCGGTTTCCGTGATGTCGAAGCTCGTGCGCAGGCTGAGCGTGTAGCGCTCGGAGGTGGTTCGTTTGCTCAATCCACCGCTGCTGGCATCTTCGACCTGGGAGCGGGCTTGTATGGCTTTGGCGCTGATCTGATTGGTCCACGCGGCCTGCTTGTGACTCAAACCCAGATCCAGATTGAAGGTGCTGGACTCGGAATTGCCGCTGGTGGCGATCAGGCCGACGCCGACCTTGCCGCTCCAGCCATTGGCCAGCGCATGCTCCGAGATCAGCAAACAGGCACCGGCCAGCAGGGTTCGATAGAATGGGGACATATTTTTGTGCTATGCAACAAAATGGGCGAGGTATTTTAAGCCTTGGATGACAAATTTCCAGTGGAGCTCGCGGACCTGTGCGTCAAATGCGGCCTCTGCGCCCCATCTTGTCCGACCTATGCCCTGACGCCAATGGAACCGGAATCTCCGAGGGGCCGAATCGCGATGATGAGCGCGATCGCCCAGGGACTGCTTGAACCCAGCGCCAAGGCGCGCGAGCACCTGGATCACTGCCTGTCGTGCCAGGCCTGCGAGGCGGCCTGCCCGGCCGGCGTGCCCTACCTGCAGTTGATGGACCACTACCGCGCAGCGGAGCCGGCGCGCGGCCATCGTCGCGCCGCCGTCATCAACCATCTGCTCACCAGCCGGTCATGGCGTGGCGTCTTACGCGCCCTGCTGCGCATCGCACGCGCCCTGCGGCCGACTCTGCTACGCCTGAGCCGGCGCCTGCAGCGACCAGGCTTGCTACGCCTGCTCAGCCTGACCCCGCAGCATCTGTCCCCGGCTGCCGGCCAGCGCGACGCAGGGGCTGACCTGCAACTGCTGACCGGCTGCATTGGCGATCTTGGCAACGCTGCCGCAATCGAGGCTTTCCAGCGCTGTTGCCAGGCGCTGGGATTGCGCGTCGACCTGCTCCCGGCCACGCACTGCTGCGGCGCCTTGTCCTCCCATCTGGGCGCCACCCGCCAGGCCGAGGCGGTGCAGAACCGTCTGCGGGCGCAGCGGCGACCGGAACTGCCTCTGGTGGCCCTGGATACCGCCTGCGCCAGCCAGCTGATCGATCGCCAATGGCCTGCGGTGGAAGAGGCCTGCAGCTTTCTCGCCCGCCAGGACTGGTCCACGGTAAGACTGAAGCCACTGCATCAGAACGTGGTGATTCATCAGCCCTGCTCCCAGCGCCATGGCCTGCACTCGCCAGACACCGCGCGCCAGTTGCTGCAGAAAATCCCCGAATTGCAGCTGGAGTCTCTACAGGACCCGCTGTGCTGCGGCGCCGCCGGCCTGCATATGCTGAATTTCCCGCAGCGCGCCGATGCCCTGTTGCAGACCAAACTGCAGCAGGCGGGCGCTGCCGACTGGCTGAGCACGAACAACGTGGGTTGCGCGCTGCATTTTGCCGGCGGCTTCCGACGCCAGGCCTTGCAGCAAGCCGGGCAAACGCCCACTGTAGCCCACCCGCTTGAACTGATAGCTCGACAGATCGATGGCTGAGCCCACCTCCACCCTGCGTGACGGCTTGCGTCAGCGCCGCACCATTCATGACTTCAGGCCCGACGTGCCGGCCTGGCCGCTGGTCCTCGCCGCACTGGAATCGGCCTGTCTCGCGCCCAATCACTATTTCACCCAGCCCTGGCGTTTCTATCGCCTCGGCCAGCAGACCCGGCAATCGGTCATCGAACTCAATGCCCGGCTGGTCGCCGCAAGCAAGGGCGCAGGCGCGGCCGAGAAGAAGCGCCAGCGCTGGGCCAGCGTGCCGGGCTGGCTGGTCGTGACCAGCAAGATCAGCCCGAATCCTCTGACCAGCAAAGAGGACTACGCCGCCACCTGTTGCGCGGTGCAGAACCTGATGCTGGATCTATGGGCCTCGGGGATCGGCTGCAAATGGACCACCGGCGCGGTCACCCGCCATGCCGAGTTCTATCGTCTTCTCGGCGCCAAACGCCACCAGGAAGAAGTCGTCGCCCTGCTCTGGTACGGCTACCCCGCGCGCATCCCCAAAGCCCTGCGCAGCGCAGCCCAAAGCAAGCTCACCCAACTGCCCTGAAGCGCCCCCCGGGTCTTGCGGTCAAGGCCCTGATCGATCGGGGCATTCCGCCGCGCCATTCAACCACAAGGAGGCTGGTCACCGGCCATGCGTCGGTTTGCGTCTGGGCGCCGACTACCGGGGCACCTGGACCGCACGCAGTTCGGCCTCGGCGCGCAGGATCAGAAGTTCGATCAGATCTCTGGAAAGGGCCAGGCGCAACTGATCTTCTTCCGCCTCCTTGGCCAGCACCACGCTCGGATCGAAACTCAGGCGACGACTGCTGCTGAGCTCGAACAGGGAGGAGCTCCAATTTGCAGTGTGCAACTGGAACGCGAGGGCGCGCTGCAATTCAAACTCGACCGCCTTGCCATCGCCGCCAATGGCGGCAATCGTCTTGCCATCCCTGAGCGAGCGGAGTTCGATGCGCACCGCGGGCTCACCGCCATTGATCAGGCCACGGTAGCCCAGGGACTCCTCCAGCAGATCCACGAAGGCCACCATGGCTGGATCCCGGGCCGGGTAATCGAGCAGGTAGCGATGCCACTGCTGCGGCCAGGAACTCTGCCCCTGCAGGCGGAAGCCACAGCCGGCAGACAGGACGACCGCGCCCATCAAAGCAATGAGCAGCCCCCGGCGCATCTCAGCCCACCACCAGATTGACCAGCTTGCCGGGCACATAAATTTCCTTGCGCACGGTTTTGTCGACCAGATGGCGGGCGACGTTCTCATCCGCTCGCGCAGCCTCCAGCACGGCAGTTTTTTCGGCATCGGCCGCCACCTGGATGCGACCACGCAGCTTGCCATTGACCTGCACCGCCAACTCCATGGTCTCGGCCACCAGCGCCGCCGGATCGGCCTGCGGCCAGGCGGCATCGATCACCAGCCCCTCGTTGCCCAGTGCCTTCCATAGTACTTCGCTGACATGCGGGGTGATCGGCGCCAGCAGGCGCACAGCCGCATCCAGCGCCTCGCCGACAACCGCCCGACCGGCCGCGCTGGCATCCTCGAACTTGCCGACCGCATTGAGCAATTCCATCACCGCGGCAATGGCGGTATTGAAGGTGGTGCGGCGACCGATATCATCTCCGGCCCGGGTGATGGTCTGATGCGTCTTGGCACGCAGCGCTTTCTGCCCGGCATCCAGATCTGCCGGCGCAAGCGGCGGCGTCGGCCCGCCCTCGGCGTGCAGTTTGACCTGACGCCACAGGCGCTTGAGAAACCTGAAGGCACCCTCGACGCCGCTGTCCGACCATTCCAGGGACTGCTCCGGAGGCGCCGCAAACATCATGAACAGACGCACGGTGTCGGCTCCGTACCGCTCGATCATGACCTGCGGATCGATGCCATTGTTCTTGGACTTGGACATCTTGTTCATGCCGTCGTACTCGACCGCCGAACCATCCGTTTTCAGCTGCCCGCCGACGATCCGCCCCTCGGCATTGCGCTGCGGCTCCACCTCCAGCGGGGAAATCCAGTGCTGTGCGCCCTTGGCATCACGCTGGAAGTAGCTGTCGGCCAGGACCATGCCCTGGGTCAGCAGGCGCACGAAGGGCTCGCTGCTTCCCAGCAGGCCTTCGTCCCGCATCAACTTGTGGAAGAAGCGGGCATACAGCAGATGCAATATGGCATGCTCGATTCCACCGACATACTGATCCACCGGCGCCCAGTACCCGGCGCGCTGATCCAGCATGCTGTCCTTCGCATCGGGACAGGCAAACCGGGCGTAGTACCAGCTGGACTCGAAAAACGTATCGAAGGTATCGGTCTCCCGGCGCGCCGCCCCTCCGCAGGACGGACAGGCCACCTGAACCCAGTCCTCACGCTGCGCCAGCGGCGAAGCACCGCCGGTCACGGTCACGTCCTCGGGCAGAACGACCGGCAACTGATCCTCCGGCACCGGCTGGTCCCCACACGCCTCGCAATAGATCACCGGGATCGGGCAACCCCAGTAGCGCTGACGCGAGACGCCCCAGTCGCGCAGGCGGTAATTGACCTTCTTCCGCGCACCTTCGCCCAGATGGGCCTCCAGGGCAACAAAGGCACCGTCGAAATCCAGACCGTCGAAGGCGCCGGAGTTGAACAGCACCCCGCGCTCGGTAAACGCGCCCTCGGACACATCAGGCTCGTTGCGACCATCGGCGGAAATCACCGGCTTGATCCGCAGGCCATGAGCGCGCGCGAATTCCCAGTCGCGCTGGTCATGCGCCGGCACGCTCATCACCGCACCGGTTCCGTAGCCCATCAAGACGAAGTTGGCCGCCCAGACCGGCAGCTTGTGGCCGGTGACCGGATGGATGGCATCGATGCCGAGATAGATGCCCCGCTTTTCCTGGGCATCCAGTTCGGCAGCCGCCGTGCTGCTGTGCTGACACTCCGCGACGAATGCCGCCACCGCGGGATCACGCGCCGCGGCCGATTGCGCCAGCGGATGCGCCGCGGCCACGGCCAGATAGGTCACCCCCATCAGCGTATCCGGGCGCGTGGTGTAGACCAGCAACGGGTCGGCATCGGGCACGCTGAAACTGATCTGCAGGCCCTCCGAACGTCCGATCCAGTTGCGCTGCATGGTTTTGACCGCCTCCGGCCAGTGCGGAAGCTGATCCAGATCCTGCAGCAACTCCTCGGCGTAATCGGTAATCCGCAGAAACCACTGCGGAATTTCCCGCTGCTCCACCAGCGCACCGGAACGCCAGCCACGACCATCGATCACCTGTTCGTTAGCGAGCACGGTGTGGTCCACCGGGTCCCAGTTCACCACCGAGTTCTTGCGATACACCAGTCCCTTTTGCATCAGCCGGGTGAACAGCCACTGCTCCCAGCGATAGTAGTCCGGATCGCAGGTGGCCAGCTCACGCGACCAGTCATACGCAAAACCCAGGCGCTTGAGCTGCTGGCGCATGTAGTCGATGTTGCTGCGGGTCCAACTGGCCGGCGGCACCTGATGTTTGATCGCCGCGTTTTCCGCCGGCAGGCCGAAAGCATCCCAGCCCATGGGTTGCAGCACATTCCTGCCACACATGCGGTGATAACGGGCCAGCACGTCCCCGATCGTGTAGTTCCGCACGTGCCCCATATGCAGGCGACCGGACGGATAAGGAAACATGCTCAGGCAGTAGTACTTTTCCCGATCCGCATCTTCCTGGGCGCGAAATACCTGTTTCGCCTCCCAGTCCTGCTGCACGCTCTGCTCGATGGCCTGGGGGTCGTAGTGGTCCTGCATGGTCGTTAAAGGCCTGGGTCAAAAAAGCGGACTATGGTAGCAGTCCCCGCCCCCGCGCCAAGACCAGGGCGCCGACAGCCATGAGAAAAACATACAGCGGCCATTGCCCCCAACGCTGATAGGGTGTCTGCCCGGCACGCGGCTGGACCGAAACGGCCAGCACCCCGCGCTCCCCCCAGGGCAGTTGCGCCCTGACCTTCCCGTCGGCATCGATGAATGCCGAAATGCCGGTATTGGCCACGCGCAGCATCGGCCGCCCCGACTCGGCGGCGCGCAGGCGGGCGATCTGCAAGTGTTGCTGTGGCGCAGGCGAGCCCGCGAACCAGGCATCATTCGTCACATTGACGAGCAGGACGCTGTGGCGCGCGGTCGCTCGCACCTCAAGCGGGAATACGTCCTCGAAACAGATCGACAGGGACACCGGACGTCCATCCACCTGCAGCATCTCATCACCGGGCAGGCCGGTGGCGATCGCCGGCAATGGCAGATCGAGCACATCGAACAGCGGGTACATCCATTCCGGCACCGGAATGTACTCACCGAAAGGCACCAGATGCTGCTTCACGTAACGCCCCGAATCGCGACCCAGCGCGTATACCGTGTTGTAGGGCTTGCCGTCATCGTAAGTCAGCACGGTGGCAAACAAGGTGCCGCCTGCCGTTTCCGCCTGCTGGTGCATTTCGTCGAAATAATCCTGCACCAGATGCAAGGGTGCGGGAATCGCGACCTCGGGCCAGATCACAAGATCTGCCGGCCAGGCCTGCGCGCTCAGCTCACGGTACAGATCCATGGTGGGCCATAGATTGGCCGGCTGCCATTTCTGGTCCTGGGAGATATTGCCTTGTACCAGGGACACGTTCAGGCGGCGACCTTCGGCTTGAGTCCAGGCCGAAGGCGCAGGCAGGAACCACAATAACAACGACAGTCCCGCCACCAGCGCCAGCGGCAGTACCAGCCGGCGCTTCAACAAGGCCCAGGCAGCCACACCGCTGAGCAGGCTGCACAGCAAAGCAAGACCATCGACGCCAAGAATCGGCGCAATTTTCAGCAGGGCCGGCCAGGGACTCGAGGCATAGCCGAGACTGAACCAGGGAAACCCGCCCAGCACGAGGTTGCGGGCCAGATCGGCAGCCAGCCACAGCGCCGGCCAGACCAGAAGCCAGCCCGACACACCCCGCCCCCAGCGCCCGTAAAGCAGGGCCGCCAGCGCGGGAAAAAACGCAAGATAAGCAGCCAGAAGCAGCAGCAGAAAGATGGCAACGGGCAAAGCAGCGCCGCCATACACATGGGTGCTGATCAGCACCCACCAGACCCCGCTGAGGAAATGACCAAAGCCAAACAGCCAGCCCAGTCCAAGCGCCTGCCAACCACGCTGCTGCTGCAGCAGCAATAGCAGCAGCAGGGGGCCGATCACCGCCATTGGCAACCAGCTCAGCGGCGCAAATGACAGCGTGGTCAGGCCGCCGGCCAGCAGTGCCAGCAGGCCGCGAACCGGGAATCCCGGCTTACTCACGCCCGGCGTCGGCCTTGCTCCGCACGGTGACCCGCAGCATGTGCAGGCGACGGTTGTCCGAGCGCGCCACCTGGAAATCGAACTCGCCGATGCTGATGGTCTCGCCCCGTTTAGGCAGGTGGCCGAACTGATGCGTGACCAGACCGCCAACGGTATCGAATTCCTGATCCGAGAACCGGGCGCCGAAGTAGGCATTGAAATCTTCGATCGAGGCCAGACCCTTGACCAGATAGTGTTGGCTGTCCTGCCGCAAGATGGCCGCCCCTTCGGACTCGTCGTACTCGTCGTCAATGTCCCCGACGATGGTTTCGAGTACATCCTCGATCGTCACCAGACCGGAAATGCCGCCGTATTCGTCCACCACCAGGGCCATATGATTGCGACCGCTGCGGAACTCCTTCAGCAGCACGTTCAAGCGCTTGGTCTCCGGCACGAACTCGGGCGCCCGCAGACAGGCACGGATATCGAACTCGCTCGTATCCATGTCCTGGCTGGCGTATTTCAGCAGATCCTTGGCCAGCAGAATGCCCTGAACCTCGTCGCGATTGTCGCCGATGACCGGAAACCGGGAGTGGCCGGACTCCACGACCACCCGCAAGACATCCTGGATCGGCATGTCATAGCCGACCACAACCATCTGTGAACGCGGCACCATCACATGCTCGACCGGCGTGTCGGCCGCCTCCAGCACACCGTGAATCATCAGCAGGGCGTCGGCATCCATCAATTCGAATTGACAGGCTTCGCGGAGGATTTGGGAAAGCTCGTCGCGGTTGCGGGGCGCTCCAACCAGACTGCGGCCCAGACGCCGCACCCAGGAGTTGGATTGCCCCTCGGTACTTGAAGACGTGTCGTCAGACATGATGTTTCAAATCTACTCGTAAGGATCGGAAAAATTCAATTCGGCAAGCAGGCGGCGTTCCAGCCCTTCCATTTCCTGCGCCTCGGTCTCGCTCTCGTGATCGTAGCCCAGCAGGTGCAGGCAGCCATGCATCACGATGTGGGCCCAGTGGGCCTCTGGTGCCTTGCCCTGCGCCACCGCTTCGGCATTGACCACCGCCGCGCAGACGAGGAGATCGCCCAGGGGCATCTCAGCGCGCAACTCCGGCGGCAACTCCGCCCCGTCCGCAGCGGGAAAAGACAGCACATTGGTCGGGCGGTCCTTGCCCCGATAGGTGAGGTTCAATGCGCGCGACTCTTCCGGATCCACCAGGCGCAGCACCACTTCCCCCTGCCGAGCCCCCAGCGCCAGCGCGCGCCGGGCCCACGCACGCAAATGCGCGTCATCGGGCGCGGCCACGGTACTGATCCGCTGCACCAGCACCTCATTCATGCCTCGTCACTCGGCCGATCACCCGATTCACGCTCGGCGTAGGCGTCCACGATGCGCTGCACCAGCGGGTGTCTGACCACATCACTGGAACGGAACCAGACGAAGCCGACCCCCGCCACACCACGCAGCACACCGGCCGCATGATTCAGACCGGACTGCCCCGGCTGTGGCAGATCCACCTGCGTGACATCGCCGGTGACGACGGCGGTGGAGCCAAAGCCCAGCCGGGTCAGAAACATCTTCATCTGCGCCACGGTGGCGTTCTGGGCTTCATCCATAATGATGAAGGCCTCGTTCAGGGTCCGCCCACGCATATAGGCCAAAGGGGCAACTTCGATCACGTTGCGCTCGATCAGCCGCGCCACTTTCTCGAATCCGAGCATCTCATACAGGGCATCGTACAGCGGCCTCAGATACGGATCGATCTTCTGTGCCAGATCCCCAGGCAGGAAGCCGAGGCGTTCGCCGGCTTCGACCGCAGGGCGAACGAGCAGGATGCGCCGGACTTCATCGCGCTCCAGCGCCGCAACCGCGGCCGCCACGGCGAGATAGGTCTTGCCGGTTCCCGCCGGCCCAATGCCGAAAACCAGATCATGCCGGGCGATGCTGTGCAAATACTGGCGCTGGCTCGCATTGCGAGGCCGCACCATCCCGCGGCGCGTACGGATACCGTACTCGGCCACCTCATCCTCCATCGGCGTGGCGACCTGCTCCCGCGCGGTCAGATGCACATCCTCCGGCTCGATGTCACCCCGGCCGGTACTCGCGTACAGGCGTCTGAGTGTGATTTCGGCCAGGTCGACCGCCGCACTTGCGCCTTCGACCTCGAAATCGTGGCCGCGATTACGGATCTCGACCGCCAGATCTTTTTCGAGCTGCCGCAGATGGCCATCATGCGGGCCGCACAATTGCGAGAGTCGCTCTTGCGACTCCGGCAGCAGACGGAGATTTTTCGTGATGCTCAAGCCGCTTCCGCCTAAACCTTGGCGCGATGGAGGCCGGCCAGCTCACCACGCAGGGAATTGGGCAATGCTTCGTTGATCCGGACATCAACGAACTGGCCGATCAACTCAGGCTCGCCGGAAAAGTTGACCCAGCGGTTATTGTCGGTTCGACCTGCCACCTGCCCGGCATCACGGCGCGCCAGGCGCTCGACCAGCACTCGCTGCACCGTCCCGACCATGGCGCGGGAGAAGGCATCGCCACGCGCACGAACCCGGTCCTGCAGGATCTGCAAGCGCTGCTTCTTGATTTCCGGCGCCAGACCGTCGACCAGTTTGGCCGCTGGCGTGCCGGGCCGCGCGCTGTAGACAAAGCTGTAGGCATGGTCGAAATCGGCGAATCCCACCAGTTCCATGGTCGCCTCGAAATCCGCGTCGGTCTCGGAGGGAAAACCGACGATGATATCGGTGGACAGGCTGAGTCCCGGACGCGCGGCACGCAAACGCTGGATCTTGGAAATGTATTCCTGGGCGCTGTGACCCCGCTTCATCATCATCAGGATGCGGTCAGAACCGGACTGCACGGGCAGGTGCAGATAGGACGCCAGCTTCGGCACCTCGGCATAGGCCTGGATCAGGCTGGAGGAGAACTCCGCCGGATGCGAGGTCGTGAAGCGAATTCGGCCGATCTCATCGATTTCGGCGATATAGCGGATCAGCAGGGCCAGATCCGCCAGGGTGCCATCGGCCATCCGGCCGGCGTAGGCATTGACGTTCTGCCCCAGCAAGGTGATCTCCCGCACCCCTTGCGCAGCCAGTGCCGCCACCTCGGCCAGCACATCTTCGAATGGCCGGCTCATTTCCTCACCGCGCGTATAGGGCACGACGCAGAAAGTGCAGTATTTCGAGCACCCCTCCATCACGGAGACGAAGGCCGTCGGTCCTTCCGCGGTTGGTGCGGGCAGGCGGTCGAATTTCTCGATTTCGGGAAAACTGATATCCACCGACGGGGTGCCGGTGCGGGCACGCGAATCCAGCAACTCTGGCAGCCGGTGCAGTGTCTGTGGCCCGAAAACCATGTCGACATAGGGCGCCCGTGCCAGGATGGCCTCGCCTTCCTGGCTGGCGACGCAGCCGCCGACCCCGATGATGAGATCCGGATTCAGCTGTTTGCGCTGCTTCCAACGCCCCAGTTCGGAAAACACCTTTTCCTGCGCCTTTTCCCTGATGGAACAGGTATTCAGCAACAGAATATCGGCTTCTTCGGGATCCAGTGTGCGCTCGACCTGATGGGATTTCTCCAGCACCGCAGACATCTTGCCAGAGTCGTAGTCATTCATCTGGCAACCGAAGGTCTTGATATAGAGCTTTGCGCCCACGTCTCGATGATTCAACAAAAAGGGCGCCGATTATACGCGATCTGATTCCGGCCAGCCGAAAGCCGGCCAATCAATCCAGTCTCTGCAGCCAGGAATTGACCGCTGCATCAAGTTCCGCATAGGTCTGCTCAAAGGCATTGCGACCGCGCATGTAGGGATCCGGCACCTCATCCTGAGGCAGCCACTTGGTCATGGCATAGACCCGGCCGCGGGCGGCAGGCAGCCGTGTCTGGATCCAGCGCTCGTGGCTCGTATCCATGAACAGGATGAGATCGTGGGAGAACGCGAGTTCGGAATTGAGTTGCCTGGCCCGGTGCTCGCCGACGTCGATGCCGTGCTCCTGCATCACCGCAATGGCGTGCTCATCCGCCGGATAGCCGACCAGCGCCGCAATCCCTGCGGAAGAAACCCGCGCGCCAGGCTTGCGCCAGCGATCGCGCAGGAGATGCTCGCCCATCGGGCTGCGGCAGATATTGCCGGTGCAAACAACCAGTATCGAGGAAAACATGTACCTGCTAAATCGTGTGCTGAAACGTGGAACAGCGATGCGAATCTGCCCGCAATTGTGAGGCCTCGGGCGTCAATTTCAAATCGAAGCCACCTGATAACCGATTTTCGCCTCCCCCATCAGGCACCTGCGAGACTTGCCGGCGCTAGCACATGCGGGACCAAGCCGATAACCTATGACGAAACATAGGTGGGGCAGCAGCCCAAGAAGACCATGGCCAAGAAGACAAGTATGGAAGAAACCGCACAGAACCCAGCCCAGATCGTGCCCGAGGTCGAAGTCCCTCGCGCGGGCACGGTGGGCCTGTTCCCGGCCGTGGCCCTGGTCGGACTTGGCATCCTGCCATTTACCGGCCTGCAAGAACTGGTAACCTACGACATCGCCGGTTTCCCGGCGATCGAAGTGGCCAAATTGCTGGCTTTGCTGGGACTGGCTGCGCTGTTTGGCAAGTACTGGCATCGCGGCTTCACCGCCGCGGTCCACGAGGCTGCGGACCAGGCGCAGATCGCGACCACCGAAACGGTCAAGCAGATGCATCAGGCGCGCTACCAGCGCGAACGCAGCAGCAAGGAACTGGCAGCCGCGCTGGAGCGGCTGAAGGCCGCCGATGCGCGCGCCAAGAAACTGGCCGTGATCGCGAAGCGCAGCACCGCGCTGGCGCGCACCACCATCGATGCCAGCGCCGACGCCCTGGTGATCACCGATGTCAATGGCGTGGTCCAGGACATCAGTGCGCCGACCTGCACCCTGTGCGGGGTCCATCGCCTGGACGCCATCGGCACCCCGTTTGATGAATTGATCCATCTGTTCGACCCGACGGCAGAAACGCCCTCGCAGCACCCGGTCCGCCGTCTCGCCCTGCTGGCGGTCGAATCCACCGACAATGTGCCGAAACTTGAAAACCTGTTGCTGACCACCCGCGCGGGCAAATCTCGCCCGGTTCTCGTCACCTCGATGGCGATCACCGACAAGGAAGGCACGGTGGCGGGCGCGTATGTGAAGTTCGAAACCGCCGACACGGAGGGCGAAAGCAGCACCCATCTGTCGCCCAAACGCCCGCCGACCCAGCTTGATCCGGTCACCGGCCTGCAGACCCGTGATGCATTCAACCGACGCGCGGACGAACTGCTCAGAACTGCTCGCCAGCAGTCCACCCAACACAGCCTGCTGTTCATCGCCCCGAACAACCTGGATTTCACCGCAGACCGGCACGGCTACCGAGCGGCGGAACAGCTGCTCTGGAACGTGGCGGAAAGTTGCCGCGAGTCCGTGCCGGAATCCGGCTTCTGCTACTACGTGGCCGCTGGCCGCTTTGCCGTCCTGCTGCCCAATACCTCGCCCGAAGAGGCGGCGGAGATCGGCGGCAAGATCACCGAAGGCCTGAATCGCGCCACCCTGACCTGGGAAGAGCATTCCCTGAACATGCAGTCGGCGATCTGCGCCTTGCCGATGGACTCCGGATCACCCGGCGTTGGCACCCTGCTGGACCAGGCCGAACGCATGCTGCGCGGCGCCCGTCGCACCGGCGGCGGCCGGGTCTACACCGGCTTGCCCGCAGCGATTCCCAAGGATGATCGCTTTGACGATTTTGGCTGGGTCGAATGGCTGCAGCAAAGACTGGACGCCGGCCTCGGCCACTTGCTCTCGCAGGAAATCCTGCCCGCCGACAAAGAACAGAACCAGCGCCTGATCGAATGCTACGTCCGGGTCGAGGACACCGACGGCGTGTGGATTGCGCCGAATGCCTACCTGCCGGCCCTGCAACGCACCGGCGATACCGGCATCGTCGACATCTGGGTCCTCAGCCAGCTGCTCAAGCAGATGCAGGAAAAGCCCGATCTAACCCAGAATTACCGGTTGATTTCGCTGAACATTTCGCCCGAGAGCATCAGTTCGACGGACTTCGTGTCGCGGGCTACCGAGCGCCTGATGGGCGCCCAGGCCCAGGCCAAGCACATCTGTTTCGAAATCCAGGAAAGCACCGTCACCTCGCTGCACAAGCAGACCCATGACTTCATTTCCTCATTGCAGAAAACCGGCGCCAAAATTGCCGTCGATCAATGCACCGGCGTCAACCTGCAGCACATCCTGCGAAAGTGGAAGCCGGCCCTGATCAAGATCGATCCGAGCCTGGTCAGGAAATGCGAAACCGACAAACTGGCCCAGGCGCAGATTCGCTGGCTGGTGGAATGCGCCAAATTGACCGGCGTCGCCACCGTGGCCTGCGGGGTCGAAGATGAAAGCTGGGTGACCTTCCTGAAGAAATCCGGTGTTGACTATTTCCAGGGCTCGGCGCTCAACAAGATTGGTCCGGTGATGCTGTAGTTGCGGGCCGCACGATCGCGCAGACTGCAGGCCTGTGCGTAGATTCGGCACGCCGCAAGGCTCTAGAATAGCGGTTTTTGCTCAGCGAGCACCTCGTGCAGACTCCCGCCGATTACCCTGCCCTGACCATCCCGCTGCTGGACAGCATCCGCTTCCTGGGCGCACAGGGCTGGTGCCCGGCGACCGGTGGCAATTTTTCCGTGCGGCTCGATGAGCATCTCCGCCTGATTACCCGTTCGGGCCGCGACAAACGACAGATCGACTCTGCCGACCTGATGATCTGCAATGCCAATGGCCAGGCAGTGGACCCGAACTGCCGCCCTTCGGACGAAACAGCGCTGCACATGATGCTTTACCGACTCGACCCCCAGATCCAGGCGGTCTTTCACACCCATTCGATCCCTGCCACGCTGCTCTCGCGCAACCACCCCGGCCAGAGTCTGCAGATTCAGGGGTTTGAAATGCAGAAATCCGTGCAGGGCCAGACCAGCCACGAGGGGCCCATGACGCTGGCCTTGATGGACAATACCCAGGACATCCCTGCTCTGGCCTCGGCTCTGCAGGAACTCTGGCTGCAGGGGCAGATCAGCAGCCCCGGGCTGCTGGTGCGTGGCCACGGCCTGTACGCCTGGGGCCGCAGCATCGCCGAAGCGCAACGGCACACCGAGGGTTTCGAATTCCTGTTGCACTGCCTGTGGCAGGAACACCGATTGGGAGCACGCGCATGATCTGCCGCCGCTGCGCCGCCATCGTCACGGACATCGAGGGCACCACCACCGACATCGCCTTCGTGCACAAGGTCCTTTTTCCGTATGCCCGCAAGCACATCGGCGACTTCATTCGCGCCCACCGCAATGAGGCCGCAGTGGCCGAG
Organism: Oceanococcus sp.; assembly: GCA_041619555.1. Classification (GTDB taxonomy): domain Bacteria; phylum Pseudomonadota; class Gammaproteobacteria; order Nevskiales; family Oceanococcaceae; genus Oceanococcus. Next base: position 93,858 of record JBFKDQ010000003.1, on the reverse strand, counting down.
CAACTGCAGGCTAGCGCGGAACTCGCCCGCCTGGATGCCACGGATCTCGACAGCCTGATCACGCAGTTGCATGCATGGATTGACAGCGATCAGAAGATCACGCCCTTAAAGGCCTTGCAGGGCATGGTCTGGCGCCAGGGCTATGGCAACGGCGACTTCCATGGCCATGTCTATGCCGACGCCCACGCCGCCCTCGCGCAGTGGCACGCGCAGGGCCTGCCGCTTTTCGTCTACTCCAGCGGCTCCATTGCTGCGCAGAAACTGTTGTTTGCCCACACCGACTACGGCGATCTGACGCCCTGGTTCAGCGGTTATTTCGACACCACCACCGGCGGCAAGAAAGACTGCGCCAGCTACCGCCGCATCAGCGAGGCACTGAACCTGCCGGCCGCCGAGATTCTGTTTCTCTCCGATGTGGCAGAAGAACTGGACGCGGCGGTGGCGGCGGGAATGCAGGGGGTCCAGTTGCTGCGCACGCCCGAGATTGCCAGCGGCCGCCACCCGACCGCCGCCAATTTTCACGAGTTAAGAATCGAGTATCTGACATGACCCAGTTGCGCGTGTTTCCCAGCCAGTCGCCGGACAAGGCCCTGCTCCACAGCGAGGATTTCGACATCATTCAGGCCACGCTTGCTGCCGCCGGCATTGCCCTGGAGCGCTGGCCGACCTCCGCCAGCATGATGGCGGAGGCCTCGGCCGAACAGATCCTCGCCGCTTACGCGAAAGAAATCAGACAACTTGTCGAGCGCGGCGGCTATCAGAACTGGGATGTGGTCAGCATGCAGCCAGACCATCCGGACAAGGCGTCGCTCAGGCAGAAGTTTCTGGACGAGCACACCCACGCCGAGGATGAAGTCCGGTTCTTCGTCCGCGGTCGAGGCCTGTTCAGCCTGCATATCGACGGTCAGGTGTACGAATTGCTTTGCACCGCAGGTGATCTGATCCGGGTGCCGGCCGGCACGAAACATTGGTTTGACATGGGGCCACAACCCGATTTCACCGCGATTCGACTGTTCAACAATCCGCAGGGCTGGGTTGCCCAGAACACCGGCGACCCGATCGCGCAGAATTTTTCCCGCCTGAGCGCCTGATGGAGGCGTCGAATGACCGCCTGGCGACCAGCCTGAGGTTTCGGCAAGGCCAGCTGTCCATCCTCGATCAGCGCCTGCTGCCGCAGCAAGAGCGCTGGCACGACTGCGCTGATGCCGACGAACTGATTGCCCATATCCACAGCCTCGCGGTTCGCGGCGCGCCCCTGATCGGCCTCTCGGCCGCCCTGATGCTCGCGCAAAGCGCCTTGCGCGGCCAGGATCGCACGGGGCTGTTGGCCGAACTTGAAAGGCTGCGCGCAGCCCGGCCGACGGCGGTCAACCTGATGAACTACATGGACCGGATGCGGAGCTTGATTCATGCCGGTGCGAATGCACAGGAGCTGTTGCGCGGCGCGCTCGCGATCTTCGATGAAGACCGCGCCCTGTGCGCCCGCCTGGCCAGCCATGGCCTGACCCAGGTTCCGCAGGGCAGCCGGATTCTGACCCACTGCAATACCGGCAGCCTGGCCACCGCCGGCATCGGCACGGCCATCGGCGTCATCACCCATGCCCATGCGCAGGACCGCCGGATCGAGGTCTTCGTCGACGAAACCCGGCCTCTCCTGCAGGGTGCGCGCCTGAGTTGCTGGGAACTCGCGCGCGCCGGAGTCCCCTATCAGCTGATCTGCGACAACATGGCGGCCAGCTTGATGCTCGAAGGCAGAATCGATCTGGTCCTGGTTGGCGCCGACCGGATTGCCGCCAATGGTGATACCGCCAACAAGGTCGGCACCTATGGCCTTGCGGTCCTGGCACGCCACCACCAGATTCCATTCTTTGTTGTTGCGCCACAGACCAGCATCGACCTGGAATGCCCCGATGCCTCGGCGATCCCGATCGAGCAACGCAGCGCCGATGAGGTGCGTGGCGTGGCCACCGCCCAGGGGCAAATGATCTGGAGCCCGGATGATGCACCCGTGTGCAATCCAGCCTTCGACGTGACGCCATCAGAGTTGATCAGCGGCTGGATTCTGGACAACGGCTGCTGGACCGATTTTGCCACCTACCGGGCGGCCTGCTAGAAGCGCTCAGGCTTCAGGCCTTCGGCCTGATTTGATAGCTGGCCTGGCTGCGGGCCACCACCGTACCGTCCGGCGCCGTAAGCTCCCCTGCAAAGACGAAACCCGCCCGACCTTCGGTTTGCAGAGCCTTCTCAATACGAGAGATTTCGTCTGCATCCAGAGCCATCTCAAAACGCAGCGAGGTCCGCACCGGCCGGATGAATTGCAGCTTCACGTCGGTCACGATCGGCACGAAGCGGCGCCAGTCAAAAGTGGCGACGAACAGGGCCCCGCCGGGAAACTCCGCCAGCGTGAACAGGGCTCCCGCGTACATGGTGCCGATGTGATTGGTATTGCCTTTCAGTGGCATTTCGCACACCACCCGCCCCGGCTCGAGTTCGACGATTTTCAGGCCTGTGCGGCGCACAAAGCCAATTAGACGCACGGCCACAAGTTTCAGCATTCGCGGCATGGCCTGCTGCCGAAAGCCATTCTCCCAACGCTCAAGCGGCACGCCGGCCGAGACCGCCCAACCACGCCCCTGATGCCACAAGGCCGCTGCCCGTTTACGCATGATTGCCACCCTCCAAAACACCTGTCCGGCCGATCGTTTACGGCCCTGATGTCACGCCTTAGGCTTCATTTCCGGCCGCGCTTCAGCGACGCATTGATCACATCATGAATGCGGCATCGCAAATCGCCGCCCCTCCCTTTTCGGCGCGGCGAACCTTGCCACTCGCGCAGGGCGCCTTTTCGCGTCGCTGCACGCCCGGATTCAATCAGAACGTCCCTGGCGTGTTCCGCCAGTGGTGTTTTCATACCTCAACGACCGGACCCGGGGTTCAATGCAGGGCTCAGTCCTGCTTCAGGCGCGGCAATTAAAAGGGAATATCGTCATCCGGATCCATCTGCGGCTCGGGCATCGGTGAAGGCGCCGGCCGGCTGGGCTGACTGGACTGCCCCCCACCATACTGACCGCCACCACGCGCACCGCCGCCACCCTCACCGCGCCCGCCGAGCATCTGCATTTCGCTGGCGACGATTTCGGTGGTATAGCGGTCCTGGCCATCCTGACCCTGCCATTTGCGGGTCTGAATCCGGCCCTCGACATAGATCTGGCTGCCCTTGCGCAGATACTCCGCGGCAATTTCCGCCAGACGATTGAAAAACACCACCCGATGCCATTCGGTACGCTCCTGCATTTCGCCCGAAGCCTTGTCCTTCCAGGCATCCGAGGTCGCCAGGGTGACATTGGTGACAGCACCACCGGATGGCAGGTACTTGGTTTCAGGATCCTTGCCCAGATTTCCCACCAGGATTGCCTTGTTAATTCCGCGACTCATGCGTACTCCTTGACCGTGTCAAATTGTGATGCGTCACCGACTCCGGCACGGAAGCGGTGGCGCCCAATAGTGTTAACGAAAACCTGAACTCCTGCCGGACAAGCAGGAGGATGAACCAACCCAGACCCCAGCCGGAAGCCGACAGCACGACAGCGGCCGCGCCGGCCTGGGTCAGCACCCAGCCGCCAAGCGCCGCGCCGGCAAAGGCGCCGAAAAACTGCGCGCTGGAAAATACACCCATCGCCCGCCCTCGCGCCTGTTGCGGCGCCAGCCGCGAGACCTGCGAAGGCAGGCTGGCCTCGAGGAAATTGAAAGCGCAGAAGAACAGCCACAGCGGCAATGCCAGTGCATGTCCGCTGATCGCGACCAGAATGGGCATCAACATCAGCACGCTGACTGCCAGCGGAATCGCGGGGGCGATCTTCTGGCGTGTCTCGAGATAGCGGATCAGGGGAAATACCGGCAGCAAGGACGCCAGCATCACCGGCAGGTAGAGCTTCCAGTGCTGTTCGATGGGCCAGCCCCACTGATCCAGCAGAAGCAGCGGCAGCCCCAGGAACAGGCTGGACAGCATCGCATGCAGACAGAGCACACCGAAGTCCAGCCCTAAAAGGTCTGCCCCCAGCACCCGGCCCGCCTTCACACCCGGCCTGCCGACCGGCGGCGCTGCGGGCAGTGCCAGCAACAGCAGCAGGGCCAGCATCGCGCTGCCAGCCGCAAGCATGAACAGGCCCGGCACATCGGTGAAGCTCAACAGCGCCGGACCTAGCGCCAGCGCCAGCAGGAAAGCACCACCGATACTGGCGCCGATGATGGCCAGCGCGGTAGTGCGCACGGCTTCACGCGTGAGATCGGCCAGCAGCGCAGTCGATGCGGCGGCGATGGCGCCACCGCCCTGCAGCAGACGGGCAAGAACCAGCGACTCGATATCTTGGGCCAGCGCGGCAAGCAGACTTCCTGTGGCGAAAATCAGCAGACCACCGGCAATCACGGGTTTACGGCCGATGCGGTCCGACAGCCAGCCAAAGGGAATCTGCAGCATGGCCTGGGTCAGACCATAACCCCCCACGGCCAGGCCGACCGCAAGCATCGGCGACCCGGCCAGCGCCAGCGCGTGAGGCGCCAGAACAGGCAACACCAGGAACAGTGCCGTCATGCGCAAAATCAGTATCGCCGCCAGAACCAGCGTGGCGCGGCGCTCAATGGGCGTCATGTGGAATCCGTTGAAATGAAGGCGAATCGCTCGCCATGGGGCCGAACCGGCCGGCTTGCTCTATCATGCGGGCTCTCGGTTTGACCGACAGGGCGACGGCATGCGGCCACCCCCTGATCCCCACAGTTTATCAAGCTTCCGATGCAGACCATAGAAATTCGCGGTGCCCGGACTCACAACCTGAAGAATCTGGACATCGACATTCCCCGTGACAGCCTGGTCGTGATCACCGGTCTGTCCGGCTCTGGCAAGTCTTCCCTGGCCTTTGACACCATCTACGCGGAGGGTCAGCGGCGCTACGTCGAATCCCTGTCAGCCTACGCCCGGCAGTTCCTGTCGATGATGGAAAAACCGGATGTCGACCGGATTGACGGCCTGTCTCCGGCCATCTCCATCGAGCAGAAATCGACCTCGCACAACCCGCGCTCGACGGTCGGCACGGTCACCGAAATTTACGACTACATGCGGCTGCTGTATGCGCGCATCGGCACGCCTTATTGTCCCGATCACCATGTCTCACTCAATGCGCAGACCATCAGCGAGATGGTCGATCAGGTGTTGCGCCTACCGGAAGAGACGGCCTGGCTGCTGCTCGCGCCGGTAATCCGTGGCCGCAAGGGCGAACATCTGCAGCTGCTGGAGCGCCTGCGCGGTGAAGGATTCATCCGCGCCCGCATTGATGGCGAGGTGGTCGAACTGGACGACAGCCAGCCTGAACCCCAAGACCAAGCACGACATTGATGTGGTGGTGGACCGCTTCAAGATTCGCGCCGATCTGGGCCAGCGCCTGGCGGAATCTTTCGAAACCGCACTGCGGCTCAGCGACGGCCTGGTTCAGGTGGTGCCATTCCGGCATGAAGCCGAGGAACTGCTGTTTTCCGCCAGATTTGCATGCCCTCACTGCGGCTTTGCGATCAAGGAACTGGAACCCCGCCTGTTTTCCTTCAACAGTCCACACGGGGCCTGCCCCGATTGCGATGGCCTCGGCACTCAGGCGGTATTCGACGAGGAACGCGTCGTGACCCGCCCGGAACTGAGCCTCGCCGACGGCGCCATCCGCGGCTGGGACAGCAATAATTTCTATTATTACCAGATGATTCTGGGCCTGACCGAACATTACGAATTCGATCCGCAATGCCCCTTCGAGGACCTGCCCGAGGGGATCCGCAAGATCATCCTGTACGGCAGCGGCAACGAGAAAATCAGTTTCCGCTACCCGCGCGCGCGCGGCGGCTTCAAGGAAAAGCGCCATGCCTTCGAAGGCATTCTGAACAATATGCAGCGACGCTACCGGGAAACCGAGTCGCAGGCAGTGCGGGAAGAACTGGCCAAATACCGCTCGGACCGGCCCTGCGCGGCCTGTGGCGGCTCGCGCCTGAATCGGGCGGCGATGAATGTACGCATCCAGCACACCAATCTGGCCGCCATTTCGCGCCTGTCCATCCGTCAGGCCATCGGCTGGTTCAGCGAACTGCAGTTGGCAGGTCAGCAGGCGCAGATCGCCGCCCGCATTCTAAAGGAGATCGTCCAACGTCTGGAGTTTCTCAACAATGTCGGCCTGGACTATCTGAGCCTGGACCGCGCGGCGGAAACTCTGTCCGGCGGCGAAGCCCAGCGCATCCGCCTTGCCAGCCAGATCGGCGCCGGCCTGGTCGGCGTCCTGTATGTGCTGGATGAACCTTCGATCGGCCTGCATCAGCGCGACAATCAGCGCCTGCTCGACTCCCTGATTCGTCTGCGTGATCTGGGCAACACCGTGCTGGTGGTCGAGCATGATGAAGAGGCGATCCGCGCCGCCGATTACATTCTTGACATTGGCCCGGGAGCCGGGGTACACGGGGGCGAAGTGGTGGCTGAGGGCCAGATCGAACAGATCCTGTCCAACCCGGCTTCACTGACGGGCCAGTACCTTTGCGGCCGCCAGAGCATTCCGATTCCCGCAGAGCGCCACCCTTTCGACCCGGAACGCGTCTTGCGGGTGCGCGAGGCCAGCGGCAACAATCTGCATGCGGTCAATGCGGAGTTTCCGCTCGGCCTTCTGACCTGTGTGACCGGCGTCTCCGGCTCAGGCAAGTCCACCCTCGTCAATGACACGCTCTACCCTGCCGCAGCCCGCGAACTCAACCGTGCCAGCAGCCGGCCCGCGCCCTGCGCCGGCATCGATGGTTTCAAGCACCTGGACAAGGTGATCGGCATCGATCAGAGTCCGATTGGCCGGACGCCGCGCTCCAACCCGGCCACCTACATCGGTGTGTTCACGCCGATCCGTGAACTGTTCGCCGGCACGCCGGAGTCACGCGCACGCGGCTACAAGGCAGGCCGGTTCAGCTTCAATGTTCGCGGCGGGCGCTGCGAATCCTGCCAGGGGGATGGCGTGATCAAGGTAGAAATGCATTTTCTGCCCGATATCTATGTCACCTGCGAGATCTGCCAGGGCAGCCGCTACAATCGCGAAACCCTGGATGTCCGCTACAAGGGCAAGACCATCAGCGATGTGTTGAACATGACGGTCGAAGATGCGGCCGAATTCTTTCATGCCATTCCGGTCATCAAGCGCAAGCTCGACACCCTGCTGGATGTCGGCCTGAGCTACATTACCCTGGGGCAGAACGCGACAACGCTGTCCGGCGGTGAAGCACAACGGGTCAAACTGGCCAAGGAACTCTCGCGCCGGGATACCGGCAACACCCTTTACATTCTCGACGAACCGACCACCGGCCTGCATTTTCACGACATCGCCCAACTCTTGCGGGTGCTGCATCGCCTGCGCGATCATGGCAATACCCTGATCGTCATCGAGCACAATCTTGACGTGATCAAGACCGCCGACTGGATCGTCGATCTGGGCCCTGCAGGTGGTGATGGCGGGGGACGCATCGTTGCGGCCGGCACGCCGGAAGCCGTAGCCGGTGTCGATGCTTCGCACACCGGACAATATTTGCACACAATTCTGTCAACCAAATAGGCAGGACACTGTTACACTTTTTGAACCCTGAGCCTGTGGGGCTGTTCGGGCAAAACTGAAAACAAGGAGATCTGGAAGAATGAATCGCCAACAAGGTGCACGATTGATGCTGGCCTTGGGTCTTGCGGGGGCAAGCACTCTGGTCATGGCCAAAGTCAGCCCGGAGGAGGCCGCCAAGCTCGGCAAAGAACTGACCCCGATCGGGGCAGAAAAGAAAGGCAATGGTTCAACCATTCCAGACTGGACCGGCGGCCTGCCCAAGTCCGGTGCCTTGTCTGGCCAATTCCCGTCGAACCCGGCAATCTCCGGGGAAAGTCCGATCCTGACCATCGACAAGAACAATATGGCCAAGTATGCGGACAAAATGACCGAGGGCCACAAGGCGCTGATGACGCGCTATGCGGACACGTACAAGATGAATGTGTACAAAACACATCGCACTGTCGCCTGGCCCAAAGAAATCTACGACGCCACCAAGAAGAACGCCACCACCGCAGTGCTGGAAGGCACCGATGACATTCGCGAAGCGGCACTGGGCTTTCCTTTCCCGATTCCGAAAACCGCCGCCGAGGTGATCTGGAACCACAAGACCCGCTGGCGCGGCGATGCGGTCACCCGCTACAACAACCAGGCCATCGTGCAGGCCAACGGTTCCTACCAGCTGACCAAGCTGACCGAGGAAGTGAAGTTCAAGTACGGGTCGATCAAACACCCGGCGCCGCTGTCGGAGAACATGAACCTGCTGTATCTGTCCGAAGTGATTGCGCCGCCAAGGCTGGCCGGCCAGTTGCTGCTGGTGCATGAGACCATGAATCAGGTCACCGGTCCGCGTCAGGCCTGGCTGTACAACCCTGGCTTGCGGCGCACGCGTCGTGCTCCCAACGTGGCCTATGACAACCCGTATGAAGGCACCGACGGCAACCAGTTCAACGATCAGGTCGATATGTACAACGGCGCCATGGACCGCTACAACTGGACCCTGCTCGGCAAAAAGGAAATGTACATCCCCTACAATTCTTACAAGATCGCCAGCGACGAGACCAAGTACGAGGACATGATCCGGCCGAAACACATCAATCAGGATCTTGCCCGCTATGAATTGCACCGGGTCTGGGTGGTCGATGCCAATCTGCGCGAGGGCACCAGCCACACCTTCGGCCGACGCACCTTCTACGTCGACGAGGACTCCTGGACCATCGCCGCGATCGACTGCTATGACAAGCGCGGCGAGATGTACAAGGTGCAGGAAGCCCACCTGCTCTACGCCTCGAATATCCAAAGCGCCGGCGGCACGCCGGAAATCATCTACGATCTGCAATCCGGCCGCACCTTCCTGACCGCCCTGGCCAATGAAGACAAGCCGAACGATTTCAGCGTCAGTTTTGATGACAATGACTTCACGCCGAAAGCCTTGAAGAAGAAAGTGACCCGCTAGACGAATCCGATCAAAAAAGCCCGCATGCCGCGGGCTTTTTTTTGCCTGGCACCAGCCCCTGCCGGCTGGCCTTGAAGCCGGCTCAGCGGGAGGGCAGCGCCAGGCTGTCACCCTCTGCCGGCGCGATCACGTGAGTGGCAGACATCAGGCTCTTGAGCTGCGCACGCGCCAGCTCCAGCTTGCGGTCAATGGCCGCGTCATCCTGCCCCGGATCATGATGGAACAGGCACAGGGTGCGAACCTTGGCGTGATGGGCGATCAGGACCACTTCGTCGACCGCGGAATGTCCCCAGTGCTCCTTGCCGGCGGCGTACTCCTCCGCGGTATACGTGGAATCGGTGATGAGAAAGTCCACGCCCTCGACAAATTCGATCAACTGCCGACGATAGTCCTCGTTGTAATAGGCGCTGCTGGGCGGATACAACTCGTTGTCGGTGGCGTAGCAGAATGAAGCATTGCCGTAGTTCACCCGATAGGCCAGACAATGGCCCGGATGATTGAGCAACATGGTGCGGACCTCGATGCCTTCGACATCTTGCTCGCCTTCGCCGATGTCATGGTAATCGACATGCGCCGCGAATTCGCTGACCGTGATCGGGAAATAGATGCCATCCATCTGCCCTTCGATCAATTGCCGGATGCCCCGACCTTTCTGTGCGGCACCGAAAATATCGAAGGCATTGCCCTTGATGTACAGCGGAGCGAAGAAAGGCAGGGCCTGGATATGATCAAAATGCGGATGAGAGATGAAGATCTTGGCGCGCAGCGGATGCGGTCCGTGCGTCATCAGATGATCGGAAAGATGCTTGATGCCGGTGCCGGCATCGAACAGGAACAGTCGACCATCAGGGAAATGCAGGCTAACGCAGGAGGTATTCCCCCCATAACGCAGGCTTTCCGGCCCCGCCAGCGGCAGGGTGCCGCGCACCCCCCAGAAGCGGATACGCGGGCGCTCGGACAGGATTTCATCGATCCGTTCCAGCAGACGGTCGCCCTCCACCACCTTGTTCACGAAGCCGTCCGCCCCGAGCGTCTTGGCGGACTGCCGGTCGGCCTCATAGGCTTTGGCCGAGACAATGATGACTTTCAGGTCCGCACCGAATTTCTGCCGAATCTGCGCCAGCAAGGCCAGGCCGTCAATCTTCGGCATCATGATGTCGAGCAAGATGCAATCGGGCCTGCTCGCCTCGATGCGATCCATCGCCAGGGTGCTGTGTAATTCGACCTCAACCTCATGCCCTGCGTCTTCGAGCATCTGGCTGAACATCGCAGCAAACACCTTGCTGTCGTCCACGATGAGGAACTTCATGTCAGCGCCGCGACCTCCCCGGTCGAATGATTGCCCCACACTACGTCAGGGCAGGATTCAGGTCCAGTCACGCCGGCCGTTTTTGCTCGCTGATCGCCCGCCACAGCAACCGGAATAACTGATTCGATTGCTCGGCCAGCCCGCCGGGCCGACCACGCAGCACCCACATCGAAATGGTGCGGGTGGCCACACCCAGAATGATGTCCAGCAACACCCTTTCATCGACCTCGTCGGTCAGGATGCCCTTGCTGCGACCTTCGCTCAACACCCGCATGAACACCGCGAACAGCTCCGGCTGCCGAAAGGTGTCATTGCGACTCCAGGTATTGAGATACACCGAACTGGCGAGGATCTGGACCACCTCCGGCTTGGTCTCGAAGTAATCGAACATGACCCAGAACACCTTGCGCAGGCGGTCCTCAAAATTTTCTATGCCCTGCAGATGATCGATCATGCGATTGGCCAGGGCCCCCAGATGCGTGTCCAGCGTATCGAAAAGCAGTTTTTCCTTGCTGCCGTAATACTTGTAGATGGTCTGCAGACTCACGTTGGCCAGGCGTGCGATGTCGATCAGGCTGACACGATGAAACTCATGGGCAGAAAAGGTCTGCAACACCGCAGCCTCGATCCGCAGACGGGTCTGCGGATCGATTTCAGAGCCTCTTTTCTTGCTCGCTGGCATCTTGATGATCGCCCATGAATAGTTTTAAGGTAATTATCATTACACCATTTTCATCGTGCCAAAACAATCCATTGATGCTTGCCATAGGGATACTTCTGATCTAGATTTCGGCCTCATGGCTCTCACCAAGCCTGACATATTCCACTTTTGGTAATCACCTTTACCCAGGAGAAGCCGATGACTCAGGCCTACATCTATGACGCTGTCCGCAGCCCGCGCGGCAAGGGCAAAAAAGGCGGCAGCCTGCATCAGGTCACTCCCGTTCACCTGCTCAAGAACCTTTTCGATGCGCTGCAGGAGCGCAATGCACTGGACACCGCCCAGGTCGATGATGTGGTCCTGGGCTGCGTGACTCCGGTCGGCGAACAGGGCGCCGATATTGCCCGTACCGCCGTGCTGTATGCCGGCTGGGACCAGTCGGTGGCAGGCGTCACCCAGAATCGTTTCTGTGCCTCTGGCCTGGAATCGGTGAATCTCGCCGCAATGAAGCTCATGTCGGGACAGGAGGATCTGGTCGTGGCGGGCGGCGTCGAAGCCATGAGCCGCTGGCCAATGGGCTCGGACGGCGGCGCCATGGTGATGGATCCGCGCGTCAATGCGGCCATGGATTTCGTGCCGCAGGGCATTGGCGCCGATCTGATCGCGACGATGGAAGGCTTCGATCGCGAAACCGTCGACCGATACGCCGTCCGCTCCCAGCAGCTGGCAGCGGCAGCCCGCGATGAAGGGCGCTTTGCCCGCTCCTTGGTTCCGATCCGCGATGTCTGTGGATTGCCCCTGCTGGCGCACGATGAATTCATCAAACCTGACACCAGCCTGGACACGCTCGCCGGCCTCAAGCCGAGTTTTCAGATGATGGGCGACATGGGTTTCGACGCGACCATACTGCGCAAGTACCCGCAGGTGGCACGGGTTCAGCATGTCCATCACGCCGGCAATTCCTCGGGCATCGTCGACGGTGCCGCGCTGATGCTGCTGGGCAGCGCCGAGGCGGGTGCCGCCCAGGGCCTCAAACCGCGAGCACGGATCCGCGCCTGTGCGATCACCGGCAGCGAACCCTCCATCATGCTGACCGGCCCGGCCCCGGCCAGTCGCAAGGCGCTGGCCCGCGCCGGCATGAATGTCGCCGACATCGATCTGTTCGAGATCAACGAGGCCTTCGCTTCGGTGGTGCTCAAAGCGGTGCGGGACCTCGAACTCGACATGGACAAGATCAACGTCAATGGCGGCGCCATCGCGATGGGCCATCCACTGGGGGCGGCCGGCTGCATGATTCTGGGCACCCTGCTGGACGAACTGGAGCGGCGGGACCTGAGCACCGGGCTGGCGACCCTGTGCGTCGGCGGCGGCATGGGAATCGCCACCATCATCGAGCGCGTTTGAGCCGGCCAGGAGAAAGCATCATGAGCATCAATTTCGAACAAGACGCCCAGGGCATCGTCACCCTGACCATCGACATGCCGGGACGTTCGATGAACGTCATCAACTCCGAACTGGAGGGGCCGCTGGAAGCTGCCTTGAGCCGGATCGAGCAAGCCCCGGACATCACCGGCATCATCCTGACCTCTGGCAAAGAGAGCTTCGTCGCCGGCGCCGACATCGAAGGCCTGTTCCATATCAAGGAACCACTCCAGGCCTTCGAACTCGCACAGCAGCTGAAAGCCACGCTGTTTCGCCTGGAGCGCTGTGGCCGCCCGGTGGTCTGCGCCATGCCCGGAACGGCCCTGGGCGGCGGCCTGGAAATCGCCCTGGCCTGCCACTACCGCATCGCGATCGATCACCCCAAAGCCCGATTCGGCCTGCCGGAAGTCAAACTGGGCCTGCTGCCCGGCGGTGGCGGCACCCAGCGCCTGCCCCGCCTGATCGGCATTCAGGCCGCCCTGCCCCTGCTGCTGGAAGGCAAGGAACTGAAACCGGCGAAAGCCCTGGCTGCCGGCATCCTCGATGCGCTGGCCAGCGACCGGGCCGATCTTCTGGCCCAGGCCAGAGCCTGGATCAGCGCCAACCCCAAGGCCCGCGCCCGCTGGGACGACAGGAAATTCCGCATCCCAGGCGGCGATTCCAAGCACCCGGCCAACGTGCAGATGTGGGCGATCGCACCGTCGATGTTGCGCCAGAAGACCCAGGGCCTGTATCCCGCACCGCAGAACATCCTGTCCTGCGTGTTCGAAGGCTGCCTGCTGGACATCGAGACCGGCTGCGAAATCGAAAGCCGCTACTTCGCCGAACTGGCGGTCGGGCAGGTCTGCAAGAACACGCTCAGCAGCCTGTGGTTCCAGCTCAACGATCTCAAGAAAGGGGCCGCTCGGCCCGCAGGCGTCAAGGCGCCCCCATTCCAGCGGGTCGGCATTCTCGGCGCCGGCATGATGGGTGCGGGCATTGCCTGGTCCTGCGCCAGGGCGGGATTTGATGTGGTGCTCAAAGACCTGACTCTTGAAGGCGCCGAAAAAGGCAGGAGCCATTCGCAGAAGCTGGCGGACAAGGCGGTACAGCGCCGCCAGATGACGCCGGATCAGGCCGCAGCTCTGCTCTCGCGCATCCACGCCAGCGCCAGCGTCGATGATCTGGCCGGCTGCGACCTGATCATCGAAGCGGTGTTCGAAGACCGCGAACTCAAAGCCGCGGTCACCCGCGAGAGCGAGGCGGTGATGGATGCCCAGGGCGTGTTCGCCTCCAACACCTCCACTCTGCCGATCACCGGGCTGGCAAGCCAGTCCACCCGTCCGGCACAGTTCATCGGCCTGCATTTTTTCTCGCCGGTGGAGAAAATGCCCCTGGTCGAGATCATCGTTGGCAAGCAGACCAGTCCGGAGACGCTTGCGCGAGCCTTCGATTTCGTCCTTGCGATCCGGAAGACCCCCATCGTGGTCAACGACGCCCGCGGTTTCTACACCTCACGCGTATTCGGCACCTACGTGATGGAAGGCATGGCTTTGCTGGCCGAAGGCATGGATCCAAACTGCATCGAGGCGGCAGGCCGGGCCAGCGGCATGCCCATGCCACCGCTGGCACTGCAGGATGAAGTCTCGCTCAGCCTGGCCTGGCATGTGGCCGAACAGACCCGCAAGGACCTGGCCGCCGCCGGCGACCCCTACTCGCCACACCCGGGCCTGACGGTGATCGACAAAATGGTCAACAGTCTGGGGCGTGAAGGCAAGAAATCCGGCCGCGGCTTTTATGACTACGAAGCCGGCAACAAGCAGCTCTGGCCCGGCCTGAAAGACCACTGGCCGCCTGCGGACGCCGGCCTCAGCCAGCAGGACATGATCGACCGCATGCTGTATGCGCAGGCGCTCGAAACCGTCCGTTGCGTTGAGGAAGGCGTCGTCACCCGTTGCGCCGATGCCAATATCGGCTCGATCTTCGGCTGGGGTTTCGCGCCCTGGAGCGGCGGCTGCCTGCAATTCATCAACGCCATCGGGCTTGAGCCATTTATCGCCCGGGCTGAAGAACTGGCCGGGCGCTTCGGCGAACGCTTTGCCCCGCCGCCGCTGCTGCATGAGATGGCCCACGAGGGTCGCAGCTTCGAGTAGCGAACAAGCCCACCGCGCCTACCACATCAGCACCTGGACAAAACCACATGTCAGCGCCCCTTGAAGGCATCCGTATCCTCGACCTCACCCGCCTGCTACCCGGCCCTTACTGCAGCCTGATCCTGGCCGACATGGGCGCCGATGTGATCAAGATCGAGGAGCCGGGCCCGGGCGACTATGCCCGCAGCATGACGCCCGACATGTTCAAGATGCTGAATCGCAACAAACGTGGGCTCTGCCTCGACCTGCGCCAGGCCAAACAGCGCGATCAGTTCCTGGCGCTGTGCAAGACCGCTGATGTGGTACTGGAGGGCTTTCGGCCTGGGGTGATGGACAAGCTGGGCGCCGGCTACGAAACCATCCGCGCTCTCAAGCCCGGCATCGTTTACGCCGCCATTACCGGCTACGGTCAGGATGGGCCTTATCGGGATCGTCCCGGCCACGACCTGAATTACTGCGCTTACAGCGGCCTGTTACAGCAAACCGGTCCAGCGGATGCCACACCGACCCCCATTTCATTCCAGATCGCCGATCTGGCGGGCGGAGCCCTGTCCGCCGCGATCGGCATCCTGGCCGCGATCATCCGCGCGCAGCGCAGTGGCGAGGGCGGCATGGTCGACGTGTCCATGACCGACAACACTTACGTGCTGCAGGTGATCCAACTGGCGGGCCTGAGCCAGCGCGGCGCCGCCGCCGCGCGTGGCACCGACATGCTCAATGGCGGCCTGCCCAATTACCGGATTTACGAGTGCGCCGATGGCAAGTATTTCGCCCTCGGGGCGCTGGAACCGAAGTTCTGGCAGGCGTTTTGCGCCGCGGTGGAGCGCCCCGATCTGGCGCGCATGCCGCTGGCGCCAGGCCCCGCTGGAGACCGCATCGCAGCCGAACTCGTCGAGCTGTTCAGGCAGCAGGACCGCGATACCTGGACGTCGCGACTGGCGGACCGCGATTGCTGCGCCAGCCCGGTCCTGGATCCGGCGGAAGCCCTGCAGGACCCGCATGCGCTCGCTCGCGGCCTGGTCTTCGAAGTCGATGGCAAACCCCAGTATCGCTCGCCCATCCGCATTTCCGGCCACGACTACCGGCTGGAACGCCCGGCACCGAGTCTGGGCGAACATACCACGGAAATTCTCGCCGAACTCGACTGAAGCGGCATTGCCAGCCAGCCGGAAAGAAGGCCGGCAAAACGATTGCAGAGTGCATCACCGCGGGGCGGCCTTGCCCCCACGATCCGACCACTGCAAGATGGGCCAGGACGAGATCCCGGCAATCCAGACGCAACGACCAGCACGCGGCCTGCAGCGCTTGCGCGTGGCTAATCGCCCGATCATGCCCAGCCTGAGTTCCGGCAAGCGCCATGCCCCTGCATGGCCATCTCAGAACCATCCACCGACATCATTCTGACCGCAGGCTAACTCTCGTATTGCCGCAGAGCCGCCGCGTGCCGATCACGCACCTGATCCCGCAGCGCCTGCGGCGCGCGCACCTCGACCTGTGCGCCGTAGCGCAGAATCTCCCCGAGGAGCTCCGTTGTCTGCGCGTAAGGCACGCACAGCAGATAGCGACCATCCGTCTGCCAGGCCCCCGTCTGCTCCGGGTGCCAAGTCTCTTCTGCCACCCAGCGTGCCGCATGCGCGGTGAATACCAGCTCCGCCACCCCGCTCGGCTCACCGGCAAAGATGCCGTAGCTGTGGGCCAGCTGCTCGTCCAACACATGCTCTGCGATTTCCAGCACCGGCTCAGCCAGCATCAGGGCCTGATCAATTCGGTCCAGAGAAAAGGTGCGCAGCCCCTCGCGCCGATGGCACCAGGCGTCTAGGTACCAGTTGTTGCGGTAATGCACCAGTCGCTGCGGTGATACCACGCGCTGCGACTCTTCATTGGCGGTGCGGCTGCGATAATGCAGGCGGACCTTCCGGCGCCGCACGGTGGCATCGGCAACCACATGGAAGTAAGCCCCCTGTGGTCGCGCGTTCGCCGACTGGATCCGGACCCGCCGCAGCAGCGCCCCGGATCCCATCTGTTTCTGTTTGAGAATTTCTTCCAGACGCAGACGAAATGGCCGGACCATTTCCGATAGCAGACCCTGGCCGGATTCGCCGAGAAATTTCATGCCCGCCATCAGCGCCACAACCTCGCGTGAACTCAGCCAGAAGCCGGGAAGCTCCCAGGCCTCCCCCTGCCTCGAGTAGACATAGCCGTTGCGTTCACGATCGTAGATCACCGGTGCATTGAGGTGATCGCGCAACAATTCCAGCGTGCGGTTGACGGTGGCACGGGAACATTCCAGCTCGCGCTGCAAATCTTCATTTGAAACCGGCGTACGGCGACCGGCCAGGATTCGATGCAGCGCATAAATACGGTCAAACTTGTCCATGGTATTGCTACTATTGCTCCCAGGCCCTGTCTTTTGCCCGCCGCAGGATGACGCAAGAAACTGCCATTGCGGCCAGGCGCCTTGTGCGCACAGGGGAAAATCATTGAATCGAAAAGGAAAGCTCACGCCATGAGCATTCTAAAGGCAGGTTTTCCAGCAAAGATACAGCGACCGCCAGGTCCGGGCCAGCGATCCAGCATGCGGCACCACGGCCGGTCAGACTAGCCGGCCATCCCCCGTCCCGATTTCCCGCCATTCCACAGGTCGACCGACCTATTCCCCCCGGAACTTCAAGTATCTTTGCCATGGAAGCGATTTTCGTCCTGTTGCTGACCCTCTCGGTGTTTGCAGCCCTGATCCTGACCCATCATGGTCCGGATCGCATCCTTTTGATCGCCCTGGCGATTCTGGGCATTTCCGGCGTGATCGACCAGAACAGCCTGCTCAGCGGATTCGCCAATCCCGGACTGGCAACCATTGCCTTTCTCTATGTGATTGCCGCCGGCATTCGTCATACCGGCGGGGTCGGCTGGCTCAGCAGCCGCGTGCTGGGGCAGCCCAGCAGCGAGCTGACCGCCCAGCTGCGGGTCATGCTGCCGGTCACCCTGCTCAGCGGGGTGATGAACAACACCCCGATCGTCGCCACCTTGATTCCGGCCATTTCCGGCTGGTCACGACGGACCGGCATCGCCGTGTCCAAGCTCCTGATTCCCCTAAGCTATGCCGCAATTCTGGGTGGCACGCTGACGATGATCGGCACCAGCACCAACCTGGTCACCCTGGGGCTGTACGAGGGCCTGGTGGGTGAGTCCCGCCTCGGCATGTTCAGCATCACGCCGATCGGCCTGGCCGTGGCGGCCAGCGGCCTGGTCTACATGATCCTGATCGGCCGGCGGCTGCTGCCCAGCCATCAGAATGTGGAAGACAGTTTCGGCGACCCACGCGAGTATTCGACCGAGATGATCGTGCTCGCCAACGGCGCCATGGTGGGCAAGACCGTCACGGAAGCCGGCCTGCGCGAAATCCGCGGTTCCGGCCTGTATCTGGTCGAAATCGTACGCGGACCGCAGGTGCTCAGCGCGGTATCCAGCGAAGAGCGCCTGTGCGCCGATGATCGGCTGATTTTTGTCGGCGATACCCGCGGCGTGCTCGAGCTTCAGGAAATTCCCGGCCTGGCGCCTTACAGCGCCGAGGACGCCGCACTGAACCAGGCCTCCCCCGAACGCAAGCTAGTGGAAGTCGTGCTGTCACCAAGCTCCCCGATCATCGGCCAGAGCATCGGCGATGCCGATTTCCGCAAACGCTACGGCGCGGTCGTGATCGCGGTCGCGCGCGGCGGCCGCAGGATCAAGGGCCATCTGGGCCGTGTTCGCCTCATGCCGGCCGACACCCTGCTGCTGGAGACCCGACCGGCGTTCCTCAGCCGACAGAAATACAACCGGGATTTCCTCCTGGTTACCGACACCGAAGCGCATCAAATCAATCGCCCCAAAGCCCGGATAGCCGGCCTCATCGTGCTCGGCGTGATCCTCGCCGCCGCCACCGGGCTGTGCACGATCCTGACGGCCGCACTCACCGGTGCGATGGCGATGATCGTAACCCGCTGCATCAGCTTCAATCAGGCCAAGGCCGCCCTGGATTCCCAGGTGCTGCTGACGATCGCCTGCGCCATGGCATTGGGCGTGGCGATCCGGGAATCCGGCGCTGCCGCCATCCTGGCCGAGCAGATCATCCGCTTTGCCGATCACTCCACGCTGGCCCTTCTGATCGCCAGCTATCTGATGACCGTGTGCATGAGCGAACTGATCACCAACAACGCCGCCGCGGCCCTGGCCCTGCCCATCGTCCTCGGCGCGGCCGAAGCTGCAGGCCTGCCCGCCGAGCCCTTCGTGCTCACGGTCATGGTCGCGGCATCGGCGGCCTTCGCCACGCCGCTGGGCTACCAGACGAATCTGATGGTTTACGGACCCGGCGGCTACCATTTCGCCGATTTTCTCAAGGTCGGCCTGCCGATGAACCTGGTGTGTGCGGCGAGCGCCATTCCGACGATCTATCTGCTCTGGCTCTGAGCCAGCCAAATCGGGAGCGAGTGGAGGACCACTCTGTTCTCAAACCAGATAGTCGACGCCAGCCTCGCCGGACGGGTCGGCCTCCGATTTCTGGACCAGTTGCATTTCGGCGATGAAGCGCTCTCGCAGGGCCATTGCCGCGATCTGACGGTCCTGAGCGGATGGGTCTGCCGGCGCTAACGCAGCCGCATGTACGATCATCATTTTGTCGATCGTGGCCTCGGGATCATCCACGACCGGCGTGGCATCAATGGAGACCTCGCCAGCCACCGCATACATGACCCCGTCAGGGCCCCGCTCGTATTCCAGCCTTGGCGGATTGGCGTAGCGACCCCCAACCATCTGATGGGCCCGCTCATGGGCCCGCACCTGACGATCACGCGCCTGCATTTCCCGCCTGAGCGTCTCATCCGCTTCGCTGCGCCGCGACTCGGCGGTCTTGTCATCAGCTGCCAGCGCGGCGCTCGTCTCGGTTCTGGGGATGACCGGCATCATCGTGCCGGCCATGTCGACGCGCATGGGAGTCAGGCGTAAACGTCAATCCGGTCCCGCGGCGCATCAGTTGCAACCTCTTCGGCGGCGCTGACCCGCTGCGGCGGCCGGTCCTGTGTGCTGGCCGCGCTGCTGACCGGCGCGGCGACGCCATTTCGGGCCTGAGACGCTTCCTCACCGCGATCAAGTGCGGCGGCGTCCAGGGCACGGTTCGGCCTTTCCGTGGCTCCGATCGGCATCAAGGTGGCCGGTGCGGCGATAGCGTTCGGCATGGTTTCCTCCTGCTGTTCTGCTGCGCCACTCAGGCTTATCCGCCGGCAGTAAAGAAAATGTGAAGCGCGATGCGGCGCCTGACCGGGCTCAAGCGCCGGGCATCGCCCTTTACCAGCCGCAGGCCCGTTGGGCATTGCGCTCATCCAGCCAGGCTTTCAACGGCGCGAAATAGCGCAACAAGGAGCCGGCATCCATGGAGCGCTGGCCGGTCAGGGCCTCCAGTGCTTCCGGCCAGGGCCGACTCTGGCCGTACTGCAGCATGGCCCACATGCGCTCGCCCGCCGCCTTGCTGCCGGCAAAACTGCAGGCATGCAGGGCGCCTTCATGGCCGGCTGCCCTGCACATGGCCTCATAGAACTGGAATTGCAGGATATGGGCGAGGAAATACCGCATGTACGGGGTATTGCCCGGAATGTGGTATTTCGCACCGGGGTCGAAAGCCTCGGCCGGCCGCGCCACCGGCGCCTCGACGCCCTGATACTCCCGCTTCAAAGCCCACCAGGCCGCGTTGTAAGCCTCCGGACCCACTTCGCCGGAGAACACCTGCCAGCGCCACTTGTCGACGAGCAGGCCGAATGGCAGGAAGGCCACCTTGTCCAGCGCCATCTTGAACTGCTGATTGATGGTCGCGCGCTCGCTGCGCGATGACGCGCCGACCAGACCAACCGAACGCAGATAGTCCGGCGTCATCGCCAGCATCATGGTGTCGCCGACGGCCTCATGAAAACCATCATGCGCGCCATTCTGAAACAGCAGCGGGAGCGGGTTGTATGCCAGATCGTAGTAAATGTGCCCAAGCTCATGATAGATGGTCATCAGATTGTCTTCATCCGGTTCGATGCACATCTTGATCCGCACATCGCCGGCATAATCCAGATCCCAGGCGCTGGCATGGCAGACCACTTCCCGGTCACGCGGCTTGACCAGCAGGGAATTGCGGTAAAAGCTTTCCGGCAGGGCCGGGAATCCGATGTCCTGATAGAAACCCTCCGCCTGCCTGACCATCCGCTCAGCATCATAGCCCTGAGCTGCCAGCGCGGCGCTCACATCCAAGTCATCCTCGCCAGGATAAGGGGTCAGACGCGGATACAGATTGCCCCACTGCTGGGCCCACATATTACCCAGTAGATGCGCCGGAATAGGCTGGTCCGGTGCGACGACGTCGGCCCCGTACTGAGAGGAAAGTTCGGCACGCACATGGCAGTGCAAGGCCTCGTACAAGGGCTTTACCTGCGACCACAGGCGCTCGACTTCCGCCGCGAAAGCCTCGGCTTCCATGTCGTAGCCGGCACGCCACAGGACCCCGGCATCGGCATAGCCCAGTTCCTGCGCCCCGATATTCTGCAGCTGGGCGAAACGGACATAGTGCGCCTTCATCGCCGGCGCAACCTGTCGCCAGCCCTGCCAGGCCTCCAGCAACTCAGCCGGATCCCGGCTCTCGCGCAGGATCACTTCCAGTTCTTCCAGGCTGAAACACTCGGTCGCTGCGTTCGGCGGAGCCGGCCGACAATAGCGACCGCCGCCATACATCGCCTCAAGCCGGCTGCTCAACTGCGTCAGTTCGGCCAGCTCGGCCGCATCACCGGGTACACCGGAACTCAGTTGCAGCAGCTTGAGCTGACGCGCCAATGGTGGATCGGCGGTTTCCGGCCGGAAACCGCGGGCCTCCCGCGCCGCGCCCGACATGAAGCTCAAGGTGCGCTCCGCCGCCTTGGCGGCAAGCCACTGCGTGTCTTCGGTAATATGCGTCGCCTGCACCCAGGCGGCCTTGTTCGACTCGACGCTGATTGCCCGCAGACTCTGGTCATAATCAGCGAGGAATTCGCGAATGCCCTCGTTGCCATCCCGCAGACCCACCCAGCTGGCGCAGGCTCCCAGCAGGACACAGCTCGCAAGGATCATCCCGTTTTTCATAGCGACCGCTCCTTCACCGCGGGCTCGGTGGTCAGATGCGCCTGGCCGTGCAACTCATGCTCCATCGCCCCCATCATGCGTTTCAGCCAGGGGCTCAGCAGCAGCAGAAGCAAGGCCGCACCCAACCCGATCCACAGCAGCTTGTCGAACAGGCCGGCATACACATCACGCGCCGCCGCCACATCCAGCACCTCGCCCGCGTGCATGTCCACGGCGGCAAGCTTGGACAGCTGCGCCGCGATGAACTCCGAATAGGCCGTGGCCAGGAACCAGGCCCCCATCATGACGCCGACGACGCTGGGCACCGCCAGCTTGGTGACCGCTGACAGACCCACCGGGGAAAGACACAGCTCACCGGTGGTATGCAGCAGATAGGCCAGCACGAACCAACCCAGGGCAACACGCCCGGCCTCGTCGGGCATGCTGGCACCCACCACCAGCGCGCCAAAACCCAGCCCCGCCTGCGCAATACCAAGAGCAAACTTTAGCGGCGGACTGGGGTCCCAGCCACGCCGCCCCAAGAACTGCCAGAGCAGGGCGAAGATCGGCGCCAGCAGAAAAATGAACATCGCGTTCATGGAGCCGAGCTGCGCGGCGGTGAATTCGATCCCGAATGCACTGCGATCCAGGACCCGGTCGGCAAACAGGGTCATGCTCGCGGCCGATTGCTCGAACAGCGCCCAGAACACCACCGAGAAGATCGTCAGGGTGGCCAGCACCAGCATCCGCCCCCGTTCCTCGGCATCACAGCGCGCCACCACGAACCAGGCCAGCCAAGCCAGCACGGCCAGAGACAGCACATTCAAGGTCCAGTGCACCACGGCCTCGAACTGCACCATCTGCCAGACCAGCAGCAGAGAGGCCAGGGCCGTGAGGTAGATCAGCCATTCACGCGACAGCGGACCGAACACGCGGGCCCGCAACAGGTCCGGATCATGCGGCTCGGCATGGCCGTGCAGATGCTTCTGCCCGAACAGGAAGGTCGCAAGACCGATCAACATGCCGATACCCGCCAGACCGAAACCGTAGGACCAGCCATAGGTTTCGCCCAGATAGCCGCATAGCAGGGTGGCGGTGAAAGCGCCGATATTGATCCCCATGTAGAAAATCGTGAATCCGCCATCGCGACGCGGATCCCCAGGCGGATACAGCCGACCTACGATGGTGGAGATATTGGGCTTGAGAAAGCCGACGCCGACCACGATCAGAGCGAGAGAAAAGTAGAACACCTGCAAGGCCGAGTCGTCGCGCACCACCACGCCATCGATCAGGCGCGCCTGCTCGCCTTCGAAAGCCATGCCCAGATGCCCCATGCACAGGAGGATGGCACCAAAACTGACCGCCTTACGCATGCCCAGATAGCGATCGGCGAGCATGCCGCCGATCACCGGCATCGCGTAAACCAAAGCGGCATAGGATGCGAGCACCCCGAGCCCGAGATCATCGGTAAACAGGTGGTATTTGGTGAGATAGAGCAGGAGGAGATACTTCATTCCATAGAATGAGAAACGCTCCCACAACTCGGTCGCGAAACAGACGTAAAGCCCCTTGGGATGGCCCAGGAATTCGGGGTATTCAGGCTTGGCAGACATGCATGTCCTCACGGCGCAGCCGTGCATTGCGGGACAATGCGCGACCATGTGAATGATTGGCAAGCGGCTGAGTATAGCCTCACCGGACGGTATCAATCAGCCCTGCATAAAACAGCAGCGTCAACTGCCGCGGCCGCAGCAAGTCGGACAACTCGCGCGCTCTCCCCTTGCGCTTGATCAGCGACCGGATGCCGCCGCCTTGATGCAAGGCCGCCAACCACGCCCGGGCCGGGCTGCGACCAGAAAAAAGCCGCGGCCACCAAAGGTGGCTGCGGCTCGGCTCTCCCTGCCCCCGGTTCCCCGGGTCTCCCCCAACAGCCGGCACTCCCGGCTTATTTGAATGTGTGCGGTTCTGCGATCAGCCCAAGGCTGAGGGCGCCGGGCCCCAGATTGACACCGCCGGTCACGCTCATGATGGAACTCAAAAGCTCGACATTCGACTCCCGGCAAATGGCCCGCAGGGCGCGATACCCCGGCATCTGCTCCAACTCCTTGGGATCACCGGCGTAACTCACCACCACGAAGGGGCTCATCAGGCCTTCCTTGACCTTGCGCCCGGCGTAGTCGAAAAGCTTTTCCACCGCCGCATCGAAACCTCGCACCTTGTCGACCGGCTCAGTCTGATCTGCGTAGCCACACAGGATCGGTTTGATATCTAGCGCTGAGCCCAGCGCCGCGCCGACGAAGGACACGCTGCGATCGCCCTTCTTGCGCGCCCGTGCCCTCACGTAGTACAGATCCGGCGGAATCGCATAGGCCCGCACGCAATCCAGCAAGGTTTCCAGCCGTTCCCGGATCGCATTCGCCGCCTGACCCTGCTTGATCATGCGCAAGGTTTCCGCTGCCAGCACGCCCTGTCCCGCAAACAGGGTGCCGGTATTGATCACGCGCAATGCGAATGGGCCATCCACTCCGGCCGCTTTGCGCGCCGCATGGTACTCGGAAAGGATGGAAAAAGAGGCTTTGGTCGCATTCTCATAGATCGGACTGCGCGAACGCATGACGGTCTGACAGAACACGAAATCAAACTCCGTCACCAGGCGCCCCATGAACAGCTCACAGATCTGCTCAGTGGAAAACGGCACGGATTCGGCGTCATGGCCTTTGTCGCCGATTCGGTGCGCGTAGAATTCCAGCGCCGCGGCAGGATCATGCCGATCGATTACCTCATCGCCGTCAATCCGGATCGTGATCGGCAGAATTTCAACCCGGTTGTCTCGCAACAGGGCCTCTGGCAGATCACAAGTGGAATCGACAACCAGTCCTATACGCATCTATGCCCCCTAATTCGTGCTTTGCGGTGCCTCACCGGCAGCAAACAGCTGCGCGACCGCGTCGGCGTCAAAATGATACTGCCGTCCGCAGAAGCCACATTCCAGCTCGACCTCACCCTGCTCGGCCAAGATTCCCTCGAGTTCCCCCCGCCCCATATTGAACAGCATGCCGGAAACCGTGGCCAGGGAACAGGAACAGGTCAGCACCACCTCGCGGGACTGCTCGCTCATACCCAGATCGAATCCCAGCATGGTCGACAGCCATTCGCCCGGCGCCTCGGGCAGGAAATCCGCATCCAAGGCCTCGACGGCCCGCATCCAGTCCCGGTCGTCGTCCCGTGCATCCGGCATCGCCTGCAGCAGCAGGCCGCCCGCGCGGCCCTGATCCGCACACAGCAACAAACGGGTCGGAACCTGCTCCGACTGCTCGAAATACTGCGCCAGCCATTGCGCCGGCCCGCTGCCCTCCAGGGCGACGATGCCCTGAAACATCTGTCCGCCCTGCTCCGGCTCCAGGGTCACCACAAGCTGCCCCTGCAGTGCCGCCGGATCCGGCAATTCACCGTCCAGCTTGACCATGCCGCGCAGGCGCCCGTCGACACTGCCCTGCACGGTCAAGAGCTTGAGCGCGCCGGCCTGACTGATCTGCAGGCTGACCCGTGCCCGGGTCTTTAGATGCGCGGTCAGCAACGGCATCGCCACCAGCATCTGTCCCAGCAGGCTGGCAGCCTCGGCACTGTAGCCCCGCTCCGCGACCAGGGCCGGCCAATCTGTCCCCAGACTGACATAGGCCCCGCGCACGGGCCGCCCTGGCAATTGCAGATGCCAGAGTCGCCCGCTCATAACTTGGACTTCAGCAAGCGATTGACCTCAGCCGGATTGGCCTTGCCGCGCGACAGCTTCATCACCTGGCCGACGAAATAGCCGTAGACCTTGTCCTTGCCCGCGCGATACTGCGCCACCTGCGCCGGACTGTCGGCGATCACCTGATCCACCAGCGATTCGATCGCGGAGCTGTCGGTGATCTGCTTGAGTCCCCTGGCCTCGATGATGGCATCGGCATCGCCCTCGCCGGCCCACATCGCGGCGAAAACTTCCTTGGCGATCTTTCCGGAAATGGTGCCATCCACTATCCGGCGCAGCAGTCCGGCCAGTGCGATTGCGGTAACCGGACAGCCCGCCAGTTCCAGCTCATGTTCATTCAGCGCGGCGCTCAGCTCGCCCATCAGCCAGTTCGCCGCCAGCTTGGCCTGCTCCGCCCCGAGGTCGGCCACCAGGGCTTCGAAGTAGGCCGCCAGATCGCGATCGGCAACCAGGGTCTCTGCATCGTAGGCGGACAGGCCCAACTCGCGCATGAAGCGCGCCTTGCGGGCCTGCGGCAGTTCCGGCAATTCGCTGCGCACCGCCGCCACGAATGCGGCGTCACACACCACCGGCAGGAGATCCGGGTCCGGGAAATAACGATAGTCATTCGCCTCTTCCTTGCTCCGCATCGTCCGCGTCTCGCCTCGATCCGGATCGAACAGGCGGGTTTCCTGCTCGATCGTGCCGCCGGCCTCCAGCACCTCGATCTGCCGTTCAACCTCGAACTCGATCGCCTTTTCGACGAAACGGAAAGAGTTCAGGTTCTTGGTCTCGGTTCGCGTCCCCAGACGGGTTTCGCCGCGCCGGCGGACCGAAACATTGGCATCGCAGCGGAAAGAACCTTCCTGCATGTTGCCGTCACAGATTTCCAGATAGCGCACCAGGGCATGCAACTGCTTGAGATAGGCCACGGCTTCGGCCGCCGAACGCAGATCCGGCTCGGTCACCACTTCAATCAGCGGAGTCCCCGCCCGGTTCAGATCGACCCCAGTGGCCTGGGCGAAACCCTCGTGCACCGACTTGCCCGCATCTTCTTCAAGATGGGCACGCAGGATCCGAATGCGCCTGGGCTCGGCATCCTCGTTCACGCGGATGTCCAGATGTCCGTCGGCAACGATCGGCAATTCGTATTGCGAGATCTGATAGCCCTTGGGCAAATCGGGATAGAAGTAATGCTTGCGCGCGAACACGCAACGCTCTTCGATTCGGGCATCCACCGCAAGCCCGAATTTCACTGCCATCTTCACCGCCGAGGCATTGAGCACCGGCAAGACGCCGGGCAGACCCAGATCGATTTCACAGGCCTGACGATTCGGCTCGGCCCCGTAAGCGGTGGCAGCGCCGGAAAAGATCTTGCTGCGGGTGCGGAGCTGGACATGCACTTCCAGCCCGATCACCACCTCCCAGGCGGTCGGATTCATCGTGCCACCTCCGGCACCTGCTGATGCCAGTCCGTATGCTGCTGATATCTGTGCGCCGCCGCCAGCAGGCGGGCTTCGGCGAAACGCGGCCCGATCAACTGCACCCCGACCGGCAGACCGTCAACCAGCCCACAGGGCATGGACAGCGCGGGCAGCCCCGCCAGATTGGCGGCGATGGTGTAGATGTCGTTGAGGTACATGGCCACCGGATCGGCCGCCTTTTCGCCGAGTTTGAAGGCGGGCGCCTGGGTGGTCGGGCCGATGATCAGATCGACCTGTTCGAAGGCGGCATCAAAATCGCTCGCGATCAGTTGCCGCACCTTCTGCGCCTGCAGATAGTAGGCGTCGTAATAGCCGTGCGAGAGCACATACGCCCCGATCATGATGCGCCGCTGGACCTCCCGGCCAAAACCCTCTCCGCGCGAACGCATGTACAGATCGGTGAGATTTTTCGGCTCCGCGCAGCGGTAGCCGTAGCGCACCCCGTCGAAGCGGGCGAGATTGGAAGAAGCCTCGGCCGGCGCCACCACGTAATAGGTCGGCACCGACTGGGTCGAACTGGGCAGGCTGATGTCCACGATGGTGGCGCCGAGTTTCTGGTACTGCGCCAGCGCCGCCTCAACGGCGGCGCCGGTCGCCGGATCCAGCCCTTCGGCAAAATACTCCCGCGGCCGCCCCAAGCGCAGACCCGCCAGAGGTTGATCCAGCGCCGCCACATAATCGGGCACCGCCTCCTCGGCGGAAGTGGAATCCCGCGCATCGAAGCCGGCCATGGCGGCCAGAAGATAGGCCATGTCTTCAGCGCTGCGACTGAAGCCACCGGCCTGATCCAGGCTGGAGGCAAAGGCGATGATGCCCCAGCGCGAACAGCGCCCGTAGGTCGGCTTGAGCCCGGTCAGACCGGTCAATGCGGCCGGCTGCCGGATCGACCCGCCGGTGTCAGTGCCGGTTGCCAGGGGCGCGAGCCCGGCCGCCACTGCCGCAGCCGAACCACCCGAGGAACCGCCCGGTACCCGCGTTGTATCCCAGGGGTTGCGCACCGGCCCGTAATAACTGGTCTCGTTGGAAGAGCCCATCGCGAACTCGTCCATGTTCGCCTTGCCCAGACTGACACAGCCCGCCGCCCGCAGCTTCTCCACCACCGTCGCACTGTAGGGTGCAATGAAATTGTCGAGCATCTTCGATGCACAGCTGGTGCGCACCCCCTGGGTCAGAAAGATGTCTTTGTGGATCAGAGGAATGCCGGTCAAGGGACCGGCGTCTCCGGCGGCCAACCGGGCATCGGCCTGCGCCGCCTCGGCCAGCGCCTGCTCGGCAGTCAAGGTGATCAGACTGTTGAACTGCGAATCCAGGCGTTCGATCCGCGCCAGGAAATGCCGGGTCAGTTCCACTGCCGAGAAGCTGCGCGAGGCCAGCGCATCGGCCAGCGCCCGGACCCCCATGTTGTGCATGGCCATCACTCGATCACCCGCGGCACCAGAAAATGCCCGGATTCCGACTCCGGCGCCAGTTTCAGCAAGGCTTCCCGATCCGGATGTTCACTGACCTCGTCGCTACGCAGTCGCTGCACCATGTTCAGCGGATGTGCCATGGGCTCCACGGCATTGGTGTCGGCACCCTTGAGCTGATCGACCAGGTCCAGGATGCGGGACAATTCATCAGCGTAAGCGGCAAGATCGCTCTCAGGCACCGCCAGGCGAGCCAGATCGGCCACCCGGCGCACCTGTTCGGGCTCCAGACTCATGGTTTTCTTCATCGGCAGGACAGGGGCGCGAAAACTACCATATTCCGCGCCTTGCCCAAAGTCCCCAGCATTGCTACATTCCTCGCCTTCGCAGTCCTACGCCCATTTCCGCCGAAGCGGCAGATTCCCCCTATGATCAATCAGTTGCGCGGTTTGTTCGTGAATGACCTGTCTATCGACCTGGGGACGGCGAACACGCTGATCTACGTCAGGGGTGAAGGCATCGTCCTGAACGAACCTTCCGTCGTCGCGATCCGGACCGATTCCCGGGGGGGCAAGCGCATCGAAGCGGTCGGCCTGGACGCCAAGCGCATGCTTGGCCGCACACCGAACAACATCTCCACGATCCGGCCCATGAAAGACGGCGTGATCGCCGATTTCACCGTGACCGAAAAGATGCTGCAGCACTTCATTCGCAAGGTGCACTCGCAACGCCTGTTTCGCCCGCTGACCCGCGTCATCATCTGCGTGCCCTACGGCTCCACCCAGGTCGAACGGCGGGCGATTCGGGAATCCGCCGCCAATGCCGGAGCAAAGAAAGTCCAGCTCATCGATGAACCGGTCGCCGCGGCCATCGGCGCCGGCATTCCGGTCGGCGAAGCCCGCGGCTCCATGGTGCTGGACATCGGCGGCGGCACATCCGAAGTCGCCGTGTTGTCACTCAATGGCATTGTCTATGCGGAGTCCGTCCGCATCGGTGGAGACCGCTTTGACGAAGCCATCGTCAGCTATGTGCGCCGGCAGTACAACATGCTGATCGGCGAAACCACCGCCGAACGCATCAAGCAGGAAATCGGAACGGCATTCCCAGGCCATGAGGTGCGTGAGATTGATGTCGTCGGCCGTCATCTGTCCGCCGGAGTGCCTCGCAGTTTCACCTTGAACTCGAATGAAATTCTGGATGCCCTGCAGGAACCGCTGGCGCAGATTGTCGCCGCCTGCAAGGTCGCCCTGGAAAGCACGCCGCCCGAACTCGGCTCCGATGTCGCCGATCGCGGCATCGTCCTGACCGGCGGCGGCGCCCTGTTGCGCGACCTCGACAAGCTGCTCTCGGAAGAAACCGGTCTGCCGGTCATCATTGCAGACGATCCATTGACCTGCGTTGCGCGCGGCGGCGGCACCCTGCTCGATATGGAAAACGAGAAAGCCAACAGCTTCATCCTCGATTAGCGCAAATCGGCCCATTCCGTCACCGGAACCGGCCCTTTCGTCGGGATCCGCTGGTTGCGGCGCAAGTATTTCGTTTCTCAATGAATTCAAGCTGTTGTCAAGTCACGCCTGACAAAACTCGCACGCCGATTAAGAAGATGGTTTCATTTCCTTGGCTAAGCCATTGCTGACAAAGTAGTTTTGAACCTATGATTCGATCCAACCTTGTTCCGCCCCGCGACTGCCTGGAGACGCCATTTTGAGCGACTATCAGTTTGACGACCATGCCAGACCGATCTTTTCGCGCGGCCCACTGCTCATCGTCAAGCTGTCGCTGGCCAGCCTGACCGCCGCCGGACTGATGATTTTCGCTCAGGGCAATCAGGATCTGGACAGCGCCCGCGACGCGATTTCCGTCGCTCTCGCCCCGATCTTCTGGATCAGCGATCTGCCGCGTCGGGCCCATGATCTGGGCAAGCACTTCAGCACCCGCGAAGAACTGATCGTCCAGAACGATGCCCTTCGTCACGAACATCTGCGCCTGAACGCGCGCCTGCAACGCCTGGTCGTCCTCGAGGAGGAGAACCGCCGCATGCGCGCAATGCTGCATTCAACCAAGAGCGTGCATCAGGCGGTGATGATCGGCGAAATCCAGGCCACCAGCCTGGATCCCTATCAACAGCGCATCCGGATCAATCGCGGCAAGCGCGATGGTGTTTTCGACGGCCAGGCCCTGCTGGATGCGCACGGCATCGTCGGCCAGATCATCGAAGTCACGCCCTACTCCTCGACCGCGGTGTTGATCACCGACGAGAACCAGGGCGTACCGGTACAGGTCAATCGCAATGGCTTGCGCACCGTCGTGCACGGCAACGGCTCGGCAGTGCTGCAATTGCCCTTCCTGCCGGCCAATTCGGACATCCAGGCCGGCGACCTGCTGGTCAGCTCCGGCCTCGGCGGCAAATATCCGGCCGGCTATCCGGTCGCGATCATCGAAACCGTCGAACATCAGCCCGGCGAACATTTTCTCAAGATTGCCGCTTCGCCAGCGGCGCGCCTGCAGCATGGCCACGAGGTTCTGCTGGTTCGCCAGGGCGTGCCGGCGCCCAGCACCGCGCAACTGCTTGATCCAGCCGCAACCCCGGATCACATCGCATCGGCGCAGTAAAGCCGCATGAATCCGGTGGCCTGGCCAAGCGCCTTATGCGCGCTGTGCATTGCCCTGATCCTGACCGCCCTGCCGCTGCCGGCATTCCTGGCGATCGGCCGCCCCGCCCTGGTGCCGCTGGTGCTGACCTATCTATGCCTCAGCACGCCATCGCGTTTCGGCATCCTCTGGGGCTTCGGCCTGGGCCTGGTTCTGGATGTGACCTACGCCACCGTGCTTGGCCAGCACGCCCTGGTGCTGAGCCTGCTCAGCTACACCGCCCTCAAGCTGCGCCCCACCCTGCTGCTGTTTCCGGCGGCCCAGCAGATGATTGCGCTGGCGCCTCTGTGGGCGGCATACCAGGCGCTGCTGCTCTGGCTGGACAGTCTGGTCGGGCAAAGCATTGATCCCAGCTGGCGCTGGATTCCGGCACTCAGCACCAGCCTGTTCTGGCCTCTCATCACCGCTTCTTTTGCACTTCTGGACCGCCCCCAGCATCATTAGCGCTGGAGGCTGCCGAGCGCCGTGCTCATGCGCCAAACTCCGCGCTTCGCGATGGAACACTAGACAGAATGTCAGGGGTCACTTTCAAGAACACATACGAAGAACGACAGGGGTTTGGCACCCGCATTGTCGTTGCCGGCCTGTTCATCCTGCTGCTGCTGGGCATCCTTCTGACCCGTCTGCTGCAACTGCAGACGGTGCAGCACGAATACTTCGCCACCCGCTCAAATGACAATCGCATGCGGGCACAGCCTGTCCCCAGCGTCCGCGGCCTGATCTTCGATCGCAACGGGGTGGTTTTGGCAGAGAATCTGCCGGCCTATCGATTGGAACTGGTACCTGAACAGATCGCCGATCTTGACGCCAGCCTGGACCTTTTGGCCGAACTGGTGCCAATCAGCGACATGGAGAGGGAGCGCTTTCTTGCCCGTGCCAGGCGATCCGCAGAATTCGAGCAGGTGCCACTCAAACTTAAGCTCAGCCAGGAGGAAGTGGCGCGGATCGAAGTCAACCGTCAACGCCTGGACGGGGTCTATGTGCGGGCAGGCCTGACCCGCAACTACCCGCTCGGCTCCGCAACCGCGCATCTGATCGGATACGTTGGGGGCATTACCGCGCGCGACCTGGAGAGAGTCGACGCCGAACGCTACCGCGGCGCCTCCTACATCGGCAAAACGGGCATCGAATTTCGCTATGAGTCCCTGCTCCACGGCCTGCCGGGCCGCCAGCTGGTCGAAGCCAACGCCTCCGGACGCCGCCTGCGGGAACTGGAGTACACCCCGGCTACCGCCGGCAAGACCTTGCACCTGACCCTGGACGCCGAACTGCAACGGGTCGCCGAGGCTGCTTTTGCCGACCGCAATGGCGCGGCGGTGGCCCTGGACGTGCACACCGGCGAGATCCTGGCCATGGTCTCGGTGCCGAGCTTCGATCCTTCACTGTTTGTCGACGGCATCAGCCACCGCGGCTTTCAAAAACTGACCGATGACACCAACCGGCCCCTGTTTCATCGCGCGATTCAGGGCCAGTATCCGCCCGGCTCAACGATCAAACCGCTGATGGCGCTGGCCGGACTGGATCACGAGATTTTCCACACCAGGACCCGAGTGAACTGTCCTGGCTACTACCAGCTGCCGGACAACAACCGCAAGCACCGCGACTGGAAACGACGCGGCCATGGCCCGGTGGATGTTCACGAAGCCATCGCGCAATCCTGTGATGTCTATTTCTATGACCTCGCACATCAGCTGGAGATCGATCCCATCCACGATTTCCTTCAGCAATTCGGGCTCGGCGCCCCGACCGGCATCGATCTACCCAATGAAGGTTCTGGCCTGCTGCCATCGCGAGCCTGGAAAATGCGCGCCCGGGCGGAATCCTGGTTTCCCGGAGAAACCCTGAATATCGGCATCGGCCAGGGCTTCATGCTCACCACCCCCTTGCAGCTGGCCTTCGCCACGGCGCAGATCGCAACCCAGGGCCATGCTGGCACACCTCATCTGCTCCACAGCGTGGAAGACGAGGTCAGCGGCGAGCAGCGATACACCAGCACCGCACGGCGCGCGGCGATCAAGCTGAAGCGTGATCGCCACTGGCGCACCGTGCATGATGCGATGATCGGAGTCATCCACGGCCCCACCGGCACCGCCCGACGCATGGCCCTGGGCGCGACCTATCAGATCGCCGGCAAGACCGGCACCGCCCAGGTTGCCGGTCTGTCGCAGGAAGACGATGAAGCACCGCAGCTGTCCGATGTGCCGCTGCATCTGCGGGACCACAGTCTCTTCGTCGGCTATGCTCCCGCCGACGCGCCACGCATTGCGGTCGCCGCCATTGCGGAGCACAGTGGCAGCGGCAGCGCGGTGGCCGCCCCGATCGTTCGTCGCATCATGGATCATGCACTGGGCGTCCCCGCCCCAGAGGAGCCAAGCCCATGATTTTCGATGAAGCCAGTCGCAGCCAGAGCGGGCTCGGTCGCCTCCATCTGGATGCCCCCCTGCTGATGCTGCTCCTGCTGCTGACCAGCATCGGCATGGTGACGGTCTACAGCGCCACCGGCCAGGACATGGACATGCTGATCGCCCAGGGAAAGCGTCTGGCCTTGGGCCTGCTGGCGCTGGTCCTGGTCGCGCAATGCCCGCCCGACTGGTTCCGCTCCTTCACCCCATGGGCCTATCTGGCCGGAACCGGCATGCTCATCGCCGTCCTGGTCCTGGGCGACAGTTCCAAAGGCGCCCAGCGCTGGCTGGATCTGGGCTTCGTTCGCTTCCAGCCGTCCGAACTGATGAAGTTCGCTGTCCCGCTGATGGTGGCGAGCTTTCTGCATGAAAAGCGCCTGCCGCCGTCCTGGTGGGCCCTGCTGGTCAGCGCCATCATCATCCTCGTGCCGACACTGCTGATCGCACGCCAACCCGACCTGGGCACGTCGCTGCTGGTGGTGAGCGCCGGCGCATTCACCCTGTACTTTTCAGGCCTGCGCTGGCGCTTCATGCTCGCATGCATCGCGCTGGCGGCCGCCGCCGCACCCATGCTCTGGTACAACATGCGGGAGTACCAGAAACAGCGCGTGCTGACCCTGCTCGACCCGACCTCCGATCCCTCCGGGGCGGGCTATCACATCATCCAGTCGAAAATTGCCATCGGCTCCGGCGGCTGGGACGGCAAAGGCTGGTTGCACGGCACCCAGGCCAGGCTGGATTTTCTACCCGAGGCCAACACCGACTTCATCTTCGCCGTTTTTGCCGAGGAGTTCGGTTTCATCGGGGTCCTCGGCCTGCTCCTGGTCTATCTGCTGATCATTGCCCGTGGCCTACATATCGCCAGTCGCGCGCAGGACACTTTCGCCAGACTGGTCGTCAGCTGCCTCAGCCTGACCTTCTTCATCTATCTGTTCGTCAACATCGGCATGGTCATCGGCCTGCTGCCCGTTGTTGGCGTTCCCCTGCCCCTGGTCAGCTACGGCGGCACCTCCATGGTGACCTTGCTGGCCAGCTTCGGCCTGATCATGTCCATTCACACCCACCGTCGCCTGCTCTCTTCCTGATGCGCACTATCCTCCTGCTCTGCCTGGTCTGCTGCACTGCGCTGGCCGACTATTCCACCCACCCCCAGGCGCTTCGCCTCATCGATGAACTCGTGGCGAGTGAGTACTACAGTCGCACCGAACTCACAGAGATCCTGCGGCAGGCTCAACGACGTCCTGAACTGATCGCGGCCGAACAGAAAGCGCCGGAGAAAACCAAGACCTGGCCCGCCTATCAGGCCATTTTCCTGCAGGACTGGCGAATCCGCCAGGGCGCCAAGTTCATCGCAGAACATGCGTCAAGCTTCCGTCGCGCCGAACAGCACTACGGCGTGCCCGCCGCACTGATCAGCGCCATCATCGGCGTGGAAACCCGCTACGGCGGCTATACCGGCCCCCATCGGGTGCTCGACTCGCTGGCGACCCAGGGCTTTGAACATCCGAGCCGGCACCCATTTTTCTACAGCGAACTGAAAGCCTTCCTGCTGCTGTGCAAAGAACACGACCTGAATCCTCTGACGGTGCAGGGCTCCTATGCCGGCGCGATGGGCCTGCCCCAGTTCATGCCCAGCAATTACCGGCGCCTGGCGGTGGATTTCAACGCCGACGGCCGTATCGACCTGTGGAATGCGGACGATGCGATCGGCAGCGCGGGCAGCTATCTGTCCGCCTATCTGGGTGCGGGCCGGGACTGGCAGCCGGGCCAGGCCGTGGCCTATTCCCTGCCACACCCACCTAAGACCGTGCCGATCATCAACCAGAAACAGCCAAGCCATCTCTGGCAGGAGTTGGAACCGATGCTGGGCGCACATGGTCTGAACTTGCCTGCCACGCAGAACGTCGGCCTGATCGCCCTCGACCACGGCGCGCATCAGGAGTTCTGGCTCGCCCTGCCCAATTTTTACAGCATCATGTCCTACAACCCCCGCGTTTACTATGCCATGGCGGTATTCCAGCTCAGCGAGGCGATCGCCGCCGCAGTCCGGCAGCCATGACCCATCGCCTCGGCCTTGCCGTCCTGTGCTGGACCCTGCTCAATGCCTGTGGCGGCATGGCTGCGGTCCGCGGTGGCGACGGCAGCCCGCGACATGTCCCCATCGACCCGCTGAGCATTCCCGAACCGCAGGTCCGCCAGGAGCCGCGCAGCCGCTATGGCAACCCCAAGAGCTATGTGGTTTTCGGCAAGCGCTACGAGGTGCTGGACTCGGCCAAGGGCTACCGGGAACGCGGTCTGGCGTCCTGGTATGGCACCAAATTCCATGGCCGTCGCACCTCCAGTGGCGAACCCTATGACATGTTCGCCATTAGCGCGGCGCACAAGACCCTGCCGATTCCGAGTTACGTGCGCGTCCGCAATCTTGAGAACGGCCGCAGCCTGATCGTCCGCGTCAATGACCGTGGCCCCTTTCATCCCGGCCGGATTATCGATCTCTCCTATACCGCTGCCGTCCAGCTGGGCGTTTACGCGGCGGGCTCCGCGCAGGTCGAAGTCACCGCCATCGACCCGCCCACCGGGCCACAGGACGTGGCCAGCACGCAGGCTCCGCTGAGTGACGAACTCGACGGTCTGATCGCACGTTTGCAACAGAGCTC
Organism: Oceanococcus sp.; assembly: GCA_041619555.1. Lineage (GTDB taxonomy): Bacteria > Pseudomonadota > Gammaproteobacteria > Nevskiales > Oceanococcaceae > Oceanococcus. The sequence continues at coordinate 57,851 of JBFKDQ010000003.1, read as the reverse complement.
GGCGCCGATCGAGACCAGCACCGCACCGGAACTGCCCTATCTGGAACTCGGCAGTTTCACCCGCCTCAAGGATTGCGAGCAGCTCAAATCGACCCTCGGCCAGCACAATCTTTTGGCGCTGCAGGTACAATCGGCAGACGACTCCGGCCCCTGTCGCGTCATTCAGGGGCCATTTGCCACCCGCAAAGATGCCGAGGTCCAGGCGCAAACCTTGCGTGAACTTGGCTACAAACCTGCAGTAAGTTACCCATGAGATTGATCCAGCATCTGATCCCCGTTCTCTGCCTGCTGATCTGCCTGCCGGCACATGCCCAGCGGCCACGGATGCCCACGCCTGAAGCGCCGCGCTTTGAAGCCAGCAGCTACATCCTGCTCGACCACAACAGTGGGCAGATCATCGCCGAACGTGAGGCCCAGGCGCAGGTCGACCCTGCCTCCATCACCAAGCTGATGACCGCGTACATCGTCTTTCATGAGCTCAAGGAGGGCAATGTCAAGCTTGACGACCGGGTTCATGTCAGCGAGAAGGCCTGGAAAGCCGAAGGTTCACGCATGTTCATCGAGGTCGGTGACAAGGTCCGCCTGGAAGATCTGCTGCGCGGCATGATCGTGCAGTCCGGCAACGACGCCAGCATCGCGCTGGCCGAACACCTGGCCGGCGGCGAGGATACCTTCGCGGCCTGGATGAACCAGCATGCCGAGCGCCTGGGCATGCGCGACACGCACTACCTGAACGCCACGGGCCTGACCGCGCCGGAGCACCGTTCCAGCGCCTATGACATCGCCCTGCTCGCCCGTTCCATGATCAACGAGTTCCCTGAGCTCTACAAACTCTATTCGGAGCGGGAATACACCTACGGCGGCATCACCCAATCAAACCGCAACAAACTCCTCTGGCGCGATGACTCGGTGGACGGCATGAAGACCGGCTATACCGAGGCGGCAGGCTACTGCCTGGTGTCTTCAGCCCAACGCGAAGGCATGCGCCTGATCGCCGTCGTCCTCGGCACCCCGAGCGCCCAGGCCCGAATCAATTCCAGCGAAGCCCTGCTCAACTACGGCTTTCGCTTTTTCGAATCGATCAAGGTGGCCGGACGTGGCGAGGTGCTAGCCGAAGCCAAAGTCTGGAAAAGCGCCGCCAGCCAGCTGAATCTGGGCGCCGCCAGCGACGTTTACGTGACGGTCCCGCGGGGTCAGGCCGATGCGATCAAGCTCACACCCCAGTTGCAACAGCGCCTGATCGCCCCCGTTTCCGCCTATGACACCCTGGGTAGCATGCAGGTCTCGCTGCATCAGAACACCTTGCGCACCATCCCCCTGATCGCACTGCAGGACATGCCGCTGGGTTCCATCTGGCAGCGCGTGCGTGACGAATTGCTGCTCTTCGTCAAGCGATGACCCTGCACTCGGCCCTGCAGGATCTGGACTATCCCTGCACCTACCCGTTCAAGCTGATCTGCCAGCCTGCGTCGGTTGAAGCGGTCCGTCTCAGCATCCTCCAATCGCTTGGCGCGGACGCACGCATTGTGGACATTCACCAACGCGCCAGTCGCAATGGACGTTACGTGGCGCTGACCGTGCAGGCCGAAGCGCAAAGCGCCAGCCAGATCGAATCGGTCTATGCCGACCTGCAAACGGTCCCGGGAATCGTTACCAGCCTGTGATCAAGCATCTCGGGCGCCTCGATTATGCGCAGGTCTTCCACGCCATGCAGGACTTCAATACCCGGCGTGATGCCCGGACGAGCGATGAGATCTGGCTGGTTGAACACCCCCCGGTCTTCACCCAGGGACTGGCCGGAAAACCCGAGCACCTGCTGGATTTGGGCGACATCCCGCTGATCCAGACCGACCGTGGCGGCCAGGTTACCTACCATGGCCCCGGCCAGATCGTGGTCTATCCCCTGCTGGATTTAAAGCGCCTGAAGCTCGGCCCGAAGGCTCTGGTCACCGGCCTGGAGCAGATCATCATCGATTATCTTGCCCAGTTGCAGATCACGGCGCAGCGCAAGCCTGGGGCACCCGGGGTCTATGTCAACGGCAGCAAGATTGCTTCGTTAGGCCTGAGAATTCGCCATGGCTGCTGTTATCACGGACTGGCCCTGAATATTGAAATGAACCTCGAGCCATTTTTCAGAATCAATCCCTGTGGCTTTGCAGGCCTGCCCATGACCCAGGTCAGCGCCCATGTTCCGGCACCAGAAATTTTCGCGGCCGGCCAAGCCCTGGCACAGGCCATCCAGACCACATTCAATCTGCCAAACTCCGGTTAACGCGTTAGAATCAGCGTAATAATCGGCTCAAATCCGGTCCATGAAATGATGAACACCTACTTGCTGAGCATGTCGCGTCTTGTTCTGCCTGGCCTGCTGCTGTCACTGGCCTTTGCCACAACGGGCTGGGCGCAGTCGGACAGGCCGGCCAGAACACCGTCGGCGGAACAGCTCAAGTCTCCGGACGGCCTGATCAAGGCCATCGCCCAGGAACTGATTACCCGCATCAAGACTCAACGCGAGGCCCTGAAGGCCGAACCCGATCGGCTGTATCGCATGGTCGACGAGGTGGTCCTACCCCATTTCGACTTTCCCTTAATGGGCCGCCTGGTGCTCGGCAATGAATGGACCACCGCCTCTGACAAACAGCAGGAACGTTTCCTTAGCAGCTTCAAGACCCTGCTGATCAAGACCTATGGCAATGCCCTGCTGCAATACAGCAACGAAACGGTCAGCTTCAGTCCTGCTGATCTGGGCTCCAAGCCGGGCCGCGCCACCGTGGTTTCAACCATCTCGGCCTCAGGTTCCGCCCCCATCACCATGCAGTACCGCATGCGGCAATTGAATGATCGCTGGCTGGTCTATGACGTGGTCGTCGACAGCGTAAGTCTCGTGACCAATTACCGCGGCACCTACGCTGCCGAAATCCAGCGCGGCGGCCTGGACGGCCTGATCGCCAAGCTGGAGGCACAGATCGCTGGCTAGTCGATGTTGTCAGTCCGCCGCAAAGTCTGGGGCCACCACGGGCGAGCGGCGTGAAACCACGACCGCCGCGGCAGTGTGGCGCAGACCCCAGCGCTCCACGCACCGATCATCCATGTGATTCACATTGAGAAAGACGATCAGAACACCATGAATGCCCTCTCGGCGCCTCAACCAACGCAGCTGAGACGGGCTGCAAGCCTCGACCCTTGCGTTCGAATGATTCGGCTGCGCACCCTGCTCCTGCTGGCCGTCTGTCTGCTGGGCGCCTGTGCCCACCGCCCTAGCCACGACCCGGCTGACCCGCTGGAGCCATTGAATCGCGGCATCTACGCCTTCAATTCCACCGCCGACCGCTATGTGGTTCGACCGGTGGCCAAGGGCTATCGCAAAACCGTTCCAGGCTTCGCCCGCACCGGCATCAACAATTTCTTCAGCAATCTGACCTATCCGATCACGATTCTGAATCAATTCCTGCAGGGCAAACCGGCCCGCGGCTCTCGCGATTTCGGACGTTTTCTGATCAACACCAGCATCGGCCTTGGCGGTCTCATCGACGTAGCGAGCTACTGGGGCCTGGCAGAACACAACGAGGATTTCGGCCAGACCTTCGGCCGCTGGGGCATCGGCGAAGGCTGGTATCTGATGCTGCCCTTCCTGGGACCGACGACCAACCGCGATCTGCTCGGCCGTCTTGCGGCGATCCCTCTAAGCCCGACCTATGACCTCGACAATCCGCCGCTGGGTTGGAGCCTGTCCCTGCTGGATGCGATCCAGTTCCGTGCCCAATTGCTGAATGCCGACGCCCTGTTACAAGGTCAGCTCGACCCTTACGCTTTTGTCCGCAGTTCTTATCTGCAATCGCGCTGGTCCGCCCAGCATGACGGCCGTCCACCGCTGGAAGAACCCGAGTTCGAGTTCGACGATTTCTGAGCCTCCACAGGCCTGCGCCAGCATCCGTCCTTTGCATTTTATTCGCGCGCGGAAAACTACGATCTTGTACTGAATCCGACTCTGTGCTGCCGCGATGCCTGGATCCGTAAAACTCAGTGCTGCCAGCCTGAACTGCCTGTGTGAGCGTCGCTACCTGATCGCGGACGATTCCCAGGCCATTCGGGACTACCTGAAAGCGATGCTGCGCCAACTGGGCATTCGAGATGTCCGGCTGGCGCAAGACGGCAATGCCGCGTTGCGCTGCTTGCTGGAAGAACCGGCAGACATCCTGTTCTGTGATCTCGCCATGCCCGGCATGGACGGGGTCGAACTGCTGCGCACACTCGCCCAGCAAAGCCATGACCTGGCGATCGTTCCGATCTCCTCCTTAGAGCCCCGTCTGCGCTTTAGCGTCGCCCAGATGGCGCGGGAGCGTGGCCTCACGGTGCTCGGCACCCTGGGCAAGCCATTCCAGGAGGACGAGCTCCTCGAGGCCTTGCAGAATTACCGTCCCTGTGGAGATGAACTGCAGCCCCCAACCGATGAGCATTTTGATCAAGATGAGTTCACCGAGGCCCTGCATGCACGCCGCGTGCATGTCTACTATCAACCCCAGGTGCGGATTTCCGACCGCCGGGTGCTGGGCTTCGAGGCCCTGGTGCGGATGAGCAACCGCCAGGGGCAGATCGTATCGCCATCCGAATTCATAGGCCTGTCCGAATCAACCGGCCAGATCCACCGTCTATCCCATCTGATGATCGAAGCCAGTCTGCGTCAGCTGGGACTTTGGTCACGCCTGGGGTTTGATTTCAATCTCTCCATTAACTTCTCGGCCAACATCCTGAGCAAGCTCGATCTGCCGGAACATCTGCAAGCGATCGCCAACAACCGGGGCGTGCCGACCTCCAGAATCACCATCGAGCTGACCGAGTCGCAGCTGAAGACCGGCGCGGAACTGTTCGACGTGATGAGTCGTTTCCGCATGAAAGGCTTCGGCCTGTCGATCGATGATTTCGGCACCGGGGACTCCGGTCTGACCCGACTGCGCAGCATGCCGTTTACCGAGCTGAAGATCGATCAGGGCTTCGTCAAGGGTTTCACGCGCGACCCCGACCTACGGAGCATCGTCAGCAACAGCATTCAACTCGGCCACGAACTGGGCATGCTGGTGGTGGCCGAAGGCGTGCAGACCCTGGCGGAATGGAAGGTATTGCAAAAAGCGGGCTGCGACATCGCCCAGGGTTTCCTCATCAGCCCCCCACTGCCAGCCGACAAGGTCATCCCTTGGGTCCAACAGTGGCATCGATTGCATCAGGGCGACTAGGCCGATCAGGGCCCTGCGCGGGCTCCGCATCCAGGACCGGCCAGCATCACGAATGGTTCACGCCCCTCATCCATGGTGTAAAGTTGCCGGCTGAATTCAAACGACAAGTACAGTGGCCGTTTCTTCCACACCGCGAAGCAAGACCCCCATAGACCGCGAACAGCTTCTCGATGCGGCGAGCCGTTTGCTGGGACCGAACCGCAGCGTATCCACGCTGGGTCTGCGCGAGGTCGCGCGTGCCGCCGGCATCGCGCCCAACAGTTTTTACCGCCATTTCAGGGACATTGACGAACTCGCCGTGGCCCTGATCGAGCAGGCCGGCGGCGCCCTACGCACCATTGTGAGGGAGGCACGCAACCGGGTGAGTTCGGAAAAAAGCGCGATCGTGAGTTCGGTCGAGACGTTCATGGAGCAGCTCGAGGCGGACGAGAAGCACCTGCATCTTTTGCTGCGCGAAGGCAGTGCAGGCTCGACCGCCTTCAAGCAGGCCATCGAACGTCAATTACACTATTTCGAAGATGAGCTACGCGAAGATCTGGTCCATCGTTCCGCGGCTGCAGGGCGACCGATACAACAGCCGCAACTGGTGGCCAAGGCCATTACCCGGCTGATTTTCGCCCTCGGGGGCACGGCAATGGATCAGAGCGCAACACAGCGGGAACAGACCGCGGCGGAGATGGTGGTCATTATCCGCATGATCATTTCAGGCTCCTTGTTGGGCAAGCACGAACGCGACCTTTAGGTGCCGCGCTGCCAGAAAATCTAAGCTTCGCCGGAAAAAACAACGCCCCAATCAAGGGGCGTTGTTGATTTCAATATCCTGATCAGGAATCAGAAGTCGGCGGTCACGCCCAAGAAGACATAACGGCCCAGGCTGTCATAGATCTGCGGGAAGGTGTTGCCGTTGCCGACCACACCAGGAAGCGCATCACCGATGACCGGCGGATCCTTGTCCAGCAGGTTGCTCATGCCGACGCGGAAGCTGAAGCGGTCATACGGAATGGTCGCGGCCACATCAATGTAGCTGTAGGACGACAGGGTCTGTTCAGCTTCGGGCGCATCACTGGCTTCATCCGCCTTGACACTGCCGATGAAACGCCAGGCCAGGCTGGTTTCGATGCCGTTGTACGGTGTCAACCAGCGCGCACGGAACTTGTGCCTCCAGTCCGGCTTCGGCACACCACACTCCAGACCATAACGCCCTTCACACTTGAAAGATTCGCCACCAGGAATTGGCTGGACACTCTCCGACAGGTTGTAGGCACCCACCAGTTCCAGGTTCAGCATGCCGTAGTCGTTCAGATCGTAACGGTAGTTGACGTTCAGATCGACACCCTTGACCTGGATGGAGCCGGTATTAAGGGTCTGCACGTCTACATAGCCCGTCGGTGCCAGCCAGAGACTCCCGGTATCGGGATCACGGGTGATCAGATCGCAGAGGTTGCCATTCTCATAGCACTCACGCAGCACGGTATCGGCGCCATAGGAGCCAATCCGGCCCGACACGTCGATGTCGTAGTAATCCAGCGTCAGGCTCAGATTCTTGACATAGGAGGGCGTGTACACGAAACCAATCGTGTAGGTATCGGCTTCTTCCGGCTCCAGGCTGGGCGAGGAACCATACAGGCCGTTGTACTGGTTGGCCGGGTTCGGCGTGATGTTGCCATACAGTTCAGGCCGCTGCGCGATGACGGGATCGTTCGCACACTCTTCAGCCGTCGCATCCGGGGTATCACCCGAGCAAGGATCCGTATTGCCGGCCAGATTCACCGAGGTTGGGGTCGACAGTTCCAGGATGTTTGGTGCGCGTACCGCACGGTTGTAGCCACCACGCACATTGACGTCCGGATTCAAGGACCAGTTCACCTGCGCCTTGTAGGTGTGAGTGGAAGACGTCGAACTGTAGTCGGAGAAACGATAGCCCAGATCCAGGTTCAGGTCGTAGACCCACTGACGATCCTGCAGCAGTGGCAGACGGGCTTCGGCGAACACTTCGAACAGGTCGTATTCACCGCCGGTACCGACCGTTGCGCCACCCTGACCGGCCAGGTCACCGGTGCGGAAAGCCAGATCGGTTTCGAAGACCGCTTCTTCACTGCGCCGCTCCACACCCAGGGCGACGCCGATTGGCTGGGCGGAGCCCGGCACGAAGACATCATCCAGGGTACCGGTAACGGTCGCACCGAGGATCTTCTGTTCCGTGCTGCCGGACAGCAGGCCCGGCACCTGGATGTAGTCCAGGGCGGCCTGATCCACGGCGACGTTGGTGTCGAAGATGTTGTAGACCACGCAGTTCGGGTCGGAGCCATCCACCACCGAGCGGCAAACGATATTGCCATCGGCATCTTCGACCGCATCAATGGCGCGATTCTGGCGGGTGATCGACATGTCATTGCGATAGATCTGGTTCAGACGCGCCCGCGAGAATTGCGAAAACACGTCATAGGACCAGGCCCCCATGTAGTCGAACTCACCTTCCAGGCCCATGATCGTACGCAGGCTCTGATGGGTCAGGTTGTCATCCCGGGCTCCGCCTTCCACGTTACGACGCAGCAGGAAGACATTGGCGGTATCGGTCGGGCCATAGCCCAGATCGGTACAGATCTGCTGACGCTGATCATCCGACAGCAGTGGATTGTCACACTGCAACTGCGACACGGTCCCGAACACGCCGGAGGGCGCGATCACGCCATTGGTTTTGTCCTCGGTGAAGCTCACATTGGCGTAAGCCATCGTGGTTTCATTGATCTCACGCGAGAACATGGCGCCGGCGGTGATGTTTTCATTGTTGCGCTGGTAATAATTGAAGGGCGCAAAATTGAAGGTGTCGGTGGCCCCGTTAAAGGGACGCAAGGTGTTGCCGGTGGTGCTGTCAATGATCAGATTGCTCACGGCGGAGAAATCCTGATTGAAAGCCAGGAAATGGGTCGGGAAGGTCGTGCCGGAACCGATGCAGGCCTGATCGGCCCCACCCACCGCACAAGCACTGAAGTCACGCTCGGACTGCGGCAGTGCATTCAAATTGCGGAAGATGGTGTAGAAGGTCGAATTGCCCAGACCATCTGCGGAGTTCGAGCCGATGGTGATGCTCAGGGTATCGCCCTGGCCATCGGTGACACTGCGACTGGGCACGGCGAAACCAGCGTCATTCAGACGCGCCTGCGCCGGACCATTGTCATTTTCATGCATGTAGAAGTTGTGCTGGTAGTCGAGCTGCACACCCTCGAAATCCTTCTTCATGATGAAGTTGACCACCCCGGCCACGGCATCGGAGCCGTACACGGCCGAGGCGCCACCCGTGACGATTTCCACCCGATCAATCAGCGCCGCCGGAATGGTGTTCAGGTCGGGCGCCAGTTCGCGGGGATCGCCGGCATTCATGCGCTTGCCATTGACCAGAACCAGCGTGCGCTCGGAACCGAGGTTGCGCAGATTCACCGTGGCCGTACCCGTCGCGCCATTGGACAGGTTGCCACCCTGATCGGCGAAAGCCTGCGGCAAGCTATTGATCAGGTCTTCGACACGGACCGTACCCTGATACTTGATTTCGGTGTCGTTAACGATCGTCACCGGACTGGAGCTGGTCAGATTGGCCTGCTTGATACGTGAGCCGGTGACCTGGACGGCGCCCAGCTCCACTGCAGCCTCAGAAGCGGATTCGGCTTCCCCCGCCGTCTCGATCTGTAATGATTCGACATCGGATTGAGCAAAAGCAGGCGCGACCAAAAACGCCGCAGCCAGGCTCATCCACCCCAAACGCGGCAGTCTGACAACAGACGCCGAGTGATCCTTGATCATCCCTTTTTCCCCAAGGTCTAAAAACGGCTAACACTACCATTTGTGCGGAGCAAGGCGCAAAAGCAAATTGTGCTGACCCCCAATTTTCAAGTCATTGCAGAGATGCGGCTCGCCGTTCGAAAATACGCAGTCGGGCTCGGCGACATGCCCTTGCCCCAAAAACGTACACGACTTGCACGAGTCCGGGCCAAAGCGGAATCAGCACGCGTGCGGCCTGCAAGGCGAACGGCTGGCCCCATCAGCTGAGATCGCTCGGCAAGACCGGAATTTCTCACGGTTCATTTGCAAGTGGCTGGCCTGGTTCAAAAAAAAAACCCCGGCGCGCGCCGGGGCTTCGTTTTCAAGGTGTTTCCGGGAACCGGAATCTAGTTGAAGTTCAGACGGGTGCTCAGATAGAACTGCCGACCCAGTACGCGATAAGTGTCGGTGTCGGTCTGGGCATTGAACTCGCCGGCCACAAACGGTGCATCCTCATCCAGGATGTTATTGATGCCGAAGGTCACCAGCGCGTCGTTGGTCACGTTGTAGCGAATTGCGCCATCCAGGTAGTACACCGATTCCACTTCGCGCGAAAGCACCGCGGCCGGATCATCATCATCCAGCACTTCATCCACGCTGCCGATGTAATCGATGTTCAGCGAAGCGCCAAGGCGATCACGACTCCAGTCAAGAATGAAATTGGCCTTGTACTCCGGATACACGCCGCGGGTAAAGCCGTTCTCACCACCGTTGAACTTGCCCACCGTATCCAGGGTATTGAGCACCGTGGAGGCACGCTCATCCAGCTTGGTGATGAGCAGACGTGAGCTCAACTCGCCGAAATCACCATTGAGCCGATGATTGAAGGCCAGATCCCAGCCCGTGGCGGTTTCCTTGCCGATGTTCTGGTTCAGCGCCACGACCGAATCAATCTGGCCGTCATCGAATCGCGTGGTCAATGCACAGCTGGCCGCATCGCCGTCCTCGATGCACAGCTTCACGATGGACTCCTCAGCGATATTGGTGATCGCATCCTCCAGTTCAATCGAGAAGTAATCCAGGGTAACCGAACCACCCGGCACGAACTCCGGATCCCAGACCAGGCCGACATTGAAGGTGTCGCCCTGTTCAGGTCTCACGTTCGGATTGCCACCGATCCGGCCGCGCGGCTGGATATTGGACTGGAAGTACCCACCAACCGGCACGCCATCGTCGTGGCAGCGCTGCTGCTGCTCCGGCGTCAAAGCGGCGTAGGGGTTTTCGTTGGCATCATCGATATTGCTGTTCGAACAGGGATCAACATATTCCGGGAAGTTGTCACCCTGCGGCGCAAACAATTCGAAGATGCTGGGCTCGCGGAAGACTTCCGCATAGCTCGCCCGGACGATCACCGAGGAAACCGGCTGCCACAGCAGATTGGCCTGCACCACCTCGTTGCTGCCAACGGTTGAATAATCATCAAACCGGAAACCCAGCCCCAGTTCCAGAGCTTGCGCCATCGGCATGCCGCTGACCAGCGGAATCAAGGCTTCGATCGAAACCGAATCAACATCATAGGAGCCTGCCAGGCCCGCACCGGCGTTACCGGTCACCGCTTCGGTGGCCTTGCCGGAATCGGGCTCATAGGAGAAATATTCCGACCGGGTTTCGAAGGACAAACCCGCGGTGAGGTCGCCGGCGGGCAGACTCATCACCGGACCGGTCAGGGTCAGGCCGGCCAGATTGCGGCTGCCTTCATAACGGTCGACCAGATTGGCGCTGACATAGGCCAGCATCTCCTGGGTGATGCTGCCGTTCGGACCGAACATGTTGAGCGGGACGCAATCGGCGATGGGATCGGCTGAGGTGCCGCAACGAATCGTGCCATCGGTGTCCTGGAATGACGGCCCGAGCGCCAAAGCCAGGCGTGAACCGACAAACTGCCCCTGATCAACATCGACCTGCGCATAACGGCCGTACTGGTAGAACGCATCCCAGTCCCAGCCTTCCACCAAGGGCAACTCGCCCCTGGCTCCGACGGTCAGCTGGCTGAGCGATTGTTCCTGCAGGAACTTGCGCCCACCCACTTCCGAAACGCGGCGACGGATATCCCTCAGGTCGGTCCCGAATGGGTTGTAGAAGTTTTCGGCCGGAATGGTCCCGGGCGGGTCGAACAACGAGAAATACGGCAGCGGCGCCAGGGCCTGTTCCGAACGCCGGCGAGCATAGCGCGCCTCGGAATACACACTGACCCCGTTTTCCAGATTGAAATCACCTGCGAAGAAGAAATTGTTGCGCAGGAATGGCGTCTGCAGATAGTTCACCGGCCCGAAGTTGTACGCATCTTCAGGCACACGGGCACGCGGATTGCCGTCACTGCCGATGGTATAGATGCCATCATCAAAGGTCGGACTGCCGCTGACATTGTAGAAGCCGTTGAGCTGGGCGCTGCTGCCACCCAGCACCATGCCGGGATCGCCATCACCGTCGATGTCATTATTAAACGAAGAGGCCCCGCCCAGCGCCACATCATCCAGATCGGTGAACCGGATGGCATCACGCAGATAGGGCTTGTCCATGTTGCCCTGGAAAACATCGTTCTGCCGGTTGTATTCCATGCCGGCAACAAACTTGCCCTTCTTGCCCGCATTGCCGATCACGATCGAAGCGCGATAGTTCTCGCCGTCACTGCCTTCCAGTCCGGGGTCATTGACCTCGGCTGCCGCAGCATTGGGTTGCAGATCCGGGTACACGCTGTAATGGCCACTGATCTCCAGCCCCTGCATGTCCTGCCGGGTGACGATATTGACCACCCCGGCCACCGCATCCGCACCGTACACGGCCGATGCGCCTTGCGGCAGGATTTCGATGCGTTCGACGATGGCCAGCGGAATCGTGGAGAAGTCATTGCCCGCGATGTCTCGGCGGCCATTGATCAGCACCAGCGTGCGCTGCCGGCCCACTCCGCGCAAATCCACCGAGGTGGAGCCATCACCGCCATTGTTGGTGCGAGTCGACAAGGGCGAGCCGGTGACCACGGGCAACTGACGAATGACATCGCCCAGATCGCTCAGACCGATGCGCTCAATGTCGCTGCGGGACACTTCAATCACCGGTGAAGCGCCTTCAATATCGGTGCGTTTCAGGCGTGAGCCGGTGACCTGCACCTTGTTCAGTACAACTGCGGCGTCATCGGAGCCGACCGCTGGTGCGGCCACCACGGCCGCCGGCACAGCCGTAGAGGCAGGTGCAGCGGGTGCGGCAGGAACCGCAACGGGCACTGCCGCAACCGGCGCAGACACCTTGGCCGGCTCCGGAACCGCCACTTTCACCTTGACGATATCGAGAAACTTCTGCTTCAGATAGCCCTCGTTGCCGCCAGCGGTCCGCACCTTCACGAACTCGCCATCGTACTCAAGGATATCAACCGGCTGCCCTGGTGACAGGGTCAGGACGACAGGAAAATCCGTTCCCATCCCTGCACGCACGTTGATACGGACCTTGGCGGCCCCCGTGTCAGCCCAGGCGCTTGGCGCCAGGCAGGCCGAACTGACGATTGCGGCACATCCAAACAGCCGCCAGAGCGAACTCTGCGCCCCCCTCAAACTTCGTTGCATCTTTGAACTCCCCAGTCAAAAAGACGAAAGTCCATCTCATCCGATGGATGGCCTGACGCTACCCCATCTATACAAAAAATGAAACACCGCATCGAAAAAATGCGAAACGGCTGATTTTATTTCAAAAAGCGTCGACTGGATGGCGGCCAAAGTTGTTGCTATGCAGCACTGTCTAATGACAGGCGCCGCCGAGCAGTTCGGCAAGTCCCTGCTGCCTGGTGATGACCGGCTGATAGCCGAGTTCCGTTCGCGCCTTGCGGTCATTCAGCGTGACCGGCTTGGCCCCCAGTTCGATCATCATGCGATGCGCCGGCGGCGTCGAGCTCAGGTCCAGCCGGTCCCAGAGCCATTCGCAGGTCCGGGCGAAGTATTCGGCCAGCCAGAGCGGTACGGATTTGTCTCCCGCATCAACGCCCCGGGTGGCCAGCAGGGGGGCGAGAAAATCACGAAACGAGATCGGCTCGCCATCACTGACGAAATAGGCTTCGCCACCGTGACCTTCCGCTGCGGCCAGCCACAGCGCATGGCAGAGGTTGTCAACATGGGTGGTGCTCGTCAGGGCCCGACCATGATCTGGCCAGACGAAGCGGCCGCTTCTGACCGCCGCTGCCAGACGCGGCAACACCGAACTGTCATCCCGCCCCCAGACCAGCCGCGGCCGCACGCTGATACAGCGCATCTTTTCGGAGTTCGCGGCCAGGACGCGACGCTCCGCTTCCGCCTTGGTCGCGGGATAACGCGGCAAAGGCCGTTCTGGCACGGGCATGGACTCATCCAGATTTTCCAGCGAACGGCAGCCATCGGCATACACGGCTTCGGTGCCGACATGGACAAAGCAGCCCACGCCGGCGGCGGCCGCGGCATCGAGGGCAGCCTGGGTGCCGTCGACATTGACCCGCCAGTAGGCCGCCCGTGGCCCCCACTCGTCGACCAGCGCCGCAGCATGGAAAACCACATCACAACAAATCATCCCTGCGGCCAGCGTGTCGACGTCCAGCAGATCACCCCGCACCGGCACCGCCCCCAGGCCGGCCACGCAGTTCGCCGCCGCTTCCGAGCGGGCCAGGGCCGCAACCGCAACCCCCTCCCGGCGCAGCCGACGGATCAGATTGCGGCCGACAAATCCTGAGCCGCCTGTCACAAATGCCTTTCTCATCCCTGCTCTCTGGTCGGTCCGGTTGGCCCTCGGGAACACCGGACAAGTAAAATGGTCATAGCCGCGCCATCTTACCTACAATGGCCTATCCCCCCTCAAAACCAAGAGATTGCGATGTCTGAAGACAGCGCCCTGAAGCGCCTGCGCGCCCATGTCGAATCCCGCATCATCGGCCAGAGCACCCTGGTCGATCGTTTGCTGATCGCCTTGCTGGCAGACGGCCACCTGCTGGTCGAAGGCGCACCCGGGCTGGCCAAGACCAGGGCCATCAAGGCTCTTGCCGACGGCGTCGAGGCGGATTTTCACCGCCTCCAGTTCACTCCCGACCTGCTCCCTTCGGATTTGATCGGCACCGACATCTATCGCCCGGAAACCGGCCAGTTCGAGTTCCAGCACGGGCCGATCTTCCATAACCTTCTGCTCGCCGACGAGATCAACCGCGCCCCGGCCAAGGTTCAGTCCGCCCTGCTGGAAGCCATGGCTGAGCGCCAGGTCACGGTCGGCCAGCACACCCGGACATTGCCACCGCTGTTCCTGGTGATGGCGACCCAGAACCCGATCGAGCAAGAAGGCACCTATCCCCTGCCCGAGGCCCAGCTCGACCGCTTCCTGCTGTATGTCAAGGTCGGCTATCCGGATCTCGACAGCGAGAAGCAGATCCTTCGCCTCGCCCGCGGCGAAGCGCGCCACGCGCCAGGCGCCGTCCCCGACCCCCTGAGCCAGGCCGACATTTTCAGCGCGCGGCAGGCAACGCTGGCTCTGCATTTGAGCGAAGCCATCGAGGACTACATCGTGCAGCTGGTCCACGCCACCCGCACCGCGGTGCGCTACGGCGATGATCTGGCGCGCTGGATCGACTATGGTGCGAGCCCCCGAGCCAGCATCGCGCTGGAGCGCTGCGCCCGCGCCCACGCCTGGCTACAGGGACGGGACTACGTTTCGCCAGACGATGTGCAGATCATCGCCCCCGACGTCCTGCGTCACCGCGTGCTGCGCAGTTATGCGGCCGAGGCGGAAGGCATCAGCGACGAAACCCTGATCCGGGAACTGCTCGATCGCGTTCCCATCGCCTGAATCTCGCATGGCTCTGCACTGCATCGAATTACCTGATCTTCTGGCCTGTCAGCACGGCGCGGCCGGGCTCGACCTGAGCAGCCGGCGGCGGGTGCTGACCGATCTGGCCGGCACCCATTTGTCCGGCTTTCGCGGCCGTGGCATGGAGTTCGAGGAACACCGGCGCTATGTGCCGGGCGATGAAATCCGCAGCATCGACTGGCGGGTTACCGCGCGCACCGGCCAGACCCATGTGCGCAGCTACCGCGAGGAACGTGAGCGTCCGGTCATCATTGCCCTGGACTGCCGCCGGCCGATGTGGTTCGGCAGTCGCGGCTGTTTCAAGATCGTGCTTGCCGCCCGTGCCGCGGCCACTTTTGCCTGGGCCGCCAGTACCCATGGCGACCGGGTGGGTGGTCTGCGTTTCGGCAGCGACATCCACGAATCCCGACCGGCAGGCGGGCGCCGCGGCGCCCTGCGCCTGTTCCGACTTTGGAGCGAAAGCCAACAACCCGCAGATGCCAGCCCCTTCTGCACGCTGGCGACGGTCAGTGAAGAGCTGCGGCGCCTGGTCCGTCCCGGCGCCCTGGTCATCCTGCTGAGTGATTTTCACGATCTGGATGCGCCGGCCCGGCAGGGCCTGCAGGTCATGGCCCGTCACTGCGAACTGGTCTTCGGCATGGTGTCGGACCCGCTGGAGCGCGAGGCCCCGGCGGCGGGGATTTACCCCAGCCGCCTGGGCGCCGACGCCGCCATCCGGCTGTTCAACACCCGCGATCGCGCCACCCGCCACAGCTGGCAGCAGCAGTTCAATGAGCGGCAGGAACGGGCCCGCGAAACCGCGCAGGGCTGCCGCGCACACTGGCTGGAATTGTGCACCGAGGCCTCGGTGGCAGAGGCCTTGCACACCTATTTCGGAGCCAGGCGGCGATGAGCGCCCCCATCGCCGCACCCGCCGGCCATGACCCCCTGGCCGCGCTGAAACCCATCCTGCTGCCTCCACCCCCTTCATTCTGGCCACCGGCGCCGGGCTGGTGGCTGCTCCTGCTGCTCCTGCTCGGTCTGTCTGCGGCGCTCTGGATCGGACTGCGACGCCGGGCATCACGCCGGGCGCCCTGGCTGCAGGCCCTGCAACTGGCCGAGCAGATCAACCCTCAGCACTCCCCACAGGAACAGCTGCTGGCTCTCAATCAGTTGCTGCGCCGCGCCGCGCGCGCGCGGCACGGCACCGTTGCGGCCACGCTGCGTCCTGTGGACTGGGCCGACTTTCTGCGCAGCTCGGCGCCGGCCGAGTTGCACGATGCCGACTGGACCGGATTCGCCCAGGCCCCCTATCTGCCCTGTCCACCCGAGCGTCACGGCGAACTGCTCGCGCTCGGCAAAGCCTGGCTCAGGCACCATCTGCCATGCTGAAGCTGCTCTGGCCCTGGCTGCTCGGCCTCCTGCCTCTGCCCTGGCTGATGGCCCGCCTGCTACCGCCGGCCCCCAGTCCGGCGGCGGTCTATCTGCCGCTGGCCCTCACTGCACAGGCATCGGCCCAGGCCGCCGCGAACCGGCCCTGGCTGGCCTGGGCCGCCTGGTTCGCTCTGGTGCTGGCGGCCAGCCGGCCGGTCTGGATCGGCGAGCCGGTGCAATTGCCAGCCAGCGGCCGCGACATGGTCCTGGCCGTCGATCTGTCCGACAGCATGAACGAGCGCGACATCGCTTACCGTGGCCAGACCGTGCAAAGACTCGCAGTGGTGCAGGCCGTCGCGGGTGAGTTCATCGACCGGCGCAACGGCGACCGCATCGGCTTGGTGTTGTTTGGCGAAAACGCCTATCTGCAGAGCCCCTTGAGCCTTGATCGATCCACCACCCGGCAGTTGCTGGACGAAGCCGAGGTCGGACTGGCCGGCGGCAAGACCGCCATCGGGGATGCGCTGGGCGTGGCGATCAAGCATCTGCTGGATGCCGGCCGCAATGAAGACCGGGTGGTGGTCCTGCTCACCGATGGCGAGAACAATGCCGGTCGCCTGTCGCCGGAAAAAGCGACCGAACTCGCCGCCCAATCCGGTGTCCGTGTCCATACCATTGGATTTTCCGGCGAGAAAACCGTCCGCCTGGGGCCTTTCGTGCAAACGCGTCCATCGCCGATCGACAGCCGCAGCCTGGAGAGAATCGCCGCGGCCACCGGCGGTCGCTTTTTCGCCGCCCAGAGTGTGGCCGAACTGGAACAGATTTACGCCCTGATGGATGAGATCGAACCCAGCGAGGTCGAGACCCTGAGTTTTCGTCCGCAGAAATCCCTGCTTCACTGGCCGCTGGCCCTGGCTTTGCTGCTCGGACTCCTGCATGTCTTCTTTCCTGGCGGACGAGGCCCATCATGAGTCACTGGTGGCAAGATTTTCATTTCCTGCGGCCGGCCTGGCTTCTGCTGCTCCCGGCCTTGTGGCTGCTGCTGTACAGCCAGCGCCAGCACTTTGGACGCCGCAACCCCTGGCTCTCGGTCATCGAGCCGGCCCTGCTCGCTCACCTGCTGCCGCCTGGCGCACAGCGGAGCCGGCGCGGCCTGTTGCTGCTGGCGGCCACGGGCAGCGGCCTGCTGGTTCTCGCCCTTGCGGGACCGGCCTGGCGCCAGCTTCCCCAACCCGTCTACAAGGCGCCGGTGCACCGGGTGCTGGTGATGGATTTATCCAGCCCGATGAATGCCGCAGACATCAAACCCAATCGACTGCAGCGCAGCAAGCTCGTGGCGCATCAGCTGCTGAACGCGCAGCAGGAAGGCGATACCGGCCTGGTGGCTTTTGCCGCACAGGCCTTCCCGGTCGTCCCCCTGACCACCGACAAGGCCACGGTCGGCCATTTGCTGGACAGCCTGAATAGCACGCTGATGCCGGAACAGGGACAGAATATTGCGGCCGGAATCGAAGCAGCGGTCAGCCTGCTGCAGCGGGCCGAAGCACACCGGGCCCAGATCCTCCTGTTCACGAATGCTACGGCAAACGCCAGCGCCCAGGTCGCCGCCAGCCAGGCCGCCAGCCTCGGCTTCCGGCTGCAGGTGTTTGCCGCCGGGACGGCCAGCGGCGCCCCAGTGCCCAACGGCCAGGGTGGCTGGCACAAGGACGCCCAGGGGGGCATCCGGCTTGCCCGCCTGGATGAGGCCTCCCTGCGCGAACTGGCCAAACAGGGTGGCGGCAGCTATGTCCGGGTCGAACAGGTGACGGCCGACTGGGCCCTGCCAGACAGCGCCACCTGGAATCGTGAAGGCCGCCAGCCGGACGATGATTTCAGGGCCGACATCTGGGCCGATGAGGGCCACTGGTTGCTGCTGCCCTTGCTGCTGCTGAGCGCTGTGGCTTTTCGCCGCGGCTGGCTGATGCTGCTGATCCTCGGTAGCCCCGGTCTGCTGCTGGCACCGCCTGCCGAAGCCGGCTGGTGGCGCAATGCCGACCAGCAAGCTCATGCGCAGCTCGAGGCCGGCGACGCCGAAACGGCGGCAGAAAATTTTCGTTCACCGGCCTGGCGCGCCAGCGCCCTGTATCGCGCCGGGCGCTATGCAGAAGCCGCCGAGCTGTGGCGCCAGAGCGAAACCGCCCAGGCCGCCTACAACGAGGGCAATGCTCTGGCCCGCCAGGGCGATCTGCAGGGCGCCCTGAGCGCTTATGACCGCGCCCTGCAACGCAACCCCAAGCTGCAGGACGCCAAAGACAATCGCGCGCTTGTGGAACGGCTGCTGCAACAGCAGCCCCCCCAGGACCAACAACAGGACGGCGAGCCGTCATCGAAAGGGCCGCCCGATCAGCAGGATCAGGCAGACCAGCAGACGCAAGACGATCGGCCTCAGGGCGATCCATCCAGCGCCGATCAAACCCCAGGAGAGCAAGCCTCGCAGGAGCAGAGCAGCGAACAGCAGGGCCAGAACCCGGCGCAAGATGACCAAACTGGCTCAGCGCAGTCTGCCGCCGGCGATCAGCCACCTGAGCCTGAGGAACACGCCACGGACAGCTCAGGCACGTCCGCAGATCCGACGCAGGCAGACGACGCCGCAACCCAGCAAGGTCTCGGCACCCACCCTGAGCCCGACGACGAGCAAGCCCAGGCGGTCCAGCAATGGCTGAACCGCATCCCCGATGATCCCGGCCGCCTGCTGCGGGAGAAATTCAGACGCATGCAGCAACGCCGCCAAGGCGCTGCCCAGGAAGACGCATCATGGTAAGACGCATCGCCCTGCTGGGACTTTGCCTGTTCAGCCTCCCCGGCATCGCCAAAGTCAGCGCGCAGTTCGACAAGAACCCGGTATTGATCGGCGAAACGCTGACCCTGACCATCAGCAGCGAGGATGCCTCGGCCGAGCCGGACCTGGCGCCACTGGAACAGGACTTTCAGATCCTGGGCCGCAACAGTTCGAGTCAGTTCCAGTGGATCAATGGCCGCAGCCAGCGCAGCCATGACTGGCGCATCCAGTTGCGCCCGCGCCGGCCGGGCACGATCAGCATCCCGCCGCTCACGGTCGGTCGGTACCAGACCCCGGCCCTTTCGCTGCAGGTGCGTCGGCCGGATCCGCAGTCCGGTGAAGCACTCGAGGCCTTCATCGAAACGGACATCAGCCAGTCTTCCGCCTATGTGCGCGAGCAACTGCTCCTGAGCACCCGACTTTATGTGCGCGGCAATCTGCTCTCTGGCAGCCTGACCGAACCCGCCAGCGATCGTGCGGTGATCGAGCAACTTGGTGAGCAGAGCGAACGCCAGGAGATCCGCGGCCGCTACCGCTATCGGGTGATCGAGCGCCGCTATGTCGTCTTCGCAGAGCAGTCCGGAACGCTGAACATCAGCGCGCCGGTTTTCAATGGCGAGATCGCCGACGGCCAGAACAGCCGCAGCCTGTTCGGCTTCACTACCGGCGGGCGCGGCATTTATGCTTCCGGCGAGCCCCTTGAACTCACCATCAAGCCGCAGGCCCCAAACTACTCGGGTGCCTTCTGGCTGCCGGCTACCGACGTCAGCCTGAGCGAGGAACTCAGCCCCGCACAGGGCCCCTGGAAGCTCGGCGAACCGCTGACCCGCATCATCACCCTGCGGGTGCAGGGCCAGTTGCATACGCAATTGCCAGACCTGGATCTGGCCGCGCCGGCCGGCGCCCAGCACTACACCGAGCCCCCCGAAAATCAGACCCTGCGCGATGCAAGCGGGCTGACGGCCGTGCGGCGCTACAGCATGGCTGTGATCCCCAATCAGGCGGGACAGCTGGAACTGCCGCCGATCCGGCTGCCGTGGTGGGACCTGAACAACGAGCAAATGCGGCTTGCCGAACTGCCTTCGCGCCAGCTCTCCATTCACCCGGCGCCCGCCGCTCCAGCCTCCCTGGCCACGCCACCAGCGCCGGCCACCGTTGCTGATCCCCGTGCGGCGCCGATGCAGGGCAGCGCGCAGGCGACGCTCTGGCCCTGGCAGTTTGCCGCACTCACCGCCATGGCGGGATGGCTGGGCACCCTGATCGCCTGGTGGTGGCAGACCCGGCGCCCCGCTTCCAGCGAGGCGAAACCTGCCGCCACGACTTCGGCCTCGCGCAAGCAACTCGTCGAGGTCCTGCGCCATGCATCGGCCGGCGAATGCCGCAGCGCGATGCTGCGCTGGGCGCGCACCCAGGTGGAACTGCGCGACGGACTGCTAGGCTTGCAGCACCACACCGAGGATGTGGAGCAGAAATCTGCCCTCGCCGCGCTGGATGCGGCAGCTTTTGGCCGGGGCGGCGATTTCCCCCGCGACGCCCTGATCGCCTTCGTGAGTCAGTTTCGGGGCGCGACGAACAGGCCCAGCACGACGGCCTTACCCAAGCTCTACCCGGAATAATGCCCATGCCAAAGCTCAAACGACTGATCGACCTGAACCTGTCCCTCGCCGCCAGCAGCCTGCGCGCCTGGCGCGGCACCAACGCCTTCCATCCGGTCGCGCAGCAGCCCGCCCAGCTGCTCCAGCTGTATGACATCGAAAATTGTCCCTACTGTCGCCTGGTGCGCGAATGCTTGACCGAGCTGGACCTGGATGCCTTGATCCTGCCCTGCCCGCGCGGCGGCGAGGTGTTTCGGCCGCAGGCGCGGGAACGCGGCGGCAAGGCCCAATTCCCGCTGTTGCATGATCCGAACACCAAGATCTGGCTGTACGAGTCGGCGGACATCGTCAGCTACCTGCGCAAGACTTATGCTCAGGTCGACCGCCCCGGCACCTGGCGCTCCATGGCGGTGTTCGGCGCCAGCCTGGCCAGTGCAGCTCGCCTGCAGCACGGCATGTGGAAGAAAACCCACAAAACACCGCAGCAGCCGCTGGAGCTCTACAGCTTCGAATCCAGCCCCTACTCGCGCCCGGTGCGTGAGCGCCTCTGCGAATTGGAACTGCCGTATATCCTGCGCAATACGGGCAAAGCGGCCTGGAAAGACATGGGCCCTCCGCAACTGCGCCGGCGCCTGTTTCCGCACGCCCCGGTGACCGGGCGCAATCGCCAGCGACTGCTCGCCCGCGCCGGCAAGGTTCAGGTGCCCTTCCTCATCGACCCGAACACCGGCACCGAGATGTTCGAATCCCTCGACATCCTGGACTACCTGCAACGCCAGTACGGCTGAAGTCGCCACCATTCACGCCACCTTGACGCGGCCAGGAACATCATGTCTGAATGAAGGTCTGAAATTCTGCGTACGTTCAGGGGATGTGGCATGGCATATTCGATCAAGCTCACGCGCGGACTTGTCCTCGCTCCGTTTGCCCTGCTGCTGGCCTGCAGCAATGTGAACAACACCGCACCCGACAATCCCGAGCCCACCTCCAAATCCACACCCAAGGAACAGCTCAGCGCCAGCGCATTCCCCAGCTGCACCGCTTTCCGAAGCTATTACAGCGAAGCGCTGGCCGAGGAGATCCTGACCCAGTACCGCTACGGCTATTGCTTCGGTTGCGAAACGGTCGGTCCTACGGCTGAACCCCCGATGGCGATGGAAGGCGACAATGCCACCGCGGCGCCCGGCAGCAGTCGCCAGGTCACCGAGACCAACACCCAGGAAGCGGGGGTGGACGAAGCCGACATCATCGAAACCAACCCCGATGGCACGGAAATCTATGTGCTGCGGCGCTACTCGAATGAACTGCTGGTCATTGACACCGCCAATCCCGAACAACCAAACATCATTGCCCGCATCGCGCTGGAAGGCGAACGCCAGGCGCGCGGCATGTTCTTCGACCGCCAGACCAAACGCCTGGCCATCATCCTGGAACAGAGCTACTACTACCTGTATGCCGGCGGTCGCGGCGGCGCGCCCGCCATGGCCATGGAAGACGCATCGTTCGCTCCACCGGCTTTCGAGCAAGGCACCGAGATCCAGTTCTTTGATGTCAGCGACCCGGCCGAACCGGTGCGCACGGACCGCTTCGTGACCGATGGCTTCTACGTCGATGCCCGGCGCATGGATTCGCGCCTGCATCTGGTGACCCGCTTCGGCTTCCCCTATCCCACCGCGCTCTACGAGGATGAGGAATTCCAGCGCCTGACCTGGCAGGACTATCGCGAGGCCTACATGCGCAAGGACGAAGCCGCGATGCAGGAACTGGGCACGCAGATCCGTCAACGAATTCGTGCGGCAGTGGACGCCATGCCGATCGACAGCCTGCTGCCCGCCGAATCACGCCAGGCTGGCAGCGAAACGACCCTGGCCTGCACCGCCATCGAAGCCCCGGAGGTCAGCACCCGCCTGGGCCTGATGATGATCAGCAGCATGGACATTGATGGCGCCAATCAAACCACGCTTGGCAGCATCAACAATGCCTGGAACATCTACGCCAGCACCGACAACCTCTATCTGCTGCAAGGCAGCGACGGCTGGTGGTTCGATCCCGGCCAACGCCAGCAGACGGCCATTTATCGTTTCGATCTGTCCAGCGGCAGCGCCAGGGCCGGAGCGGTCGGCCTGGTCGACGGCTGGATGGCCAACAGCTACCAGCTCAGTGAGTGGCAGGATCATCTCCGGGTCGCCAGCACCGAGGGGCGCTACAACGGACCCGACAGCCGATTTACCCAGCATAATCATCTTACCGTGCTGCAGGTCGACAACATGGTGGAAACCGGCCGGGTCGAAGATTTCGTCGAAGACAACAAGCAGGAAACCATCCGCTCCGCCCGTTTCATTGCGGACAAGGGCTATGTCGTGACCTTCGAACAGATCGACCCGCTCTTCACCTTCGATCTCTCCGACCCGAACAATCCCCAGCGGCGTGGCAAGCTGGAAATTCCGGGTTTTTCCAGCTACATGTATCCGCTGGACGACAGCCACCTCCTGACCATTGGCCGCAGCGGCGGTGCCGATGGCGTGGGCACCGGACCAGGCTATCAACTGCAGATTTTCGACGTCTCCAATCTCGATAACCCGATCCAGCTGGCCAGCCATGTGCCGGCCATGCCTGAGAACGCATACGCCTACAGCCTGGCGGAATATGATCCGCATGCCTTCACCTACGCCGCCTCCGCGGGGCTGTTGAGTATCCCGGTCCAGATCAGCGCACGGGACAGCCTGGATGCCCTGAGCGGCTTCATCGCCTATCGCATCGACATGGATGCCGGCGCCGAGGCGATCAGCGAATACGCCAGAATTGACCACAAGGACGAACCGGACGACAGCCAGCAGGGCTCCGACTGCCCGCCGAATCGCACCCCACCGCCGCAAGGCTGCGCGACATTCGCACCGGTGATCTACAACCAGCCCTTGCGCAGCGTGATCATCTCGGAGTCCAGCTTGCTGCAGACCAGGCACACGCTGCTGACCCTGTCGGATGCGAAGCTCAAGTCCCTGGACGCCAGCCAGAGCACGCCTCAGCCGCTGGCCACCCTGGAGTTCGACGCACCCTGAAATTGATCGCCGCAGGGTTGGCGCGCCTTGCGACCGGCCGCCGCAGTCTAAAAATGGGCGGTGCCTGCTGCTCGGCCCTCGTGGAGCAGGCACGGAGGAAAACAGGCCATCGGCATCCCTGCCCCGGGAGGACCATGAGCGCTGGATGCTGAACGGGCGGTGACGGCCTCAAGGCAGACCGCCCGCGAAGTGCAAGCGGAACATTTCGTCGCCCTTGCGCGTGTGTAAGGGTTCTGGCCTTGGTCATCGATCGCCAGAGCGCCACATCAAATACACACACGTCAATCGGGTACATCACATGTATTGCAAAGGCCGCTGGTCTCGCCTCCTGGTCCCGGGGAGCCTGCTGCTGGCAGGCAGCCTCGCGCTATCCGCCCACGCCACCCCCCCGCTGGTTGCCGATGCCGGCAGCAGTCCGGAAGTTCAGGACGGCTTTGTGGTGCTGCTGGGCTCAGGCTGGGGTGGCGCGGCGCCGTATCGCTTTCGCTGGTCGGTCGAGGGCGCCGAAGTGCGCAATGCCGAACAGTTCGCCGCGCGGCTGGACGCGCGTGCTCTGGCGGCAGGCCGGTATCAAGCGCAGCTGACCATCACCGACATGCAGGGCCAGCAGGCCAGCGATACCGTCAATTTCGTGGTGCCCGGCGCATCGCCCGTGCCAGCTCTCCAGGTGAGCGCAGGTGGCATCTATCAGTTCATTGACGGTTCCGAACAGCAGCTCAAGGCCGAAATCGAAGGCGGCCGAGCACCCTATCAAGTGGCCTGGGATCTTGACCGCGACGGCCGCCCCGATGCCCAGGGCCTGCAGGCGCAGGTGGATCTGCCGCCCGGCCATCATCTCGTCCGGCTGCTGGTGACCGATGCCGATGGCATTGAGGCGCAGCAGATGACTTCGGTCTATGTCGGCCGCGCCGAGGAAATGCGCGACATGGTGGTGCCGCTGACCATCATCGGCATGTCGGACTCAGGCATCAATCCCTATCACTCCGAATTCTCGGCCGCCACCTACCCGGACCCGCGGGTACTGGAACTGACCAACAACTTCACCCGCCATCCCTGCGAGTACATCGCCAACTATCCGTGCCGGGCACGCCCGATTCCCCTCACCCTCAATGGTGAGTACTACCCGGAGCAGGATCAGGAATTGTGGCATGTCCCCGCCAGCGGGCAGTTTGGCCGAGTCCAGCAGGGCCTGCTGTACTGGATTCCAGGCACCAAGATCATCGGCGCCCGCAGCAACGGCGGCTATGACGACCCGCCCGCCGACCTGATCCTCGACAACAATGGCCATGGTTCCGGCTCGGCCGGTGTCGCCGTCGGCAATCGGTATGGCTATTGCCCCACCTGTCTGATCCATATCGTTGACACCCTGGACGATCAGGATGTGTACAGCGAGCCCTTTGCCGAAATCACCACCCACAGCCACGGCTACACCGGCAACGTCCCGCTCGGCGTGACGGCGCTCAATGACCCGCTGGATTTGCTCATCGACCCGCCTTCCAAGGACGCGGTGGAACGCGGGGTGACGGTGATGTTTTCTGCCGGCAACGGGGTTGGCAACGCCTTTGTCGTCACCAATGAAACCTATGGTTCGGACATGAATGGCCCTGCCTGGACCATTCTGGTCGGCGCCCTGCGCCGCGATACGTCCGGCGCCATCGTCGGTGAAGGCACTCCCGCCCATGTCTCATCCTGGGGTGATGGCTGGTTGCCATCGGCCTGCCGGACCGGGGTCGACAGCGTCTGTGCCCACAGCGGCACATCGGCCGCCTCGCCTTATACCGCCGGCGTATTCGGCACCGTGCTGCGGGGGGTGCGCCAAGCCCTTGGGGATCCGACAACCGGCGTCCGCGCCGGTCAGATCATCGCCGAAGGCCTGCCGATTCCAGGCAGTCCTTACCTGGCCGATGGCAAGCTGACCCGGCGAGAACTGCGCGCGGTCGTTTTGAAAACCGCCGCGCCACTGGACGCACGCACCTCCATCTACCCGTATCCGGTCAACGCCAGCTCGGCGGATCGCTACCCCTTTGAAGGATACGGCGCGACCACGCCGAACGCCGCGGCACGGGCACTGGAAGTCCTGCTGGGCCGGGCGCCCCTGCCGGACCGCAGCACCGTGGATGCCTTCTTCGCCGAAGATTGCGCCCTGCGTGATGTGCTGTATGGCAGCTACGACCGCAATGGTGACGGCGCCGCCGACACTTGCGCCGAAGATGTCGCCAGTCACCCCGACTTCGAAGGTCATGGCAGCCTCACCAATGCCGCACCCTTCGTGCCCTACAGTGGCGCGATCGGCGAGGTGCCACTGGCACAGCCCCTCAGCACGCCACTGCGTTATGAACTGCATCGCACCCTCGCGGTGGAACCCTACCGGGAAGCCGAGCCCTGTGGCCTGCCGCAGACCGCAACGGAAGAAGACCACCAGCAGTTCATGAGCCAACGGCCAAATATCCCCGGCGACCTGGAACCCTGCTTCGATTCGCGCATCACCAGCACGGTGGCCGGCTTCCGTCCCAAAGGGGTCTTCGCTGCCGATGATGAACTGCCCGCCGTGCTGCCCGCTGGTTCACAGGTCGACATCACCGTGTATGTGCAGACCGCCGCCGCCGGCCCGGTGCAGATGGAAGCGCTCATCAGCGCCTCTGACCGCGTCATCGGACGCTCCGCACCGGCGCAGAATCTCACCACCCCGCTGAACTGGAGCAGCTTCTCGTTCTCCTTCGTCACCGACAGGCTGGCCCTGCCCGGCGAACGCCTGGGCGTGCATTTCACCCTGACCGGCCAGACCGAATGGGCCTACGGATTTGAGGACGAGCACGCCTCCGAAGTGGTGATCACGCCCAACCCGGCCGATCCGATGGCCTTGCCATTTGGCGTCGTCATCGATGCGGTGGACACCACGCCGACGGCAACCCAGGTGCGCGGCCGCGTGGCGCTGCCGGACCTCGGCCCGGACACCGAACTGGGTAACGCGGGCTTCAATCCTGTCAATGTCGCGGTGCAACTGGCTACCGATGAGAGCTTTGCCGAAGCCATCTGGGCCGCGGCGGATGCGAAGACCGGCGCCTTTACCGCGGTGTTGCCATCCGCGCCGGATACGCAGGTCGTGGCGCGGGTATTTCGCAATCAAACCCCTTCTGCGATCAGCCGTTTCCCGCTGACCCCACAGCGCGCGACACTCAGCGACATCACAACGCGAGGCGGCGCGCTGGGGTTCTACCTGCTGCTGGGCCTGGCGGGCTGGGCCTGGCGACGCGCACGCGCCTGAATCAACCAGTCCAGAAAAAGGCGCCGCAACGGCGCCTTTTTTTTGCCTCATAGCCCGGACTGCAATGACCGGGCGGATGGACGGATTCATGGATTTACGCCAGAGCCCGCGATGCGTCCGATCTGTGAGTTCCGGCCGGCCGCTGGCCTGAACGGCTTGCGGCCACACCTGCGCGGCCAGCCGGGCATCGGAAAAGCTCGTGAGCCCAGGCCAGAATGCAATTATTTTTTCTATTTATTCAACAAGATCCAGCGCACTAACAAAATCTTCATAAAATTTTCATCTATCTCTAAAGCGCCTGATCCTGCCGCCCTGGATGATGCAAGCGTCTCATCGGTTCCGCAATGAACCGCAAGACGACACACACCACCATCCCCAGGAGGCTCCTCCCATGCCTGATCTACGCACCCTGTCCGCCGGCGTCCTCATCTGCTGCTTGAATTTCACTGCACTGGCTGCCGAAGACCACACCGAATATCGGGCCCCGGAAGTGGGCATGGCGATCGCCGATCAGGGCAATCTGGCGCTGGCCCGGATTCGCGCATCGCTGATTGAGACCATCCCGGTGGCCGGGCATCTGGTCCTGCCGGAACTGCAGGGCAGCACCATCCTCGCCAGCGCCATGCCGGTCCCGCAGCGCGCACACACTGCATCGGCGGACCTGCGCTAGGAATTGCTTGTGCCATTGGCGGATTCAGCGCCCGTGAAACTCGCCACATCCGGCCCCCTGACCTTTGGCTTGGGTACAATGCGGGAGAGTTCCGCAGGACCGGACACATGCGCCAAAACCACCATGGATAGCAAGGAAGGAGTCCCTCAGGACAACCCGGTTCGCTGGCGCTTTGCCAACGCCGAGTACAATGAACGCATTCATGAGCTCAAAGTCAACGGCGAAAGCGTACAGCTTGAACCGAAACCACTGGAAGTGCTGCTCTGCCTGTTGCGCGCCGAAGGTGAACTGGTCACCCGACAGGAATTATTCGAGACCGTCTGGCCCAGTCGCGTGGTGACTGACGGCGTGCTGGTGCAGGCCATCCGGCGGGTCCGTGAAGTCCTGGGCGATGAAGACCGGAGCATGCTGCGCACCGTCCATGGTTACGGTTATCGAATCGATGTCCCGATTGAAATCCTTGGTCACGATGATCCGGGCACGCGGCTCGATCTGGAAGCCGGTAGCGCTTTGCCGGGCGCCACCAACTGGATCTTGGATCAGAGGCTGCAGACTCGGCCTGCGAATGAGTTATGGCGAATCAGACACCGGCAGAGCGGCGAGTTTCGCGTCGTCAAGCTGGCACTCAATGAGCGGGCGAAACGGTCCTTGAAGCGCGAGGTCACCCTGAACAAGGTCTTGCGCGCCGAACTTGGCCAGGATGCGCCGCTGGTGCCATTGCTGGAATGGCAGTTTGATACGAAGCTGGCCTGGATCCAGATGCCGTGGTACGAGCACGGCAGTCTTGCGGACTGGCTCGCCGCGCAGGGTGGCGTCCAGGCACTGCCGATGCCTCGTCGTTGTCGCATCGCCGCCGAAGCCGCCGAATCTCTGGCCAAAGCACATGCGCTCGGCGTGATGCACAAGGACATCAAACCCGGCAACTTGTTGGTCGACAAGGCCGGTGACGAGCCGCGACTGCTGCTGTGCGACTTTGGCAGTGGCACGATCAGGAGCCGTGATCGCCTGGAGCAGGCCGGCGTCACCATCATGGGTTTTACCCAGACCGTTCAATCCGAAACCTCGACCAGCGGAACGCCCGCCTACATGGCGCCAGAAGTCCTCAAGGGCGGCGTATTTTCAGAAAAATCGGATGTTTATGCGGTCGGCATCCTGCTCTATCAACTGGTCACCGGTGATCTGAACCAGGCGATGGCAGCCGACTGGGAAGAAGATGTCCAGGACCCGGGCTTGCGGGAAATCATTGCCGCGGCCTGTGCCGGCAAACCCTCACGCCGGATTGCCGACATGGCCGCACTTGCCCACATGATCCGTCGATGGGAAGCGGACAGCGGCCAGGACAGGCCCGGGGTGGGGCAGCGCCCCACCCCGGATGCCAGGCCGGACCGGCGGCTGGCAGTAACGCTGCTTGCGATCCTGATGCTCTCGGTGGCCGGCTTGCTCGCCCTGCAACTGCGGTCCCCCGTCGCCACGCCGCAGCAAGCCGCTGCACCGGCCCTCCTCGCCCAGGACCGGACCGATGCGCGGGATCGAGTCGCCATTTTGGCCTTTGAACTGCTCGGCCTGGATGAATCGACAAGGACGGTGATGGCCGGTCTGCAGGATGCCCTGATCGCGGACCTGGCGAAACTTCCCGATGTGCGTCTGGTACACGGCCAGAACATCGCCGCGCTCGGCCTGCAAGGTGCTTCCGCGCAACGCATCGGCGAACAACTCAACGCGGAGAAACTGATCCGGGGATCCGTGCAACAAGCTGGCGAAGCCCTGCGGGTCAACCTGCAGATCGTCGACACCCGCAACGGGGAAACCCTCTGGGGACGCGCGCTGCAGGGTGATCGCAGCGAACTTTTTTCGGTCCAGGAGAACATCGCCAGCACGCTGGCAAAAGCCCTGGGTTCGACGCATTTGGCCGCTGAGTCCCAAGGACCGACGACCAGCAATGCCGCCTACGAGGCCTATCTCACCGCCCTGAACCTGTGGAAGCAGGGCCTCAGCAACGCGGAGGATTCTCGCCAGTTCGACGATCTGCTCACGCTCGCCTTGCGCCTGGACCCGGCTTTCGTCGATGCCCATCTGCTCGCCCTGCTCAAGGCGGCGCGGGACTACTGGTTTTCCGCCGCCTCACGCGAAGCCTCCGAGGCTCTCATTGCCCGCCATCTCGGCGCCCTGGAACAGTTGGAAACCCGGCCGGTAAAACTCGCCACCGCGCGGGCCGTGCGCCGCTACTATCTTGACCATGACCCCGCCAGCGGCGTGGACATTTTGGCCCCGTTTCGCAAAAGCCTGCTGCAGAATCACGAATCAGCGCTTTTCTATGCCTACATGTTGCGACGGATCGGGCGTCCCGCCGAAGCCATCGAAATCCTTGATCAGATTGCCGACCTCGACCCGTCCACGATGGTCCCGATCAGCACCAAGGCGGAATTGCTCGCCCATCAGGGCCGCGGCGCAGAGGCCTTGCAGATCCTGCAGGCGGCGGCCCGACGGATGCCCGGCCATGAACACTCGGCCTCCAAGTCCGCCATGTACGGCTATCTGCTCACCGGTGATCTGCGTTTCGCCGAACTCGGCATTGCCGCCGCCGGCGACAGCACCAAAGCCACCGCCATCCGACAGATGTTCGATCTGGAAATCGCCCTGCGGGCCGGGGATTTCAAGAAGATCAGGCAGATTGCGCGGGACTTGGCCGGCGAGGACGAAATTGGCTCCGGCCATGGCAAAACACCCCATGAACTTCGGGTCGCACTTGCCCTGTACGTGGGTCAGGCGCCGCCTGCCGAGATCGGACAGGAGGCGGCAGGTGCATTGCAGAAGCTGCTCGACTGGCGCCGCGAATCGGACAGTGCCGCACGGCGCGGTGCGACCTCGATTGCATTGGCCTTGCTGGGTCAGGAGTCCGAAGCGATCGCGCTGAGTCTCGCGGTGGAGGAGGCATTTCCGTTGAGCAGAGATCAGCTTGAAGGTGCGGACCGATTACGCGAAGCCCTCATCGTGCGCGCCATTCTCGGCGATGAGGCGGGGGTTCTGCAGCGTCTGCAGACCCTGCTCGATTCGCCCTTTGTCAGCCTGTCGGCTTGCTCGATCGCCAATGGTTTCGAACTGGCCGCAGTCCGTCGCATCCCCGCCGTGCAGGCCAAATTGCAAACTCGCTGCGAGCCGATCTGGGCCAGAAATCGCAAGGAAATGCAGCCGTATCTGATCGAAATGCAGCAAACCTACGCCGATTCACAGCCCAACAAGGCATAGCCCGGACGAGCCGTCCTTCTAGATGGCCACCGGCGCCTTGATGTGCGGATGCGGCGCATAGTCGAGAATTTCGATGTCCTCGAAGCGGTAGTCAAACAGGCTGGCAGCCTTGCGCAAGGACAGCCGCGGCAGAGAACGGGGCTGCCGTGCCAATTGCTCCTGTGCCTGTTCCAGGTGATTGGCATAGAGATGTACATCGCCGCCGGTCCAGACGAAATCACCCGCCTCGAGACCGCATTGCTGGGCAAACATGTGCGTCAGCAAGGCATAGCTGGCGATATTGAATGGCACCCCCAGAAAGAAATCGCAGGAACGCTGGTACAACTGACAACTCAACCTTCCCCTGGCGACGTAGAACTGGAATAGCAGATGGCAAGGCGGCAGGGCCATGGCAGGCACCTCGGCCACGTTCCAGGCGCAGACGATGTGACGCCGGGAATCGGGATTATTCTGCAAGGACTCCAGCACCTGGCGGATCTGGTCGACATGTCCGCCATCCGGGGTCGGCCAGGCGCGCCACTGATGCCCGTACACCGGCCCGAGTTCGCCGTTTTCATCTGCCCATTCGTCCCAGATCGTGACCCCGTTCTCCCGCAGATAGCGAATATTCGTGTCGCCGGAAAGGAACCACAGCAGTTCGTGAATAATCGAACGCAGATGCAGCTTCTTGGTCGTCAGCAGGGGAAAGCCCTGGCTTAGATCGAAGCGCATCTGGGCACCGAATATCGAACGCGTGCCGGTACCGGTCCGGTCCGCTTTATCGGCCCCCGTATCGACGATGGTCTGCATCAGATCAAGATACTGGCGCATCTCAGTTCGCCTTCGTCCGGCGGTATGCCAGCCACATGATCAGCGCGCCACCGATCCACATGGGCGCGGACAGCAGTTGCCCCATGGTCAACCAGTCGAAAGCCAGGAAACCGAGATGGGCATCGGGCGTGCGGAAAAATTCGACGAAACTGCGGAACAGTCCGTACAGCACCAAGAACAACCCGGACACCGCCATCATCGGCCGGGGCTTGTGTGCGAACCAGAGCAGGATCAGCAACATCAACAGGCCTTCCAGCCCTGCTTCATACAATTGAGAAGGATGTCTAGGCTCTGGCCCGACCAGTGGAAAGACCATGCCCCAGGGCACATCGGTGGTGCGTCCCCACAATTCGGCATTGACGAAATTGCCGAGCCGACCGGTGAGCAGGCCGGCAGGCACGCCGACGGCGATGAAGTCGGTGACTTCCCACCAGCGCCGCTTGAACTTGCGCGCATGCCAGGCCATCGCCAGCAGCACGCCGATCAGGCCGCCGTGGAAGGACATGCCCCCTTCCCAGACCTTGAACAGATACAGGGGGTTCTGCAGGAACTGATCGAAACCGTAGAACAGAACATAGCCGCAGCGACCGCCGAGGATCACCCCCATCACCCCGGTGAACAGCACATCCGAAACCTCGTCTGCGGTCCAGCGCGCCGCCTGCAGGTGCGGCAGCCGGATGCGCCTGACCTGAATCCACCAGAACAGCAGGAAGCCAGCCAGGTAGGACAGGCCATACCAGTGGATCTTCAGCGGCCCGAGCGCGATGGCGACCGGGTCGAATCCGGGATGAGTCAGCATGATGGCGCGGCCTAGTCGGTCACCGCGCCCAGACTGGCGCTGGAAACGGTCCGGGCAAATTTGGCCAGCACGCCACGGGTCACCCTGGGCTGCGGCGCAACCCAGGCGGCCTGGCGCCGCGCCAATTCGGCCTCATCGACATTCAGTTGGATCAGACGCTGATGCGCATCGATGGTCACCGAGTCACCCTCCTCGATCAGGGCGATCGGGCCACCGACGAAGGCCTCGGGCGACACATGCCCGACGACCATGCCCCAGGTGCCGCCGGAGAAACGGCCGTCGGTGATCAGGCCAACGCTTTCACCCAGGCCCTGCCCGACCAGCGCCGCGGTCGGCGCCAGCATCTCGCGCATGCCCGGCCCGCCTTTCGGCCCTTCATAACGGATCACCACCACATCCCCTGGTTTGATCTGGCGATCCATGATCGCAACCATCGCCTGATCTTCCGAATCGAAGACCCGGGCCGGACCGGTCATGGCCGGATTCTTCAGCCCGGTGATCTTCGCAACACAGCCTTCGGGTGACAGATTGCCACGCAGAATGGCCAGATGCCCCTCGCTATACATGGGCTGATCGAAAGGCCGGATCACATCCTGATCGGCCCGCGGCTGGGCCGGAATGTCGGCCAGTTCCTCGGCCACGCTGCGACCGGTGATGGTGATGCAGTCGCCATGCACCAGACCGTGCGCCAGCAGCATCTTCATCACTTGCGGCACGCCGCCGGCGGCATGAAAATCGGTCGCGACATACTTCCCCGAAGGCTTGAGATCACACAGGACCGGCGTACGCGCCCGCACGCGCTCGAAATCATCCAGAGTCCATTCCACCTCGGCCGCATGCGCGATCGCCATATAGTGCAGCACCGCATTGGTGGAGCCACCGGTCGCCATCACCACCGCCACCGCATTCTCCAGTGACTTGCGATTGATGATGTCGCGCGGCTTGAGATCCTGACGGATCGCTTCGATCAGCACCTGCGCCGAGCGTGCCACCGAATCCGCCTTGGCCGGGTCCGGGTTGGCCAGCTGCGAGGAGCCGAACAGGCTCAGGCCCAGGGCCTCGAAGGACGAGGACATGGTATTGGCGGTGAACATGCCTCCACAGGCGCCGAAGCTCGGGCAGGCATTTCTCTCGATGCCGTCGAAATCTTCCTTCGCCATGGTGCCGGCGGTAAAGGAACCGACCGCTTCAAAGGTCGATACGATGGTCAGATCCTGGCCCTTCCAGCAGCCTGGCTTGATGGTGCCGCCATAACAGAAGATGCCCGGAATATTCATCCGCGCCATGGCAATCAGGGAACCGGGCATGTTCTTGTCACAACCGCCGATGCAGAGCACCCCGTCCATCCACTGGCTCTGCACCGCGGTCTCGATCGCATCGGCGATCACCTCGCGCGACACCAGGGAGAAACGCATGCCGTCCGTGCCCATGGAGATGCCGTCGGTCACCGTCGGGAAGCCGAAACTCTGCGGCATGCCGCCAGCCTCGCGCACGGCGGCGTCCGCCCGCGCCGCCAGCGGCCCCAACCCGGCATTGCAGGGATTCATCGTCGAGTGACCATTTGCCAGGCCGACAATCGGCTTGTCAAAATCCGTGTCGGTGAATCCGACCGCGCGCAACATGGCTCGATTGGGAGAGCGCGCCACGCCCTGGGTAATGGTCTGACTACGACGATTCATGCTCATTGCAAAGACACCGCGAAAACAAATCAAAAGGGCGTGAAGGATACCGAATTCGAGGCCTGGATGTATTCACGCACCAGGGCTTCGGCCATGGTCTGTTCGGCAGAGGTGAAGCGTCCGGGAGTCGGGCTGTCCATGTCCAGCACCCCGAGCAAGCAATCCCCACGCATGACCGGCACCACCAGTTCGGAAGCCGATGCCGTATCACAGGCAATATGACCTTCAAAGGCATGGACGTCCGGCACCAGCAGGCTTCGGCCCTGCCGCGCCGCAGTGCCGCAGACGCCCTTGCCCAGCGGAATGCGGGTACAGGCCACCTTGCCCTGAAATGGCCCGAGCACCAGTTCCGACTTGCCCAGAAAATAGAATCCGACCCAGTTGAGGTCGGAAATCTCCTGGAACAGCAGGGCGGACAGATTGGCGGCATTGGCCAGGTAATCATTCTCGCCCTGCATCAGGGCGCGGGCCTGGGCCAGCAGCAAGGAATAGCTCATCGGTACTTCACCTCGAAATGACGGGCCTGCCAGTAGAAGCGCAGACCCAGAAGAATGGCGGCGGTGGCCAGGGCGGCGACGAAGACCTGCCAGACCACATGCGCCGGCGAGTCCCGCAGCACAAAGCAATACACAAAGCCCAGCCCGCCGACACCCCAGTACGCCACCGTGGTGGCATGCATGACATAGGCATTGTCTTTCAGCCCGCGCAAGGCGCCGGCACCAAGCGCCTGCAGCGCATCGAATACATGGAATATTCCGGCGATCTGCAGGAACAGCACCGCCGCCGCCACCACTTCGGCTTCCTGGGTATACCAGCGGATGATGCGTTCGGTGAAGCCAAGGGTCAGCCCGGCGATCAACACCGCTACCAGGGTGGCGCTCTGATAGCCGAGCAGACCCGCCCGGCGCACCCCTGCTGCATGCCCGGCGCCGGCTGCCTGCCCCACCAGCACCGAGGTGGCCTGCCCCAGACCCAAGGCCACCATGAACATCATGCCGGTGAAATTCAGGGCGATCTGGCTGGCACCCATGATCGCGGTACCAAAACGCGTCATCAGCAATCCACCAACGGCAAAAATCGCGTGCTCGCTGGCCAGCGCCAGGCCGATCGGCAAGCCCAGCGAACTGAGTTCGCGCATGCCGGCCAGCCCCGGTCGCCCGGCCGGCCGATAAGGCCGATACTGGGATCGCAAGGAAAAGACCGCCCACATCCCCGCCGCCAGCCCCGCATCCAGCAAGGCCGTGGCGAGGCCGCAGCCGATGGCGCCAAGCGCGGGAATGGGTCCCCAGCCATTCATCAGCACCAGGTCCAGCGGAATATTCAGCAATAGGGCGCAAAAGCCCAGCCACATGATCGGTCGGCTGTGTCCCAGGCCTTCGAGCGCATTGCGCAAAGCGAAAAAGACGCCAAGAAACGGCATGCCTAGGGCGACCGCCTGCAGATAGCCCTGGCTCTGCACCCGCACCTCGGAATCGAGCGGCAGAAGCGCCAGCACCGGAGCCGGGAGGAACCAGAGCACGAGCCCCCACAGGCTCCACAAGGTCGCCGAAAACACCACGGCGGAACTGTTGAATGCGGCGATTTCGGCAGCCGGAGCACCGGCCCCGAATCGATGCGCCACACTTGGCGCCACCGCCAGTCCGAAACCGATAAGAAAGGTGAAGCCGATCATCAACAGGGTTCCACCGAGCGCCACCGCGGCCAGCACCTCCGCACCAAGCCGGCCGGCAATGATGGTATCGGTGGTTTGCATGCCGAAAAACGCCATCTGTGCGAACACGATCGGCCCCGCCAGGCGCAGCAGGCGACCACGCGTCGGCAGGCCGGGCGCGGGCCTGCCTCTCGGCGCAATCCTATTGGCATCTTCCTGAAAGCTCTGCATCCGACCGGCAAACCCTGCGAATTTCGTATTATCGGTCTTTTCCTCGGCGACCGATCATGAATACGCTGAAAATCGTCCTGTCGACCTGTCCCCCTGGTCAGGCCTCCGCGCTGGCCACATGGCTACTGGAGCGGCGCCTGGCCGCCTGCGTCAATATCGTGCCCGCAATCCAGTCGGTGTATCGCTGGGAAGGCCGGATCATCCAGGAGCAAGAAACCTTGCTGATCATCAAGACCCTGCAGGACAATTGCGAGGAACTAATTCGTCAGCTTGCGGCCGAACATCCCTACAGCGTGCCGGAGATCATCAGTCTTGCAAGCGACGCCGTCTTGCCAGCTTATCTGGCCTGGGTGCAAGACGAAGTGACAACAGCCCCGGCAGCCGCTGAATGAACCTTCCCGCTGACGGCGGCCCACCCCAGCATCACTGTATGCAGCAATGACATTGAACCCATGATCAGCATTCTTGGCATCATCCGGCACGCATGTCCACGCTGGCGATCAGGCCTGTGTTACGGCCTGTTGCTGGTCAGCGCCCCGCTGCAGGCCGGGCTGCTGGACCAGCAGCGTGGTGGTGGCGGCTTCCTGCCGGCGGATGAGGCTTTCATGCTGGAGGCGATGGCGCTGGAACACGACGAAATCGAAGTCCGCTGGCTCATTGCTCCGGGCTACTATCTGTACCGCCATCGCCTGAATCTGGTGGTGAAAGCCCCCGCGCAAACACAGCTCAGCTGGCAGGCCCCACCCGGACAGGCCTATGAGGACGAGCACTTCGGCACGGTGGAGATCTATCATCACAGCCTGAGCCTGCCGGTGAAACTCGATGCGAATACCGACCACCTGGATCTGGAAATCAGCTACCAAGGCTGCGCGGAAGCCGGTCTGTGTTACCCGCCGATGCGCAAACAATTCCGCCTGCAACTGCCCGCGCCGAAATGAAACATTGGCCCTACCTTGCCCTGACCCTGCTGGCCCTGAGCCTGGGATGGCTCACCGGGAGTTGGATGCAGAATCGTTCGCCGGCCACCGAGCCCGCACCGCCGTTCAGCCTCATCGACATGAACGGCACCGAGCACCGCTTGACGGACTATGCAGGGCGACTCGTGCTGATCAATTTCTGGGCGACCTGGTGCGCGCCTTGCCTGAAAGAAATCCCGTTGCTCAATGACACCTACCGGCAACACGCAGCACAGGGCCTGAGCATCCTCGGGCCGGCAATTGACGACTCCAGCGAAATCAGCCGGATGAGCGCGGACCTGGCAATCAGCTACCCGGTGATCCCAGGTGGCACCGACCTGTTCACGCTGATGGATGCCTTTGGTGACCACCTGGGCGCTCTGCCGTTTTCGGTACTGATCAGCCCCGAGGGGCTGATCGTGGAACGACACTGGGGCGCGCTGACGGAAGACTTGCTGGCCACCTGGCTACAGTCCTGGCTGCCCGCCACAGCGAACAACAGGTCCTGAGACCGCACCTGCGTTGGTGCCGCGGGCCAGTGCCGATACGCCTGCCCACCCTTGCGCCATCTTCAGCCCCCTAGCACGACACCTGACAGACGTGGACCATCACGACATTGCAGACAAAATGTCCGACAAAGTCAGCCAACTTGCATCGAATGGCCGCGATCTGTACAAATTCAGGGAATTCGGACAGAATGCAGGCCACCTGCGGCACAAGGAACCCATGGGGTGAGCAAACTGCTGTTACTCAACGGCCCCAATCTGAATCGACTGGGCAGCCGCGAACCACAGACCTACGGCCACCGGACACTGGCGCAGATTGAGCAGCGCCTGCTGAACCTGGCTACAGAGCGCGGGCACCACCTGGATTGCTACCAGAGCAACAGCGAGGCCCAGCTGATCGATCGAATTCATCTGGCCGCGGATCAGGATTGCGGATTCCTGCTGTTCAATCCCGCTGCATTCACGCATACCAGCATTGCACTGCGCGATGCCATTCTGGCCGCCAATCTGCCTTTCATCGAAATCCATCTCAGTAACGTTCATGCGAGAGAAGCATTTCGACACCACTCCTATTTCTCCGATATCGCCGTTGGCGTCATCTGTGGCCTGGGCGTCCAGGGCTATGAACTGGCCCTGGAGTTCGCGCTGACCCGACTGGAATCGGAACGAGACAATTGATGGACATTCGCAAAGTAAAGAAACTGATAGAGCTGGTGGAAAGCTCGGATGTCGCCGAAATCGAGATCAAGGTTGGTGATGAGGCCATCCGCATCAGCCGCTTCGGCCAGTACCCGCCGGTAAGCGCCACCCCCGGCCCGGTCGCCAGCCCGAGCCAGGCCGCGGATGCGCGTAGCACGGCTCCGGCGGCCAAGCCGGAGACCCCGACACCTTCGGAAGACCATCTCGTGCGCTCGCCGATGGTGGGCACTTTCTATCGCTCACCCTCGCCCGGCACACCTGCATTTGTGGAAGTCGGCCAGACCGTATCGCTTGGCCAGACCCTGTGCATCATCGAAGCGATGAAGATGCTGAACCAGATCGAATCGCCACGGGCCGGCACCATCGTCGAGATTCTGGTCGACAACGAGCAGCCGGTGGAGTTCGATCAACCCATGTTTGTCATTGAATAGCATCCGAAATCCGCATGACGCCGCCCTTTGAAAAAATCCTGATCGCCAACCGCGGCGAGATCGCCCTGCGCATTCAGCGTGCGTGCCGGGAACTCGGCATCAAGACCGTCGCGGTGTATTCGAGTGCGGATGGCGAGCAAAAGCATGTCCTGCTGGCCGATGAGTCGGTGTGCATCGGGCCGCCACCCGCCGGACGCAGCTATCTGAACATGGCGGCGATCATTGCGGCCGCTGAAATCACCGGAGCCAACGCCATCCATCCCGGCTACGGCTTCCTGTCGGAAAACGCGGACTTCGCCGAGAGCGCGGAACGCAGCGGATTCGTCTTCATCGGCCCGCGCGCCGAGACGATTCGCCTGATGGGCGACAAAACGGCCGCTATTGCCGCGATGCAACACGCGGGGGTTCCCTGCGTCCCCGGATCGAATGGCGCCCTGAGCAAGGACCGACGCAGCTGGCACGAAACCGCCGCCAGAATCGGCTATCCCGTCCTGGTCAAGGCGTCCGCCGGCGGCGGCGGCCGCGGCATGCACGTGATTCGCTCGGAAAAGGAACTGGAACGCCATATCGGCCTGGCGAAACAGGAAGCTGCGGCGGCCTTTGGCAACGACGCGGTGTTCCTGGAAAAATATCTGGAAACACCGAGGCACATCGAATTCCAGGTTCTTGCGGACCGTCACGGCAGCGCAATCCACCTCGGCGAGCGGGACTGCTCGATGCAGCGGCGCAACCAGAAAGTCCTGGAGGAAGCCCCCGCCCCCGGCATCACCGCAGAAGAACGGGCCCGGATCGGCGCGCTGTGCGTCAAGGCCTGCGAGGACATCGACTATGTCGGCGCAGGCACATTCGAATTCCTGTACGAGAACGGCGAGTTTCATTTCATCGAAATGAATACCCGGGTTCAGGTCGAACATCCGGTCACGGAGATGATTACCGGCATCGACCTGGTCAAGGAGCAGATCCTCATCGCCAGCGGTCAGCCATTGCGCCATAAACAGGACCAGATCCAGTTCCGTGGCCACGCCATGGAATGCCGCATCAACGCCGAGGACGCCCTGCGCTTCACACCCTCACCCGGAGAGATCAGCAAATTCCACAGCCCTGGTGGACCAGGCGTTCGGGTGGATTCGCACATCTATCGGGGCTACTGCGTGCCACCCCACTACGACTCCATGATCGGCAAGCTGATTGTGCATGGCGAGTCCCGAGCCTCAGCGATGGCTCGCATGCGAACGGCACTTTCGGAACTGGTCATCGAAGGCGTGAAGACCAATCGCGAATTACACCTGCGCATCCTCGGCGACCCCCAATTCGTCGCCGGCGGCGCCCATATCCACCACCTGGAACAGCGCTTGCGCGACTGGATCAGCCATGCCTGACTGGGTGCAGATCCACGTCGCCACCAACCAGCACGAGGCGATCGAGGACAGACTCCTGGAGTTTGGCGCGGTCTCCGTGACCTTGAGCGATGCAGCGGATGTACCCGTGCTCGAACCGGCGCCGGGCGAAATCCGCCTCTGGCCCGAAATGATTGTGACCGGGCTCTTCCCCCACGAGACGGACCCGCAACCCCTGTGCCAGCAACTGGTGGAACAGGGCCTTTGCGAAGCCGGCCATGTTCGCCACGAGCTACTCGTGGACCGGGCCTGGGAGCGCGAATGGCTGGTCGATTTCGGCCCCATGCGTTTCGGCCGGCGACTCTGGGTCAGCCCGCACGAAGCGGCCCCCATCTGGCCTGAAGATGCCGTGGTCCTGCGGATGGACCCCGGCCTTGCCTTCGGCACCGGCACCCATCCCACCACCCGGCTGTGCCTGCAATGGCTGGACGCGCAGGACCTGAGCGGCCTGAGTGTCATCGACTATGGCTGTGGCTCGGGCGTACTGGCGGTGGCAGCTGCCCTGCTTGGTGCCCGCCAGGTGGTGGCCTACGACATCGATCCGCAGGCCCTCACCGCGACCAGGGCCAATGCCCGTGCCAACGGCGTGGAACATCTGATCGAAATCCTGCCTTGCGAGCAGCCGCCGCAGCAGCCCGCCGATGTGGTGATGGCCAATATTCTGGCCGCCACCCTGATCGACCTGAAGCCGCAGGTCTGCCAGTTGGTCGCCCCCGGAGGCCGGCTGCTGCTCTCCGGCATTTTGGCGGAACAGCAGGGCGATGTCTGCAAGGCCTATGCCGATCAATTTTTGCTCACGCCTGAAAATTCAGACGCTTGGATCAGACTCGATGGAAGGCGGTTTGCGTCCGACGCGTAAATCGCTATGATCGCTCCCCCCTTTCGCACAATTAAAGCTACAGACAGGGGCTGCAGTGACGTCGATTTCAGGCACGAACATTTGGGTACGCAATGAACCAACCAGAACAAGAATCAGGCTTTGAAGTTGAGGAGCCACTGAGTTACTACGTGGATGCGAGCCTGCAGCGTTACTTCAAGGAACTGAACGGACACCGGCCGAACGAACTGTATCGGCTGATCCTGAGCGAAGTCGAAAAGCCCTTGTTCAAGCGTGTGCTGGCCCATTGCCAGGGCAACAACAGCCGCGCCGCCGAAGTTCTCGGCATCAATCGCGCCACTTTGCGCAAGAAAATCCAGCAATACGATCTCACCAGCTAATCCCTCTCTTCAAGGCATAATCCGACCCGTGAACACCTCGATTCGCCGGGCCATGCTGTCTGTTTCAGACAAGCAAGGCATCGTTGAACTGGCCCAGGCGCTGATCGCCGAAGGCGTCGAACTCATCTCTTCCGGCGGCACCGCCCGAACCCTGCGGGAAGCCGGACTGGCGGTCACCGAGGTGTCCGAACACACCGGTGCCCCGGAGATCATGAACGGCCGGGTCAAAACCCTGCACCCCAAGGTCCATGGCGGCATCCTCGCTCGCCGTGGTGTGGATGATGCGGTCCTGCAAGAGCAGGGCATTGCCCCCATCGACCTGGTCGTCGTCAACCTTTACCCCTTTCGCGAAACCGTGGCGCGCCCGGACTGCAGCCTGGACGATGCAATCGAAAACATCGACATCGGCGGACCGACCATGGTTCGCGCAGCGGCCAAGAATCACAAGGATGTGGCCGTGATCGTCGATCCGGCTGATTACGCCGCACTGCTCGAGGCCATGCGTGCGCAAGGCGTCGACGCGAAACTGCGACGCCACTGGGCGGTCAAGGCCTTCGCTCACACGGCCGCCTATGATGATGCGATTGTGAATTATCTGAGCAGCCTGAACGAGAGCGATGAGGCGACTGATCAGCCACGCATCATCAATCGGCAGTGGCAGTTGCACACCCCGCTGCGCTACGGCGAAAACCCGCACCAGCTGGCCGGCTTCTATGCCGATCCCGACGCCGCCGCAGGCACCATTGGCGCAGCCCGCCTGGTGCAGGGCAAAGCCCTGTCCTACAACAACCTTGCCGACGCGGACGCCGCCTGGACCGCGGCGCTTGAATTCGTCATGCCGGCCTGCGTCATCGTCAAGCACGCCAATCCCTGTGGCGTTGCGGTCGCCGCCGACATCGGCAGCGCCTACGACAAGGCCTTCTCCACCGACCCAACCTCCGCCTTCGGTGGCATCATCGCCTTCAATACCGAAGTGGACGGCGAAACGGCGTCCAGCATCATCGACAACCAGTTCGTCGAGGTCATCATCGCTCCCGGCTTCAGCAGTTCCGCCCGCAAGGCCCTGGCCGCCAAGCCCAATATCCGCGTGCTGGAGACCGGCTGCGCGCCGGACCAGCTCAACCCCTGGGAGTTGCGGACCGTGTCCGGCGGCCTGCTGATGCAGAGCGCGGATCAGGCACGCATCGATCGCGCGGAACTCAAGGTGGTCACCACCAAGGCACCCACCGAGGCACAGATCCATGACATGATCTTTGCCTGGCCGGTCGTCAAGATGGTCAAGTCCAACGCCATCGTTTTTGCCAAGGACGGCCAGACCATCGCCATCGGCGCCGGCCAGATGAGCCGGGTCGACAGCGTCCGCATCGCCATTCGCAAGGCCGCTGACGCCGGCCTGGATATCAACGGCTGCGTGATGGCTTCAGATGCCTTTTTTCCATTCGCTGATGCCCTGATCGCGGGCGCGGAAGCCGGCGCCGGCGCGGTGATCCAGCCCGGCGGCTCCATGCGTGATGCGGAAGTCATCGCGGCGGCCAATGAATCAGGCATCGCGATGGTCACCACCGGGCGCCGCCACTTCCGTCACTAGCGGAGCAGAAGCTTGCAAAAGCCATCCTGGCCTATTCGAGCTTCGCTGACCAGAAAACACGGTTGCCCCAGCGGCTCGCAAGCATCAGCTTGCGCTGTGGTAGGCGATCGCGACGATCAGGTAACGACGTTCACCTCCCGGCAGGCTCACCTGCACGTCCTGATTCAGACCCCGCCCCAGCAGGGCTCTGGCCATCGGTGAACGCAGGCTGATCCAGCCCTTGCCGGGATCGGTTTCATCCGAGCCGACGATGCGATAGCGTTGCCGTTCACCGTCCTCGTCTTCGAGATCAACCCAGGCGCCGAAGAATACCCGCCCCTGATCATCCGGCAATTGCTGCACCACGGTCAGTTCGTCCAGACGCCGATCCAGATAGCGCAAGCGCCGATCGAGTTCACGCAATTCCTTCTTGCGATAGATGTACTCCGCGTTTTCAGAGCGGTCGCCTTCGGCCGCCGCCGCCGCCAAGGCGGCCACCACCTCACGCCGGCGCAAGCAAAGCTGCCGATGCTCCTGCCTGAGGGCCGCATAGCCCGGCGCGGTGATGTAGTCCGCCATCTGCCCAGTTAAAGCACGATGTCTGGCAGATCATCCGGAATGAAGAAATCCGGCGCCAGTTTCGCTCCCGGCTTGTGCTGGTAGTGCGAGAAATCCGTGACCCCGGCCTCCTGCAGCACCAGATCGTCAATGCAGAACTGGCCGGTGAACTCGCGACTCGGGCGGGTCAGGATATGCCAGGCAGCGTCCCCCATGATTTCCGGCGTGCGACTCGCATCCACCATCGCCTGCGCCCCCGGCATGTTCTGTATCGCCGCGGTCGCAATCGGGGTGTGCGGCCACAGACAGTTGAATGCGATCCCGCGGGATCTAAATTCCTCCGCCATGGCCCAGGCATACACGCTCATGCTGTATTTGGCCAAGGTGTAGGCGGCATGCGGCTTGAACCATTTGATCGACCAGTCCAGCGGCGGCGAGATATTCAGCACATGAGGATTCTCCGCCTGCTTCAGATACGGAATACAGAGCTTGGACAACAAGAACGTACCACGACCATTGACCCCATGCATCAGATCATAGCGCTTCATGCTCAGTTGCTCGGTTCCAACCAGGTTGATCGCGCTGGCATTGTTGATGCAGATATCGATCCCACCGAAATGTTCAGCCGCTTCAGCCACGGCCTGGGCGGCTCGCTCTTCATCGCGAATATCACAGAGCAATGGCAGCGCCTTGCCGCCGGCCTGCTCGATCGCTGCCGCCGCAGTGTGGATGGTGCCAGGCAAGCGCGGATGCGGCTGGTCGGTCTTGGCGAGGATGGCGATGTTTGCGCCGTCACGCGCCGCCCTGAGCGCCATTGCGAGGCCGATGCCGCGGGAACCGCCGCTAATGACCAGTGTCTTGCCTGCCAGATTCGTCATGTCTATCCCCCCGAAGCGGCCTGCAAGGACAGACCGTGCAAAAAGCTGATTGTACTTAATCTGGCAGGCTTGACTGAGGATTCGGCGGCAGGACCAAGATGCACTACACTGCGATGCCACCTGTTGCGTAGCTAAGAATGAAGGATCTGCACATCACGGCCTGGATACTCGGCGGCCTGGTTCTCGGGACCATTGTCGGTCAGGGCCTGTTCAACTACTACGCCGGCGCTGTGCCCGACGCCTGGATCTTGGGCCTGTCCCTGGTCGGCAATACCCTGTTCATGGGCTTATTGAAAATGATTCTGGTTCCGCTGGTGGCGGCCAGCGTGATTGTCGGTGTCAATGCCATCGGTGACCCCAGCCGCCTGGGCCGCGTTGGTGGCACCACCTTGCTGTATTATTTTTCCACCATGTTCGTGGCCGTGCTGACCGGTCTG
Organism: Oceanococcus sp.; assembly: GCA_041619555.1. GTDB lineage: Bacteria > Pseudomonadota > Gammaproteobacteria > Nevskiales > Oceanococcaceae > Oceanococcus. Next base: position 13,173 of record JBFKDQ010000003.1, on the reverse strand, counting down.
GCTCTGGTGAACTGGATCGCCCCGGGCGATCCCTTGAACGATGGCAGCGGGCTGGGCATCGAACTGATCAGCTCGGCCGAGCAGAGTTATGCGGCGCAGCCTGAAGATCAACGCCAGCGGGTCGAAAGCACCGGCGCGGCAGGTCTAGGCGGCGCCCTGCTGAACCTGGTTTCGCAACTGATTCCAAGCAATCCGATCGGCGCGGCCGCCACCATGCAGTTGTTGCCGCTGATTTCCTTCAGCATTCTTCTGGGCGCGGCACTGGCGGCCGGCGGCAACGCGACCCGTCCAGCCGTCGCTTTTTTCGAAGCCCTGCTGGACGCCATCATGCGCCTGGTGGACTGGATTCTGCGCCTCGCGCCGGTCGGCGTTTTTGCGCTGGTCGCCTGGACGGTCGCCCGGATCGGCCTGGGCTCCCTGTTCGGACCGCTGGCGGCCTATGTCGGCACCGTGCTTGGCGCCCTGCTCATCCATGCCGCCATCACCTTGCCATTGGTCCTGTGGATCTTCGCCCGGGTCCGTCCCTGGGAGTTCTTCAAAGGCATGCGCCCCGCCCTGCTCACCGCTTGGGGCACCGACTCTTCATCGGCCACCCTGCCCGTCACCATCGAGGCCGCCGAAGATTCAGGTTGCAGTCGCCGCGCTTCGCGTTTCGTGTTGCCCTTGGGCGCCACCATCAATATGGACGGTACCGCGCTGTACGAAGCGGTTGCGGTGGTCTTCCTGTTCCAGGCCTATGGCATCGCCCTGGGCCCGACCGAACTGGTCCTGATTGCAGTGACCGCCACTCTGGCGGCGGTCGGCGCGGCAGGCATTCCATCGGCCGGGCTCGTGACCATGGTCATCGTGGTCGAAACCGTCAATGCCTCCCTCGCCAATCTGCCCGGCGCACCGGCCCTTCCGCTGGCTGCGGTGGGGTTGATTCTGGGCATCGACCGCCTGCTGGACATGTGCCGCACCGCGGTCAATGTCTGGGGGGATGCGATTGGCGCACGGATCATCACTCGACTGGCGCCAGATGAAGAAACCTCGCCAGCATGAAAACCCCAGACATAAAAAAAGCCACCCGACTGACGTCGGCTGGCTCTTTTGTGCCCAGGGCGGTACGACTTACAGAGGCTTGATTTGCGCAGCCTGCAGACCCTTGGGACCCATACGGGTTTGAAATTCGACCTGCTGGCCTTCTTTCAGGGTTTTGAAACCAGATCCTTCGATTTCGCGAAAATGCGCAAACAAATCGTCGCCACCGCCAGCGGGGGTGATGAAACCGAAGCCCTTGGCATCGTTAAACCATTTGACCGTTCCGGTCATTACTTCTGACATTGATACTTCCAAAAAAAACAAAAAACACGGGGGGTTAGCCCGCCGGAGCCTCACGCTGTGCGAGGCCTGGGATCCACAATAGAGCATTCTTTGCCCCATGTCGACAACTAAATTTCGACCCGCCGAAGAACGCACCCAGTTCAGGCCGCAGCGGGCACCAGCAATTCCAGTACCGCAAGGAATTGCAAAAGACTCCCCAGCATCACGAACAAATGCCAGATGGTGTGATTGAATCGCAGGCCGTGCCAAAGATAGAACACCACGCCGGCCGAATAGGCCAGCCCCCCGGCCAGAAGCAGCATCAGCACCTGGCTGGACAAGGCGGCCATGGCCGCCTCGCCAAAGGCCAGGATCAGCCAGCCCATCGCCAGGTACAGCCCGACGGACAGCTTTTCGAAACGCCCGGTGTAGAACAGCTTGAAAATCACACCAACCACCGCCAGCGCCCAGACAATTCCGAACAGCCACCATCCCTGCGGACCGGCCAGCCCGATCAGGGCGAATGGGGTATAGGTTCCGGCGATCAACACATAGATCGCGGCGTGGTCCAACATGTGCAGAAACGGTTTGGCTTTCGGAATCGGAATGCTGTGGTACAGCGTCGACGCCAGGTAAAGCAGGATCAGACTGCCCCCATAGACGCTGACCGCAACCATGTGGCTGACCAGCGGCGACTGAGCCGCATAGACCGCCATCACGACCAGGCCAACGATGCTGAACACGGCCCCCAGACCATGGGTGACCCCGTGGGCGATTTCTTCATTCAGCGAATAGGGCCTGCGTGTTTCCGAACTCATGCCGGGACTCCCTGGAGAGGGGAACGCTGATCCAATCGCGCAGGCGACATCTCGGGGCGGATGTCCTTTCAGCATTGGCCATCCTGCCAATCGAGCAAAGACTAGCGGCGATGCCCGCCTGACTTGGGTCGAATTTTAGCCACCCGCTACCCACACCCGGATTCGATCAGAGCTTCCCCTACGAAAAAAAAGCCTGCAGTCATGCGCCTGCAAACAGCTGTTGACGGCAGGCCGACCCGGCATGGCGTGACCACCGGAACGGCACCGCTGCGATCAAGTATAGAAGCTCGAAGGACTTACCGTTGCTGCCCACAGCGAAAACACTCCGCCGCGCCATCCAGCCTAGCAGACGATATACTTCGCTTTTTCCCTGATTACAGACTGCACCCGGCCCATGACCACCTTGTACGGCATCAAGAATTGCGACACCGTCAGACGTGCCCGCCGCAGCCTTGAACAGGCCGGCATCGAGTTTCGCTATCACGATTTCCGCCAGGACGGGCTCAACGCAGACGTCCTGGAAGACTGGTTGGAAAGGGCTGGAGAAGATGCACTCATCAACCGCCGCGGCACCACCTGGCGCAAGCTCGAAGAGGGGCAACGCAGCCTAGCCGACCGTGATGCCGCAATCCAGCTGCTGCTGGCACAGCCCAGCCTGATCAAGCGCCCCGTCTTCGAGCATGGCGGCGCCCTGCGCATCGGTTTCGCCCGCCAGGACGAGGCCGACATCATCGCCTGGCTGAAGTCCTGAGCCCTCTGCTCGGACAGGCATGAAGTCTGCAATGGCAGCACAAGACCCATCGTGAGCACCGCACCGCAATTCGGGAATGCTCCTTCCTGCCTTGGCTGCCTGGCCAATCGAATGTTGACGGGCTTCGATGCACGCCCGGGATGGACAAACCCTGGCTACGCGCGCCCTAGGCCCGGATTCGATCAGAGCCGACCCGATTGATGGAATGGCTGAGCTTTGAACACGCCGGCCTGATCCTGCTGTGGCTCGCTGCGCTGGGACTGATCGGGATAGGGCTTGTCGGCCTGGTATTTCCTGCCATTCCGGGTCCGCCCCTGCTGTTTGCCGGCCTGTTGATGGCGGCCTGGATCGAGGATTTTGAACATGTCGGATTTTTCACCCTCTGCGCCCTTGGTCTGCTCGCCCTTGTCGGCGTTCTTGCCGACTTCATCGCCGGCGCCCTCGGGGCGAAGAAATTCGGCGCCTCCGGTCGCTCGGTGTTCGGCGCCACGATCGGCGCCATCGTCGGCCTGTTCTTTGGCTTGCCGGGCCTGATCATCGGCCCTTTCGCCGGCGCGGTTCTGGGGGAACTGTCCACCGGCCGCAGCATGGAGGCCGCCAGCCGCGCCGGGTTCGGCGCAACCTTGGGCCTGGTGGTCGGCACCGCAGCCAAGCTCGCAATCGGCATCATCATGCTGATGGTATTCGGGTTCGTCCGTCTGAGCTAAGACCTGTCCGTCCCATCTGGACTTGCGGCACAATGCCGGCACCACCCTAGAAGAAGGAATCCCCCTTGGCCACATCCGTCCTCGTTCTCTTATGGTTCTGCGTGCTGACCCTGGCGCTGGTCGCTACATGCGTCGGCTATCGCACCGCCCTCGTGCTCGGGCGCAAGACCCCGGCCAATTCCTGGACCCGCAATGCACCGACCTGGCAGGACCCCGCCTGGGTGAAACGCTGCGAACACGCCCACGCCAACTGCCTGGAAAACCTCCCGCTGTATGCCGCCCTGGTCCTGGCGGCCGCTCTGAGCGAGCAACTCGCGCTTGTAGATGGACTGGCCTGGATCTATCTGGGCTTTCGCCTGGCCCAGGTTGGCGTGCATCTGATCAGCACCAGCCCCGGTTTCGTTTTCGCGCGCGCCAACATGCTGGCTGGCCAGTGGGCCTGCCTGATCTACTGGCTGATCCAGTTGCTGAGCTGAGCCTGAATCCGAGGCAGGCGGCCAGGCCTCCTGCCCTTCATCAGCCAATCAGTGGCGATAGCCCTTGACCCGCAACTTGTAGCTCATTGCCGGCCCCGGCGTGGGTGCGGTCTTGGTCTTCAGTTCGTAATCCGGCGAGATCAGTTCCAGATCCAGCCGGTAGAACAGGCGCGCCATGCTCAGCGCCAACTGGATCTCGGCCAGGCTCTTGCCCAGACAGGTGTGCGGACCACGACCATAGGGCGAATAAGCCCCTGGTTTCTTCTGCTCCGCACGCTCCTTGGAGTAACGATCGATATCGAACTCGCCTGGATTCGGAAAATACTCTTCCATGAAATGCGGCACGCTGGTGCCGATGTAAAGCAGTTCGCCTTCCTTGAACTGATGCCCTTCAAATACGAAGTCCTTGTTCGCACAGCGCATCTGCGCCACCGCGATCGGGTACAGGCGCATGGTTTCCATGATCGCTCCGTTCAGCACCGGCAGGCGCTTTAGCAGACCCGCCTCTTCGATGTCACCTTCGGCAAACAGGGCGTCCACTTCTTCCTGTACCCGGCGCAGCACCTCAGGATGCTTCAACACGGTGTAGCTGATCGCCGCAGTGGTATTGGCCACCGTATCCAGACCTGCCACATAGGGCGCGACCAGGTGCAGACGCAAATTGTTGTCCGGCATGATGTAGGGATTCTCACGATTCGCCTGCATGATGTCGTCGATCAAATTGCGTTGCTTTTCGCTGCGCGCATCGGGATTGGCGAAATATTCCGCCTTCATTTTCTCCCCGAGCTCGAAGACCCGCCGCTTGGCCCGCTGATATTGCGGATTCCATAAATAGAATTTCGGCCGCTGACGGGTGATCAGCACGTTCAGAATATTGAGAATCGTGGTGCGCAGATCTGCTACATATTCCAGCGGTGCATTGCCGGTCAGGATGGTGCCAAGCTGGTCCGTCACCATGAATTGCATCGCCTGCACGACCGGGACCGTGGAGCCGGCCTTCCAGTCACGCTCGATCGAGCCGTCCGTGATCCGGATCAGATCGTTGTAGCGGCCCTGAATCGACTCCTTTGAATAGCCATGGCGCAGCACTTCCCGCAACTGGCGATGCTCCTCGCCATCGCTGCCTGGCAGGGAGCGGGTGGCGCCAAATTCCTTCACCAGCCCCTCCCAGAATTCTTTGGATCGCAAGCAGTCCTTGCCTTCACGAGTCCCCATGAACAGGGCAGCCTCAGCGCCTGCGATAACCTTGTAGGTCTTGCCTAGCAAGGTGATTTCAAACACTGGCCCGTACTTGCGATAACAGTCCACGAAGAACTGTGCAGGATCCGTGGCCATGCCTTTGAGACTGCCAAACCAGGGCAAACCCGGCACATGCGGCGTCTGCTTGGCCGCGACAACATTGTTGGTGGTCTGCACTGTAGCGTTCACAATCCGTCCTTAGATCTGGCGTAAAACAAATTGAGGATACCACCTTAAAAGATGATCTAACCGATACTACACGCCCGCCCCCGGCGCGGACTCCGCCGTTAGGACTAATTTTCAGCAAGGCGCCGGACGGCGCATTTCAGACCACAAGGAAGACCAACATGCACCCCGCAAACCATGCCTCTCACAGCCCCCGCTTCCCCGGGCATCTGCACCGCATCGGCACCGCGATCCTGTTTCTGGTGTTAACCTCGGCCTGCACGCAGGAAACACAGAACAAGTTCGGCCGCGCCATGCAGAACTGGACCGGCACCAATGGCGTGCTGGAAATCTACGGTGGCGCAACCGTGGTCAAGCGCTTCCTCAACATCGACAAGCTGACCTCCAGCGAAGGCACGAACAACTCCGGATTACGACCCTACCGCTACGGCTACGGCGTGCTCGATGCCAACCTCAATGGCAAGGTCGACCCGGGAGAATCCAAAGTCTATTTCGAGTTCAGCGACTACTCGACACCTTATATCTTTCACGAACAGCCCTGAATCAGCTGGCCGGCGCGAACCCTGCCCGGGGAACCATTTTCCCGCCGGATCGTGTTTAATAGACCCCAAGCCATCCCTTTATCGCCCCGGAGTCATTGATGCGCGCGCCGAGTTACCTATTGATTTCCAGCCTGGTCCTAGGCCTGGCGGCCTGCAAAAGCGGCAATGCGCCGAGCCCCACGTCCTCGCCGGACGCCTCGCCGACGCCGACCCCTACGGCCAGCCCGACGCCGAGCCCAAGCTCATCGCCAAGCCCCAGTCCCAGCGCCAGTCCCAGCCCGTCGCCCACCGCATCGCCATCTGGCGCCAAGGTCTTTCTGATCGAGCCGGGCCCCAGCGAAGAAATTACAAGCGCCATGCTCACCGCGATCGTGCAGGCCCGCCCCGGTGACACCATCGAATTCGGCTGCGGCTATTTCGATCTCGCGGCCGGCCTGCAATTCATCGGCACGGAGAACATCACTATCAAGGGTTGCGGCAAGAACAAGACGGTCCTGTCTTTCCGCAACAGCAACAATATTGAAGGCATCCTCAGTACCAATGTGCGCGGCCTCACCGTCGAGGGCCTCACTGTGCTGGATGCCAAGGGCAATGGCTTCGAACTGCGTGGCACCAAGTTCGCGGTGCTGCGCGATGTCCGCGCCATCTGGTCCAGCGGCTACGGCACCAGCGACGAGGAAGCAATCACGGCGGACAACTACGCGGAAAAACTCAATGTCGCCTGCACCCTGCCGACCCGCGAAGACCCACGACGCACGGCCTCGGGCGACATCGGCGCACCGAAATCGCCGGATTACACCGTCAGCACCGCATCTGGCCGCTACGGCATCTACCCGGTCAACAGCGAGAACGTGCTGATTGACAACTCCGAATCGATTGGCGCCTCCGATGCCGGCATCTACGTGGGTCAGACGAAAAAGGCGATCATCCGCAGCAGCCGAACCGCCTTCAATGTTTTCGGCTTCGAGATCGAAAACGTCCAGGGCGGCATGTACGAGGACAACATCGCCGAATGCAACACCGCGGGCTTCCTGGTCTATGACCTCGACGGGCTGACCTTCCACGGCAAACGCACCATCGTGCGCCGCAACCTGGCGCGCAATAACAACACCTACAATTTTGCGGTCCCCGGATCCATTGTTGCCGCGGTCCCCAGAGGCAGCGGATTCATCACCCTGGCCTATGACGCGATCGACATCTACGACAACCAGTTCGTCGATCACGATACCGCGAGCATCATCTTGACGAGCTACGAGTTGCTCGGAGGCTCCCCGGACAAGCGCCAGGATGGCTATTCCGAAGGTGTGCACATATTCGACAATGTGTTCGTCAACAGCGGCAACAATCTGCAAACTCCGGATTTCGACCGCCTGGCCGAAACCGAAGGCGACGATGTCGCTTCCGTGCTGCCGATGCTGGTCGGCATGAAGGTGGCCGCAGGCAAACGCGACCCGAGCCAATATCGCGGCGCACACATCGTCTGGGATGGCTACATTGACCCCCTGTCCAATTGCCCCTATCCCACCGATGCCGATGGCAACGACATCCCCATGGATGAAAACGGCAAACCGGAAAGCGGCAACCAGTACCCCAACCCGGCCTGCACATACAACGCCTACAAGTTTGACGCAGACGGCAATCGCATCGTGCCGAAATGGTGGTTCAGCTGTGTCGACTGGCAGACCAACACCTTCGCCAGCGACAGCGAGACCTATGCGAATTTCCACGGCACCAAAGGCCTTGACAGCGCGCTGGCGGTCACGGGCGGCGACTTTGCTGCGCTGGCCAACGTCGCCTCTGAAGTGCCGGATTTTCCGGCCACTTTCGATCAGAGCGAGAACGACTGCCCGACCCGTTTCGGCTCCAACCTGCCATTGCTGGAGGCGGTGGTGCTGGACGAATACGAGCCGGCCAGCGGTGCAGCACAGCTCAGCCCGGAAGAAGTGGCCGCACTTTGCGGCGCGACGGTACCGGCCGGCGAAATTAATCGCGGCGCCTTGATCGCCAACTGCCCGACCCTGCAGGACTACAAGCTGTTCGTCGACCCGACCGACCCGCGCAGCGCGCCCAATGGCGACGGCGTACCCTTCGTGCTGAACACCAAGCTGTTCTCGGATCATTCGGTCAAATATCGGGTTGCCTATCTGCCGCCGGGTCAGCCGGCCAAGTATCGTGCGATCAAGAACGGCGCATCCGATCCGCGTTCCGGCGATGGCATCGATGCCACCATGGACTTCCCTGTCGGCACCGTGATCGCAAAAACCTTCGCATTCCGCGACGAGGCCGCCGATACCGAACGCGTGGTGGAAACCCGACTGCTGATCAAACGCCAGAATTCGGACACCTCGGTGTACTGGGACGGCCTGCCTTACATCTGGGGTGACGACGGCATCGCCCGCCTTGCCCTGGAAGGCGGCAGCACCGCGGTGGGCTGGAATTACACCGATGTGGATACGCAGGAAAACTACACCGGCTCGACCAACAGCTACGTGATACCGCACCAGAACCAGTGCGCAGCCTGTCATTTCAATCTGAATCTTGACCTGGGCTCCGCGCCCATCGGCCCGAAAGCCCGGAACATGAACCGGCCGTATCGCTCCGAATCCTCGTGGCCGTCGGACCAGGCCGAACATGCGGTCAAGGGCCAGAACCAGCTCAAATACTGGTGTGAAAATGGCCTTCTGACCGACTGCCCGGCAGATTTCCAGGTCGATCCCAACAGCCAGATCGCCGCAGCAGCCCCACGCAACCCGAAATTCAATGTTCCGGGCGACAGCGGCCATGCCGCCAACTCCCCCGAGGACATCGAAGCACGGGCCCGCTCCTATCTTGAAGTCAACTGCCAGCATTGCCATAACCCCAAAGGCTTTGCGGTGAACACGGGCTTCTATCTGGACGTGGTTCGTGCGGTAGATTCCACCTACGGCATTTGCAAGCGACCCACCGCAGCGGGCAGCGAAGGCCGTGGCGGCCGCACCTATGACATCGTGCCAGGCCACAGTGCGGATTCGGTCCTGAGCTACCGCATCGGCCCCGAAGCCACGGTACCAGCGGCGAAAATGCCCCCGCTGGCGCGTAGTGTCGTCGATGAAACCGGCTACGCCCTGATCGAGCAGTGGATCAATACCGTCATTACCGTCGATCCACAGGCCTATCCAGGATCGGATCAATGCAACTGATCTGAAGACCAGTGTTGAAGAAACGGAGCCTTAGGGCTCCTTTTTTTTTTGCCCGTGACCTGAAAAAACAGGAAACGACACCAGGCCCTGAACGCACGTGCCCGGACAAACTTAAGCAGCTTACGCAAAAGGCCGGCGCCGTATTCATTGAGATCGATCGAATTTTGAGGACTTTCTTGTGATCGAGACCGACAAGGCGCTATCACACGGCGGACATCACATCGTCACCATGTCCCGATCAAGATGAAGGCACAGCCCTCAGACCGCCAGCCCAGCCGCATGCCCTGAAGCCCAGGCCCATTGAAAATTGAAGCCCCCCAGGTGGCCGGTGACGTCCATGGCCTCGCCGATGACATGCAGCCCCGGGCACAGCCTCGACTCCATGCTGGCCGATGACAGATCCTCGGTACTGATGCCACCGAGCGTGACCTCGGCGGTGCGATAGCCCTCGGTGCCACTCGGCTTCAGCGACCATCGCTTCAGTTGCTCACCCGCGCTGCGCAAGCGGTCATCGCTGATCTGCCCCAGGGCGCCCGGCAATCCGAGCAACTGGCCCACGCGCTGCGCCAGTCGACGCGGCATCCCCGGGCCTGCAGGGTCCGTCTGGATCAAGAGCGCTTCAAGCTCCAGCTGTGGCGCTCGCCGTTTCGCGCACAGCAGCCATTCTGCCCCCCGCTGCCCAGGCATCCAGTCAATGAGAACAGACTCGCCGGGCTGCCAGTAGGAAGAGATCTGCAGCACCGCCGGCCCGCTGAATCCGCGATGGGTGATCAGCAGCGGGCCTCGAAAACTCTTGCCGGCGGTTGCGATCGAAACCGCGTGCGCAATACCCGGCAGATCCAGCCAGTGCTCCGCCGGCTTGCCACTCAAAGTGAAAGGCACCAGGGCGGCACGCGTCGGCACCACCCGATGCCCAAACTGCGCGGCGATTTCATAGGCGAAGCCGGTTGCCCCCATTTTTGGGATCGACAGGCCGCCGGTGGCCAGCACCAGGCGGGCCGCCCGCATCGGCCCCTGTGCGGTCTCCAGCACAAAGCCAGGGTCGCCGGCAGCAAGCCTGGTCACCGCGCAGCTCAGCACGATTTCCACGCCAGCCTGCGCACATTCCGCGAGCAGCATCTGCAGGATCTGTTTGGAGGACACATCGCAAAACAGCTGACCGGCTTCCTTCTCGTGATAGGCAATGCCATGGGCCTCGACCATCGCGATGAAGTCCCACGGCGTGAAACGCGCCAGCGCGGACTTGCAGAAATGCGGATTTTCAGACAGGAAATGATCCGCTTCGACATGCAGATTGGTGAAATTGCAGCGACCGCCGCCGGACATCAAAATCTTGCGCCCGGGGCGGTGCGCATGCTCCAGCACCCGAACCCGCCGACCGCGTCTGGCCGCCGTCAGGGCGCACATCAGGCCCGCTGCACCGGCACCGATAATGATGACATCCGCTTCCGACTGCGCCATGTTCACTCGTGACCAGGGTTCAAGCGGCATCCCGCGTGAGGAAAGCGACCGGGCGCGGCATCGCCGTACTGCCTGCGCGCGTTCGTGGGGAAGAGGTGCGCATCATGCGTCCATCCGTTCAGCATTCATCCGCCAACGCACACGCGGCGGCGCCCACACCGGACTCAGGGCATCAAATAGGCCAGACCGGCATAGAAAGCGGCGACATCAAGCTCATCACCCTGGCGAATCTGTACCCCGGCCACCAGGTCCAGCGTCTGGCTCAGATGGTAATTCCCCAGGGCCTTGAATCCGACCCAGGAGACCTGATCGAGTTCGAGAAACTGGATTTCGCCACGCAGGTCGGCATTCATGGTCCGGTACAGCATGCCGCCGGCCAGCTGCACGCCGGTTTCATCCATCTCGCCAGCCCCGGAAAATTCCAGCGTCCATCCGTGAAAGCCGATGGTGGCATACGCACTCATCTGGCGATTCACCAGGCCGGAAAAACCGATGCCCAGCTGGTACTCGGAACGGTCGTAATCCGTGCCGGCATCGTTGTCCCCGCTGGCGAATTCGAAGGCCGCATCGAAGGTCAGGCCGGAATCATCGATCGCAAAAGCATTCAGGGCCAGGCCCAGGTCATCTGCATCAGTGCCATCAGCATAGCTATTGCTGTTCGCCACCGCCTGCGCACCGAAGCTCACATAAGAGCCCGCCATGGTGCCGCTGGAAGTGATCAGTAGCCCGGCTGCAATCAGGAATTTATTCATGAGATCCTCGATGTGTTCATCAGATAGAAGTAGGTCACGCGGCGGGCGCCCCAGAAGCTTTACCAGCTCACCGTCTTGCCGGAACCCCGTTTGACGATGGGGGTCTCGTTCTCCCAGATCGCAAGACCGGTCTTGATGTCGGTCAAACTGAGCTGAAAGAAGTATTCCACCTGAGTCTTGTTGCGCCCGACACTGTGATTGCGCTGCATGATCTTGCCGGACAGGGAGAGATCCGGCGCCTGCAAGGTGCCTTTCTGCGCGACCCCGCTCTGATTGAATTCATCGTTGCCGCGCAGCTCCCTCGCCTGATAGGACATCGCGTCCTCCGGGCCATTGGCGCCCACTGCGGTGGTGGTCACCACCTTGCCGGTCCGCAACAGTTCGATCCGGATCTTCTTCACCAGTTGATCGGTATCAATCCGCTGCATCGTGTCATTGGTGATGCGGGAAATGGCGAGCACGTAGCGACCACCGCCTGGATGATTCACCACCCCGCTGGCCAGCATGGACTGCACGGCCGCCGAGGCGGCTTCCTCGAAATCCCGATAGTCGATGGTCATGGTCGTCGGCGCGGAATCGCTGCGGGTATCGACGCGTTGCGGCGTGCTCGCGCAGCCGGCGGCAAAAGTCGTCGCCACGCAGGCAGCGAGCAAAATTGTTTTGTTCATGAAAGCACTCCAGGCTTAACGAGATTTACGAAATGCGATGCTGTAGCGAGAGGCCTGTTGGCCCGGCCCGGTCACGACCAGTTCCCTCATCTCCCCCGAAGCCAACTCGAACTCCTTCCAGTTGCTCAGCGTGGTCTTGATCGGAAAATCATTGACATCGAACCAGGTCACCGACAAAGCCGCGCTCACCGCATAGACCGCAACATTCTCAAAGGCAATGGCCACTTGCGTGGTGCCGTCTTCCAGAGCCCGATCACGAACGGATACGACCTTGATCTCGCTGATCGTACTGGCGACCTGTGGAAACAGTCTGGAGCCACCGTCTCGTGCGGGTGCGCCGGGCGCGCCTGCCGCGCCAGTGCCATTACAGGCCGGCAGGGCCGTGGCCAGCAGGGATATAAAAGCGATGCGTATGAAGTGCTTCATGGTCTTTCCTGTTTGTCGAGGCGCGCCAGGTACACGGGCACGGCGGCTGCGTTGGTACGAGCATAAATCACATAGGGGGCGCCCTCACCACCTATTTTCGGCATGATCGCACGACCGGCGATACTCAGATCCTTGACCTGCTGCGCGTTCAGTCTGGCCATGGCGTAGCCGGCCGGCATGGTGCCAAGTATGCGTGTGTCGGCCGCGGTCGAAGCGGTGCTGTACACCATGCCCAGCAATTGTCCGGCCAGACCCAGTTCATTCATCTGATTCTGGATCGCCACCTTGCTGGAGGCCTGGATCACCGCGCGCGTGACGATGCCGGACCAGCGCTTGGCCAATTCCGTCTGCACGATCCGGTTCATGCTGGCCAGGCGGCTGAGCGATACCGGCGCCGCTGCCGCTTGCACGCGGATCGACTCCCACTCCCTGGGGTGGGAACGACTCACCAATTCCGGCAAGGCAATCGACACTATTTTCATCCCGCTGGCAGAAAAGACCGGGACATCGGCGCGTCGCTCAATATAGTCCGGCCCCAACCCGTATTCAATAACCAGCCAGGAACAGGGACTGCTCCCACAGGCATCCGCATGGCTGCCAATCGACGCGCGCAGTTGCTCCAGCTCGGGGTTCGCTTCCATGGCCGCGATTCGTCTGATCAGGGTG
>JBFKDQ010000002.1:0-156110 GCA_041619555.1 Oceanococcus sp. | reverse complement strand
TCCTGCCTTCGCCGCGGAAAATCCTGCAAACATGGGCCTGCCTCGCAGCGATGCGCTGGCGCCTGTGTAGAAAATCGACCCGCGATGCCCGTGGATGGCATCCTGTTCCAGCATCAGGCGCAATGCCCCCTGGCCCGTGAGCAAGCCTCCATAGGCGCCACGCTTGAAGTGATCGTCGATTGATCTCAGTTCGGACTTGAGGAAGGCGGACGGAATGTTGCGACCGGTGTTGTAAAGCACAAATCGCAGAGGGTTTGCGCCCCCCTTGATATGCGAAAACACACGTCGCATGTCGCCTGGCTGAGTGCAGTCTGCTGTGAGAGCTTCCGCCGAGCCGCCAGCAGACTCGATTTCCGAGATCAGCGGACCGAGCCTGCCGGCCGTTCGGCCCACCATGAAGACGTGCAGCCCCTGGCTGCCAACGAGCGCTGCAGTTGCTCCGCCAAGGCCGTTGCGATCGCCGACACCCACAATCAAGGCGCAGTCTTTTCTCATCGATCTCGCGTCGTCTCAGTGGCCGGGACCGGCCCGATTTTTTCGGACCATGAGTGATTGATTGAACTCTGGTCGCGGCCGTTTCCCTCGCGACCCCTCGCCTGCCCGCCAGCGGCAGGCGCAAAAACCACCGCAATACCAGAACAATAGGGCTCTCAATCCTCTGCGACCCTTCCCAACCACTGCATCACCGCCGCGCGCTGCCGCACACGATTCGCCAGATCGCTGGTGCGCAGGATTTCTTCCAACTGGGCGGCAACGGACATGTCGGCGATGCTCAGAGCCTCGCCGACCAGCCACTGGCGTGAAGACAGAATCACTTCGAGATCGTCGAGATGCTGCAGAAACTGCGTTTCCACCTGCTCGGGCGACAGACGCCCCAGACCGAGGCTGTGCATTTTCTTCGGATAACGACGTTTGAACACCTGCTTGAGCACGGCCCGCTCCCAGGCGGGGCGGCCGGCACAGATCAGATCCAGCGCCTTCTCCAGCGGGCCGGCGACCATCATGCGCAGATACACTTCGTAGGCATACAGGCTGGTGCCCGCCCAATCCTCCCAGAAACGCACCTGGGCGCGATGCAAGGGATCGGTTGGCCACAACGGCCTGTCGGGAAAACGCCGATCCAGAAAATGGCCGATGGCGCTGCTATCCACCACCCGTTCACCATCGCAATCCAGCACCGGCAGCGTACCTTGTGCGGTCAGGCTTGCGGCCTTGCGCGCCAGCAGGCCGTTGTACTCAACGCTGCTGTAGGCAAGATTCTTGTGCCGCAACATGCGGCGCGCTTTATTGCAGAACGGAGACATTTCCCATTGATGCAGAATGATCTGCGACATGACGGTGACCAATAGCCGGATTCAGGAACCGGGAGAATAGAGGATCGAGCGTAAGATTTCCGCCCAGGACGGTGCGGCCGCCGGACCTCCTCTCGGGCCTTCCGCATCATCGATCGTTGGCTTGGCATTTCACGGCAAGAAATGTCACTTTGACCGACCCTGCACTTCGGAGGCACAAGATGTCCAATCCATTTCAAACGCCCGGCGCCTTCAGCTGGGTGGAACTCACCACCGATGACACCGACAGCGCCCGGCAGTTTTACGGCGAGCTGTTCGGCTGGCAGTTCGACACCATGCACATGGTGAATGACGCGCCCTACCATGTGATCAAGACCGGCAACGGCGAGATCGGCGGTGTCATGGGCAAGCCACCCGGCATGCCGGCCGCGGCACCCAACGCCTGGACCGCCTATGTCACGGTCGCCGATGCCGATGCCACGGCCGAAAAGGCCAGGGCGCTCGGCGCCGAAATCCTGATCCCACCCACGGACATCCCCGATGTCGGTCGCATGGTCTGGCTGCGCGATCCGCAGGGCGCGGTCATCGCGGCCGTGGCGTATGTCGTGCGCGATCACGGCGGCTGAAACACCGCGCGGTTCTCAGCAGCCGGAACGGCGCGCGCTGGCTGTATGGCGCGCCGCCGGCCGACCCGCTGCTGGCCGAGGGCCCGTACCGTCTGTAGCTGAGCAATGCAGATGGCGGCACCACCGCGGTGAAGGTTGGGGTAAAGGTGTATCCGGCTGCTTCGGCCCAGGGAGCCGCTTCCCGTGCGGCGGTTGCGACCCCATCCATCCGCGGCGGCGCCTTCGACCTGATCGGACTGCTGCTGATCCTTAGCGGCTGGCTTCGCAGGCTGCACAAGGACGTGCCGCCACAACCTAGGCCCGCAAGCGGCTGATTTTACGCGCGACCGGGACACCGTGATTTCCTGTCAGAGCATGTTGAAATGGCCGAGATGGTTTTTTACGACAGTCTGTCGGAGGCCAGGCGGGCCAGTGGGCACCACCCGCATGATGGGTGCCGACGCGAATTTCGCCGCCTTTTCAGCCCCAGTTCAGTGCGGCAGCCTGAACTCAGGACGCCGCACAGTTGCAGCAGCGTAGGCAGGGCAACATCACCCACACGACTGAAATCCATCTGCTCGGAGCCTGCGCCGAGAAACCGTTTGCGACCTGCCGCTTCGCCCGGCGCAGCCTGCTAGACCAGACGCTGCAATTCCCGCAACGCGGCAAGGTCCGGCAGATGGACGCTGTATCGGTCTTGTCTGACCATCAACCCCTGCTTTTCCAGGGCTTTCAGTTCGGTTGTCACCACATGGCGTTGCGAGCTGATCAGCGCCGCCAGTTCGGCGTGGGTGGGCATGAATTGAATCCCCGCTTGATTCGGAGCCGTCTCCTGCGCCAGATCGAGTAGACAGGCAATCAGACGTTCACTCGCCTTATACGCGGTCATTTGATAGATGCGCCCCGACAGCCGCCTGACCATCGCAACAAGTTCCCGCATCTGTGCATAGGCCACTGCAGGGTCTGCCGTGACCAGGTGGACGAATTCACGTGCCGGCAGCACCGTGACCTCAACTTCGGTCAAGGCATAGACATCTGCAGAGCGTGGTTGTTGGTCGATGGCCGAATAATCGCCGAAAATCTCACCTGCGCGAATCCGCCGAATGCTGATCTCACGGCCCTGCGGAGAATGGAGCGTGGCCTTGACCAAGCCTTTGCGCAGCAGCATGACCTCGCTGATGTCGTCCCCTCGGCGAATGATCTGCTGCCCCGCATCGAAACGCTTGCGCCGGCCAAGCAGATCCAGGCGTGTCAATGTCACCGCCGCGGCATCGGCGAAAATCTGAACCTGATGTGATTCAGGCCACTCCTCGGGCAGTCCACCCGACTCCCCGGCCACGACATCTTGCCTGCCCATCACACCTGCCCCCTCCCCTTGCGACACCCCAGCGGTCGCTCACGCCCCCTGCCGGCCTTGTTCTGCAAACACTCTGACCATGACTGTGGATCAAGAACAGCCGGACCGCCACTACCTTAGGCAATTACCCGCGGCTTCGGCAAGCGCTTGCGGAAAGCCTGGCCTTGCAAGATCCGAAACAGACCGACCCGGCCGCGAACGGGCAGAGCCTGATAGAAGGCTTCAAGTTCTTTCGTCGTTTCATATGCTTTTCCTCAAGGGCAATCGCTTAGCCTTGGCCAGTGAATAGTCGATGAGGAGCGCAGGGTTGAAGTATTCGCTTTCACCATTGTCCAGCTCATCACCGGCATAAGCCGATGGTTGTGTTCCAGCATATGGCAGAGGTTCTGAAGGTGATTGATCCGTAGACTCCAGTCCACTGCAAGGTGGCATCCGGAATTCGGCAAGCGACCAGATGGCAGGGATTGGAACTTGCGGCCTCACCGGACTACGCAGAACAGAACTTGCATGCGCTTCGGCACACCGAAGCGCTCATTCTGAGGCGCCGCCACCTGGTTTCTGCCCATGCCCCGACATCCGCCGTCCCAGCCTACGGCAAGCCTGCGCCGACATCGCCGGCCCGGCCCCCAAGGGGCGGCTAGGTGATCCCGATTCGCATCAAGGTCATCCTGCTTGCGCTGCTGGCAGTGCTTTCTCTGGCCGCCCTGCTCACCCATGAATACCGGGACCGGGAGCAGCATCTCGACAATGCGAAGGCCGTATTGCAGGCCGTCGACCGGGTGGCGCACTTCTCCCAACTGGTGCATTGCCTGCAGCGCGAGCGCGGCCTCACCGCCGTGGTCCTGGTCGAGAAGCGGGCGACCGCGCGTCAGGAGCTTCTGCTCGAGCGCAACTGCAGCCGTGAGGCATTCGCCCAGGCACCGCTCACTTCCGTCAACGCTCTGGGCGACTTCGATAACACGCTGACTGCCTTCCGCGACCGGGTGGACGCGACGGATGCCGACTGGCCCGAGGCGCAGACCTTCTACACCGCCAGGATCAAAGCGCTACTCCAAGACATGGCGCTCAGCCTCGTCGGCCTGAGCACCAATGTTGAGGTCAATCACCTGCTGCACGCAATCGTGTCGCTCAGTCTCGCGCGCGAACACCTTGGGCTGGTGCGGGCCAACACGGCGCGCATGCTGGAACAGGGGCGCTTCCTGCCACAGGAATTCCTGACCATCCATTTGCGATACAACCAGTTTGAGGATGCGCTGCGGGCCTTCGAAACGCACCTTGCCGGCGCGGACCATGCAGACTGGGTGACATCGCAGGACCAGGAGCACCTGGCCGAGGTTCGCAGCCTGATCCAGGAACTGATCCGCCTGCAGAGGCTGCCCTTGCCAGTCGAAACCGATGGCTGGTGGCGGCTGGCCACCGAATTGATCGACAGTCTAAAAACCACCGAAGACAGGCTGCTGGCAGGGCTCGTCGCGCGCAACCGACAGGATGTCAAAGCCGCGCACGCCGGCCTGTTCGGCGCAACGATCCTGGCCCTGGGCCTTTTCGCCCTGATCGTGCTGCTCACCGCGCTGACCATCGCGCGAATTCTCAACGCCCTCGGCATCCTCGCCAAGGTTCTGCATGAGATCCAGAAAACCCATGACTTCGGCCTGCGCATCAAGACCCGTGGCCACGACGAATTCGGCGAGCTCAGCCTATCGATCAACGACCTGCTGGACTTCACCGACCACGTTGTGCGTGAGAAGGAGGCGCTGGCTGCCACCGACGCCCTGACCGGGCTGCCGAACCGCCGACGTCTGCACCAACAGGCTTTGGCAGAAGCCAAGCGCAGCCGTCGCTACGATTCGCCGCTGGCGGTCATCCTGTGCGACATCGATCAGTTCAAGACGATCAACGACCAGCATGGTCACCCGGTGGGCGATCAGGTCCTGCAGGCGTTTGCGCATGTCGTCCGCAAACACATCCGCGACAGCGACACGGCTGCCCGCTGGGGCGGCGAGGAATTCGTCATTCTCGCACCGGAGACGAGCGCCGCCGCAGCAGTCGAACTGGCCGAGCATCTGCGCCGGGAATTATCGCAGTGCGGAGTCGGCCAGGTGCCGTCGATTCATTGCAGCTTCGGGGTTGCGGCACTGGGCTCCACCGAGACCCTGGAGCAACTCTTCGAGCGCGCCGATGCGGCCCTGTATCGGGCCAAGAACACCGGGCGCAACCGCGTCTGTCTGGCCCCGGCGCCCGAGCCATCGAATGCGATGACCTGAGTCACAGCGACGCGCGGTCCTGGCCAGGAGGGAACGCCGGATATTGACCCTGCCGAAACGGCTTCGATCTTTTTTGGCACTTCAGGCTCACCGCGCCGGTGGCGTGACGAGTGGTACCGGAATCCAGCGCGTTGCCGATGGCGCGCGTCGTTTCCACGTCCACGATCAAGCCATTGCGGTTTTCCATCAGCGCATGCGTCATGAAGCGAAGCTTGACTCGCGCGAGCTTCGCATCCTTGTACGGACGCGAATCCGAACCAGCAGCAGGTCTTGTTCGCATTTTTCACCGCTCTGGTAGACTCGAAGCCAAGTTTCGATCGATTTGGCACCACGCCAGTGCCCGGAACGCGATGATAGATAGTCGGACTTCGGACATCCTGCACGCGCTGTACAGCGCGACTCTGGACCCCAGCTTGTGGCAGCAGGTTTTGCGCCGTATCGCTGACAGCGTAGGCGCCTGCGCTGGTGTGATGGAGTTTGTCGATTATGACTCCGGCCGGTGGGCCGCAGTCAGCGGATTCGGCTACGATCTCGAAGGTTTCGCGACCAACCCGGACTGTGCGAACTGGGCACAACATGATCCCTGGGCACCCTGCGCCGAAGCCGAACCGGACAGTGACCTGTTGATCGGCACCAAGCATGTGCCGGCACGCGAATACCGCAATTCCATGTTTCACAACGATTATCTTCGCCATTACGGAGCAGATTGGCGAGATGTGATGGCGGTTACCCGACAGTCCGAAAATGGCGCAATGGGAATGTTTGCCCTGTATCGGGATGGCAATGCCGAGGATTTCGGCCGCCGCGAGGCCGAGATCATCACTGCGCTCAAGCCCCATATCTTGAACGCATTGAAAATTTCCTCTCGCTTCGAGCAATTGCAGGACATGGTCGCCGCCAGGCAACAGGCACTGAACAATCGAGACGATGCGATATTGGTACTGGACGCTCATGGCGCGATCAAACTCTGCAACCGCGCCGGTGAGCAGCTGTTCACCGGCAATAGACCTTTGCTACGCATCCGCAAGGGTCTACTGCAGTTGACCGACCGCCTGGCCAACGCGCGCTTCCAGCCCATGCTGGCCAGACACCTGAGCGCGAAGAACGGTCCGCGGCATGGCGGCATGGCGATGTCCAGCATGGCCTGGGATGACTCATCAACCCTGCGCCAGCATTCCCTTTGCATTACCCCAAATCTGGCCACACTGTCCGCAGAAAACCTGCAGGCGCAGGCTCCGACTTCTTCCGGCGTCGCCATCTCGATCAGCGACTTCAGAACCGATGCCGAACGTATCGCCGGGCGCATGCAGCAAGCCTACACCTTGACCGATGCAGAAACCGCTGTCCTGGCCCGTTTGATCGATGGCGCCCGCCCCGCTGAGATCTGCGAAACCCATGGCGTGAGCATGAACACCATTCGCGCCCAGCTCAAAGCCATCTTTCGCAAATGCGACGTCGCCACACAGACGGAACTGATCGCCCGGGCCCTGTCCGGCTTTCGCGGCTGAACCCGCCCGATAACACCACGCTTGGACGGCGCCCGAGTCCCTCACACAAACGCGTTCACTTGTCTGTGCAGGCGATGACCTCCTCCATCCCTTCTGCCTGCTCTGAGCATCAAGAGCCTCCGTGTGCTCATGTCCAGATCGATCTACGCCAGGGGGAAGGCCGCATTGCTCAAGGCACTCTACCGGGTAAGTCGACAAATTCTGGATGACCGACCAAGACCATCCTGGTCAATTTTCAACGCGCGGCAACATCAAACATGTGTCCTTGAACACGGCACGCGCCCAGCTTAAAGGCCTTTACCGTAAGACTCAGGTCGACTCTCATGGCGCCCGGATCCATCTTGCGCTGACCGGATTCAGCTGCTGAACTGCTGAGCACGACCTGCGGCCGCCGGACAAATCTGGCCACCCCTACGTTTGACTTGGCGCAGACCCCCAATCGCGGCGGCCACCGGCATTACCCATACAGGTGATGACCCTGTCTGAAGCTCTTTTCTAAGCTGAAAACAGACCTTCTAACGGTAACAACCCAATTACTGGGGCCACGAATATCGCCCCATCCGATCAGTAGGGGAAAGTCATGAATTGGGGTAACAACGACTACGCGCCAGACCGAGACGGGCAGTGGGCGAGTCAGGCTGAATGCTCTCGCAGGAACAGCGCATCCATGGATTTGCTTGCCACGACAAGCCTTGCTGCGGCCTGGCCGGCCGGGGGTGGCGCATTCAACAACAAAAACCTGCTCACGGGCGAAACTGCCGCCGGGCTGGGCGGAGCCTATGTCGCACTGTCGGATGATACCGCCGGCGAGTTCTACAAGCCGGCGGGCATCGGGCCCGGCATGCTCGAAAGCCAAAAGCGCAAAAGCCATCTCGTGCTGGGCGCCTCCCTGCTGGTCTCCGACTCATTGAATGAAGATCAGACCGAAGATTCCGAAGATGTCGTCATCGGCAATGACGCGCCTTACGAACACACAATGGCGCTAGATGACCATCAAGCGCGGACCGATGACCTGGGCCAGCCGCTCTGCATGACAATTGTCGCAACGCACGCGCAGGAATCCGCGCTCCAGTCACCCCCTGCGCAATAGCGCGTTTAACTCACGCAGCAAGAAATCTGGCAACGTCCAGCCCTACCGCGCCATCTGCTCGACGAACGTTAGCTTCAGCGTTCTGGTAAGGCAGCGTCTGCTTGGGGCGGTGGCGCTGGAAACTGTGCGTATTCCCGTGCGATGCAGATCAGATCGCTAATCACCCTTGCATTCCTCTGCAACCACAATGACGAGATTCATGGACGCCCCGGACGCACACCGCCGGGCCTGAATGCCAGCTATCCGGATCGGGGTCTGGCAAAGCACCGGATGCTGAATGTGTGAGAAGCATCGTTCTCAGCCGTCCAACTAGACACTCACGCCCCGACGAGCCTAGACAGCCTTTATTTCGCTTGAATGCGACGAAAAGCGCCGCAGCTACAACTTCATTCCATAAGGCAAGACTGCTTTCCTTGGGATCAAGCTTTATGGCCCAGGATAAAACGATTTTTCCCGTCCACCACAATCGCTGCGGCGCAACAGGCCTTACTCAACGGTGACCGATTTGGCCAGATTGCGTGGCTGGTCGACGTCGGTGCCGCGCAGGACCGCCACATGATAGGCCAGCAATTGCAGAGGCAGGGTATAGAGGATTGGGGCGACCCAGTCATTGGTCGGCGGCAGCGCCACCACGCTGATCCCATCGCCTGTGGAGATGCTGGCGTCGGGGCCTGCAAACACGTACAGACGGCCACCACGCGCGCGCACGACTTCCATATTGGATTTGAGCTTGTCCAGAAGCTCGTTGTTCGGCGCCACCACCACGACCGGCATGTCCTCGTCGATCAAGGCCAGAGGGCCATGCTTGAGTTCGCCGGCCGCATAGGCTTCGGCATGAATATAGGAAATTTCCTTGAGCTTCAGCGCGCCTTCCATCGCGATGGGATATTGCGTGCCACGGCCGAGAAACAGCGCATGATGTTTGTCCACGAACTGTTCCGCCAGATGACTGATCTGCGGCTCCATGGCGAGGATTTCCCGCATCAGACCAGGCACCCCGAGCATCGCCTGGGTCAGCTCGCGCTCCCGTGCCGCATCCAGGCGCCGGGCAGCCTTGGCCAGGTTCGCCGCCACCAGCAGCAGCGACACCAACTGGGTGGTGAAGGCTTTGGTCGATGCCACACCGATTTCCGGCCCCGCATGGGTAATCATCGCAAGATCCGCATCGCGGACCATCGAGCTTTGCGGCGAGTTGCAGATCGTCAGGGTGCTGAGGTAACCGGCCTGTCTGGCATGGTTCAATGCGGCCAGGGTATCGGCCGTTTCTCCTGACTGGGACAGACAGATGAACAGGGTCTCGGGCGGCACGACCACATCCCGATAGCGGAATTCGGAAGCCAGTTCCACGTTGACCGGCAGGCCTGCCAGGGACTCGATCCAGTAGCGGGCCACCATGCCGGCGTTGTAGCTGGTGCCGCAGGCAACGATATGCACCCCGCGGGTTTGCTCCAGGATGGTGGCAGCGCCAGGGCCCAGAGCCTGTGGCAGCAAGCCGTGCTGGCTGAGCCTTTCCTGCAGGGTGTCGGCCATGGCCTGCGGCTGCTCATGGATTTCCTTGAGCATGTAATGACGGTAGCCGGCCTTGTCCGCGCCGTCGCGCGCTGCCGCTTCGTGGACCTTGCGTTCCACGGCACGGTGTTGGGCGTCGAACACCTGCCATTGGTCGCGCCCGAGGATCGCCAGATCGCCGTCTTCCAGGAAGACCACGCGCTGGGTGACCGGGATCAGCGCCATCGCATCGGAGGCGGCAAAGTTCTCGCCGACCCCAAGCCCCAGAACCAGCGGGCTGCCCATGCGGGCCACAATGAGTTGCTCCGGCTCGGCCGCCGCACAGACAGCCAGACCATAGGCCCCCTTGAACTGGGCGATCGCCGCCCGGACCGCAGCGGCAAGATTTGAATTTTCTCGCAGTTCAAAGTCGATCAGGTGCGCGATGACCTCGGTGTCGGTATCCGAGGAAAACGCATAACCCTGTTGGACCAGGTGCCTGCGCAGATCCTCGTAATTTTCGATGATGCCATTGTGAACGACGGCAATGCGGTCGGCGGAGAGGTGCGGATGGGCATTGCGTTCGCTCACCTCCCCATGGGTTGCCCACCGCGTATGTCCGATGCCGATCAGTCCCGCAAGCTGATCTTCCTCGATGCGCTGCTGCAGGGCGACGACCTTGCCAACCGTGCGGCTGACCCGCAGGCTGGCGCCCTGCAGCACCGCCACACCGGCGGAATCATACCCGCGATATTCCAGACGCTTGAGCCCCTCGAGTAGGACCGGCACCACGTTGCGCTGGGCAATCGCCGCCACAATTCCACACATGTCAGTCTTCCTTTTTCTGCGGCCGTTGCCAGCCGTCCAGGGTTTTCTGCCGTCCGCGCGCAACGGTCAGCTTACCAGCGGGGGCATCTCTGGAGATGACCGAGCCCGCGCCAATCGTGGCGCCTGCCCCAACGGTCACCGGCGCCACCAGGGCGGTGTCCGAACCAATGAAGGCGTCGTCTTGAATCTGGGTCAGATGCTTGTTCACGCCGTCATAGTTGCAGGTGATGGTGCCGGCGCCAATATTCACCCGTTCGCCCAGCACCGCATCACCAATATAGCTCAGATGATTGACCTTGCTGCCGGGTCCGACCACGGCTTTCTTGGTCTCGACGAAATTTCCGACTTTAGCTCCGGTTGCCAGCCGGGTGCCGGGCCGCAGGCGGGCAAACGGGCCGATCTGACAGTTCTCCGCGATCACCGCGCCCTGCAGATGACTGTACGCCTCGACCTGAGAGTCGGCGCCAATGCGAACATCGCGCAAAACGCAGTTCGGGCCGATACTGACACCATCGGCCAGTTCAACCTGACCCTCGATCACGCAATTGATGTCGATACAGCAATCCCGGCCGACCACGAGCTGACCACGCAGGTCGAAACGATCCGGGTCCATCAGCTGCAATCCCTGCTGCATCAGCACATCGGCCTGGCGTCGCTGATAGGCCCGTTCCAGCGTGGCGAGCTGCTGACGATCATTGACCCCGGCCACATCCAATTCATCCCGGGCCTGCAGCGTGGTCACCGGATGACCGGTCGCGACTGCGAGTTCGACGCAGTCGGTCAGATAATATTCACCCTGCGCGTTGTCATTGCTCAGGGCCTGAACCCATTGGCGCAGGGCCGCCGCCGGCGCCGCGAGCAGACCGGTATTCACCTCCCGCAGCGTGAGCTGTTCGCCGCAGGCGTCCTTGTGCTCGACAATCCCCTGCACCGCGCCGTCTGCAGATCTGAGAATTCGACCATAGCCATGCGGATTGGCGAGTTCGACACTGAGGATGGCCAGTTGCCCCTCTGCCGCAGGCGCGCACAATGCCGTCAGCGTCTCGGCAGGCACCAGGGGCACATCGCCGTACAGCACCACAACCGTCGCATCATCCGGGATCTGCGAAAGCGCCTGGGCCACCGCATGGCCGGTACCAAGCTGTTCGGCCTGTTCCACCCAGTTCAGGTCGGGTTGTTCAGCAAACTGGGCCCGCACCTGCTCGCCACCGTGGCCGTAAACCACATGAATCCGATCGGCCACGATTCGGGCCTGGGAATCCAGCACATGCGCCAGAAGGCTGCGTCCGGCCAGGGTCTGCAGGACCTTGGGTCGCCCTGATTTCATCCGGGTGCCCTGCCCCGCCGCAAGTATCACCGCGTGAAGTTTCACGATATCGACTCCTTCGTTCTACAGCCTGAGGCCTATAACAAAAAAGGGCCTCTCAGGGCCCTTTTTATAAGCGAAAATCAGATCTAACGCTTGCCTTTCAGCTTCGTCACCAGATGCAATCTGGCGGCCGCCTCCGCCAGTTCCGCCTGGGCGCGGGCCAGATCGACATCGGCGCTGGCCTGAGACAGGGCCTCTTCCGCACGTCGCTTGGCCTCTACCGCCGCGGCTTCATCGATATCATGAGCCCGCTCTGCGGTATCCGCCATGACCGTCACCTGCATCGGCTGAACCTCCAGCAGGCCACCGGACACGAAGAACTCCTGCTCTTCGCCGCCGGATTGCACGCGGACGACACCCGGCTTCAGGCGCGTCAGCAGCGGCGCATGCCGTGGGGCAATCCCGACCTCACCCATCTCCGCAGGGGCAAAGACCATGCTGGCGCTGCCGGCGAAAATCTCGCCTTCAGCACTGACGATGTCAACCTTGATTTCCATCAGGACCTAAACCTTTTGTGCTTTCTCGAGCGCTTCTTCGATGGTGCCCACCATATAGAAAGCCTGCTCCGGAAGATGGTCATACTCACCATCAACAATGCCACGGAAGCCACGAATCGTGTCTTTGAGCGAGCAATACTTGCCAGGTGAACCGGTGAACACCTCGGCCACGTGGAAAGGCTGGGACAGGAAGCGCTGGATCTTGCGCGCCCGGGACACCGCCTGCTTGTCTTCCTCGGAAAGTTCATCCATCCCGAGAATCGCGATGATGTCCTTGAGTTCCTTGTAGCGCTGCAGCACACCCTGCACATCACGGGCCACCTGATAGTGCTCCTGGCCGATCACGTTCGGATCCAGCTGACGGCTGGTGGAATCCAGCGGATCCACAGCCGGGTAGATCCCCAGCGAAGCGATATCACGCGAGAGCACGACCGTGGCATCAAGGTGAGCAAAGGTTGTTGCCGGCGAGGGGTCGGTGAGGTCATCCGCAGGCACGTAGACGGCCTGCACGGAAGTGATGGAACCCACCTTGGTGGAGGTGATGCGTTCCTGCAGCACCCCCATTTCCTCGGCCAGGGTCGGCTGATAGCCCACCGCTGAAGGCATACGACCCAGCAGCGCGGACACTTCGGTACCGGCCAGGGTGTAACGGTAAATGTTGTCGACGAAGAACAGCACATCACGGCCTTCGTCACGGAAGTATTCGGCCATGGTCAGACCGGACAGGGCGACGCGCAGACGGTTGCCCGGCGGCTCGTTCATCTGACCGTAAACCATGGCGACCTTGGATTCGGTGAGTTCGTCCAGCTTGATGACACCGGCCTCGGACATTTCATGATAGAAATCGTTGCCTTCACGGGTACGCTCACCAACACCGGCAAACACGGACAAGCCGGAGTGTTCTCTGGCGATGTTGTTGATCAGCTCCAGCATGTTGACGGTCTTGCCCACACCGGCACCACCGAACAGACCGACCTTGCCACCTTTGGCGAAGGGACACAGCAGATCGATCACCTTGATCCCGGTTTCCAGCAGTTCGGTCGAACCGGACTGTTCTTCATAGCTCGGCGCGTCGCGGTGAATCGGCCAACGCTCCTCGGTCGTCACCTCACCACGCTCGTCCTGAGGCTCACCCAGAACGTTCATGATGCGTCCCAGCGTACCTTTGCCGACGGGCACGGAAATCGGCGCCCCGGTTGATTCCACCGCCAAACCACGCTTCAGGCCTTCGGATGCGCCCATGGCAATGGTACGCACCACACCGTCACCCATCTGCTGCTGCACTTCCAGGGTCAGACCGGCATCGGCCACAGTCAATGCGTCATACACCTTGGGCAGTGCATCACGGGGAAATTCGACGTCTACAACCGCGCCGATGATCTGGACAATCTTTCCGGTACTCATCAATGTCCTCTTTTCCTAATCTCTTCTCTGCCGCCTTGGCGGCGGAAAAATGTATGAATTCGGGTGACGTCTAAACTGCCGCCGCACCGCCGACGATTTCCGCCAGCTCCTGGGTGATGGCCGCCTGGCGGGCCTTGTTGTAGGCCAGCTGCAAGCCGTTGATGATGTCGCCGGCGTTTTCGCTGGCGCTTTTCATCGCGACCATGCGGGCCGCCATCTCGCAGGCCACATTCTCGACAACCGCTTGATAAACCTGCGATTCGACAAAGCGCAACAACACGGAATCCAGCAGATCGGTGGCTTCGGGCTCGTAGATGTAGTCCCACATTTCCAGCAGACCTTCGCTGGGCTCTTCCTGCACCACCGGCAGCAACTGCTGCACGACAGGGCGCTGGGTCATCGTGTTGACGAACTCATTGCCGACCAAAAAGACCCGATCCACCTTGCCATCGCGATAGGCATCCAGCACCACTTTCATCAGACCGATCAGCTGGTCCAGATGGGGACTGTCACCGAGTCCGCTCTGTTCGGCCAGAACCCGACCGCCCATACGCTTGAAGAAGCCACGTGCCTTGCCACCCACGGTGGCCAGATCGACCTCTACACCTTCACCTTTCCAGTGCTTGAGCTCGCCCAGCACCTTGCGAAACAGATTGATGTTCAAGCCGCCGCAGAGTCCGCGATCGGTGGACACCACGATGTAGGCCACACGCTTGACCTCACGCTCCACCACGAACGGATGCTTGTACTCAGGATTCGCCGCCGACAGATGCCCGATCGTGCGCTTCAGACGCGCGGCGTACGGCCGCGAAGCCATCACGCGGTCCTGCGCCTTGCGCATCTTCGAGGCCGCGACCATTTCCATGGCCTTGGTGATCTTCTGCGTATTTTTTACGCTGCCGATCTTGGTACGGATTTCTTTGGCACTTGCCATATCATCAGACCCTTATCGGTTCAGGCCGCCCATTGCTTCTTGAACGCATCCAGAGCGGCTTTGATTCCACCCTCGATCTCGGCGTTGTAGTCACCCTTCTCATTGATGGTGTCCAGCAAAGCCTGCTGTTCGGAAGCCAGGAAGCGGTGCATGTCTTCGTCGAACTTGACGATCTTGTTGACCGGCACGTCATCAAGATAACCGTTATCGGCGGCATACAGGGACACGGCCATATTGCCGACCGACAGAGGGGCATACTGCGCCTGCTTCATCAGTTCGGTCACGCGCTGTCCACGCTCCAACTGTTTGCGGGTCGCCTCATCCAGATCCGATGCAAACTGGGCGAAAGCCGCCAGTTCACGGTACTGCGCGAGCGCCAGACGGACACCGCCACCAAGCTTCTTGATGATCTTGGTCTGCGCCGCACCACCCACACGTGACACCGAGATCCCGGCGTTCATCGCCGGACGGATGCCGGCATTGAACAGGTCGGTTTCCAGGAAGATCTGGCCGTCGGTGATGGAAATCACGTTGGTGGGCACGAAAGCGGACACGTCACCCGCCTGGGTTTCGATGATCGGCAAGGCTGTCAGCGAACCCGTCTTGCCTTTCACTTCACCCTTGGTGAATTTCTCGACGTAATCGGCACTCACCCGTGCGGCACGTTCCAGCAAACGGCTGTGCAGATAGAACACGTCTCCAGGATAGGCTTCACGACCCGGCGGACGCCGCAGCAGCAGGGACACGGAGCGATAGGCGACGGCCTGCTTGGACAGATCATCGTAAACGATCAGGGCATCTTCACCGCGATCGCGGAAGTATTCGCCCATGGTGCAGCCGGCATACGGCGCGATGAACTGCATGGCAGCCGATTCGGAAGCCGAGGCGGCAACCACGATGGTGTGGGCCATTGCATCGTTTTCTTCCAGCTTACGCACGACGTTGGCGATGGAAGAGGCTTTCTGCCCGATCGCCACGTAGACGCATTTCACGCCGGTGCTCTTCTGATTGATGATGGCATCAATGGCCAGAGCGGTCTTGCCCGTCTGCCGGTCACCAATGATCAACTCACGCTGTCCTCGACCGACCGGAACCATGGCGTCCACGGACTTGTAACCGGTCTGCACCGGCTGGTCCACCGACTTGCGCTCGATCACGCCCGGCGCCACCTTTTCAATCGGTGCACTCTCGCTGGCTTCAATCGCACCCTTGCCATCAATCGGCTGGCCCAGTGAATTGACAACCCGGCCTAGCAGGCTGGGGCCGATCGGCACTTCCAGAATGCGACCGGTGGTTTTCACCGTGTCGCCTTCGGAAAGGTGCTTGTAGTCACCCAGAATCACCGCACCGACGGAGTCACGCTCCAGGTTCAGTGCCAGGCCGTAGGTATCACCGGGAAATTCAAGCATTTCGCCCAGAACCGCATCGGACAGACCGTGGACGCGGACGATGCCGTCGGCCAGGCTGACGATGGTGCCCGTGTTGCGGGCCTCGGTCAGAACTTCGAAATTCTCGATGCGAGATTTGATCAGCTCGCTGATCTCTGAAGGATTCAACTGCATTGTCTGCAATCCTGTATTTATTGAGTGAGTCCGGTACGCAGGCGATTCAACTCGCCACGTACCGAACCATCGATGACGAGGTCACCGGCGGCCACGACAGCACCACCGATCAGTTCTGGCTCAACCGCCCACTGCACGTTCACATCCAGACCCAGGCGCCGTTTGAGTGCCGTTACGAAGCTGTCCCGCTGGGACTCGCCCAACTCGGCGGCCGAGCGCACATCCACCTGGCAAAGCTGTTCGTAGGCGGCGCGCAAGGCGTCGAACTCCAGCGCCAACTGCGGCAACAACTTCAAGCGCCGATGCTCGGCCAGCACCTTCAGCAGGTTCTCAACGCCGGCCAGCTTGGTGGCCGCGCTCAGTTCCAGCAACATGCTGACCAGGACATCCGCAGCAACGCTGGGATGCCCGATGATCGCCGCCATCTTGGCGTCGCTCGCGGCCGTTGCCAAACGCTGCAGGGCTTCTGCCCAGGCCGGCAGCTGCTGCTGCTCGCGTGCGACGGAGAACACCGCACGGGCATAGGGCCGAGCCAAAGTCTGCATTTCAGCCATGGGAGCCCTCAGATCTGAGCCGCGAGGCGGTCAATGATGTCGGAATGCGCTTTGGCGTCGATTTCCCGCTTCAGGATCTGCTCGGCGCCGGAAACCGCCAGCCGTCCGAGATCCTTGCGCAGGGATTCACGCGCCGAGCTGATGCTCTGCTCGATTTCCGCCTGGGCCTGATCCTTGATCCGGCCGGCTTCCGCCTGTGCGGCACCACGCGCCTCTTCCAGAATCTGATTGGCCTGCCGATTCGCACCGGCCAGAATTTCGCGCGCTTCTTCACGCGCTTCCTTCAGGGCTTCATCAGACCGGGCCGCAGCATCCTGCAGTGATCGGGCACCTTTTTCCGCCGCAGCCAGACCGTCAGCGATCTTCTGCTGCCGTTCCTGCATTGCGCTGGTGATCGGCGGCCACACGTATTTCATCGTGAACCAGACGAACAGCGCGAACGCGATCATCTGGCCAACCAGTGTGACGTTAATTTCCATATGCGACTCCCGCGCTCAGGCCGGCTTATTGGCCGACGGCAGTTTTGGCAGCGACTTTGACCGCTTCTGCGAACGGGTTGGCAAAGGTGAAGAACATGCCGATACCGATGCCCACGAAGGTCACCGCGTCAAGCAGACCGGCAACCAGGAACATACGGCCGGTCAACATCCCAGCCATTTCCGGCTGGCGGGCAACACCTTCCAGCAGTTTGCCACCGAGCAGACCAAAACCGATAGCGGTGCCGGCGGCACCCAGGCCGAGAATCAGACCAACGGCAACAACCGTAAGACCTTGAACATTGGCGAGAGCTTCTAACATGCGAATCTCCGAATAGGATCGTGTGATTGAAAAAGGAAAAAGTGAAGAGTTGACGGCCTAGTGATGCTCGGACGCCAGACTCAGGTAAACAATGGTCAGCACCATGAAGATGAAGGCCTGCAAGGTCACGACCAGGATGTGGAAGACCGCCCAGACCCAGTGCAGGCCGATGCCAAGCGCTCCCAGCACCCATCCCTGCGCGAACATCAAGGCGATCAGGATGAAGATCAACTCGCCGGCGAACAGGTTGCCGAACAGTCGCAGCGACAGGGAGACGGGCTTGGCAATGTCTTCGACGATCCGCAGCACCAGATTGACCGGCGCAAGCCAGGGGCCGAACGGGGCAGTCAAGGCTTCCTTGGCGAAACCGCCGAAGCCTTTCATTTTGATATTGAAATAGAAGATCAGCAGAAACACGCCGAGCGACAGGCCGAAAGTGATGTTGACGTCCGTGCTGGGGACGACTTTCAAGTACTCGATGCCGACCATGGAAGCCATCAGCGGCAGCAGATCGACCGGCACCAGATCCATGCAGTTCATCAGGAAAACCCAGACGAAAATGGTCAGGCCCAGTGGCGCAATCAGCGGGTGATGGCCAGGAAACGTTTCCTTCACCTGGCCATCGACAAAATCCACCACCATCTCGACACCATTCTGCAAACCGGTCGGCACGCCCGATGTGGCACGTTTGGCCACCTTTCGGAACAGCCACAGGAACAGAAGGCCCAGCGCAATGGAGAAAACCATGCTGTCCAGATGCAAAACCCAGAAGCCGGTCGCTTCCTGGTTGAGCGACATGGTCGCCAGATCAAACTTCAGATTGGTCAGATGGTGAACGACGTATTCCGTCGCTGAGTGTCCGCTGGCCATTCGCTTCCCGTCTAATTAGTCGTGATCCATCACCAGTCCGCCGACAACATAGCCCGCCAAGCAGGCTGCAAACGTCGACATCACTGGCAAAAATTCTTGTGGAAACCGCGCAATCGTCAGTGCGAACAACACACAGGTGAGCGCGAACTTTCCAAACTGTCCTCTGTACACCGTCCCCACCAAATCGCGGGGCTCTTCACTCAAGCGCAAAGCCTGAAACATTCTCCATCGCAGATACAGCGTGGGGACGATGGCAGTTCCGGCGCCACCCAAGGCGGCCAGGGCCGAGCGTTCCCCCGCCAGCAGCCAGAGCGCCGAAACGGTCAGCCCGATCAGGCACTGGGCCGCAATAATTCGTGTCGCGATCTGCATGTTTTAGGCGAGGCAAATGCCCACTCTCCAGGAGCGGGGCGCGCAACTATAGCCGCAGTGCCGGATCAGGTCAATCTTCCGCCCCACACTCTCAAGGCATGGACGGCGGATACCCGAAGAAGGGGCGATGCGGCAGTCTAATTCAGGCGCTCGAAGATCGCCTGCAACTCCGCCGGCGAGGTGTAATGAATCACCAGGGCGCCGCGCGCCTCATCCTTGGGTTTCAGCACCACTTTAGCTTTCAGGCGTTCGGACAGACGATCTTTCGCCAGCTCCCAGCGATCATCCAACTCCGGACGCGGGCGTGGCGCCGGTGCCGGCGCGTTCATCTGACGCACCAGGGCTTCGGTCTGCCGCACGTTCAGGCCCAGGGACTGAATTTTCACCGCCGTCGCCGCCTGAAGTTCGGTGGGCAGGCCCAGCAAGGCGCGGCCATGGCCCATTTCCAGGTCGCCCACACGCAACATGTCCTGAACATCGGAATCCAGATTCACCAGGCGTAGAAGATTGGTCACCGAGGCCCGCGAGCGACCCACTGCCTCGGCGCACTGCTCATGCGTCAGGCCGCATTCGTCGATCAGTCTGCGCAAGGCCTGCGCCTCATCCAGCGGATTCAGGCCCTCGCGCTGCATGTTTTCGATCAGGCCTACCGCCAGAACCGTCTGGTCCGGCAGGTCACGAACCAGTGCGGGAATTTCTTCCAGACCAGCCAGGCGCGAAGCCCGCCAGCGGCGTTCACCAGCCACCAATTCATAGTGACCCTCGCCCTCGGACGGCCGGACCACGATAGGTTGCACCACACCTTGCGCCCTGATCGAAGCGGCGAGTTCCTGCAGCCCCAGTTCATCCATTTCGGAGCGTGGCTGGAAGCGACCCGGCATGATCGCATCCAGCGGCAGGCGCCGGACCTCTTCATTTGCCGCGATGCTCGTGGTGTCCACACCCTCACCGAGCAGCGCATCCAGACCGCGCCCCAAACCGCGCCTAGGCTTTCTTGCCATGTCCGCTTAATCCCTTCTCTTCACTTGGATGGCTTCTTCCCCAGCATTTCTCCGGCCAGGGCGAAGTAGGCAATTGCGCCTGTTGACCGGGCATCATAGGCCATTACGGGCTGACCGTAACTCGGCGCTTCCGCCAGGCGGACGTTGCGCGGCACCACGGTATTGAAAACCTTGTCGCCGAAATGCGCGATCAGTTCGTCCGAAACGAGGTTGGCGAGATTGTTTCGAGGGTCGAACATGGTGCGCAAGATACCCTCCACTTCCAGCCCGGGGTTGATGCTCTTGCGAATCTGCCCCACCGTCGACATCAGGGCCGAAATCCCTTCCAGTGCGTAGTATTCGCACTGCATCGGCACCAGCACGCCGGTTGCCGCCACCAGCGCATTGACGGTCAGCATGGAGAGACTGGGCGGGCAGTCGATCAGGATGTAGTCATACTCATCGATCACCGGCGCGAGGGCCTTTTTCAGGCTCAGTTGCCCCTGTTCGGCATCCTGCAGGCCGACATCGGCCGCCGTCATGTCTTCATTGGCCGGCAGAAGATCAAGCTTGAAATCCGGACAGCGCACCCGCGCGTCGGCCAGCGTGCAGTCGCCAAGCAGCACGTCGCAGCCGGAGTATTCCAACGCGCCCTTGTCCACCCCCACGCCCATGGTCGCATTGCCCTGGGCATCCAGGTCAATCAGCAGGACGCGGCGCTTGGTCGCCCCGAGGGAAGCGGCCAGGTTGACGCTGGTGGTGGTCTTACCGACTCCACCCTTCTGATTGGCTATCGCGAGAACTTTTGCCACTTTCTGTTTCCTGTACAACAACCCCGGTCGGGGCGTGAAAAATCATTCGGCCCGAAGCCGCCCGAGCACGATCAGATGCCGCTCGGCGGCCAGTCCGGGCACGCTCAGCCGCGGCATTCTAACCACCTCCCAGTCCGCGGACACTTCCGCCAACTCCTCCTGCGGCACCCGCCCCTTCATGGCCAGCAGGTGACCGCCGGACGCCAGATGCGGCCCGGCAAGCTGCGCGAATCGCGTCAGGGACGAAAATGCGCGGCTGACGATCTGCGCAAACGGCTCCGCCGGCTGCCATTGTTCCACTCGCGCGCAGACCGCGGCAAAATTCCCCAGCCCCAGGGCCCTGGCCGCGTGCCGCTGAAACGAGATCTTCTTGTTCCGACTGTCGATGCTCGTTACCCGCAGATCGGGCCTGACCACCGCCAGCGGCAAGCCGGGCAGGCCACCACCGCTGCCCACATCGAGCAGGTGACCGGATTCAAGCCAGGGCAGGATCGACAGGCTGTCCAGGATATGCTGCACCATGACCTCATGCGGATCCGTGATCGCCGTCAGATTGATGCGCCGATTCCAATTCAGCAATTCATCGACATAGGTCAGCAGGCGTTCAACAACCCCCGCGTCCAGTTCCAGATCCAGCGCTGCAGCACCTGACAGCAGACGCTCCTTCAGCGCAATCAAGGCAATCCACTGCCGCAAACTTTGCGTGCAAACCGACCTGCAAGCCCCTTATTCATCGACATCGTCCGCGTCAACCTGACCACTCAGGCGCCGGCGGACATGGGACCAGCTGATGCCGATGGCCATCACGCAGACCACCACGAACATCGCAGCATAGGTCACCGCGCGGGCGGAACCGACATCAAGCAGCTGGAAATCGACCAGAACCCAGATCAGACAGGCAAACAAGGCAATGGTCAGCGTCAGACCGATGGGGCCAAGAGAGCGCAGGGTGGCCCGCAGATAGATGGTCCAGGCCGCCAGCAGCAGCAGGCCAACCAGGGCCTTGAGCGCATTGAAGCTTGACCATTCGGTCAGGGCCCAATGTACATAGGACCAGCCTTCGGGGTTGTAGCTCACCCCGACGAGGATCAGGGCAAAGAGAAAGCGCAGCCCGAAACTGCTCCAGCCAAATGTCGACGCGGCCATGGCTTATGCTCTGGATAGGGAACGGCGCAAATTTATCACACGACTGCCCTGCTCCCGTGCATAGCGCATGTCGCCACGATCTTTCATCTTCTGCAGACAGTCCTCGAACGCCCGCGAAATCACCGTTGAATTGCGAATCCGCTCGATTTGCGGCCAGGTGCGACGCTCGCCGGAACGGATGAAATGGCGCATGTCTTCCTCGCTCGGACTGGAAAACATCCGCATCAGTTTCTTTGGTGTCTGCGAGGGAAAGATATTGATGTCGCCGGAGAAACGCTGATTGGTCAGGGCCAGAACCTTCTCCGCCACCCGCCACCAGCCCTCCGGATCCATCCGGTGCTTCGCGGTTTCAACGATGTGCTTGCTGTAGACCCCGTAGCTGCTGCGCATCAGTTCACGCATCAGGGAGGACAGACCCGCGGAGTGCCGCTCGCGATCATCCCGCATGAACGGCACCACATGTGGATTGGTCTGGCTGACCAGGTAGTGATTCACGTTGTGCATGCGCGCCAGACGCAGCATCGGCAAGTCACTGCGCAGGGTGCCATCCTGCCACTTCTTGCTGGGCATGTAGCCCACCACTTCGCCGGCATAGCTCTTGGCCTGCAGCATCACCGGAGGGAATACGCCGGGCACCGCACAGGATGCCAGGGACGCCTGCTTGAGCAGCACATTCGGGGCGGTCAGGTAGTTCAACAGACGGCCCTGCTGATGCGGCTCGATCGGCGAGACCGTGATGCCGACAATCCGCCGCGTCCGCTCAAAGGCCTCCTCGAAGGTGTAGTCCCCCATGTTCTCGGCCAGACAGCGCTCCAGCTGCGACTGATCCATCAGCGAGCGATTGCGCATTGCCTCGCGCAGGTCGAAAAGGCGAAAGGCGTCGAGATAGAGCGAGTTCGGCTCGAAAGCCTCGGCCAGTTCCGCATCCGTCCTCACCCCGATCGCGCCGGCAATGATCGAGCCCGCGCTCGAACCGGACAACACTCGCGGCAGCACGCCTTCTGACCACAGAGCCTTGATCACGCCCAGATGGAACATGCCCAGCGTGGCACCACCGGAAAGCATCAGCGCGGAGCGACCAAAACTGGAACCGGTGCGTTTGAAAAACAGGATTTTTTCTTCCAGGGGAAAATCCTGGAAATCGTTATCACACAAATAGTTGAGGCAGATCGCAACCTCGTGCAGATACGCTTCCAGCAGCAGTTTGGTGCCGACGCGGCAATAGGTGTACAGCTTGGGATTGGCGATGTTCGCCAGATTGCCATGCAGCCCCTCGTGCAGGGCAAATACCAGCTCGCGCACCCGTTGCTCTTCGCGCAGCACCCGCAACTCGTTCAGCCGTCGACGGATCAGCCGATAGTCGTAGTCGCGCGTTTCATCTTCGGCACGCCACTGTGCCTTGCCTTCCAGCTCATCCAGTTCGAGCGCGATGGCGCGCCAGGTCCGATAATCCGGCGCCTGCTCAAGCTCCAGTTGCAAGCTCTTGTCTTTGCGCATGCCTGTCCATGATTATGTTGCAACGCGACAAAATAGCACGGAAGCCGGGCTTTAGAAAGAAGACTCAGCCCCCTGGCAGGCGCAGGCGCTGGCCGACCCGGACGCGATTGACGTCCTTGAGATCATTGGCCGAAGCGATTTCCTGAATGGACAGACCGTAACGTCGCGCGATCCCGGCCAAGGTCTGGCCGGACTCGATCACGTGAAACGTGGCGATCGACGGCGCCCCCCTGATTTTCAGCCGCTTACCCGCCTGCAGGCTTTCCGGCCGGGAAATGCCGTTCAGGTCCTTGAGGCTGCGAATCGACACCCCGTAACGCCGCGCGATCGAAGCCAGGGTTTCACCTCTGCGGACCTGATGAAACAGCGCGTGCCGTCTCGGCCAGGCATCAATTTTCAGCCGCTTGCCGGCTTGCAGCATCTCCGGCCGACTGAT
Source organism: Oceanococcus sp. (assembly GCA_041619555.1). Classification (GTDB taxonomy): domain Bacteria; phylum Pseudomonadota; class Gammaproteobacteria; order Nevskiales; family Oceanococcaceae; genus Oceanococcus. The sequence continues at coordinate 132,447 of JBFKDQ010000002.1, read as the reverse complement.
GCCATTTTGTTCCTGCAGGGCGCTGACGCTGACCCCGTAACGCCGTGCAATGACCCCCAGGGTCTCACCCGCGCGCACGACATGGATGGCCGGTGCCTTGCGCTCGCCAGCGATCGGCAACTTCAGGCGCTGACCAATACGAATCAGGTCGCGGCCACCCAGGCCATTGCTACGCCGGATGCCGCTGACCGGGACTTTGTAGCGTTCCGCAATTTCGCTCAGGGTATCGCCAGCGCGCACCGTATGGGTGCGGAAATGCTCTTTCTGCCGCGCAAAAATTTCCTTGCCTTCCAAGCCGGCATGGGCCAGCCGGAAAACCCTGGCCTTGCTGACCGGCACCCGGATGCGACGCCCGGGCGGCACGTAAAGCTCACCGCGCTGTACCGCCATCGAAAAGCTGGGATTCAGTTCGGCAAAACGTTCCGGCGGCTCGCCGGAGATGCGCTGCAAGGTGTGGTAATACACAAAGTGCTGGGTCCGGATTTCCTCGAACTGCTCCGGATCATCGCGCCGGATCGGCCCGAAATAGCTCAATGCGTTCTGCTCCACATCGATCGCGGCGAGAAATTCGGCATAGAAGTTCTTCGCCGCGAACCCCCAGCGCGGATGCTCGTATCTTTCGATGAGATCCACCAGGCTGCGCCCATCGATTTCGGCCAGCGCCCGGGCGATGCCATTGCGTCCGTAGTTGTAGGCAGTCACCGCCAGAGGCCAGTCCTGCAGCAGGTCAAAATCATCACGCAGATGTTGCGCGGCCGCCTCGGTGGAACGCCAGGGGTCGCGCCGCTCATCGCCAATTTCGTCGTAATTCATGTACATGCGTGCCGTCCCTGGCATGAATTGCCAGACACCGGCGGCGCCAGTCTTCGAGTAGGCCGCATTGTTGAAACTCGACTCCACCAACGGCAGGCGGGTCAGCAGGATCGGCAAGCCGGCGCGGGAAAAGACATCTTCCATGTGGTTCAGGTAGCGTCCGGAACGCATCAGGGCCGCGATGGTCTTTTCCTGCAGCCCCCGCTGCCCGCGCAAATTGTCCGCGGCGGCGGTCAGTTGATCGGCGCTCAGCCCGCCCTGCGCCTCAATTCTGGCCCGCAGCTGCAGCAGATCGTCCGGCAGCGCCTGATCCGCGGTGGCCCCGGCCAGATTTAGCAACTGCTCGCGCAGCAGCTGCTTCTGCTCCGTCTCGATCTTCTTCTTGTGCAGCCACAACTCTTCCTCATCCAGCAAGGGCACGACATCGCTGAAATCGATGACCTTGTAGATGACCGAGGTGTTGTGCCGATCATGCAGTACGAGTTCATGCTCGGAATATCTGACGAAAACATCGCGCCAGAACTGCACCACGGGCTCCAGTTCCGGCGGCCGTGGAAATTCCTGCGCCAGGGCGGGAATCATGCACAGCCACCAGAGCATGGCAGTCACGACGAATTTGGATTTCGGCATGGTGAAGTCTCCTGACTCCCCTCACGGTGGCGAAAGTCTGACCAATCTAGCAAAAATCGGCCAGGCCGGCCCGATCAGACGCGGCAACCACCTGCCCTGATGACGTCGGCATCAGACTTCGAGGGCGGCGTCCGGCTCCAGCATCGGGTGGCCAAGCGCATCGGCGACTGCGGCACAGGTAACCCGCCCGGCATGCACGCTCAGCCCCGCCTTGAGGTGTGCATCATCACGCAGTGCCTGACGCCAGCCCTTGTTGGCCAGCGCCAGGGCGAACGGCAAGGTGGCGTTGTTCAGTGCAAAGGTCGAGGTCCGGGCCACGGCTCCGGGCATATTGGCCACACAGTAATGCACGATGCCGTCGACCTGGTAGGTGGGCTCGGCGTGGGTCGTCGGCCGGGAGGTCTCGAAACATCCACCCTGATCGATGGCCACATCCACCAGCACGGATCCCGGGCGCATGGCGCCGATCAGTTCACGCGTCACCAGCTTGGGCGCGGCGGCCCCCGGCAACAGCACCGCACCGACCACCAGATCGGCCCCGAGCACATATTTTTCGATCGCGTCCGTGGTGGAATAAATGGTGTTCAGCGTCGGGCCGAACTGCATGTCCAGTTCGTTGAGGCGCCGCAAGCTGCGATCCAGCACGGTCACGCGCGCTTCCATGCCCATCGCCATCCGCGCCGCATTGGTGCCGACCACCCCGCCACCGATGATGACCACATCGGCGGCCGCGACACCGGCAACCCCGCCCAGCAACATGCCGCGGCCACCCTGGTTCATTTCCAGACAGTGCGCACCGGCCTGGATCGACATCCGCCCAGCGACCTCGCTCATCGGCGCCAACAGGGGCAACCCCCCCTGCCGGTCGGTGACCGTCTCATAGGCAATGGCGGTACAGCCGCTGCGCATGAGCGCCTCGGTCTGCGCCGGATCCGGCGCCAGATGCAGGTAAGTAAACAGCAGTTGAGATTCCCGCAGACGGGCACATTCCTGTGGCTGGGGCTCCTTGACCTTGACGATCATGTCGGCCTGCGCAAACACCTCGTCCGCATCCTGGGCAATCCGCGCCCCGGCGCGCAGATAGTCCTCGTCCAGCAAGCCGATCGCCTGCCCGGCGCCGGTTTCAACCAGAACCGCATGGCCATGCTGGCAAAACTCACGCACGCTGCCTGGGGTCAGGCCAACACGGTACTCATGCACCTTGATTTCTTTGGGCACGCCAATCAGCATGGCAAGTCTCCGATCCGTTCAAGACTGGAATTGTACAAGACTGCATCATGGGCAATCGACTCAGCAAGCTGACCACCCGCACCGGCGACCGCGGCCAGACCGGCATCGTCGGCAACCGTCGTCTGCCAAAATTCCACGCACGCATCGAGGCGATTGGCGATGTCGACGAACTGAATTGCTGCATCGGCATCTTGCGCAGCCATCCCCTGCCTGCGGACATCGACCCGGTACTGGAGAGAATTCAGCAGGAGCTGTTCAACCTGGGCGGTGAGCTGGCGATGCCGGAAGCGCTTCTGATTGAAACCGCGCACATTGCCGCGCTCGAAACCGACATCGCGAATTTTAATGCCCCGCTGCCGGCGCTCAAGGAATTCGTGCTGCCCGGTGGCTCGGCCGCCGCAGCCGCCGCGCATCTGGCCAGAGCAGTCTGTCGTCGCGCCGAACGGGCGGTTTGGGCCACCCACGCCGAGGAAAGCCTGCGCGCGGAACTGGGCCAATACCTCAATCGCCTGTCCGATCTGCTGTTCGTTTTCTGCCGCATCCTGGCGCGTGAAAACGACCCGACCGAAACCATGTGGAAGCGCTCCGTCACGCCCTGAGCGCAAGCAGCCCTACACCATCCAGCCACCGATCGTCAGCAAGGCCAGCATCGCCAGGAACAGCATCAGGGCGCGGCTCAGAAGACGCAAAGCAGCATCCATGCATTCCATTTCCGAACCCGGCTCTTCTGGATCCTGCGCCATCGCCGCCAGCCCGATGTTCGCCAGCAAAGGCCAGGCATCGGCAATCCACAGCCCCTGATAGGACATCGACCAGTTGCGCCATGCCGAAAACGCATGGTCGGCACTGCCGGCCATGGCGTAGCACAGGCCGGCGACCCGCGCACTGGGCCAGGCCATCGCACCATGCAACCAGTCCGCCAGTTTCAGGCTGTCTTCGCCGTAACCGCCGACGCGCAATTGACGCGCCACCGTGGCCAACACGCGATAGGCCACGGCACCGGCCGGGCCGAGCAGAAAAAACCAGAACAGGACCGCGAACCAGCGCTCATGCCCCTGGACAAAACAGGCCGCAACCGGCGACCGCCCCTCGACATCCGAATCATTGCGCCGCGGCCCGTTCAGCAGATCGCGCAACAGGGCTTCGGCCTGGGGTGCATCCTGAGCCTTGCATGCACTTTGATAGGCATCAACCTGCTCGCGCAAATCTCGCGGCCCCAGGCAGGCCAGCAGCACCAGCAGGGACAATGGCAGCCGTAAAAGCACACCGGCGTGCTGCTGCGCCAGCCACTGATCCAGCAGCGCCACGAGACAGACCGGCCCCAGAAGATAGAGCGCCAAAGACCAGGAGCGCACGCCAAGCTGGCCATCCAGCCAACGCATCCAGCGCTCGGTCAGATCATGCGCCCGCCAACTCGGCGAGTAGCTCAGTACACGCTCCAGTACCAGGGCCAGTACGATCGCGATTAAAGTCATCGCGCAAGTGTACCCGCAAACAGGAATCAATCCCCATGTCCGACTTCGAACTCGATCCACGTCTGGACCACGACACGATCATGATTGGCGACTGGCCGCTCTGCCGCGTGCTGATGATGAATGAATCGCGCTATCCCTGGTTCATTCTGGTGCCAAGACGTGAGGGGCTGCGTGAACTGCACGAACTGGATCTCGCCGCGACCGCCCAGCTCTGGCTGGAAAGCCGTCGGCTGGCTGACTATTTGCAGCGGGAATTCAGCCCGGACAAGCTCAATATCGCCGCGCTGGGCAATGTGGTGCCCCAGCTGCATGTGCACCACATCGCCCGCTTTGCCGGCGATGCCGCCTGGCCCGCACCGGTCTGGGGCGCCCACCCGCAGGCCCCCCTGCCCGCAGCGGAACTGCAGGCCCGCTGCGTCCGCACCCGTACGGCCTTGCCGGATTTAGACTGAACGGCCGCCTTGCGGCAGCGCTCAGTTGCCCCGGCAGGCGGCAATCGCCGCCGGCGCATCCACCTGCTGACCGAAATGCTGCATGCCGGCAGCGATCGCGCCAACACAGCGCTCGACCGCCTCCTGGTTGCAGCCATGCCCCATCAGACCGATGCGCCAGGCCTTGCCGGCGAACTCGCCGAGACCTGCACCGATCTCCAGGTCATGCTCCTGCAGCAGATAGCTGCGAAATGCGGCATCGTCCAGACCATCCGGAATCCCGATCGTGGTCAGCGGCGGCAGGCGCTGATCCGCCGGCGGCAAGGGCTCGATTCCGAGCGAGGCCAGACCGGCCACCAGCGCCGCATTGAGCGTTTGATGACGCGACCAAGCCTGCTCCAGGCCTTCGGCCAGCAGCAGGTTCAGGGCTTCATGCAGACCGTAGATGGCATTGACCGGCGCGGTGTGATGGTAGGCGCGCTTGCCGGCACCGGCCCAGTAGCCGCCGAGCAGGCTGAAGTCCATGAACCAGCTCTGCACCGGCGTCTTGCGCCGGTTCAAAGCCTCCAGCGCCCTTTCCCCGATCGTGATCGGGGCAATGCCCGGAGGCGCACCAAGACATTTCTGACTGCCGGCATAGACCATGTCCAGGCCCCAGGCATCGACTTCGATGGGACAGCCCCCGATGGCGGTGACACAATCCACCAGGGTCAAGGCATCCGTGGTTTGCACGACTTCGGCCAAGCTCTTGCTGTCGCTGAGCACGCCGGTCGAGGTCTCGGCCTGCACCCAGCACACCAGCGTGTACGGCGCATGGGTCGCCAGCTGATCGGCCAGTCGCTGCGGATCGACCGCCCGTCCCCAGGGAAACTCCAGCACATCGACCTCGGCACCGCAGCGACGGGCCATTTCGGCGAGACGCACGCCGAAAACACCGTTCTGGCACACCAGAACCCGATCACCGCGCTCGAGCACGTTGATCAGACAGGCTTCCATGGCGCCGGTCGCCGGTGCGGAGAAAGGCATGCTGAAGGCGTTGCGGGTGCGAAAAGCCTGCCGCAACTGTTCTTGCACGGTATTCATCAATTCGACGAACGCCGGATCAAGATGACCGATGGTGGGCTGGGCCGAAGCTTCCAGCACGCTGGGCGCCACCGGAGCGGGACCGGGACCCATCAGATAGCGTTGAGGGGCAATGAACATGGCAAGAACCGGCAGCAAAAAGGGCCCAGATTCTACGTAGCGCGCAGGCCAGGCTCAAGCCTGAGGGTCAAGGCATGCGCGCAGCCAGTCGCCACGGATGGGTTAACATGCCCGCCTCATTCCAGGAAGATTTCACCGTGACCAGCCTGCGTTCTCGCATGACGGCCCTCGCCATCAAGTATGCGCTACGACCACGTCTGCACCATCAGCATTCGCCCGAGAGCCAGCGCCGCGCCCTGGAACTGTTCGCCCGGATGCAGTGGATGCCCCGGCACGTCGCGGTGGAAGCGGTGACCCTGGGCGCCCGGCCGGCGGAAAAACTGACGCCGGAAAAATCGGACCACAGCCGTGCTTTGCTCTACCTGCACGGCGGCGGCTTCATGATCGGCAATGCCAGGACCTACCGCAGCTTTGCCGCCTATCTCGCCCGCGCCTGTGGCTGTCCGGTTTATGTGCTGGATTACCGTCTGGCACCGGAGCACCCGTTTCCGGCCGCCCAGCTGGACGCGCTGGCCGCATTCAGGCAGCTCGGCACGCTGCTGCCGGCCGATCGTATCGCGCTCGCAGGCGATTCGGCCGGTGCCGGCCTGTGTCTCAGCCTGATGCTGGAACTCAAGGCGCAGGATCAACCCATGCCGGCCTGTGCCTGGCTGGCCTGTCCGTTCGCCGACCTGACGCTCAGCGGCGCCAGCATCGGTCGGAACCGCCACCTCGAGCCCCTGCTGACCAAGGAGTGGCTCGACATCTGCTGTGAATACTATGCGGCCGAAACCCCACGCGACCATCCACAGATCTCGCCGATCTTTGCCGATCTGAGCGGCCTGCCCCCCTTGCTGATCCAGGCCGCCGGCAATGATCTTCTGCTGGATGACGCGCGCCGTGTCCACGCCCTGGCCAAGGACGCCGGCGTCGATTCGAAACTAGAAGTTTTCGCCGATCTCGGCCATGATTTTCAGACCACGCCGGGCTTTGTACCGGAGGCTGGCCGGGCCCTGGCCATGGCCGCCGCTTACCTCAAGATCCGTCAATAGGCACCGGCTTCGCTCAAGGACGCAACGCATGGCTGAAACAGTTCCGATGACCCGACGCAGCCAGACGGTGACGGTGCCAGAGGCGGACCAGATCCCGAGCCAGATCGGCAAGTATCTGCTGCAGAAAGAAATCGGCCGCGGCACCTGCGGCGTGGTCTATTCGGCCTACGATCCTTTCGTCGCCCGCGAGGTGGCGATCAAGCTGGCGATGACCAACTCCGCCATGGACCCGGCGCAGTCCATCCAGCAGAACCGGGAATTTTTCGCCGAAGCACATGCCGCCGGGTTGCTGCATCACCCGCATATCGTCTCGGTATTCGATGCCGGCGTGGAAGAACGCATCAGCTATATCGTCATGGAACTGGTTGACGGCGACACGCTCGCCGAACTCGCCCGCCCCCCACGCGAACTGTCGATCGAACAGATTGTCGACATCATGTTCCAGTGCGCCAAAGCCCTGGACTACTCCCACAAACGCGGCGTCCTGCATCGCGACATCAAGCCCGGCAACATCATGCTGAGCAAGCAGGGGGTGGCCAAGATCATGGATTTCTCGATCGCCGAGGTCATGCAGGGTGAACTGCGGCTGCTGCCGGAGTCGGTGGTCGGCTCGCCGGCATTCATGTCGCCGGAACAGATTCGCAAGGAAGCCATGGGGCCGAGCGCTGATCTGTATTCGCTCGGCAGCGTGATGCACTACCTGCTGTGCGGCGAACCACCCTACGTGGCACAGGACATCAAACGTCTGCTCGACATGGTCAAGCTGGCGCCGGCCGTGGATCCACGCAATAAACGCCCTGACCTGCCGGAACTGCTGGTCGAGATCATGCTCAAGCTGCAGCAGAAGGATCCCCTGCAACGTTTCCAGAGCGGCCAGGAACTGGCGGCGGCGCTGACCCGGCTGAATAACCGTCTGCGTTATGCCGAACGGCAGATCAACCGCACCGAAGGGCGTGATTCCCTGCGTCGGCTGCGTTTTTTCAACGATTTCGACGACGAGGAAATCGACGAACTGCTTAGCGCCAGCAGCATGCTCAGCTTCCATGCGGGCGACGTCATCATTCAGGAAGGGCAGATCGACAATGCGTTCTACATCATCGTGGTCGGCCAGGTGGCGGTGAGCAAGGCCGGCAAGCCGCTGATGACCCTGAACAAGGGCGACGTTTTCGGCGAGATTGCTTTCATATCCGCCGTCAAACGCACCGCCACGGTGACCGCGGACTCGGAAGTCCTGGTGCTGAAAATCAATGCCATCGCGATGGAAACCGTCTCGGAGAGCTGTCAGTTGCGCTATTACAAGGTGTTCTGCGAAACCCTGATCTATCGCCTTTCGATCACCAGCGCGAAGTTTTCCGCCCTGTCCTGACATCATGCCGCTGAGCCGCCAGAAGATCCACGCGATCTTCGAGATCTTCGCCGCCGCAAACCCGCAGCCGGAAACCGAATTGCGCTATGCCAGCGCCTATGAATTGCTGGTGGCGGTCACCCTGTCCGCCCAGTCCACCGATGTCGGCGTCAACAAGGCCACCAGCAAGCTGTTTGCCGTCGCCAATACGCCACAGGCGATCTGGGATCTGGGCGTGGAGGGACTCAGCCGTTACATTCGCACGCTGGGCCTCTACAACTCCAAGGCGAAGAACGTGGTTGCCGCCGCCCGCCTGCTGCTGGATGAACATGGCGGCGAGGTACCACGCGACCGGGCGGCGCTGGAGCGCCTGCCTGGCGTCGGCCGCAAGACCGCCAATGTGGTCCTGAATGTCGCATTCGGCGAACCCACCATGGCGGTGGACACGCACATTTTCAGAGTGGGCAATCGCACCGGCATCGCGCCGGGCAAAACCCCTCTGGCAGTGGAGAAAGGCCTGCTCAAACGCATTCCAGAAGAGTTCCTGGTGCATGCACACCATTGGCTGATCCTGCACGGACGCTATGTCTGCAAGGCGAGAAAGCCGGAATGCTGGCACTGCCCGATTGCCCATCTATGTTCCTACAAGGCGAAAACCACATTGGCCGCCTGAACTCAGCTAACCAACCGTATTCAAGGAGATCGAAACCACCATGAAGCTCGCAGACAGTGCCATCATCGTCACCGGCGGCGCATCCGGACTGGGCGCCGCCACCGTACGGCGACTCGCCGCCGCTGGCGCACGCATCACCATCGCCGACCTGAATGAAGAACTGGGCAGCGCCCTGGCGGCCGAACTCGACGCCGGCTTCGTGCGCTGCAATGTCGCCAGCGCCGAGGATGCACAGCGCTGCCTGGAGGCCCATCAGGCGCGGTTTGGCGTGGTCACCGGCCTGATCAATTGTGCCGGCATCGGCACCCCTGCCAAGGCGGTCGGCCGTGACGGCCCTCTGGCGCTGGACGCCTTCGAGCGCATCATCGCGGTCAACCTGACCGGCAGCTTCAACATGATCCGCCTGGTCGCTCACGCGATGATGCAGCAGGCACCGAATGACGAGGGCGAGCGCGGCGTCATCATCAACACCGCTTCGGTCGCCGCCTACGATGGCCAGATCGGTCAACCCGCCTACGCCGCATCAAAAGCAGGCATCGTCGGCATGACCCTGCCGCTGGCCCGCGAGTTCGCCCGCTCCGGCATCCGGGTCATGACCATCGCACCGGGGCTGTTTCTCACCCCCCTGCTGGAAAGCCTGCCGGCCGAGGCCCAGCAGTCCCTCGGCATGCAGGTGCCGTTTCCCTCCCGCCTGGGGCGGCCGGATGAGTACGCGCAACTGACGCAGCACATCATCGAAAACACCATGCTCAATGGCGAAACCATCCGCCTGGATGGCGCCATTCGCATGGCGCCCAAATAAAGGGAGATCACCGATGAACGACCCGATTGTTGTTGTCAGTGCGCGCCGCACCCCCATGGGCGGCATGCAGGGCGAACTGTCCAGCTTCAGCGCCGCCGAACTCGGCGCTGCGGCCATTGCAGCCAGCCTGGCCGACAGCGGCCTGCCGGCCGATGCGATTGATGAAGTCATCATGGGCAATGTGCTGTCGGCAGGTCAGGGCCAGGCGCCGGCACGCCAGGCCAGCCTCGGCGCCGGCCTGCCTCTGGCGACCGGCTGCTCCACCATCAACAAGATGTGCGGATCCGGCATGAAAGCCGCGATGCTGGCCCACGACCTGATTCTCGCCGGCAGCGCACAGCGAATGATCGCCGGCGGCATGGAATCCATGACCAATGCGCCCTATCTGCTGGCCAAGGCGCGCGGTGGCTATCGCCTGGGTCATGGCGAGATCAAGGACCACATGTTCCTCGATGGCCTGGAGGATGCCTACGATCGGGGCAAGGCCATGGGCGTTTTCGCCGAAGCCACGGCAGATGAACTCAAGTTCAGCCGCGAAGCCCAGGACAGCTTCGCCATCGCCTCCCTGGCACGGGCGCAGTCCTCGGCAAGGAATTTCGAACGGGAAATCACCCCGCTCACCGTCAAGACACGCAGCGGCGAGACGCACATCGCGCAGGATGAACAACCCCGCAAGGGACGTCCCGACAAGATTCCGCAACTGCGCCCGGTGTTCCGCAAGGATGGCACCGTCACCGCGGCCAATGCCAGTTCGATTTCCGATGGCGCGGCCGCCCTGTTGCTGATGCGGGCCTCCGAAGCCGAGCGTCGGGCGCTCGATCCGCTGGCCCGGATCGTGGGCCATGCCACCCATGCACAGGAACCGCAATGGTTCACCACCGCCCCGGTCGGCGCCATTGGCAAGCTGCTGACGAAAAATGGCTGGAGCAGCGAGTCCGTCGACCTCTGGGAGATCAACGAGGCGTTTGCGGTGGTGACGATGGCGGCGATGCAGCAACTGGAACTGCCGCATGAGAAGGTGAATATCTACGGCGGCGCCTGCGCGCTGGGCCACCCGATTGGCGCCTCCGGCGCACGCATCATCGTCACCCTGCTCAATGCCCTGCGCCAGAGCGGCGGCCGCCGCGGCGTCGCCGCCTTGTGCATCGGTGGCGGCGAGGCCACCGCAATGGGTTTCGAACTGCTGTAAGCGAGCGCGGGCACCGTCCTGGCGCGGCGCCCTCGTCCCCTGCAGCCAGATCGATTACAGGTAGTAGCTCAGCAGCAGCCGAATGCGGTCGGTGTCCGCTAGAAAACCGAGCGGGTCATCGGCCGGCAGATCACTGTAGATGCGCAACTCCAGCCCGATACTGGCGGCATCCCCCAGCCGGCGACTGGCTTCCAGGCTGTAAATGCGTCCACGGTCATCCAGATCCTGCAACACACCGGCGAGAAACTGGGTCCCGGCAACATCGCTGAACAGCGCGCGCCACGCGATCAGCAGATCATTGTTCAGTGGCGCGATCTCACCACCGCGACCGCCTCGCTCGTCATACAGATATTCCAGCACGTAGCCGAAATCCACCGGCCAGTTGAAGGGCTGCGAACGGGTGTATTCGAAGCCCGCGGCGGCGGCATGGCGCACGTTCGAGCGCTGCTGGCGACGCCGACCTTCGAATTTCCAGGCCCATGCGCCCTGAATCCATTGCAGTTCAAGGCCGAACTGGCCGATCTGGTCGTAATGAGGAACCAGCACGATATCCGCCAGCGCTGCCTGCACGGCGGCCTCTTCCTGCTCTTCCCGACTTGGCATCAGGCCCGCACCGGAACCCAGTTCCAGCAGCAATTCCTCCATCGCGCTGGGTTCCTCGCCGGCAAAGGCTTCCTCAAGATCACAGTTGGCCTGGTCCTGGGTGCCGGGCCGCCCGCTGCCACGCCGCGCACAGGGCAGCAATCGCGGCTCGCGACCGGTGCCCTGGAACCAGGACAGCGCCACATCCAGCCCGCCGAAATAGTGCTTCCAGCGAAAGGCGTAATCAAGATGCTGCTGCTCGCGTTCGGACTCGAACCGGGCCTCCTCTTCGGCAATCGCAAAGGGGATCGGCCACAACGCCCGGTCCGGGAACTGGCGCTCGCGAAAATACGGCAGGAGATAGGCCCGCCAGATCCCCCAGTCGGCGGTCCAGGCAAGGCTGAGCATCGGCTGTCCGAGCTTGTCTTCCCCATCAACATCCTCCAGCCAGTCTTCCTGGTTGATGATGTCGACCAGATGAGCGCCTTCGGTGACTCCCCAGAACGACCGTGTCATCCCGACGCGGGCTTCGTAGTCCCGGCTTGCCAGGGTATAGGCGAACTCCCGCACATCCGCATGGGAATGCTTGCTCAGACGCTCGTTCCAGCGCCCGAAAAGCACCAGATCCAGATTCTGCGAATAGCCGTTGGCCCGCGCACTGGGCTGAAACGCCAATTCCATCGCACCAGAGGCCAGGGAACTGGCCTCGTCCAGTTGGGGATGATGCATGACATCAGCATCCAGCCGGAGATCCGCCAGCGCCTTGCCGGCGCCCAGAAGTAAAAACCAAATCAGAACAAGCCTGCTAATCTTCGCCACCATGTTGAGTTATCGTCACAGTTTTCACGCCGGCAATCATGCCGACGTGCTGAAACATCTGGTCCTGCTGGGCCTATTGCAGCAGCTGTGCAGCAAACCAACACCGCTGTGCTACTTCGAAACCCACGCTGGTGCTGGCCGCTATCGTATCGACAGCGCCGAGGCCCGCAAGACCGCAGAATACAAAAGAGGCGCGGCCAGACTGCTGCAGGAGCCAGCACGCGATGCCTTGCTGGCGGATTACCTGCACTTGCTTCGCCCCTCGACTTCGGATGCTGCTGCGCAACATTATCCGGGCTCACCCTGGATCGCGCAATCCCGCCTGCGCGCCCAAGATCAGACCATCCTTTGCGAACTGCATCCGCAGGATGACCTCGCCCTGCGACGGAATCTCGGCCACCGGCCCAATGTCAGCATCCATCAACGCGACGGTTTCGAAGCCCTCGGCGCCTTGCTGCCACCAGCACAGACCCGTGGCCTGGTGCTGATCGACCCTGCCTACGAGCTGAAACAGGACTACCAGCACTGCATCAGCAGCATCAAGACCCTGCATCGGCGCTTTCGCGCGGCTGTCATCGCCCTGTGGTACCCGCGCCTGCCGCGCGACCCGGCCCGGATCATGCTGCAGGAACTCTGCGCCCTGCCAGGCATCGAGAAACTGCATGTCCGTCTCGACGTACAGGAAGCGCTCGGCGACTACGGCATGTATGGCTCCGGCATGCTGATCCTGCAGCCGCCCTGGAAACTCGCCGAAACCTTGCAGGCCACGCTGACAGAAGTCGCCCCCAGACTGGGACCAGCGACACGCTGGCAGATCGAAGAGGGCAAGAATCCATGAACGACGCCCGCCCGTTTTCTCCCGCTTGCCAGCGCAACCAACAACCGATCTTCGAGGCCCTGCAGCAGATCCTGGCACCACGCTGCAGCGTGCTGGAAATTGGCAGCGGCACCGGCCAGCACGCCAGCTACTTCTGCACCCGCCGGCCTGGATGGACCTGGCAATGCAGCGATCGGCAGGCGCAACTTGATGGCATCAGACAGTGGCTGGCCGACCTGCCAGCCTGCCCTGCGCCACTGGCCCTGGACGTGTTCTCCGGACCATGGCCGGCACGACGGCATGATGCCGTGTATACCGCCAATACCCTGCACATCATGCCCTGGTCCGGCGTCGAAGCCCTGTTCCGCCGCCTGCCGGAGCTCTTGTGGGAACACGGGCACCTGATTTGCTATGGCCCCTTCAAACGCGATGGCCAACATACCAGTGCAAGCAATGCGGCTTTCGATCTCAGCCTGCGACAACAGCTCGCAAGCCAGGGCATCCGCGATTTCGAAGCCGTCGATGCACTGGCGCGACAAGCCGGCCTGATCCTGCAACAGGACCTGGCGATGCCCGCCAACAATCGTCTGCTGACCTGGCGCCGACACCCATCGGTCAGCACCTGAGCGAACTGCACAGGGATCTTTTTAACCTCGCGCTGCGTGTAAACGAGCAGCCAGGCTGGACCCGCCTGGCGAGACATTCTTGTAGCACGAGGTTTCGCTTCGCGATGAATATGCAACATGCAAGGCAGATTCTGCAGGACGCCCTGGATTCTGGCCTGACCCTGCACGGCATCAGCGTCAACGGCCGTCCTGCGATCAGTTTCGACCCGCGCCATCCGCGCGCACAGGTCGTCAGAAATCGTTTTTTCTCCACCGAAGGACTGATCCGCGAACTTCTGCGGGCGGCCATGATCGAGGAATGCCAGCGCAAAGGCTTGCCCGAGCAACTGATCGTCTCCGTGGAAGAGCACCCGTTGCACGGCGAGGGCGCGCCCCTGCCTCCGGGCCAGGCACTGCACTAGGACATCTCTGCACCAGGCGCATGCGACCGGGCCGCCGCCCGGTTTTGCATTTTCTTGACGCGCATTATGCGTCACTGTCGGACGGGCCCATCAAAGAGGATGACCGATGCGACAAGACGTCAGTGCATGCCAGATCGAACGGCGCCGCAATCTGCGCCTGAGGCATCTGATCGACTGCGCATACGGCCTGACGCTTTGCTGCGCCGCCGGTCAGGTCATGGCCAGCAATCCGGCCACCACGATAACCGACTCCCTGTATAGCCAGGCCGACAAGAATATTGAACGCGCGGTGCAGAATCGCTCGCCCCGACTGGTCTTCCTCGGCATCGAAGCCTGGGGCGCCTCAAGCGCAGAGCTCAACCACTTCATGCGTAACCCCCTGCGCGCCTCCGAACAACTGCGCGCCAGCTTTCTCAATGCGGTGGAGCAAATTCAACTGGACGACCTGGAATTCAGCCCGCACCCGATCAAATCGGTGAAAAACGGGCTGGGTTTCGACTACTTCCTGCCCGAGGGCGGCGCTGTTCATTTCAACCTCTATCAACGCCAGAATCCGCGCCGGGAGGGCGTTCGCGTCGAACTGAACCCGGTCGACAAAAACTCACCGGTCACCAATCGCCATCGCAACTGGTCGCTGGGCGTCAGCACCGACTTCGTGCGCACCATCGATGGTCAGCGCAAGGTGAATCTCAAGCCACAACTTCTGCTGGATCTTGATGGCCTGTTGAACCTGAGCCGTTCCAAAATCGAAGCCAGCCTGGAATATGGCCACTGGTACAACCGCGCAGGCAGGGCGACGGCCGACATCCTGGTGGCACAGGCCAAGATCAGGATGCGTTTCTAGCCGGCGGCTGCAAATCTCGGCTTGTCCATCAGCTTGGTCGCGCCAAAGCGCGGCCTGCGCTGACCGGCCAGGCCACTGCAAGAACGCACCAAGGTGAATGACCGTACCCGCCTTGAGCAGCGGGCACGGTCTGCAACCTGAATCCCGACGAGCGGATCAGCCTCGCGACCACCCCGTGCGGCGCCGCGCCAGCAGGCTCAGCAGGCCGAGAACACCCAGCAGGGACATGGCGCCCCCGCGGGCATCACCCTGCAGGCCGGTGCCGACCACCGAACCACGAGAACTTGAGTTCATTGGCTCGCAACCGGTAGCCGGACAGGTCACATAAACCTCCAGATTGAAGGGCAAACTACCGCCCGACAACTGTTCCTGAATCTGCGCCAGGTACAAGCCCGGATCGGGCTGCTCCAGTTCAACCGCCAACTCACCATCGTTCACCGCCTCGCTGCCGAATCGGCCATCACGCACATCATTGCCCTGGAAGGCCAGGCTTGCGGTATCCGGCCCGAAAATCTCCATGGAATATTGCGTGCCAGCCTGGGAGCTCAAAACGAACTCGATGCGCTCATAACGGTAGTCCTGCGGCAGCGCATAGCGGAACTCGAAGGTCGCAAATCCGTCATTGCCGCTGCCACAGGGATTCAGGCACACCACCGGCGTGGTCAGCGGCCCGGCCGAGCCATCGAAGCTGGCGACCAGGGTGCGGCCCGGACCGGGCTGGGCATGTGCCTGCGGCGGCGTTTCACAAGCATCACCGGTTCCGTCGCCACCGGTATCCTGCTGGTCTTCATTGCCGTCGACCGGGCAATTGTCCTCGCTGTCGATCACGCCATCGCCATCCGCGTCCGGCGGCGGCGCATCACAGGCATCCCCATAGCCGTCACCGTCGGCATCCGCCTGATCCTGGTTAGCGTTTTCCGGACAATTGTCGCTGGCGTTTGGAATGCCGTCGGCGTCCGCATCGCCCTCGGCATCGAAATCGCCACCCGGATCATTGCTGGCCGGATGCCAGGGCAGCGCCGAATCGCAGTAAATGAATGGATCGCTGGCTGGCGCCGTGCCGCTCAGGTTATCCCAGTAGGCCTTGCGCTCCTCGATCAAACTGGTCTGGAACTCGCAGAATCCCTGCACCTTGCTGCGCGGGCGGTAGGCCAGACCAAGGTGGGTCAGGGCCGCCTCCACGACGCCGCGGGATGGATCGGCGGTCAGATCGCCCCAGGCACTCTGCAACCAGGGCGCAGCGGGATTGTAGGGCTGCGCGCCCAGATCAAACACCGCTTCCACCGGATCGTAGGCCAGCGGATCCGGCACATAGGCCGCCTGCTCCAGGGCCCGGCGCAGGAACCAGTTGGTGATCGGGCTCGGCGCAGCCTCGACCATCAGGGCCTGCTCGCCACCGGTACGGATACCGCCCGCATGCCCGACACGGCGGCGTGCTTCGAGCAGCACCCGAGACGCCACCCCGGCCGCTCGCGGCGTGGAGAAGCTGGTGCCGGCGTAATCGGCCAGACCACGCTCGCAATCCATGCAACGGGCCAGCTCCTGGGTGAAATCGGAAACGAAATCCGGCAGATTGCCGGAAACCGAAGTGCGCCCCTCACTGGAGCCTTCCTCATGACCGGACACGCCAATTGACCACCACGGCCCCGCGCCGGCGCGCCCTGGCGTGAAGCCCGGGGAATTGCCGCCGCTGCTGAAATGCAGCTTGCCCAGGTTCAGCACCGCCTCGCGACTGTTGCGAAACGGCGCGGCCTCCGGCAGAAAGACGCCGGACACGCTGACTCCGTAACTGGTGCTGATGATATCCACGGCCGGATTGAGAAACACCAGATCATGCGAGGCGTCATTGGCCAGATCGCCTTCGGTTTCGACAAACAGGATGACGGCCTCCGGGTTGGCCTTGAGCACCGCAGAACTGGTTCCCACGCCATGGGGACTCTTGTCCGTCGTCGGCACCAGCAGCGGCAGGCCCGGACCGGCATAAGAAGCGGCGATCACATTGGTGCCAACAAACCAGTACAACTCACCCGGCTGCACCCGATCCCAGAATTCACGGTCCGCTTCGATATCGGCGGCAATGTCACCGCTACGGGTCAGGGTGATGTGATTTTCTTCCCGCACCCCCAGTTCCGCCAGCACTTCAGGCGTGACCGCGGAGGGCGCCACATCGGGGTAATTGGGGCCACCGTGATAATAGAACTCGTGATACGGATTGATCGCGCTGTCGATTACTCCAACGATCACGCGTTCCGGACCGGCCGTGCTGACCGGCGGGAAAGTCACCGCCTGCGATTCGCCCAAATGCTCGACCAGACCAGTATATTCCGGCTCCGCTGCGGCAAACGGAATGATCTGAATGTCGTAATCACCCGGGGCCAGATCGCCGACATCCATGATTTCTGGATTCGCGGCACTGGCGGCCTGACCAACGATGGCGCCATCGGCATCCACCAGGTAGATGTCCAGATCATTGGTGGCATCGCTCCAGCCAATGCTGATCCGAACCCGCGACCGCGAGCCATCCGGAGGTGCGACTTCAAGTGCAAAGACCTCACACTCCAGCGCCCCGGTCACGCAGACCGGCGAACCCGTGGTGGGCGAGACGTTGGCACCGGCCGTCGGGCCGCCGACGAACTCCAGGGTATCACCCTGATTTCTGACGGTGCCACTCGAGGGCTCCGGCGCGAGCGCCGAGTGGGCGGAAAAACTGGCGCAGCACGCGAGCGCCAGAGACAATAAAGTGCCTGATCGAATCATGGAGACAACACATTGGGAGAGTGCCCTATATGACGGTCGGGCGGTCCGATGGGTTCCATCGCGCCCCATCTGAGCGCCAGGGCAGGCACAAAAAAGCCCGCAGCAGGCGGGCTCATTTTTTGTTTGGTAGCTACGGGCAGACTTGAACTGCCGACCTTGCGATTATGAGTCGCACGCTCTAACCAGCTGAGCTACGTAGCCAGATTGAATCAGCCGTGGCAAGGCACGGGGGCGCGCATTCTACGCAAATTTCTCCGTGCCGTCGAGTCAGACATTGAAACGGAAGTGCATCACGTCACCTTCGACGACGCGATATTCCTTGCCTTCAAGCCGCCACTTGCCCGCATCCTTGGCACCGGCCTCGCCTTTGCAGGCAATGAAATCGTCATAGGCGATGACTTCGGCGCGAATAAAGCCTTTTTCAAAGTCGGTATGGATGACCCCTGCGGCCTGTGGCGCGCTGGCACCTTGCGACACGGTCCAGGCGCGCACTTCCTGCACGCCGGCGGTGAAATAGGTCTGCAGACCCAACAAGCGATACGCCGCCCGGATCAAGCGATTCAGACCGGGCTCTTCCAGCCCCAGATCGGTCAGGAACTCCTGTTGCTCAGCCTCTTCCAGCTGCGCCAGTTCGGCTTCGATGGCGGCACACACCGGCACCACCTCGGCGCCCTGCCGGCTGGCCATTGCCCGCACCTCGTCCAGGGCCGGATTGTTCTCGAACCCGTCTTCCGGGACATTGGCCACATACAGGACTGGCTTGAAAGTCAGCAGGTTCAGGTCCCGCAGACTCAGGCGCTCTTCGGCATCAAGCTGGAAACTGCGCGCCGGCGCGCCCTGATCCAGATGGGCCAGCAGTCGCTCCAGCAACTGCAGGCGGGCCAGCGCCTTCTTGTCCCCACTTCTTGCCAGTTTCTGGGCCCGGTCCCGGTTGCGCACCACCACGTCCAGATCCGACAGCACCAGTTCGGTATCGATCACCTCGATGTCACGCAGGGCGCCTATGCTGCCCGCAACGTGGATCACGTCGTCATCTTCAAAGCAGCGCACCACATGACAGATTGCATGGACTTCGCGAATATGCCCGAGAAACTGATTGCCCAGACCTTCGCCCTTGGATGCCCCCGCGACCAGGCCGGCGATGTCCACGAACTCCACCGTCGTCGGCAGGATCTTCTGCGGCTTGACGATCGCGGCCAGCGCCTGCAGGCGCGGATCGGGCACCGGGACGATGCCCACATTCGGATCGATGGTGCAGAAAGGATAATTCTCCGCCGCAATGGCGGCCTTGGTCAGCGCGTTGAACAAGGTGGATTTCCCCACATTGGGCAGACCGACAATTCCACAACGTATAGCCAAGTTAATTTCCCTTCTTGCAATGCAATTGATTGACCGCGACATCCCAGCCGCGAGCCAGGCAGTTCTCGATGGCGCAACAGCCTTCGTCGACAGCCATCTCCATCCTGCCCATCTCCGCCCGCCCCGGCGCCGACAGCACGTGGGACAGCACCTGCTCGCGATCGCCCGGGTGCCCAACCCCCAGACGCAGGCGGGCAAAATTCGGGCCGATGCAGCGAATGATGTCTTTCAGACCGTTGTGACCACCGGCTCCGCCACCGCGCTTGAGACGCAGGACACCGGCCGGCAGATCAAGTTCGTCATGGACGATGAGAATCTGCTCGGGGCTCAACTTGTAGAAATCCAGCAGCGCGCGCACCGAGCGCCCGCTCAGATTCATGAAGGTCGTCGGCATCAGCAAGTGCAAGCGCTCACCCGCGATCTCGATCTGGGCGTAGCTGCCCTGCAGACGACTGACCGAACGCATTTCAGCACGGCTGCGCTCACACAGTCGCTCAATAAGCCAAAACCCGGCGTTGTGCCGGGTTTTGGAGTACTTCTCGCCTGGGTTGCCCAGACCGACGATGGCCTTGAGCATCTCCTCAGCCACGCCAATCAGTCCTCGTCAGAGCCTTCTTCAGCCTCTTCGGAATCAGCTTCCACCGCGGCACGAGGCAGATGCGCGACCGCGACACCAGCGTCATCACCATGGGCAAGCGCCGCCAATTTCACGCCCTCGGGCAGAACGATATCCGACAGGTGGATGGTCGCGCCGATCTCCAACTCCGCGCAATCCACCTCGATGAACTCGGGCAGGTTTTTCGGCAGGACGATGATCTCCACCTCATTGGCCAGATGCTCGACGATCCCGCCTTTCTTGCCGGCCGGTGAAGCGCCTTCGTTGATGAAGTGCAGCGGCACATGCATGCGCAGTTCCTGACCGGCAACGACGCGCTGGAAATCCACATGCAGGATCTTGGCCTTGGCGGGATGACGCTGAACATCTTTCAGCACCGCCCGCTCTTCGCCCTGCGCTGTCTTGATCACCAGCACATGGGAGAAAAAGGCTTCGTTTTCCAGGTGATGGAACAGCTCATGCTCGCCGATCTGCAGATTGGCCGGGCTCTGATCACCACCGTAAAGAATCGCGGGCACCATGCCATCACGACGCAGGCGGCGGCTCGCACCTTTCCCTTGCGCGGTGCGGGGTTCCGCGTTGACTACAAAATCTTCCATTTTTTCAGCTCCGTAGAGACAACAAACCCGCCAGTCTCGCGACCAAGAATGGCGGGATAAAGACACCGTCAGCGCGACGGCAATCGACCATTTTAAGAATGCAGGAGCGGATACGCAAGGCCCCGACAGGCGCTTCAGTCGATGTACAGGGAACTGACCGATTCTTCGTTGTTGACCCGCCGGATGGTTTCGCCCAGCAGGGCCGCGGTCTTCAGCGAGCGGATCTTGTCGCAACGGCTGGCCGCTTCGTTCAGCGGAATCGTGTCGGTCACCACCAGTTCATCCAGGACCGAGCCCTCGATATTGCGGATCGCCGGACCGGACAGCACCGCATGCGTGACATAGGCCATGACCTTCATGGCGCCATGCGCCTTGAGCGCGGCCGCGGCCTGGCACAGCGTGCCGGCGGTATCGACCAGATCGTCGATCATCACGCAGCTCTTGCCCTCAACATCACCGATGATATTCATCACCTGGGCGACATTCGCTTTCGGACGACGTTTGTCGATAATCGCCAGATCCGCATCATCCAGTCGCTTGGCCAGCGCCCGCGCCCGCACCACACCACCGACATCGGGCGAGACGACGATGAGATTCTCATGCTTCTGCCGCCACAGATCATGCAACAGCACGGGCGATGCGTAGACATTGTCCACCGGCACCGAGAAGAAACCCTGAATCTGCTCGGCATGCAGATCCACCGTGAGCACGCGGTTGGCGCCGGCGGCGCAGACCATGTCGGCAACCAGTTTGGCGGTGATCGGCACGCGCGAAGACCGGGTCCGCCGGTCCTGCCGGGCATAACCGAAATAGGGAATCACCGCGGTGATTCGGGCCGCCGAGGCACGCCGCAAGGCATCGAGCATGGCCAGCAGTTCCATCAGCATGTCGTTGGTGGGCGAACAGGTCGACTGGATCACGAAGACATCACGACCTCGAACATTTTCCTCGATCTCGATCATCACCTCGCCATCGCTGAAGCGACCGACGGTCGCCTTGCCCAGGGAGAGACGCAGATGACTGGCGATCGACTGGGCCAGGCCCGGGCAGGCATTGCCCGCGAACAACATCAGGGAAGTTTCGGTGAGATCAGGCATTCCGGTTCAGCACTTGGCTATTGCAATAGGGAAATGGCTGGGGTGGTAGGATTCGAACCTACGGTACACGGGATCAAAACCCGCTGCCTTACCACTTGGCTACACCCCAAAATTCAGTCTTGCCACCGCATCAAGCAACGGCGATTTGTTCAGTCCTCGCGCGACGAAAGTCCGCCAGCCTGCCGGCATCGCCGCGGCGACCCCCAGCGCCTGAGAGCGCGAGTCGCAGCGGAGAAAAACGCTCGCCCCGGTGCCGCTCATCTGCGGCTGCCCGAACCCGGCCAGTCGCTGAAAAGCTTCTTTCACGGCGGCAAATCGATGGGCGACAACCGGCCAGCAATCATTGCGCAGGTCCACCCGGCTCGCGAGCAAGTCGGAAATTGTCAGGGGCGCGCTATTTCTTGTCAATTCCGGCGCAGCAAATACTTCCCCTGTCGCGACGTGACAATCGGGCGTGACCACGCAAAACCAGTCCTCGGGCAGGTCGATCGGCTGAAGCCTTTCGCCCACCCCTTCGGCAAACGCGCTGTACCCATGGACGAAGACCGGCACATCGGCCCCCAGTTCCAGACCCCACTGCGCCAGTTGGGCGGTGCTCAGATCAAGCCTCCAGAGCCGGTTCAGCGCCAGCAGGCAGGTGGCCGCATCGCTGCTGCCGCCTCCCAAACCGCCGCCCATCGGAATCCGCTTGATACAGGAAATATCGGCGCCGAGGCGCGTCCCGCTGCGCTGCCGGAGCAGGGTCGCGGCGCGCCAGCACAGGTCCTCACGCGGCGCCACCCCCGGCAGCGGCCGCAACAGCCGAATCTGACCGTCCTGACGCGGCCGGATGTCCAGCTCGTCGCCGAAATCCAGCAACTGGAACAGGGTCTGCAACTCGTGCCGGCCATCCGCCCGCCGACCCAGAACATGAAGAAAAAGGTTCAGCTTGGCCGGCGCCGGCAGCCTGGCCCCGAAACCCAGTCCCGCATCTTCCATTGCGCTCACAGGCTCCACTGACTGATCTCGATGTCCAGCCATTGCATTTCCACGCCCAGCCTGAGGGTGAACGGAAACCAAAGACCCTGGGCTTCCTGATAGTCATCCAGTTCGATGCGCCAGCCGGCCTGTTCGATCAGCCGGATGTAACCGGCGGCATCGCGCCGCACCAGTGGCCGCGCCAGTCCAGGCGCGGGCAAACCGCGGGCCCAGTACGACAGGGCGCCAAGCGGCACACGGAAACCGCTGCGCTGATAGAGGTCGCGCTCGGGCGCATCGCTGACCAGGCGCTGTTTGCCATCGTCGATTTCCACCCGCTCCGGCGTGCCTCGCAGGCGCAGACCGCCGAAACCGAAAGGCCCCCTGATCAGCACATCGAAAGCCTCGCCCTCCTGCTGCCAGCGAACGCTGCCACGCTGTGACGCGGTTTGCAGCCGGGCCTTGAAACGCCAGCTCGTCAGGGCCAGACGCCGCGCTTCCATGCGCTGGGCAAGCGCCGCCTCGGTTGGCTGTGGCGGCAGCATGCTGCAGCCGCCCAGCAGCAGGACCAGGATGGCGACGCCAGTCGCACGCAAGCTCAAATGGCGACATCCAGGCGCCGGATGGTCTCCCGCAATACCTTGTGCTCCGGCGCATCCTGCAGGGCAGCGCGCCAGATCTTGCGAGCCCGCCCCAGCTCGCCCTGCAGCCACAGCACCTCACCCAGATGGGCCGCGATTTCCGGATCCGGCATCATCGCATAGGCCCGCTCGAGCAGGACACGCGCCTGATCGTGCTCTCCCCGACGGAAATGCAGCCAGCCCATGCTGTCGATCACCGCCGGATCGTCCGGCGCCAGCTCCAGCGCCTTGCGCAGCAACTCCCCGGCCTCATCCAGACGCTGCGTGTGGTTGCTGAGCATGTAGCCCAGCGCATTCAAAGCCCGCGCATCGTCGGGATCCGCCTTGATGATGCGCCGCAGATCCTGCTCGGCGAGAACGAATTTCTGATTGCGCTCGTAGACCACGGCGCGCCCGTAGAGCAGATCAGCATCGCCCGCATAGTCCTCGAGCGCACGACTGTAGACCTCCTCCGCAGCGTCATAGGCGCCAGCCTGATACAGCAGCTCGCCTTCAACCTGCAGCAGGCGCAGGGCATGCTGTGGGTGACGTCCGCGCAGGCCCAGCAAATACTGCCGGGCGGCGGCCAGCTCGCCTTTCTGGCTGATGATGACCGCCTGCCGGATCGCCGCATCAAGCACCCGCCCGCCATCATCGACCCGACGATAAAAGTCCAGGGCCTCGTCCGGCTGGCCCTGATTTTCCGCGATGCGGCCAAGATAATAGGCGGCGTCGGAACTGCGCTCACCAAGCTCAAGCAGCCGGGCGAAATGCGTTCTCGCCCCCACCAGATGTCCCGAATCCAGCGCGATCAGGCCCAAGGCGAAACGGGCCGAAGCATTGTCCGCATCAATCTTCAGCGCCGTGGCAAACTCGTTGCGGGCAAGTTCCAGCTGCTCGTGTTCCAGCAGCAGGGCACCAAGGGCCAGGCGCAGGTTAAGATCACGCGGCGATTCGACATGCAGATCCCGGATCACTTTCACGGCCGCCTCGGTCTCGCCTGCCTGCAAGTGCAGCCTGAGCAGGAGCATCTGCGCCTGGCGCCAGTTCGGCCGTTGATCCAGGGCCTGGATCAGCGCGGCGCTTGCGGTGTCATTCCCTCCCATCCGATAGGCCAGCAGACCTCGGCCGTAGGCGAGGCCGGCGGAAGCTGGCAGCATTGCGGTGGTTTGCTGGTACAGCGCCAACGCCTGCTCCAGACCTAGCGACTCGACGGAAAGCACATCGGTCACCGTCAGCAGGGCGCGATCCGGGGGCTCGCCTGCACGCCCCACCAGCACCTGGAGCAGCGCCACCGCCTGATCGAAGTCAGCCTGCCGCAAGGCCAGCCTGGCGGCAACTTCATAGGCGCCATCCTGCTCCGGCGCGAGTTCGATCCAGCGCCGCGCCGCCGCCATCGCCAGATCCGTATCTTCCGCCTGCAAGGCCAACTGGGTCGCGCGCGCGGCGACCTTGGGGTCTTCACTGAGGCGCGCAGCGGTGGCGTACTGGCGCGCGGCTACATCGTTCAACTGCCTGCGCTGCGCCAGTTCCCCCGCCAGGATCGCGGCATTCAACTCGGCGGCCGGACTGAGTTCGGTGGCCTGCCAGAAAGGCTGGCGGCGCGGTTCTGTCGACGCCTGACCACCAAGACTGGCGCAGCCGCACTGCAGCAAGGCGAGCCCCAAGAAGACGAAACTGCGCGATCGTGTTAATTGCATCCCAATCTCAAGCCGAAATCCGTTCTGCCCGCCGACACCGCCGGCTGGCGGGCAGCTTGCGGGCGGACCATAGTATGGACAAAAGGTCGCCCTGCTTGTTCCCAGAGCGACCTTAGCCGAAAATTACACCGTGACGCGTATTATCCACATATCGCACAGGCGGCTGGTCCCGACGAGACCGCGCCCATGAATGCCGCCACCAGCGGTCTGCCTGCCTGCAAACCACCTCATTTCCGCGGAGCGTGATGTCCTTGTTCGCCCTGGGTTTGAATTACCGCTCCGCCCCGCTGAATTTGCGCGAACGCGTGGCCATCGCCAGCGATGCGCTACCCCGGGCCCTGAGCGAAATCCGCGCCGTGCCTGGCGTCCGTGAAGCGGCCGTACTCTCCACCTGCAATCGCACGGAGATTTTCACCGTCGGTGGCGCCCAGGCCAGCCTCAGCGACTGGCTGTCGCGCCACGGCAAGATCGCCAGCCAGGAACTGGACCCGCATCTGTTCAGCTATGACGACAGCCGCGCCATCCGCCATGCGCTGCGCGTCGCCTCCGGTCTGGACTCGATGATCCTCGGCGAACCCCAGATCCTGGGGCAAATGAAAGAGGCCTTTGCCATCGCCCGCGACCAGCGCAGCGTCGGCCCCATCCTCACCCGCCTGTTCGAACATGCTTTCCATGTCGCCAAGGATGTACGCACGCGCACCAGCATTGGCGCCAGGTCGGTTTCCGTTGCCGCCGCGGCCGCCAGTCTGACCGGCGAAATATTCGCCGATCTGAAAAACCGCGATGTGCTCATCATCGGCGCCGGAGATACGGCCCGGCTGATTTCGGAACATCTTTACAAGATGGGCCAGCCACGCATGACGATCGCCAACCGCACACCGCAGCGGGCGCGCCTGCTGGCCGAACGATTCGGCGGCGCCAGTTGCGCCCTGGATGGCCTGCCGCAGCAATTGCCGCATGCCGATGTCATCGTCACCACCGTCGCCACCGATCAGCGACTGATCACGCACGCGATGGTGAAAGCCGCGCTGGACCGGCGCAAGCGCAAGGCGGTACTGATGATCGATCTCGGCGTCCCGCGCAACATCGACCCCGAAGTTGGTCAAAACCCCGACGTGTACCTGTACACCGTCGATGACCTGCAGCAGGTCACGGAACAGAATCGCAAGGCGCGCGAGGCTGCAGCGGACTCCGCCCGCGAGATCATCGAAACCGGAACCCAGGATTTCGTCGACTGGCTGCAGCAACGCGCCAATCATGACGTGATCCGGCAGCTGCGCCGCAAGACCCAGCGCATCGCCGACCAGCAGTTGCAGCAGGCCCGGCGCCAGCTGCGCCGTGGCACCGACCCGGAGGAAGTCCTGCAGCGCCTGAGCCATGCCATGACCCAGCAATTCCTGCATCGCCCAACCGTCAGCCTGCGCCATCTGGGCGAACAGGAGCGGAATGCGCGCCTGCGCATGCTGAACGCCATTTTCCAGCTCGACGAAGAAGAATGAATCCATCCCTGATCCGCCGCCTCGAGGACCTGCACTCCCGTTTCGAGGAGCTCGGCCACGAGCTGTCTGACCCCGAGGTGATCCGCAACCAGGACAAGTTCCGCAAGTACTCGCAGGAGTACGCCCAACTGGAACCGATCATCGAGACCTTCGGAAAGTACCGCAAGGGCGAGCAGGAATTGGACAGCCTGCAGCAGATGGCCAGCGACGAGGATCCGGACATGCGGGAAATGGCGAGCCTGG
Organism: Oceanococcus sp.; assembly: GCA_041619555.1. Lineage (GTDB taxonomy): Bacteria > Pseudomonadota > Gammaproteobacteria > Nevskiales > Oceanococcaceae > Oceanococcus. The sequence continues at coordinate 106,089 of JBFKDQ010000002.1, read as the reverse complement.
AACTGGACGAGCTGAAGACGGCGCAACTGGCGCGCGAGCAATCCCTGCAGGTTCACCTCTTGCCGCGCGACCCGCTGGATACGCGCAACATCTTCCTGGAAATCCGCGCCGGTACCGGCGGCGACGAGGCGGCCTTGTTTGCCGGCGATCTGTTCAATATGTACGAACGCCACGCGGCCAGCCAGAACTGGCAGGTCGAAGTCCTGTCCGCCAGCGAGGGCGAGCATGGCGGATATCGCGAAATCATCTCGCGCATCATCGGCCATGGCGCCTATTCCCAGCTGAAGTTCGAATCCGGCGCCCATCGGGTCCAGCGGGTGCCGGAAACCGAATCCCAGGGCCGTATTCACACTTCCGCCTGCACTGTGGCAATCCTGCCGGAAATGGATGAGGTGGACGCGGTGGAGATCGACAGCAAGGATCTACGCATCGACACCTATCGCGCATCCGGCGCCGGCGGCCAGCATGTCAACAAGACCGATTCGGCGATCCGCCTGACCCATTTGCCCACCGGCATCGTGGTGGAATGTCAGGATGAACGCTCGCAGCACAAGAACCGGGCGCGCGCCATGTCCCTGCTGCAGGCCCGGCTGCTCAACATGCAACGCGAAGCCCAGTCCAGCGAACAGGCCGCAACCCGCAAGGCCCTGGTCGGCTCCGGCGACCGCTCGGAACGCATCCGCACCTACAATTTCCCGCAGGGCCGGGTCACTGACCACCGCATCAATCTCACCTTGTACAAGCTCGACGCAATTCTCGCGGGCGATCTGCAGCAACTGATCACACCGCTGCAGCAGGAGCACCAGGCTGCCCAGCTGGCCGAGCTCGGTGCCTGACTCCATCCGGCAACTGCTCGGCGACGCCAGGACGCATCTGCGCGCGGTCTCGACCAGCCCCCGGCTGGACGCCGAATTGCTGCTGGCGCACGTGCTCAACTGGCCTCGCAGCCGCCTGTATGCGCGCCCCGAGGATCACCTGCCCGCCACCGAACGGCAGCGTTTTCGCGATCTGCTCGCGGCAAGGGCGCAGGGCCGACCGATGGCCTACCTGCTAGGCCAGCAGGAGTTCTGGTCCCTGCCCCTGGAACTGGGTGAGGATTGTCTGGTCCCGCGCCCGGAAACCGAAATGCTGGTGGAATTCGCTCTTGCGCTGCCCGACAACACGCTGGAGGTCCTGGACCTGGGCTCCGGCAGTGGCGCAATTGCGATCGCGGTCAAGCACGAACGCCCGCTGTGGCAGGTCTGCGCGGTGGAACGCGATGCCAAGGCCCTGACCTGGGCGCGGCGCAACGCGCAGACCCACGCCTGTGCAATCGAATGGCGGCACGGCGACTGGTTCGCTCCGCTGGACGGGCGGCGCTTCGATCTGATCCTCAGCAATCCGCCCTACATCGCTGCGACCGACCCTCATCTGCAGGCGCTGCGCTTTGAACCGCAGCAGGCTCTGATTGCCGGCGCCGACGGCCTCGACGATCTGCGGAAGATCATCGCGGCGGCACCAGCCCACCTGAAGCCCGCCGGCCACCTGGCCCTGGAACATGGCATGGATCAGGGCGCCGCCGTGCGGCAGTTGCTGCAGGATGCGGGCTTCGTTGAGGTCCACAGTCGCGCAGACCTGGCCGGACTCGAACGCATCAGCTGCGGTCGCAAGCCCGCATGAGCCGTTACAGCCGCCAGGAAATCCTGCCCGAGATCGGCGCCCATGGGCAGACCATGCTCGGCGATGCTCATGTTGGCATCATCGGCCTCGGCGGCCTGGGCTCGGCGGCGGCCCTGTATCTTGCCGCCGCCGGCGTGGGCCGCCTGAGCCTGCTTGATGGCGACCGGGTCGAGCTGAGCAATCTGCAGCGCCAGATCATCCACAATGAACAGCGGGTCGGCGAGACCAAGGCCAGTTCCGCCGCCCGCACCCTGAGCGCCCTGAACAGCGAGATCCAGGTGCAAGCCTTCGCGCAGCACGCCGACCAGGCCAGGCTGGATGAACTGGCGCGGCACTGCGACCTGCTGCTGGACTGCAGCGACAATTTCCCGACCCGTCATGCAGTCAATCGGGCCTGCGCCCGGGCCCGATGTGGGCTCGTGAGCGGCGCTGCGATCCGCCTGGAAGGCCAGCTCTTCGTGAGCGCGCCCGGCGATCCGGACAAGCCCTGTTATGCCTGCCTTTACGGCGAGCAGGGCCCGGCCACGGAAAGTTGCGAACAGGCCGGTGTGCTCGGGCCGCTGGTGGGCATCATCGGCAGCGCGCAGGCACTGGAAGCAATCAAGTGGCTGACCGGCCAGGGGCAAAGCGGTTACCTGCAAATATTCGACGCCCGGTCCTCAAATTGGCGAAAATGGCGGGTTCCTCCTGAACCCGACTGCCCCGTTTGCCGGAACCCCGCATGCTGACCCTGTCCCGCACCCTTGCCACTCGCCTGCTCAAGCAGGCACAGACTTCTCCACAGCAACGCGTCTGCGGCCTGTTGCTGGGCCACAATGGCCAGCCCAAGGACATCGTCGGCCTGCCCAACGTGGCGGGCGAGCCAGCCCACGCCTATGCCATCGACCCCGCCGACTATGCCGGGGCCCTGGCATCCGCGCGAACGCGCGATCTGGAGCCGATGGCGCTGTACTACAGCCACCCCGACAGCCCGCCAGTGCCCGATGCGGCCGATCTGCAAGCCCAGCCTGCTACCGACTGCCTGCTGCTGGTGATTTCCCTCAATACCAAAGGTGTGCTGGAAATGCGCGCCTTTGCCCCCCGGGACGGCCGCGCCGCGGAGATCCCGGTCCAGATCTTCCTCTGAGAAACCCGATCATGCGCCTGTCCCAATTCCCCGTCGTCACCAGCAAGGAAACGCCCGCCGACGCCGAGATCATCAGCCATCAGCTGATGCTGCGCGCCGGCATGATCCGGCGCATTGCCGCCGGCCTGTACACCTGGACCCCGCTGGGCCTCAAGGCCCTGCGCAAGGTCGAGAACATCGTGCGCGAGGAAATGAACCGGGCAGGCGCGGTGGAACTGCTGATGCCCAGCGTGCATCCGGCCGAGCTGTGGCAGGAATCCGGACGCTGGGACCAGATGGGCGCCGAGTTGCTGCGCATGCGTGACCGCCACGAACGGGAGTTCTGCTACGGCCCGACCCATGAGGAGGTGATCACCAGCCTGGTCCGCCAGGACGTGCGCAGCTACAAGCAGTTGCCGGTGAACTACTACCAGATCCAGACCAAGTTCCGGGACGAGATCCGGCCGCGCTTCGGCGTGATGCGGGCGCGCGAATTCATCATGAAGGACGCCTATTCCTTCAACATCGACGAGGACTCCCTGCACGCCAGCTACGCGGCGATGCGCGCGGCCTACTGCCGCGTTTTCGAACGCGCCGGCGTGAAATTTCGGGTTGTCGAAGCCGACTCCGGCAATATCGGCGGCAAACGGTCCGAAGAATTCCATGTCCTGGCCGGCAGCGGCGAGGATCTGCTCGCGGTGTCCGACAGCGGCGACTATGCGGCCAATGTCGAGGCGGCGACCTGCCGCCCCCTGCGCGAAGCGCGCCCGGCTCCAGCCCAGCCACTGGCGGATATCGGCACACCGGATCAGCGCACGATCGCCGAGGTTTGCGACTTCCTCAACGTGCAGCCGGAGCAATGCATCAAGACCCTGCTGGTGCGCAACACGGCCGGCAAGCTGTTCGCGCTGTGCCTGCGCGGCGACCACGAGGTCAATCTGGTCAAGGCGGCAAAAGCGGTCGGCGGGCACTGCGAATTGGCGAATGAAGACGAGATCTTCACCGTCGCCGCCTGCCAGCCAGGCTTCGTCGGCCCGCTGGGCCTCGACATTCCGGTCATCGCCGATCGGGATGCCGCCACCCTCGCCGATTTCGTCTGTGGCGCCAACCGCGACGGCGAGCATCTGGCCGGCGTCAACTGGGGCCGCGACCTGCCGGAACCGAAGGTGGCCGATCTGCGGCAGGTTGAAATCGGCGACATCGCGCCTGACGGCGGCCGCATCAGTTTCGTCCGCGGCATCGAGGTGGGCCACATCTTTCAGCTTGGCCGCAAATACACCGAAGCCCTGCAGGCCACCGTGCTCGATGCCGAGGGCAAGGAAGTCGTGCCCTACATGGGCTGTTATGGCATCGGCGTATCCCGCGTGGTGGCCGCCGTGATCGAACAGTGCCATGACGCCGGCGGGATCTGCTGGCCGGAGACGGTGGCCCCGTTCCGCGTGCTGATCAATGCGATCAACCCGAAAAAATCTGTCGAACTGGACGCCGAAATCGAGAAGATCTATCAGGCCCTGTGCGATGCTGGCGTCGACGTGCTCTGGGATGACCGCGGCCTGCGCCCCGGCCAGATGTTCGCCGATGCCGATCTGATCGGCATCCCGCATCGCATCGTGCTGAGCGAACGTGGACTGGCGGCCGGTGAAATGGAATACAAGGCCCGCACGGCCGACAGCGCGGAAAAACTGCCCTGGTCAGTCGACGCCCTGCTGCAACGCCTGGACGCCTAGGCAGGCCAGGGAAGTTTCCACCAGAGCAGCTTCCCTAAGATCCGTCCTGCCGGAATGCTTCGGCCCGCTGCACTGCGGCGAATATTTCGTCCAGCCTGGGATAGACCGAATAACCCAGCCGCCAGCCGCTGACGAGCCGGCGGGGATCTCGCACAAGGCCTTTGTTCGCCTGCTGGAGCAAAGGCCAGAGCGCCGGATTGTCGTAGATGTCCGGACGCGCTGCGATGGCCGACAGGGTATCGCCGGGTCTGACCGTGACCCAGCGCCACGCCGACCAGAGCTCGCGCACCAGCGCACGGCCGCCATGATAGGCCACACGATAGTCCTGCCGGTGATACGACAACTCGACAGCGCGCAGGCGCTCGCGCTGCGGCCGCCCCAGCAGGGCGAATTGCCTGGCCTGCAGCAGGTAACGCCTGGCCTGCAGATGAAAATACTGCTGCGAGGCCTGCTCCACTTCCGCCTGCAGTTCGGCTGCGGCCTGCTCCGCCTGGCGCAGCGCGCCTTGCCGGGCCAGACGCTCGGCCTCCTCCGCGCGCCAGCGCCAGCGCTGCCTGGCGATACCGGCGACAGGATAATCCGCAACCGCAAGCTGCAGGGCCGCCAGCGTGCGCATCAGCTCGGCGCTCGGCAGATCCTGCTCTGCGCCTGCCAGCGGCACCACCGCAACCTTTTCCGGCGCCGGCGCCCGCAGCTCATCGGCACGCTGAGGATCGGCTTTGCCGCGCTCGCCAAAGCCGACGCAGCCGCTCAGCAACAGCGCCCCGAGCGGGATCAGCAGCCACCCAAAGTGATGGCTCTTGTTATGCTTACGCGTTTGCATCGCCGTTGATCGAATCGGGAACATCATGTTGAGAACTGCCATCATCGCCGCCGTCATCTGCACATTGAGCGCTTGCGGATCCAAGCAGTCAGGGGCTGGCCAGCAGCCGGACGGCAAAGTGTATCGCCACTCCATGGATGGCGCACCGACCACCCTGGATCCGGTGCAGGCGGCCACGGTGTATTCCAACTTCATGACCCTCAATACCTACGACACCCTGTACCGCTACAAGTATCTGCAGCGTCCCTATGCCCTGACGCCGAACCTGGCCACGGCCCTGCCCGAAATCAGCGCCGATGGCCTGCGCTACACGATCCGCCTCAAACCCGGCGTGCACTTCATCGATGATCCTGCCTTCGCCGATGGCCGTGGCCGGGAAGTCACCGCCGAGGATGTGGTGTATTCCCTGAAGCGTCATTTCGACCCGGCAACCCGTTCGCAGGGCTCCTGGCTGTGGGCGGGCCGCATCGTCGGCATGGACGAATGGAGCAGCGCCGGGGCCGACTATGACGCCACGATCGAAGGCCTCAAGGCCGTCGACGAGCACACGCTGCAGATCACCCTCAAAGCCCCCTATCCGCAGCTGAGTTTCACCTTGGCAATGGGTTTCGCCGCCGTGGTGCCGCGCGAGGCGGTGGAACATTACGGCCGCGAATTCGCCATCCATCCGGTAGGCTCCGGCCCGTACCGTTTGCAGCGCTTCTATACGGCCAAGGCGGTGCTGGTGCCGAACGAGAAATTCCGCCAGGAACCGGTCGATCTGCAGGCGGAAGGCTATGATCCCGCCCGGCATGGCGTGCTGGGGCTGAAGAAAATCGAGGGCCGGGCGCCGCCCTTCGTTGACCGCCTGGAAATCGATTTCATTTCCGAGACCGCCTCGCGCTGGAATTCCTTCAACAAGGGCAATGAAGTGCAGTTCACCAGCGTACCGGTGGAACAGAATGACACCGTGCTGGCGAGCAAACAGCCGCTCAGCCTGAAGCCGGAATGGTCGGACAAGTACCACTGGACGGCTGGCGTCGAAGCCGGCTTTGTCTACATGGGCTTCAACATGGACAAGCCGCATATCGGCGTGAATGACGACCCGCAGCGCCAGCAGCGCAATCATGCCCTGCGCTGCGCGATGCGCGACGCGATGGACTGGCCGGCGCGCAACGAGCGCTTCTACGCCGGCATCGGCGACATCTTTCCCGGGGTGGTGCCGCGCGCCAGCAGCACGGTTGCGCAGAAGATGTCGAATGACTCCGTCACCCGCAATCTGGAACGTGGGCGTGCCCGTCTGGCCGAGGCCGGCTGGAACGCGGACAAGCTGCCGGAACTCACCTACGGTTTCGTCAACAACGTGACCTCGCGGCAGATGTTCGAGCAGTTCCGCGGCTTCATGGGGGATCTGGGCTATCCGTCGGCCAAACTCAAGCCGGTGAGCTTCGCGACCTTCGGCGACTACAACAAGGCGATCAAGACCAGCCAGCTCGACATCATCGCCCTGGGCTGGGGCCTGGACTACCCGGACGCGGAAAACACCCTGCAACTGTTCTACGGCCCGAATGAAACGCCGGGCTCGAACAACAGCAATTACCGCAACCCGGCCTTCGACGCCCTGTACGAACGCAGTGCGGTCATGCAACCGAGCCCCGAACGCGATGCCCTCTACCTGCAAATGAACAAAATGGTGGTGGATGACTGCGTAGTCTTCAGCGGCCTGTCCCGGAACCGCATCTACCTTTGGCACAAGGACGTGATCGGCCTGCCGGACCGCGAAATCCTCGGTGGCTTCTGGCTGCGTTTCGTCGATCTCGCAGCGCCTGCGGCACCGGCCGGACCGGCATCCTGAGTCATGCTGCAATACAGCCTGAAAAAATTGCTGGCCGGGGTGCCGCTGATTCTCGGCGTCACCTTCATCAGCTTCGTTCTGATGGTGTATTTCGGCCCGGACAAGACCTACGAACTGGCCGGCAAGAACCCGACCGCGGAGCAGATCGAGCAAATCCGCGCCGAGCTGGGCTACGACGAGCCGTTCTTGAGCCGCTACGGGGATTATCTCTGGGAACTGGTGACCCTGGAGTTCGGATATTCCGACTCGACCGGTGAACGCGTTTCCCGCATTCTAGCCCGCACCATTCCGATCTCGCTGGCCCTGACCCTGCCCGGCTTCGTGCTCGGCAATTTGCTCGGCATCGGCCTGGCGCTGCTTGCCGCACATTTTCGCGGTCGCTGGATCGACAAGACCGTGATGACCTTTTCCGTGATCGGCATGAGCGTGAGTTTCCTCATCGTCATCATCCTGTTCCAGGTGCTGTTCAGCTCCAGCTACGGCCTCAACATGTTTCCCGTACGTGGCTGGGAAATCTACAGCCTGGCCGACTATCTGTACTACGTCACCGTGCCTACGCTGGCTATTGTTTTCGTCTCGCTGGGCTACAACACCCGCTTCTACCGTGCGGTCATCGTCGAAGAAATGGGGCGCGACCATATCCGTACCGCCCGCGCCTATGGCGCTTCCGCCAGCAGCGTCCTGTTCCGCAGCGTGCTGAAGAACTGCATGATCCCGATCACCACCCGCATCATGTTCTCGATCCCGCTGGTGGTCATTTCCGGCTCTCTGCTGATCGAGAGCTATTTCGGCATCCCCGGCGTGGGCAAGGTCACCTATGACGCCATCACGACCGGCGATCAGCCGGTGCTCAAGGCGGTGGTCGGCGCCACCGCCGCGCTGTTCGTCGTCGTGCTGATCCTGACCGATTTGCTCTACCGCGCTTTCGATCCCCGGGTGGAACTGAAATGACTCACAGCAGCGAATCCTTCTGGGGCAAAGCCGGCCGCAAGCTCCTGCGTGATCGCTTGGGCATGTTGGCCGCGGCCATCGTGTTCGCCTATTTCGTGATCGCCATCGGGGTTTGGCTCGGCGCCTGGGGCCAGGACTGGAACACCCTGGCCTACGGCTCCAATCTGCCGGTCTCCACCGCCCACTGGTTCGGCACCAATCTGTCGGGACAGGACGTCTTCGAACGCGCGATCTTCAGTACCAAAACCGCCTTCGAGGTCGGCCTTTCGGTGGCCGTACTCAGCACCATACTCGGCGCCCTGCTCGGCGCGATTTCCGGCTTTTTCGCCGGCAGTTGGCTGGACGAGATCATCCTGTGGATGAAAGGCACGCTGGATTCGATCCCGTTTTACCTGTTCGTCGCCGCCGTCGCCTTTGCCCTGGGCGGACATCCGCTGGCGATGCATCTGGCCATGATCGTGACCTTCTGGACGACCACCGCCCGCGTGATTCGCGGCGAGGTCATGAAGCTCAGGGAACTCGAATTCGTTGAGGCCGCACGCGCCATCGGCGTACCCAGGCATCTGATCATCTTCCGCCACATCCTGCCCAACACCTCGCATATCCTGCTGGTGCAGGCAACCATCGTTTTCGTGTCGGCGATCAAGTCCGAGGTGATCCTGAGCTTCCTCGGCCTTGGCGTCCAGGATGGCGTGAGCTGGGGCCTGATGATCTCGGAGAGCACCCAGGAAGTCACGGTCGGCATTTTCAACAATTTTCTTGCCGCCTCCGGACTGCTATTCGTGCTGGTCATGGCCTTCAACCTGTTCTCGGACGCCCTGCAGGACGCCCTCGACCCCAAGAAGATGCACTGATGAGTTCTCCATTGCTTGAAGTCCGCGATCTGGCGGTTGAATTCCAGACCGAAAATGGCATCGCCCGCGCCCTGGATGGCATCAGTTTCAAGGTAGAACCGGGCGAGGTGCTCGGTCTGGTCGGCGAGTCCGGCTGTGGCAAATCGGTGACCTCGCTGGCCATTCTGGGTTTGATCCCGCAGCCACCCGGCCGGGTGGTCGGTGGCCAGATCCTGTTCCAGGGACAGGATCTTCTGCAAAAATCCGAAGCCGAGATGCGGCGCATCCGGGGCAAGGACATCGCGATGATTTTTCAGGAGCCGATGACCGCCCTGAACCCGGTGTTCACCATCAACACCCAGATGGGCGAAGTTCTACGCCGCCATAAGGGACTGACACGTAAGCAGGCGCGCACCGCCGCCATCGACTGGCTGGGCAAGGTCGGCATCCCCAGCCCGGAACGTCGCATCGACGCCTATCCCCACGAACTCTCCGGCGGCATGCGGCAGCGCGTGATGATCGCGATGGCGCTGTCCTGCGAACCCAAATTGATCATTGCCGACGAGCCGACCACCGCGCTGGACGTGACGATTCAGGCCCAGGTCCTGGAAGAAATCGTGCGCCTGTCCGAAGCCTTCAATACCGCCATGATCCTGATCACCCACGATCTGGGCGTAGTTGCGGAATCCTGCCAACGCGCCTGCGTCATGTACTGCGGCAAGCTGATCGAACAGGCACCGATAGCGGCCCTCTTCGCGCAACCGCATCATCCCTATACCGCTGGCCTGCTGGCCTCGGTTCCACGGGTACGCAAGCAGCGCCTGCAACGTCTGCCAACCATCAGCGGCATGGTGCCGGACCTGCTGCACCTGCCCAGCGGCTGCCGCTTTGCCGCCCGTTGCGGCCATGCCAGCGAGGTCTGCTCTCAGGCCCAGCCTGAACTTGAAACCCTGGCCGATGCGCGGCAATTGGCCTGTTACAACCCGGTGAATCTCTGATGCTCAAGGTGCGCAATCTGAGCAAGCATTTCCTGCTGCGTGGCGGCCTGCTGAACCGCAACAAGACGGTCCTCAAGGCGGTGGATGACGTCAGCTTTGACATCGCCAAAGGACAGACCCTCGGTCTGGTGGGCGAGTCCGGCTGCGGCAAATCGACGCTGGGCCGCGCCATCCTGCGCCTGCACGAGCCCACCGCCGGCGAGGTCGAACTGGATGGCGAGCCGATCACCGGGATCGACGCCCGCACGCTGCATCGGCGCCGCCGCGACATGCAGATGATTTTTCAGGATCCCTATGCCTCGCTGAATCCACGCCGCACCATATTGGAGACCCTGCGCGAGCCGCTGGATCTGCACCAGGTCGGCGAGCCGGCAGAGCGACGGGCGCGAATCGAAGCCCTGATCGAAATTGTCGGCCTGCGCCCGCATGTGCTGTCACGTTATCCCCACGAGTTCTCCGGTGGCCAGCGCCAGCGCATCGGCATCGCCCGTGCGCTGACCCTGAACCCGAGTTTCATCGTCGCCGACGAGGCGGTCTCCGCACTGGATGTGTCGGTGCAGGCCCAAGTGCTCAATCTGATCCGGGATCTGCAGGACGAATTCGGCATTGCCTTTCTGTTCATTTCCCACGATCTGGCCGTGGTCCAGCACATCAGCCATCAGGTTGGCGTCATGTATCTGGGCAAGCTGGTGGAACTGGCCGAAGCCGATGCCCTGTATGCCGATCCCAAACACCCCTATACCCGCGCCCTGCTGTCCGCCGTGCCGGTCCCGGATCCCGGCAACAAATCAAGCCGCATCATGCTCTCCGGCGACGTGCCCAGCCCACTGGCCATGCCTTCGGGCTGTCCGTTTCATACCCGCTGCCCGGAGGCCACCGCGCGCTGCCGCGCGGAGGTCCCGCAGCGCCACAATGCCGGCAGCGCGGAACAGCCGCACTGGGTCAGCTGCCATCTGTACAGCCCGGAAGAGATCGGAAAAACCCAATGAGCGTCCGCATTCTGGTGCTGTATTACAGCACCCACGGCGCCACCGCGCAGATGGCCCGCCACATTGGCCGCGGAGTCGGCGAGGGCGGGGCCGAAGCGGTCCTGCGCACGGTGCCGCGGGTGGCGCCCGAAACCCAGGTGGCGAGCCCGGAGATCCCCGAGCACGGCCCGATCTACGCCAGCCATGCGGACCTGAAAAACTGCGACGGCCTGATTCTCGGCAGCCCGACCCGCTTCGGCAACATGGCGGCGCCGCTGAAATACTTTCTTGATGGCACCGCCAGCCTGTGGCTGAACGGTGGCCTGGATGGCAAACCGGCCGCCGTCTTCACCTCCAGTGCCAGCCTGCACGGCGGCCAGGAAACCACCCTGCTGAGCATGGCCCTGCCCCTTCTGCATCACGGCTGTTTCTTCGTCGGCCTGCCTTACACCGCCAAGGCGCTCAGTCATACCCGCAGCGGCGGCACCCCCTACGGCGCCAGCCATGTCAGTTTCGGCAACAACGACACGCCTCTGAGCGCGGACGAAATTGAGCTGTGTCGCGCCCTCGGCCGCCGCGTTGCCACGCTCGCCCAGCAGATCAAGAATCGATGACCCCGAAAATTTTCCAGCGTCTGGCCGCCACCAGTGCCAGCCTGTTCCTCATCCTGTTCCTGGTCTGGCCAACCTTATGGGCGCCCAGCCGGCTGGCCACGGTGCTGATGGGCCTGGCCAGCATTCCGGGCTGGCTGGCCTTGCCCGGTCTGATCCGCGGCAAGGTCTATACCCATGCCTGGACCACCTTGCTGACCAGCCTCTATGTCGCCTACTGTGCGATGGAAGCCTATGCCAACCCCTTTGCCCGGCAGCCGGCCCTGGTCTGCGGACTGCTCGGCGCCCTGTGGTTTGTCAGCAGCAACCTGTATGTGCGGGGTCAACGCCACCAGCGCAGCACGGCGGACTGAAAGCCGCCTAGGCCCCCACCGTGCCGCCGAGCACCTCGCGTAACAGCGGGACCGTGATCTGCCGGCCCGCCCCCACCGCTTTGTCGACCGCCTGTTCCAGGGTGCGCACCAGCGCGCCCGGATCTCTGGGGATGCGCCTGAGCAGGTAATCCTGCACCCGCGGTGACAGATGCACGCCGAGCAGGCGCGCCCGGTGCCCGAGCATCTCGCGCAATGCCGGTTCCGCCATGCTGCGCAATTCCAGAATCGCCCCCCATTGCAGGCGTGAACGCAGATCGGGCGTGCGGATCTCCAGTTGCTCCGGCCACATGCGCGAACACAGCAGCAGCTTGCTTTCCTCTAGTCGCACGCGATCGATCAGACGCAGCAATTTCAACTCATCCCCCGGCTGCAGGGTCTGCAGGCCATCGATCACCAGCAAGCCGCTGACCGCCATTTCGACCGGCACCGAGCCATCCAGCCCGACTTCGGCGAGATCAAGATAGCTGGCCTGTCGATCCCGATCCCAACGCGCCCGGCAGCAGGCCTGGGCCAGATGACTCTTGCCACTGGCCGCAGGTCCGATCAACAGATGCTGGCCGTCTTCATCATTCAGGCTGAAAGCACGCAGGGCGGCCACCACAGAGACATTGGGGCCGGGCCAGAAGCTTTCGAATCGGGCGCTGGTATTCGAGGTGAGCAGACGCAGATGCTGCTGGCTCACGGACCGTGCTCCTCCGGCAACTCCACATCATCCACCCACTCGGGCAGATCCGCCTGGGCATACCAGGTGCTGGCGAGGTAGTGCTGCCGCAGATGGCGCAGCAGGACGGCGAGCGCCGCAGCCACCGGCAGGCCCAGCATCACGCCGATGAAACCGAACAGCTGCCCCCCGGCCATCACCGCAAAGATCACGGCCACCGGGTGCAGGCCCACCTTGTCCCCCACCAGCCAGGGTGTCAGCCAGACGCTTTCCAGCACCTGGCCGATCCCGAATACCACCAGCACGCCCAGCAGCGGCAGGAGTTCCTGGGTCTGGATCAGCATCGCGATGCCAGCCGTGACGATGCCCACGATCGGGCCGAGATAGGGAATGAAACTGACGATGCCCGCTCCCAGACCGATCAGCAGGCCCATGTCCAGGCCGATCAGACTCAGGCCCAGCGCATACAGGCTGCCCAGCGCCAGCATCACCAGCATCTGGCCGGTGATGAAGGCGCCCAGGACCTCATCGACCTCACTCGCCAGCTCGCTGATTTTGGGCTCGGCCCGGCGTGGCAACAGATGGCGAATTTCCGCCACCAGCACATCCCAGTCGCGCAGCAAATAGAAAGTGACCACCGGCACCAGGAACAGATTGACCACCAGGGTAAGCACCGCTCCGCCCGAGCGGGTCAGGGGGCCGATGATCTGGGTGAACAGATCGCCGGCCTGCTTCCAATGCTGCCCTAGCAATTCACGCAGCGATTCGATATCCAGACGGGCCTGATCCGGCAGTTCGAATCCGATCCGTGGCAGAAATTCCTGTTGCAGCCAAAGGAAAAAGGCGGGAATCCGCTGGATCAGGTTACTCAGCTGCTCGTACAGCATGGGCAGGAAAATCAGGGTCATCAGCAGGCCGACGCCACCAAACAGCGCGAACACCAGACAGACGCCGGCGGTACGCGACAGCTTGCAGGCTTCCAGACGGTCCACGATCGGGTCACCCAGATAGGCCAGTGCTGCGCCGAGCACAAAGGGCATCAGGATCGGCGACAACAAGGACAGCAGCCCGTACAGAGCCAGCAGGGCAACGAGCAGCAGCAAGGGCCGCATCCAGGAGGGCATCGGCATCAGCGGCTCATCCGGTAGCGCAGTTCGGGTTGCCGGGTGATGGCAAAGAAGCTGAGCCCCGTCGACTTCGTTTCTGCCGGCGTCTCCACCGCAGGCGCGGGCGTGGCGGCGTCATCATCGCCGGACTCGGGCCCGACAATCTGGGCCTCGTCCTCGCCTGCCGGCAGTTCGGCCAGCGCATCGACCGGCGCCGGCGGCCAGGCGGAATCCGCAGCAGATGGCGCACCGAACGCGAAGGCCGGGGTCGGCGCTTCGGCAGGCACCAGAATCTCTCCCAGTTCGATGCTCCGCTTCAGATCATCCAGGCCGCCTTCGTACTTGATCAGGTACACCACATCGCCCCCGATCACCTCGACCGGCCTCACCGAATCCACCAGATTCAAACCCTCAAGATAGGTCATGCTGCGCGCATAGGCGCTGAGCGTATTGGCTTCGAGCAGACGCAGGCGCGTCGACTGGACCCAGCCCGCGGCCACCGACAGGGCATATTTCTGCGCCAGCTGATCGGCGTACTGGTCGAATCCACTTCTGATCGCGGCATCCGGATCCACCCCGCTGGATCGCCAGATCACCGGCTCGGCATCATCCCGCAGAAAACTCCAGTAGACATCCCAGAAGTCCTGCTGCGGCAGCAGCCTTAGCAGGAGCAGATGCCGCGCCTGATAGCGCGCGCTGGCACCCTCGATCCGCGCGTAGTCCTGCGCCACGATGTCATATTCGCTCAGCGCCCCCAGATCATCCCCGTCCACCAGCGGCAGGACCAGCGGCACCCCGCGCCGCTGCGCCGCCTCCTGCAGGCCCGGCAGCCGCTCGTCGACAAGCTGCCGGCCCAGAATTTCCCTGGGACCGGTATCACCCGGGCCGAGCATCCACACCGCGGTCACCGGCCGTCTGTCATCCCACAACGGCAAGCCCTGCTGCTTGACCGCCTGCACCAGCGCCACCGGATCGAACTCCACCTGCAACCCCTGACCGCGGGCGTCCGGCGCCTCGCCGGGCACGACCACGAAACGGTAGCTGCGCACGAAACGACCGGCCTGGCGGATCAGCGGCATCGCGGCCTCATGCAGACTGACCGAGACGTCGCCGGTCAGCCGCACCAGCACCTGGACCAGGGCCTCGCGCGTGGCCTGCTGACGCGCCGCTTCATCGCGCGATTCGATCGCAACCAGACCCTGATAAAAGCCCGCGGTGGTTTCCAGGGCAGCCGCCTGAACACCCGTTGCAAGCAGCAATAACGGGAAAAGCAAGCATTTCAACCGGGCGCTCATGACAGTTTTTACTTGGGAAAAATACCAAGTGTAAATCCTGGGGCTACAATGCGCGCTGTTTCACGTCTTTGAATGCCCCCATGTCCGAACCCCGCAAGCCTCTTAGTTACCGTGACGCCGGGGTCGATATCGACGCCGGCAATCAGCTGGTCGAAGATATCAAACCCCTGATCGCGCGCACGCAGCGCCCTGAAGTGCTCGGCGGGCTGGGCGGCTTCGGCGGCCTGTTCCGTGTTCCGCAAGGCTATGCGGATCCGGTGCTGGTCGCCGGCACCGACGGCATCGGCACCAAACTCAAGCTGGGCATCGACAGCGATCGTCTCGACGGCCTCGGCCGGGACCTGGTGGCCATGTGCGTCAATGACATCCTGGTCTGCGGCGCCGAGCCGCTGTTCTTCCTGGACTATTTCGCCACCGGCAAGCTCGAACGCGGCGTCGCCACCCGCGTGATTGCCGGCATTGCCGCCGGCTGTGAGGACGCGGGCTGCGCGCTGATTGGCGGCGAGACCGCGGAAATGCCCGGGCTGTATCGCACCGGAGACTTCGATGCCGCCGGATTCAGCGTCGGCATTGTCGAGCGCGACGCCATCCTCGACGGCAGTCAGGTCAGCGCAGGCGATCAGTTGCTGGGGCTGGCCTCATCCGGCCCGCACTCCAATGGCTATTCCCTGATCCGACGAGTGCTGGAGATGAGCGGCGCCGACCACGGCCAGGCCTGTGGTGCAACCAGCCTGATCGAGGCCCTGATGGCGCCGACCCGGATCTATATCCGCTCGGTCCTGCCGCGCGTCCGCGCACATCAGATTCATGCAATGTCGCACATCACCGGTGGCGGAATCACCGAAAACCTGCCCCGCGTGCTGCCTGAGCATCTCGCCGCGGCCGTTCACATGGCCAACTGGGAACGACCCGCCGTATTCCAGTGGCTGCAGGACGCCGGACAGATCGAGGAAACAGAGATGCGCAGGACCTTCAATTGCGGCCTGGGCATGATCCTGGTCGTGCCCGCCGGACAGCATGAGGAATGCGCCGCACAACTGCGTGCGGCCGGCGAGACCGTGCATGAAATCGGCGAAATCGTGGCACGCGGAGACGGACCGGCCGTCCGCTACCTGTAGATGGAAAAAGTGCGTCTGGCCGTGCTGATCTCCGGCAGTGGCCGCAATCTGCAGGCGATTCTGGACGCCTGTGGCGATGGCCACATTGCCGCCGAACCCAGTCTGGTGATCAGCAACCGTGCCGCGGCTTATGGGCTGACCCGCGCCCGGAACGCCGGCGTGGCCACCGCAGTGGTCGATCATCGCGGCTACGCCAGCCGCGAGGCCTTTGATCAGGCCCTTGGCGACGTGCTGGAACGCGCACGCCCGGATCTCATCGTGCTGGCCGGATTCATGCGCATCCTCACCCCGGATTTCATCCGCCGCTTCGCCGGCCGCATGCTCAATATCCACCCGTCCCTGCTACCCAAGTACCGTGGCCTGCATACCCACCGGCGGGCGCTGGAACACGGCGATGTCTGGCATGGCGCCAGCGTGCACTATGTCAGCGAAGAACTGGATGCCGGCGCGGTGGTCAAACAGGGCAGGATCCGCATTCATCCGGACGATGATGAGACCACACTGGCCGACCGGGTGATGCGGGAAGTCGAACTCAAGCTGTACCCGGAAGTCATCGCCTGGGCGGCGGCGGGTCGGCTGCGCTATCAGGATGGACAGGCCATGCTGGATGACGCCGTTCTGAACCGCCCCATCATCGGAGATTACTGATGCGCCGTGCCTGCGCGCTCGCACTGCTTGCCCTGTTCGCTGCTTCCGCCCCGAGCATCGCCCAGCCCCCGGCGCCCCACAGCGCCGAATACGCGCTCTACCGCGGCGGCACCAATCTGGGCCGCGCCCAGGTCAGCCTGGTGCCGCAGGCCGCGGACGACTGCTTTGTCTACAGTTACACCGCCCGGCCGTCCTGGCTGTTCCGCTGGGCCACCGGCAGCATCAGCGAGCGCAGCACGTTCTGCTTCGTCAACGGCCGCCTGCTCCCGCAGACCTATCGCTATCACCGCGACGGCATTGGCGCGGAGAAGGAAAATTTCAGCCTCAGCTTTGACCCGGTGGCGCGCAAGGTTACCGATGACAAGGGCATGGTGCGGGACTGGCCGCAAGGTTCCGTGGATCGGCTGCTGGTGCAGTTGGAAGCCCTGCGCCTGGTCGACGGCATGGGGTTTCCGGTCAAGGAACGGCGCCTGAGCGTCAGCATCGTCGATGACGACCGGATCAAGGAGTACACCCTGGCGGTCGTCGGCAGCGAAACCATTCAAGTTCCGGCCGGCGAATTCGACACGATCCGGATCGAGCGCATCAATGATCCACGAAAACAGACGCGCTTCTGGGTGGCCCCGGCGCTCGACAATCTGATCATCAAGGTCGAACAGCAACGCGATGATGATCCGGTGATCGGCATCGCCCTGCGCCAGACGCCCTCAGCTGGCGTCGCGACCGACTAGCCCGGCGCCATCATCAGGCCCAGACGAATCAAACGGGTCCGCGGTTTCAGGTTCGTGGCAGGGTCACGCCCTGCTGCCCCTGGTACTTGCCGCCGCGATCCTTGTAGGAGGTGGCGCAGATCTCGTCCGATTCCAGAAACAGCATTTGCGCCACGCCTTCATTGGCGTAGATCTTCGCCGGCAACGGCGTGGTATTGGAGAATTCCAGCGTCACGTGGCCTTCCCATTCCGGCTCCAGCGGGGTCACGTTGACGATGATGCCGCAGCGCGCATAGGTGCTCTTGCCCAGGCAGATGGTCAGGACGCTGCGCGGGATACGAAAGTACTCCACGGTGCGGGCCAGAGCGAAAGAATTGGGCGGAATGATGCAGACATCGCCCCGGAAGTCGACGAAGCTGTCCTCGGAGAAGGCCTTGGGATCGACCACCGCGGAATTGATATTGGTGAAAATCTTGAATTCGTCGGCGCAGCGCACGTCGTAGCCGTAACTGGACACACCATAGGACACGATCCGTCCGGCCTCGTTGTGTCGTACCTGCTCGGCGGCGTAAGGCTCGATCATGGCGTACTCGGCGGCCATGCGGGAAATCCAGCGATCTGATTTGATGCTCATGAGAGGTCCGGCGAAAGTGGGAAAGGTAGCAACGGCTTATTCAACGATGATGTCCGGAAACTCGGCGGCACCGGCCTGGCTCAATTCGAAGGCCGCGCGACGGGCAAGCTGCAGATAGGCGGCCGCCAGCGGCCCCTGGGGATCCGCGACGACGGTTGGCGCACCGCTATCGGCCTGCTGGCGAATATCGGCATGCAAGGGCAACTGGGCGAGCAAGGGCAAGTGAAACTCCTCTGCCATCGCCTGGCCACCACCACTGCCGAAGACCGGATCGACGTGACCGCATTGCGAGCAGATGTGGGTGCTCATGTTTTCCACCACCCCGAGCACCGTCACTCCGACCTTTTCAAACATCTTCAGACCCTTGCGCGCATCGAGCAAAGCGATGTCCTGCGGCGTGGTGACGATCACCGCACCGCTGACCGGGATCCGCTGGGCCAGCGAGAGCTGGGTATCGCCGGTCCCCGGCGGCAGATCGATGATGAGATAGTCCAGTTCCGGCCAGCGGGTTTCTCCCAGCAACTGATTCAGGGCCTGCGTCACCATCGGCCCACGCCAGATGGTGGGCTGCTCCGCATCCACCAGCAGGCCGATGGACATCAGCGCGACCCCATGCGCCATCACCGGCAGCATTTTCTTTTCCGCCTCCAGCACATCCGGGCGCTGGTCCTGCACGCCCAGCATCCGCGGCTGGCTGGGGCCGTAGATATCGGCATCCAGCATGCCGACCGCCGCGCCTTCCGCCGCCAGCGCCAGGGCCAGGTTGACCGCCACCGTTGACTTGCCGACCCCCCCTTTGCCGGAGGCCACGGCAATGATGTTCTTGATGCCGGGCATGCGCTGCAGGCTGCCCTGCACCGGCTGCGCTTCGACCCGCCACTGGATGTTCAGCTCCAGCGTGCGGCCCTCAAGCTGCGGGCGCAGATGTTCGCTCAGTCGCAGGCGCAGTTCGGCCGCGAAACGCTGCGCCGGAATGGGCAGATCAAGGCTCAGCCGCACGGCCCGGTGATCAAAACCGAATTCGCTGACGCAGTCCGCCAGCATGCCCCCCAGCACCGGTTCAGACAATTCGTGCAGGGCCGAATTCAAGGCGTTTCGATCGAGCAAAGCAATCCCCAGAAAATGATGATCGACCGGATCGACGCCGGCATAGGCGTCAGCCCGAGGCTGATATGGATCGGACCGCCGATCTTAACAAAGCTGGCTATGGCAAAATAGAGTGTTTTTTGCCAGGCCTCTTGCCCCATGCGACGCATACTCGTCACCCACGCCCTGCCCTACGCCAATGCCGCCTTGCACTTTGGCCACATGCTGGAATCGACCCAGACGGACATCTGGGTTCGCTTCCAGCGTCTGCGCGGACACGACTGCCGCTTCGTCGGTGCCCACGACGTGCATGGCACACCGATCATGCTGATGGCAGAAAAGCAGGGCATCAGCCCCGAGCAACTGGTTGCACAGGTCGGCGCCGAGCAACGCCGCGACTATCAGGATTTCCTGATCAGTTTCGATAACTTCCACACCACCCACAGCGCCGAGAATCGCAGCCTGGCGGAACTGTTCTATACCCGCCTGCGCGATGCCGGTCATATTGCCAGACGCGAGATCGCCCAGGCCTATGATCCGGTCAAGCAGATGTTTCTGCCCGATCGCTACGTCAAAGGCGATTGCCCCCGCTGTGGCGCCGAGGATCAGTACGGGGATTCCTGCGAGGTCTGCAGCGCGACCTACAGCCCCACCGACCTCAAGAACCCACGCTCGGTGGTTTCCGGCGCACCGCCCGAACAACGCGAGTCGGAACATTACTTTTTCAAGCTCGGCCATTTCACCGACTGGCTGCAGAACTGGCTGGCCACCGCCGCGATTCAGCCCGCGGTGCGCAGCAAACTGTCGGAGTGGTTCGACAGCGGCCTGCAGGACTGGGACATCTCGCGCGACGCCCCTTATTTCGGCTTCGAAATCCCCGATGCGCCAGGCAAGTATTTCTATGTCTGGCTGGATGCGCCGATCGGCTACATGGCCAGCCTGCAGCAACTCTGCGCCCGCGAAAACCTGAATTTCGATGACTACTGGGCGCCGGACTCGACCGCCGAGGTCTATCACTTCATCGGCAAGGACATCACCTATTTCCACACCCTGTTCTGGCCGGCGATGCTGCATGGCGCCGGCTTCCGCGCCCCCAGCGGCGTGTTCGCGCATGGTTTCCTCACCGTCAATGGCGCCAAGATGTCGAAGTCGCGTGGCACTTTCATTCAGGCCCGGACCTATCTGAATCATCTGCCCAGCGAATATCTGCGCTATTACTTTGCCGCCAAGCTGAGCGCCGCGGTCGAGGACATCGACCTCAATCTGGAAGATTTCCAGGCTCGGGTGAATTCCGACCTGATCGGCAAATACGTCAACATCGCCAGTCGTACTGCCGGCTTTATCGGCAAGCGCTGCGCCGGGCGCCTGGGCCCGGAACTTGATCGCCCGGATCTGTTCGCGGAGTTCGTCTCGGCCGGCGAGGCGATCGGCGAGGCGTACGAGAAACGTGAATTCAGCCATGCCATCCGCCAGATCATGGCGCTGGCGGACAGGGCCAACCAGTATGTGGCGGAAATGGCGCCCTGGAAACTGGCCAAGCAGGAAGGCAGCGATGCGCAGTTGCAGGCGGTCTGCACCACCGCATTGAACCTTTTCCGTCTGCTGAGCATCTATTTGCAGCCGGTGATTCCGGCCACCGCGAGCAAGGTCGAGGCGCTGTTCTGCGGTGCGCCGCTGGACTGGAATGGCCGCGCCGCCGCCTTGCTGGACGCGCCACTTGCGCCCTTCACCCCGCTGATGCAGCGCATTGACCCGAAAGCCGTGCAGGCCATGCTGGAAGAAGAGGCGGCGAACAAACCGGCCGCCGCAAAACCCGCAGACCGGACGGCACGCACGCAGGAGGACGCCATGATCGGCATCGAGGATTTCGCCAAGATCGATCTGCGCATCGCGCGCATTGCGCGGGCACAACACGTGGAAGGCGCCGACAAATTGCTGCAACTCACGCTGGATCTGGGCGATCTGGGCGAGAGGAATGTCTTTGCCGGCATCAAGTCCGCCTATGCGCCGGAGGACCTGCAAGGACGCCTGACCGTCATGGTCGCCAATCTGGCGCCACGCAAGATGAAATTCGGGCTGTCAGAAGGCATGGTGCTGGCCGCCGGACCGGGTGGCGACGAGCTGTTTATCCTCAGTCCGGACGAAGGCGCGCAACCCGGGATGAAAGTAAAGTAGATCTGCTGGAAAACCGCGCTTGCTGCGATGGTGATCGCCATCGCGAATTCCGGCGAGCCTGCCCGGAGCCCTCTGAGGAAAATGGATCCAGGCCGCCACGCACACGAGAGACAAGATCTCAAAAGCATAAGATTATTACTCCGTCCAAACTTTATTGCATAACAAACCCTGACTTTCTAGACTCCGCCCGCCCATGAGCGATTACTTCTTCATCATTGTTGGGACCGTCCTGGTCAACAACTTCGTCCTGGTCCAGTTTCTGGGCCTGTGTCCGTTCATGGGCGTGTCGAAGAAGGTCGAGACCTCGATGGGGATGGCGCTGGCCACCACCTTCGTGCTGACCCTATCCTCCATCAGCTCGTATCTGGTCGAACAGTATCTGCTCGCGCCTCTGGGCCTGGAGTATCTGCGCACCATCAGTTACATCGTCGTGATTGCCGCGGTGGTGCAGCTCACCGAGATGTGGGTGCGCAAGTCCAGTCCGCTGCTGCACGAGGTCCTGGGGATCTATCTGCCGCTGATCACCACCAACTGCGCGGTGCTCGGCGTGGCCTTGCTGAACGTTCGCGAAGCCCACAGCTTTGTCGAGTCCGCCCTGTTCGGTTTCGGCGCCGCACTCGGATTTTCCCTCGTCCTGATCCTGTTTTCCGCCATGCGCGAACGCATCGCGGTGGCGGATGTTCCCGAATCATTTCAGGGCGCGCCCATTGCACTGATCACTGCGGGCCTGATGTCGCTGGCCTTCATGGGCTTTGCGGGACTGGCCTGAACCATGCTGACCGCCATTCTCGCCTTCGGCGGACTCGCCGTCATACTCGGCATCGCGCTGGGCGCCGCCTCGGTCCGCTTCAAGGTCGAGGGCGACCCGCTGGTCGAACAGATCGATGCGCTACTGCCACAGACCCAGTGCGGGCAGTGCGGCTATCCGGGCTGCCGCCCCTACGCAGAGGCCATCGCCGGCGAGCAGGCCGAAATCAATCAATGCCCGCCGGGTGGTGAAGACGGCATCCTAGCCCTGGCCGAACTGCTGGGACGCGAGCCCCTGCCGCTGAACCCGGAAAACGGCGTCGCCGATGACATCAAGACCCTGGCGGTGATCGACGAGGATCGCTGCATCGGCTGTACGCTGTGCATTCAAGCCTGCCCGGTCGATGCCATCGTCGGTGCCAACAAACTGATGCATACCGTCATCGAATCCGAATGCACCGGCTGCGAGCTTTGCGTGCCACCGTGTCCGGTCGATTGCATCGACATGGTTCCGGTGGCCACCACCATCAGCAGTTGGAAATGGTCACCACCCGAACAGGAGCCGACCTGATGTTCGGTCTGTTCAAATCCGGACGCTCGGGCCAGAGTGGCTTTCATGGCGGCCTGACCCTGCCCGGCCACAAGCTGCATGGCGAGGCTGGCCGGATCCGGCCCGCGCCTTTGCCGGACAAGGTCATCCTGCCATTGAGCCAGCACATCGGCGCGCCGACGCGCGCCCTGGTCAAGGTGGGCGAACGGGTTCTGCGCGGCCAGCTGATCGCCGACAGCGACAGCTTCATCGCCGCTCCCGTACACGCCAGTATTTCCGGTACCGTGGTGGAGATCGCCCCCTGCGCCGTGCCCCATGCCTCGGGCCTGGCCG
The DNA here is from genome assembly GCA_041619555.1 of Oceanococcus sp. GTDB lineage: Bacteria > Pseudomonadota > Gammaproteobacteria > Nevskiales > Oceanococcaceae > Oceanococcus. The sequence goes on along the minus strand of JBFKDQ010000002.1, from coordinate 83,143 downwards.
CGATGGCCATCGTGATCGAATCCGATCACGCCGACGAAGGCCTGCCGACGCCGGACTGGCCCGCCACCGAAGACCCGTTTTCGCTCGATGCACAGACCCTGCGTGAGCGCGTACGTCGGGCTGGCCTGGTCGGCCTGGGTGGCGCCGCATTCCCCTCCTCGGTGAAACTCAATCCGGGCAGTTCGGCCAACGTCAACACCCTGATTCTCAATGGCATTGAATGCGAGCCTTACATCAGCTGCGACGCCGCGCTGATGCAGGAGCATGCGGACGCGGTCATTGCCGGCGCCGAGCTGATCCGCCGCGTGCTGGGCGCGCAGGAATGCCTGATCGGACTGGAGGACAATGCACCGGAAGCCGCCGCCGCATTGCGCCAGGCGATCAACCAGGCGGATTACGGCGACATCGAAATCCGCGTGGTCCCCACGCGCTATCCGCAGGGCGGCGAAAAACAGCTAATCCAGGCCCTGACCGGCAAGGAAGTGCCGCGCGAAGGCCTGCCACTGGACATTGGCATCGTGGTCCATAATGTCGGCACGGTGGCGGCAATCTGGCGCGCGATCCGTTACGCCCAGCCCCTGATCTCGCGCATCGTCACGGTCAATGGTCCCGGCATCCGGCAGCCACAGAATCTGGAGGTCCGGCTGGGCACGCCGGTGGCGGAACTGATCGCCCACTGTGGCGGCTATACACAGACGCCGCGCCTGATCATGGGGGGACCGATGATGGGCTTTGCGCTGAGCAGCGATGCGGTTCCGGTCGTCAAGGCCACCAACTGCATCCTGGTGGAAGTGGCGCAGGCCGAACCCGCCGACACCACCTTGCCCTGCATTCGCTGCGGAGAATGCGTGGATGTCTGCCCAGCCAATCTGCTGCCACAGCAGCTGTACTGGCAGGCCCGCGCCAAAGCCTTTGACAAGGCGCAGGAACTCGATTTATTCGACTGCATCGAATGCGGCTGCTGCGCCCAGGTCTGTCCTTCCAATATCCCGCTGGTGCAGTACTACCGCTACGCCAAGACCGAGATTTACCAGGCGGAGAAAGAGAAGCGCAAGGCCGATATTGCACGCAACCGGCATGAATTCCGGCAGCAAAGACTGGAAGCCGAGGCGCGCGAAAAGGAAGAAGCCCGACGCCGCAAGCGTGAGGCTTTGAAACAGAAGAAGCAGACGCCAGCCGCAGCGCCGGCAAGCGCCAAGACCACGCCCGCCAATGATGCCATCGCCGCGGCCATCGCCAAGGCCAAGGCGGAAAAAGCCCGTCGCCTGGCCCAGGAGCCGGCCAGCGCCGCCAGCGCGCAGCCCGACGCCATCAGCGCGGCGATCGCCAAAGCCCAGGCGCAGAAAGCCCAGCGCCTCGCAGCCGACAGCGGCAAGGCGGACCCGGCAGCCAGGACCGATCAGGTCGCGGCGGCCATCGCCAAAGCCAGGGCGGCACGCACTGCAAGCGCGACGGCGGAAGCCGCCGCTGATCCCGTCGCGCCCGGCGCAGCCGCGAAGCGCAAGGCCGATCGCGCAAGCACCACGACAGACCCGGTTGCGGCGGCGATTGCCAAGGCGCGGGCGGCCAAACAGGCCGCAAGCGCGAGTGGTGACACGGCAGAGGCCGTCGCCCCGGCCGGCCCGGCGGCAGGCAAGCAGGACGCCGTAGCTGCCGCCATCGCCCAGGCCAAGGCGGCGCGCAAGCCGACCCCCGAGTCCGCTTCCAAGCCCCACGCCAAGACCCCTGACCCGGTCGCCGCCGCCATTGCCAAAGCCAAGGCGGCCAAAGCCGCGCGAGAGAAGCCCTCCTGATGCTCCGCAGTTCCCCGCATCTGCCCGTCGAGGCCCGCGTCAGCCGTATCATGCTGCGGGTCTGCCTCGCCCTGATTCCCGGCATCCTCTGCTACAGCTGGTTTTTTGGCTGGGGCGTGATCAGCAATGTGCTGATCGCCGCGGGTACCGCGCTGCTTGCCGAAACGCTGATGCTGCTGTGGCGCAAACGGCCGCTGAAGAAGCATCTGCTCGACGGCAGCGCACTGATCACCGGACTGTTGCTGGGGCTTTCCATTCCCCCCTATGCGCCCTGGTGGCTGCTGGTCTTCGGTGCAAGTTTCGCGCTGATCTTCGGCAAACATCTGTACGGCGGCCTCGGCTACAACCCGTTCAACCCCGCCATGCTGGGCTTCGTCGTCCTGCTCATCGCCTTTCCGGCCGAGATGAGCACCTGGGTCAATCCGCAGCTGGAACTGGACTCTCCCCGTCTGAGCGCATACACCCAGGGCCGTGTCGGCCTGACCGAGCTGGATGGCCTGACCGCCGCCACCCCGCTGGATCATGTGAAGACCGAATTGTCCCGCCAGCGCACCGTCGATGAAGCGCGCCAGAGCCTGCCGCCCGGACCGATCGCGTCCTATGCCTGGGACTGGATCAATCTCGCATTTCTGCTTGGTGGTTTGTGGATGCTGTGGAACCGGACCATTCGCTGGCAGATCCCATTCGGCCTGCTCGGCGGGCTCGGGCTGTGCGCCGGTGTGTTCTGGCTGGCCGATGCCGACCTGCATCCGGGCCTGCTGCATCACTGGTTTTCCGGCGCCACCATGCTCGGCGCTTTCTTCATCGCCACCGATCCGGTGTCCGCCAGCACCACACCGCGCGGCCGGATCTATTATGGCCTGGGCATCGGCATCCTGATTTATCTGATTCGCAGCTTCGGCGGCTATCCCGATGCGGTCGCCTTTGCCGTCCTGTTGATGAACATTTGCGTGCCGCTGATCGATCATTACACCCCGACCCGGACCTATGGCAGCGGCAGAGGTCAGCACTGATGCATGAGATCCGCCGTGAAGCCCTGCGCAGCGCCGGCCTGCTCGCCGCGTTCGCCGTGGTCGGCAGCGCGCTGCTGGCCGGGGCCCACTGGGCCACCCGCGATCGCATCGCCGAGAACGAACGCCTCAGCATGATCCGCCAGTTGCAGGAAATCCTGCCGGCCGGGAGCTACGACAACCGCCTGCTCGACGACACCCGCATGCTGGAGCTGCCGGCACGCATTTCACCCGCTGGCATCGACACGCTGTATATCGCCCGTCGACAGGGCCATGCGGTCGCCGCCATCCTGCCGGTCACCGCACCCAATGGCTACAACGGCGCCATCGATCTGCTGGTCGGCATCCGGCGCGATGGCCGCATTGCCGCGGTACGGGTCGTGCGCCACCGTGAAACCCCGGGGCTGGGCGACGGCATCGATGCCTCGCGCGGCGACTGGATTCATCAGTTTGACGGTCGCTCGCTGGGCGCGCCGGAACGCTGGGCGGTGCGCAAGGATGGCGGCCCCTTCGACCAACTGACGGGGGCGACCATCACCCCGCGAGCGGTGGTCAAGGCGGTCCACGCCACCCTGCAATATTTCGCCGAACACCACAAGGACATCTTTGCCGATGGCTAACTACCGCGACATCACCATCAAGGGCCTGTGGACCAACAACCCCGGCCTGGTGCAACTGCTGGGCTTGTGTCCACTGCTGGCAGTCAGCACCTCGGTCGTCAACGGCCTGGGCCTGGGCCTGGCGACCATGGCCACCCTGATCGCATCGAACGCCCTGGTCTCCGCCATCCGCAACTGGGTGCGCCCGGAAATCCGTATCCCGGTCTTCGTCATGGTCATTGCCGCCATCGTCACCGCCATCGAACTGCTGATGAATGCCTATCTGCACGAGCTCTACCGCATCCTCGGCATTTTCATCCCGCTGATCGTGACCAATTGCAGCATCATCGGCCGCGCTGAGGCCTTCGCCTCGAAGAATTCGGTGCCTTTGGCGGCGCTGGACGGACTGGCCCAGGGCCTGGGTTTCTGCGCCTGTCTGGTGGTCCTTGGTGCGATGCGTGAAGTCCTCGGTCACGGCACGCTGCTGGCGGATGCGCATCTGCTATTCGGCCCGCTGGCCGCCAACTGGACCATCACCCTGATCCCGGATTTTCGCGGCCTGCTGCTGGCCATCCTGCCACCCGGCGCCTTCCTCGGCCTGGGCCTGATGATCGCCGGCAAGAACGCCATCGATCGTCGCCAGAGCCGCAAAAGCGCCAGCTCCAGCCTGGCCCAGCCCGCGAGCATCTAAGACGGCAAGCGCGCCGCGACACCGTGCGATAATCGCGCGATGGCGCATCTACTGATCGTTTTTCACAGCCAGAGCGGGCACACCCAGGGGCTGGCCGATGCGGTGCTCAAGGGCGCGCAGCATCCCGACATCGAAGGTCTGGACATCCGTTGCCTGCGGGCTGGCAAAGCCGATGCCGAAGATCTGCTCTGGGCCGATGGCATCATCCTGGGCACACCGGAAAATTTCGGCTACATGTCCGGCGCGATGAAGGATTTCCTCGACCGAACCTATTATGCAGTCGATGGCAAACTGGGCGGTCGCCCCTACTGCATCTTCGTTTCCTGCGCCAATGATGGCCGCGGAGCGGTTAGCGCCATCCACCGGATCATGAACGGCTATGCTCTGAAAGAGGTGCAACCCGCGCTGATCTGCCGTGGCCGGCCGCGGCCAGCGCATCGCCAGGATGCCGAGGAATTCGGCATGACCATGGCGGCGGGACTGGCCGCCGGCATTTTCTAGCCAGACGACCCACAGGTTGCGGAATGAGGCCGCCCCGCCAATGGCGGGACGACCTCAAACTCTCGGCAGCCGTCTGGCTACTGGTAGGTCACCGACTGAACGAAACGATTGCCCAGAGTCTTCGCCCAGACGATGCTCATTCCGGTCGGCGTGGCGCCCAGCACCAGAATCCCCGGCTCGGACTGGCCGTTGACATCCGTTGCACCAACGACTTGAGACCAGCGAATCTGATTGTTGCCCAGACTGACGCTGCCACGTGTCTGGCCGTCCACCGAGGCCCACTGCACATCATGTTCACGCAGAACCAGCAAACGCGGGCTGGCGCCCTCCAGCAAGGCCAGCCTGGCTGCTTCCGCTCTCTCCTGCGCGCCGAAACCGAGATTGCGCCGGCGCCCACGATCAATGTCCTGCACGGTCACTCGCAAGACCTGGCCAGCGTGCCCCAGCACCGCATAGGCATGCTCCCCCGGGGCATAGCCATCAGCGATCGCAGCAAGACCGATCGGGGCGTACGCCTTGGGATAGAAGAGCGTATTGATCAGGACATTCGCCAGACTCTTGACGCTAACCCGAACGGCACCGGACGGCAGACGCATCAGCACCGCGATCTGACTCCCCTGCCCCGCGTCAATGACCGCGCTGTCGATGTAGGTCCCGGCGCTGCCGAAGCTCACCGTCCCCAGGCTGGCGCCGTCCAGGCCGCGGACCTGGGCGCGAACCTGTCCCGCGGCATCCGTGCTGATGGCCAGCAATGCCGACGTCCCCGCGCCATCCATGTCGGCGACATGAAGTAGCTTGTGGTAGCTCAAGTCCGCATCGATCGCCATGCCGGCCACGAAAGCGCCGCTGGCCACATCACGCAATTGGATCCTGGCCCGGCCAGCCCGCCGGTCCAGCCCCAGAACCGCGACATCATCGCCATTAACCGGATCGGCAATGACCACGGCATGCATCCCGCGATAGTCCCCATTGAACTCGACCTGCCCCAGCGCAGCGCCGGACTGGGTTTCGATGAGTCGTAGCTGCCGGTCGCTCAGCAGGGCCTGATCATCACCGGCAAGCTCACCGAGGTTGCCGACCCGCAACAGCACCGGCGTGAAAGGCAGGCTGCTCGCGTCGTTCGGATCCGTACCGGCAGCGTGTTCCTGCGCATTGCTGAAGCCATCCCCATCGGCATCTTCATGGGCATCAGCCCGATAGGGATCAAGACCGTGGGCAATCTCGTACTCATCCTCGAGACCATCATTGTCATCATCCGCGTCACAGGCATCTCCGGCGCCATCCTGATCGAAATCGGCCTGATCCGGATTGCGCACCTGCGGACAATTGTCGGCGGCATTGCCCACCGCATCATCATCGGCGTCAGTGCCGCTGCTATCCAGTTCACGGAACTGACTGGCGAAAAGCCGTTCCGCTGCCACCGCCGTCGGCAGAACCTGCGGGCAGGCCTCGCTGAGGAAACGGCGAACCGGCCAGTTCGCCGTATCGACCGCCGGCACCACCCCCTGGAAATAGCCATGATCCCATGTCCCCCAGGCACTTTGCCGGCAAATGGAATCGGCGATGAACCAGTCACGCTGAGACTCGCTTTGCGGAGCCTGCCAGTCGCCGGTCAGATACCCGACGATGCGCTGGATTTCCCTCTCGTAGGCCTGTTCGCCATGGAGCCGGCCGAAATAGCTGCCATGACCTTCGGCCAGATACTCCAGCTCGGCGATGCTCGCCGTGCCGGGAACGCCGAGGATACCGCCCACGCTCTGGCCCGCCTCGGTATACAGGGCGGAACGGAACAGGGCTTCGCGCAGTTCGTGCACGCTGAGCTGACCATCCACCAGCGCACACGCGGAATTCACCACCCCACAATGCGCATTGCCGCGCGCCACGATGCCTTCATCCTGAAGCCTGCTGGGACCACCTAGTATTCGGCGGATGCGGTACAGGACTTCGCCATAAATGCCGGAAATCACCGGTGTCGCATTGGACGTGCCACCGAAAGATCCCTCATGGTTGACTGCATCGGACTCGCCGGTGCCGGTCGCGGCCGACGGATAGCTGCCGCCCACCGACGCGATATCGGCGGGCCGGCCATGGCCGGTGTAGCTGGCGCCATCATTGGGACTGACCGCACCGACGGTGACGATCCAGTCCGGGCCTTCCTGGCTGCTGAACAAGGTCGGATTGGGCGTGACGAACGCATTCTCAAGACCATTGCCGGCACTGAAAAACATCGACTGGCCACGCTCGGTGGCTCGACGCTGCAGTTCGGTATCGCTGCCGGCATAAATGCGGTCACGTGCGGCCACGGTGAAGGACTTGCCCCAGGAATTGGTTTGCAGGTCAATCCAGTCCTGCTTGGCCACCCACTGATTGGCCTCTTCCGCCGTGCCGTGGACAAAGACCAGCAAACAGCGCGCACACGAGCCGTGCAGATTGCCGACACTGACGCTGGCCGAGCCATTGCCGTGGCTGCCCGATCGCCAGGTATCGACCGGACCTGAACTGCGGAACAGGAAAGATTCGGCCGGCGCGCTGGCATCGTTGATCGGCGCGGGAAACGCCACATGACCAATCACCTTGGTGCCAGGAATCCAGTACATGTTCACCTGTTCGTTCAGGGCGCCCTGCGAATAGGCGACCTTGTCCCATTCGGCCTGATCCCGGGCATGCAGGGCGGTGCTGCTGGCATTCGCGTCCGTCGCATCGAGACTGAGGTTCAGGGCCTGATAACTGGCGAACGCCGCGGCGCCCGGATGGCCTGGGAGCCAGGTGGCCGGATCCTGATCCAGCGGCAGATCATCTGCTGGGTTGTCATTCAGATGCTGGGGCAAGAAATCCGCCAGGTAATCCCGGTGATAGGGATTGAAATTCGAATCGATCACCGCGACCACGACCACATCGTCGATGCCAGGGTCCACTTCGGAGATCGGAAACATGTCAGTCACGCCCGCCTCCGGCGCCTGCCGAGTGAGGTGGGCGCTGAGTTCAAATGCGCCACCGGTGGTCCGGTTTTCCTTCACCAGGACGGTATATTCACCCGGTTCGGGATCGGCAAAGCTGACCTCCTGATAGGGCACATTGACGAAAATGCTGGTCTGGATGCTGCTTCCGGACGGATCCCTCACCTCCAGGATGAAATAGTCCTTGACCGCGAGTTCCCAATCCAGACGAACTTCCAGCAGGCTCAGGTCGGCATAGCCGGCAGGCACCTGGAAACGGAACTCCTGCACGCCTGCCGAGTCGCCATCGCTGTAACCCAGGTCCTGCGCGACAGGCACCAGCGGCGGCATGTAGACGCTGTTGCTGGCGCTGCCGCTGGCCTGCCAGATGCGGCTACGACCTTGCGGCACACCGCCATTCGGGTCATCACAGGCGTCGCCGACCTCGTTGTCATTGCTGTCAGCCTGGCCGGGATTGTAATGCGCGGGGCAATTGTCTTCGTCATCCGGCACGCCGTCAGCATCGGCGTCCGCTCGAGCTTCCGTCTGGCCGGCGTAATATTCGCCCGCCAGGGAATCACAATACAGGTAGGGATCGGGCTGCGCTGCGTTGCCGAACGAATCGCTGAACAGCACGACATTGTCCCAGTACAGCTTGCGACTGACGATCAGGGCATTCTGGAAATTGCAGAATCCAGGATCCTTCGGCGTCAATTCTCCAGGCGAGAAACCCAATAAGATCAGGGCCTTGTCCACCACATCCGCGTCTTGTAGCGGACTCAGCACCCCCCAGCCGATGCTCAGCCAAGGCGCTACCGGCGGAACCGGATAGGCGAATTCCAATGCACCGGCAATGGGATCATAATCGGCGAAGTCCGGCACCATGGCGGCTTCTTCCAGGGCCCGTCGCAACTGCCAGTTGGTAAAGCCCAGTTCCTGCGTGCCCGCCAGCCAGCGCGAGTCGTTGATTTGCCCAATGCCCGTTTCCTGGGCCAATGCGCGACGCGCCTGCAGCAGAACTTTCGAGGCCGTGCCAGCGGCCCGCGGGGTTGCGAAACTGGTGCCGCCGACGTTGTCGTCGTAGGCGTCTTCGCAATCCGCGCAATACGGCAGGGTCTGGGTGAAATCGGCGATGAAATCAGGGAAACTGCCGGAAACCAGTTGTCGCCCGCCAGACGCCGGGCTGCTTTCATTGGCCTGGGTTTCCTCGAAACCGGCGACCCCGATGCTCCACCATGGACCGCAGGTGCCATCCTGGACCGAGGTCGACGGGGAATTGTCACAGGCACCGAAGTGCAGCTTGCCCTGCTCCACGACGCCCGCGTAACTGCCGCCCAGATTGAAAGGGATCGGGGCGCTGCCGATCGGCCCATAACTGGTGCTGACGATGTCCACCGCGGGATGCTGGAAGGCGAAGGTGGAGGCCTCATCGCCGGTGCCCTCAAGAAACAGCAGCACCGCCTCGGGGTTGGCCATCAGCACCGCCGCACTGGTGCCCACACCATGGGTATCTTCGGCATCATCCGGCAGGATCAGCCGGGTGCCGGGGTCATAGGACTTGGCAAGCACATTGGTGCCACGAAACCAGACCATGTCACAGGCAGCCGCCTGGGCCCAGAGCCCGGCATCGATATCGGCCTGATAGTCGAGCGCGAAATCACCGCTTCGACGCAGGCCGAGCCAGCAATTCGGGCCGATGCCGAATTCCGCCAGCACAGCTTCGCTGATGGCCGCGGGCGGGCTGCCCGGCGGATAGATCGGGCTGCCTGCGTAGTAGAAATCATGGTAGGGATTGATCCCGGAGTCCGGCACCACGACCACGACCCGCGGCTGTGCACCCGGTACCGGTTCATGGCCTGCCGCCGGTCCGCCACCTTCGCCAGCCACCTTGGCCACCACCACACCCTCGTAATCCGTGCCCGCATTGACAAATGCAGCCACCCGGACGGCGAATTCTCCACCGGCTACGGCGAAGAACTCCACCTGTTCTCGGGGGCCAGCAAAATTGAACTGCTGCGAACTGGCTTCCGAGCCCTCCGGTGTGGTCACGTACAGATCCACATCTTCGGCGGGCAGATCCCAGGAGATGCTGACACTCAGGTCATACTGGCAGCCTTCTGGCAGGTAGAAACTGTGCAGGTCTTCCCCCCGGCTAGCCACGTGGCCACTCCACTGACCGCCATCGGCGATCACCGTGCTGCCCGCCTGACAGCCATCCTGTGCCTGGGCAAGGCCGAACAGGCCGAACAAAACGAAGCCGATCAGGCTGCGTGACAAGTAGCCGCGATGCATATGATTTTCCGGTTGATTGGGGTGCAATAAGCCACGCACCAGACAGGCGCCTGCGCGACTCGCGTGCGTCTGCCCTTAGATGCAAGGACAGTCTACGAACACCGAACACGAAGGGGCCGTGCAAACGGTTCCGTCGGCACATGCCGCGACCGACCTCGGCCGGCAGGGATTGGTCAAGCCTGTCCGGAAAGCAAAGCCCGCAGCTGTTCACGGGCCCGGGCCGGCCCATTGCTGATGACCGCATCAACGCCCAGGGCCAGGGCGGCGCGCAGATCGCGCAGACGATCGACCGTATAGGCAAACCGTTGCGGACCGCCGCCCTGCAGATGCTCCAGATGAGATGGCTGGAAATGGCGGATATCCACACAGACTGCATGCAGTTCGTGCAAGCGGGAAGCGCTCATCGCGCCGAGTTCGGCGGGTTGCAGCAGGTTACGAACGCAACGCAGATCGGCCTCCATGCGACGGACTTCCTGCAGCACCGGATCGGAAAAGCTGAGCAGGTACAGGCGGTGCTGATGGGCATGCGCCAGGGCCTGCCGGGCCACCCGGCGCGCCAGGCGCAAGGCCCATTCCGGACGTTGCAACTCGCCCACCGGCTTGATTTCCAGATACAGGTCGGTGCGGTCGCCATACCGCTCCAGCACCTCATCCAGATCCAGCATCGCGGCCCCCGCGAATTCGGGGCCAAACCAGGCGCCAACATCCAGTTGGTGCAGCTCAGCCCGGGTGTACTGTGCGATGCGACGATGCTTCGCCCCCAGTTTGGACAGGGTCTTGTCGTGGAAGACCACCACCTGCTCGTCACGGGTCAGCTGCAGATCCAGTTCCAGGCCATCGGCACCCTCCTCCAGCGCCAGATCGAAAGCGGCAGCGGTATTTTCCGGTCGCGCCCAGGAGGCGCCACGATGGCCGATGATGCGGGGCAGGGACATGAGCGTTCCGACTGGGGGAGAATGCTACTTTAGGCGAAACTGACAACGAACAGGTATGGCATGAACGACGCAAGCGGCCCTCTGCATGGCATCCGCGTGCTGGAACTCGGACAGCTGCTTGCCGGCCCTTTTGCCGGCACCATGCTGGCTTATTTTGGCGCTGACGTGATCAAGATCGAGCCTCCGGGCGGCGACCCGATCCGGCGCTGGCGGCAGATGAAGGACGACACCTCGTTCTGGTGGTACAGCCTGGCGCGCAACAAGCGATCGGTGTGTCTGGACCTGAAACAGGACGCCGCCCGGACCCTGGTGCGGCAGATGATTCCGCATTGCGACGTGCTGATCGAAAATTTCCGCCCGGGCGTGATGGAAGCATGGGACCTGGGCCCGGAACCACTCAAAGCCCTCAACCCGGCGCTGATCTACAGCCGGATTTCCGGCTACGGTCAGACCGGACCTGCCGCCCACAAGCCCGGCTTCGCGTCGGTTTGTGAGGCCTACAGTGGATTTCGCCATCTCAATGGCTTCCCCGGCGAGGCGCCGGTTCGGCCCAATCTTTCCATCGGCGACAGCATCGCGGCCATGCATGCGGTGATGGGCATCCTGCTTGCCCTGACCGCACGGCTGCGCGGCCAAGCCCAGGGGCAGGTGATCGATGTCGCCCTGTTCGAATCCATGTTCAATCTCCTCGAAGGAGTGGTGCCCGAGTACAGCGGCGCGGGCGTGGTGCGGCAGGCTTCCGGCACCACCGTAACCGGAATCGTGCCGACCAATACCTATCGCTGCCAGGATGGCAAGTTCGTCGTCATCGGCGGCAATGGCGACTCCATTTTCAAACGCCTGATGCGGGCGATCGAACGCCCGGAACTGGCCGAGGACCCGGCCCTGGCCGACAATGCCGGCCGGGTCGAGCATGAAGCCCTGATCGATGAGGCGCTGAAAACCTGGTGTGCGCGCCGGCAAGCCGGCCAGGTCATCGCCACGCTGGAACAGGCACGGGTGCCGGTTGGCCCCATCCATGATGTCGCCGACAGCATGAAGGACCCGCATTATCAGGCCCGCGGCTTGTTTGAAACCGTGCCCATCGGAACCGGCAGCTTGCAGATCCCGGCGATCCTGCCGCGCCTGGAAGGCACGCCGGGCAGCACCCGCTGGCCCGGCCCGAAGCTCGGCGAACATACCGAAGCGGTGTTTGCCGAACTGCTGGGCATGTCTGCGCAGGCCTGCGCCCGCCTGCGCGTCGCAGGGGTGATCGCGGCCTGAAGCCGGCCTGAGATGACGGACATTTGCCTGCGCTCTGCTTGCCTGCAGATGCTCTGGCAAGGAGGCAGCGCTAATACGTGACCGTGACCGTGATTGCGTCGCTGTAGCTCCCTGCTGGCACGATCTGGCCGGCCGGGGCACGGGAATAGACGGTTTCATTCTGTTGCACCGTCGGACAGATCATCAGGACGCAGCCGGGCACCAGCAGCATGCCGGTCTGGGTCGAGGTGCCCGAAGTGCCATCCCCCCAGATCACACTGCGGCTGAGATCGGTATACAGATTGTAGTTCAGCGCCTGGGCACCACTTGCCAGCTGCCGTGGATTGTAACTGCCGGCGCCACCGGTACTGAGCGAGATCTCGTAGTTGAGCAGGGTAGGATCGGTCAACAGACCGACCTCCTGGCACTCCAGACTCAAACTGCCCGAGCTGTCGGCGGGAAAGGCATCCAGGTGGCTGTAGCTGCCGAAGCTGACCGGACTGGCGCTGATGGTACAGGCCGGCACCGCCATCAGCGGCAACGGCAGGGCAAGGCCCAGCAACACCAGAATCCGTGCATTCAACGACACAGCCGGGCTCCGATATGCGGCATCACCTGCTGCGGCAGTTCAGCCGAGTCGATCTCGAACCGGCAGCTCTGCCCGTCCCAGTAGGCCTGAAATCCATTGACTCCCGCCTCGATCTCGACATAGCTCTCGCCGTCCTCGCCGCTGAAAAAGCGCAGCCCCTCTTGCGCCGAATCCGGGTAGATCACTGCGCCCGCCGGCACGGGCAGACCAGGCGCCTGCAGCAGGCGCAACTGCACCGCCAGCCCGGTCTTGACCGGAAATTCAAGATAGACCCCGGTTTGCGCGCCGGGCTTGAGCCGCAGGGACTGCTCCAGAACCTGAGTCTGCCAGGAAAAGTCCTCGGCGCGAATGGTGACCGCATTGTCCTGATAGGGCAGTAGCCGCGGAATCACCGCAACCCCCGCAGAATTGGTGATTCCGACCTGCCGATGATGCATGTAGACCGGGATGTTGGCATGCCCCCCCACATCGGCCAGGGCATAACTGCTGCCCAGCGGCCGGGACACAAACCAGTACCCGCCCAGATACCCAATCGCCCCCTGCAGGCCCAGTTGCAGACTTTCGGCCTCTTCATCAATCCGGCTGCGCGCCCGCAATTGCCAGCGCGGATCGCTGTATTGCCACTGCGCCAGCATCGCATGCTCACGTTCCTCGTAGAGCTGCTGCAGCGACAGCTTCTGTCCCAGCTCCGATGCACTACGGAAATTGTACGTCCCGACCACGCGCTGTGTCTGGGCCTGCCGGGCAGTCAAGGTCCAGTGCTGACGCGGGCGTGCGGTCCAGTTCAGGCTGAGCTGGATGCCGCTCTCATCCTCCTCCCCCGCAGCCTGCATGCGGAAGCCGCTCACGCTGAATGAAATCTGGGCCTCCCGCCAGTTCAGGCTGCGGCTGGCACGCACCGTATGTCGCTCGAAACGACCCCGTGTCGGCGCATCGCGGTGGAGCCCGTCATAGGCCAGACTCCAGCCGTGCCACTGGAAACCGGCCCGACTCAGAAACTGGCGCGACAGGGGCAAGCTCGACACGGACGGGCTGCGACGCATGATCAGACCCTGCAGGCCGGCGTAGTAGCGCCGCTTCTGGAAGGAAACGCCCAGGCGCGCCAGCGGCGCTGTTCCGGCCGCCGCGGTGCGAAACAGTCCGGCGCCGGTATTGACCGTCACCGGCCAATCCATGGGTTGAAACAGATACTGCAATTCGGCATTGGCCAGATCCCTGGACCAGGCTGCGTTCCATTCCAAAGTTGCATGATTGTTGATCCCGGCCCGGTGTCGCGCCAGCGCGGTCGGCATGGCGTAGTCCAGGCTGCTGATTCCGAATTGCTGCCGCTGCCAACCGATTGAAAAATCGAAGTCATGCAGGCCTTCGCGCAGCAGGCGGGGATCGACATAGTATTCCAGACGTTGCACCTGACGCTCGCCCAGCACGTTGGTCAGCACGATTTCAGCCGTCCCTGAACCGGTCATGATGGGCGCATCCTCGATCGTGAAATAGCCGGGCTCGGTCTGCAGGCTGGCACGCCTGAATCCATTGATGATCAATTCCACATTGGAGGGCAGTTCCGCCAGGCCGGAGAACTCCGGCGCATCAAAGGTGCTGACTTCGGGGCGCAGAGAAAACTCGCGTTTGTAGCGCAAACCGCCGAGGCGATAGCGGGTCCCCAGACTGTCCGTGGCGCTGATGAAGTCTCCGATCATCAGCCGTGTGCCGCGAGCGATGAAATCCTGGGTCCAGACCGTGTCGAGCCGGGGGCTGCGCCAGCTGCCGTCCAGCTCCTGCCCGCGCCAGCCACTGCGTAAGGCCCCCCACGGCGTGTGGTAGACGATTTCGGCGAAGCCACTCTGGCTCGTCTGCCCGAGCCCATCGGCACTGGCATGCAGCAGATCGTAGTTCAGGTGGACCCCATGCCCACGGGCAATCTGCCGCGCAGCCCTTGCCTCTGCCGTATTCAGGCGGTGATGGGGCAAGAGCGACGGGTCCAGCCGGATCAGCAAGCGCGCCTGTTGTGGCTCGAATTCGTAATGCAGGCCGGCGATGGTATCCAGCGCGACAAAATCGACGTCCTCGATGCGCTTGACCAGATGGCTGGAATGATCGAGCAGATCCCAAGCCGCCAGCGTGGAAATTTCCAGCCACGGCGTCGGCCCATCGGGCAAGGCGGCCAGCACGACCCCCTTGTCCACTTCATTGATCCTCACATCAACCCAGAGGTAGCGATCAAAAGGCGCCGCCTGCAGCTGTCCGGGCAGCAGCAAGATCACGCCCAGGCAGACCAGCCAGCGGCACAGGAACGGATGAACGCGAGCGTTCAGCGCGGGGGCAGGATCACGGTTTCCTGACCCTGCCCTCGGGCCATGTATTCCACCTTGAAGCGGTCTCCGGACAAATCTGCGGGCAGCTCGAACTGCTGCCGTGCGCCCGGCAACACATAGCCCACGTTTTTCAGTTTCAGAAGCCAGTTTCTTTCACCTTGGACCAGGTTCACGCTCTGCAGCTGTCCATGCGCTAGACCTGCATTGCTCACCACCAGTACCCCGTCTTGCCTGCGCCAGCGTAAATCAAAGCGGCAGTCCGCGGACTGCCGGTGAAACAGAGGCAGGCGCATGCGCGTGCGAAAGCGCAATGGCGGCTCGTCCTTGTTGCGTTGCGGGATTTCGGTGATGACCAGGCGATAGCTCGCCTCGCAGACATCCGGACTAGCCGCGCGCGGACCTACCCGGACGATGCGATGAGCACTGGCCGCGATCTCAAGAATCGGCGGGGTGACAAGAAAATCCCGCGAAGGCTCGAGCCTGTCCTCACCTTCGGGCTGCGACCAGCGGAACAGTTCGATCTGCACCACCATGTTGTCGCGCCCAGTATTGCCGATACGCAGCTGCTGCACTTTTCTGTCGGCAGCAAACTCCAGACGCACCGGCGCCGCACTCAGCCCTGAGGCCGGCGCTGCAGCAGACCAAACCGCAAGGAAAAGTACGACTGCAACAATCGCGCGCCGAGGCCTGTGTCCCATCAATACGTGAGCGTCACCGTAATCGTGTCAGTATAGCTGCCCGCTTCGACATTTTGGGCCGAAGGAATCTGGCCGTAAATGGTGGTCGGCACATTCAGGCCAGTGCCCACCAGATCGACATCATCACCGGTGGTATTGCCCCAGGGAATCAGACCGGCCAGATCGGTGGTCAACTGATAGGACAGAGTATTGGCATTCGGCCCATCCATGACCCGGCTGTTCACATCGGCGGCGCCACCGAAATCAAGCCCCAGGGCATAGGTGGTTGCCAGGGTGCAGTTGCTGGTCACAGAGGTGGTGCCAGTTGTGCCCAGGGTGGGGTCATAGTTGCCGAATGCCAGATCGGAAACCGATACAGAGCAACTGGCCACGACGGTGGCCGTGACGTCAAAGGTGTCGGTCTCCGTGGCCGCACTGGCCTGCATCGCATACCCGCCAGCAGCCAGAATCAGGACGGTACGAAGGGTCAGGGGCTGGGGCATAGTGGGTCTCCTGCGGATATATTTTGGTGTCCCTTCGCATTATCTGCATTCCATGTAAAGAAAAAATGAACAGAGTTCAGGCTGCACCCGTCATCGCCCCGCAGGCACAAAAAAAACCTATCGACTAAAAGCCGTAGCTCAAGCCCAGCAGAACCTGCTGCCGGCGATAATCCGAGCGGGCCGAAGTGGCCAGGTAAGCGGATTGCGCAGGGGTGCGCCGCATGCGCCAGTCCAGATCCGCAGACCAATCGCGATTGATCTGCCACTGCGCTCCGGCGGAAATCACATGGCTGTGCGCGGGCAGCCGGAAAGCGTAGAGATCGCCGGAAAATCCATCGTCGCGAATGGCCGATCCGTCGCGCGGGTACGTGCCCTCGCTCGCCCTTGCACTGACGCTGATATCGCCATTGCGGCGGGAATAGGCGCTGCGCAAGCTCAGACGCGCGGCGACCTGCCAGTACAGCGCCAGCCCCCATTCCTGTGCACTTGAGTCAAACACGCTCTCACGTGCATCGGTGGCGGAGAACTGCAAGAAACCCTGCGCCATGATCCGGCTTGTCCAGCGCTGATTCAGGCTCAGACGCGCCCGACTCCAACTCGCATCCCGTCCCTCGCTGTCATACTCTTGGTAACCTGCGGCAACAAGCAGCCAGGCGGCGGGCGCATAGAAACCGCGACCAAAAGCCAGCCACGCCTGCCAGTTGAGCTCGGCATCGAGCGAGGAAAGACCGGGCTGGGCCTCAAGCCGCCGGGCTTGCAGACCCGCCCCGAACAGGTGGCCAAATTGCTGCGCTTGCCCCAGCGGCGTGACCAGGGTCAAACCGAATTCGGCCGTGGCGCTGGGGTAGCGCGTCGCATAGCCACTGACGTTGCCGAGGTTGTCATCATGGCCCAGCGTAAACATTAGACGTGCATCCATGGCCTGCGCGGCCGGTGCCAACACCAGCATCACCAGAAGCGGATAGATCGACTTGACACCACAACTTCGACGGACAGGATCTCGACGGTGCATACTGCGCACTCCAGTGTCAACGACCCCATCAGTATAAGCGGAGGCGTCCTCAACATGGCGAGCAGGCAGACGACCCCGGAAGCACGACGCCAATTCCTTCTGCACGCCCTGTCCAGCGGCATGCTGGTGGGCGGACTGGGCTGGCAGGCCAGCGCCCTGGCCGGCTGGTTTGGCAAGCGGCCGAAAAAGCTGCCGGAAGGGCAGTCCATTTTCACCATGCAGGGTCGCGTTCTGGTCAACGGCCAGAGCGCCCGGCGCGACACGCCAATCGAAGCCACGGATCAGGTCGAGGTGGGGCCGGGCGGTCAGCTGATTTTCGCCGTGGGTGACAATGCCTATGTCCTGCGGGAGCGCTCGATACTCGAACTTGGCGGCAAAGCCCTGTTCGTCAATGCGATGCAATTGATCAGCGGCGCCGTGCTTGGCGTCTTCGGCAAACGCACTGAACCCCTGACGGTGCATACCCGGACCGCCACGATCGGCATTCGCGGTACCGCGCTCTACACCGCCATCCATCCCGGCAGAACTTACGCCTGCACCTGCTACGGTCGCAGCCAACTCGCCGCGAAGGCCGCGCCAGATCAGGCAGAGGACATCGAATCCAAACACCACGATGAACCGCGCTGGATTCTCGACCAGGCTGCGGGCGCCAACCACATCCTGCCCGCACCGATGATCGACCACAGCGACATGGAACTGATGATCCTCGAAGCACTGTGCGGACGCGAGGTGCCGTTCGCCACTCCACCCATGCCACCCGGCGGCCCGCGCCGCGGGTACTAGCCTGCCTGCGCTTCGCGTTGCAGTCGCTGGGCAGTCGCGCCCGGCGACTCGGTATGCCGCGCCAGCAAGGCGTATGCCACCGGCACCACGAAGAGAGTGAAGAGGGTCGCCGAGATCACCCCGGACAAGACCACGACACCCATCGCGAAACGCGTTTCGGCGCCTGCGCCGAAAGACAGCACCAGCGGCAGGGCACCGGCCGCCGTGGTAATGCCCGTCATCACGATCGGACGGAATCGTACTCTGGCCGCCTCGGCCAGTGCGGCCTCGAAGGCCTGACCTTCATCGCGCAGCTGGTTCGCGAATTCAACGATCAGGATGCCGTTCTTGGCAGCCAGCCCCACCAGCATCACCAGGGCGATTTGGCTATAGATATTAAGGCTGGCATCGGCCAGCCACAGGCCACCCAGTGCGCCGGCGATCGCCAACGGCACGGTCAGCATGATGACCAGCGGGTGGATCCAGCTTTCGAACTGCGCCGCCAACACCAGGAAGACGACCAGCAGGCCCAGAACGAAGGTGAACGCCATGGAATCGCCCGATTCGCGGATATCCTGCGAGGGCCCGCGGAAGTCGAGCGCCACCTCCGCCGGCAACACCCGCCGGGCGGTTGCCACCAGGTAGTCCAGCGCCTCACCCAGGCTGTAGCCTTCAGCCAGATCAGCCGACAAGGTAATGGCGCGCACGCGGTTGTAGCGATTCAACGCGGTTGAACCGGCGGTTTCCTCCACGCTGAGCAGATTGGCCAGCGGCACGAGGGCGCCGCTGCCGGCGCGAACGAAAATCTGCTGCAGATCCTGCGGCACCGTCTGCTGGCTGCGCTCGGCCTCGAGAATGACGTCATATTCCTCACCGCCTTCAATGTAGCTCGTCACCCGCCGCGATCCCAGCAAGGTTTGCAGGCTGGCCCCGATCTCCGCGATCGGCACGCCCAGATCCGCCGCCCGGTCACGATCAATTCGCAGACTGAGCTGTGGCTGGGTTTCCTCGAAATCGCTGTCAAGCCCGATCAGTCCGGGATTGTCCTCTTCAATCGCGGCCAGCAGTTGATCGCGCCACTGCGCCAGTTCGCTGTATTCGCCGCCCCCGATCACGAACTGCACCGGCTGCTGCACACCGCGACCGAAGCCCTGCCGCATCACCGGGAATGCTTTGACGCCGGGCAGATCAGCCAGGCGCTGGCGGATCTCCGCCATGATCTCCCAGGCGCTGCGACGCTGCGCCCAGTCCGACAGGACATGAATCACGAAGCCATCATTGAATCGCTGCACCGAAAAACTGCGTGGCGCCCGCACCAGCAGGCGCGAAACCTCACCAGACTCCACCAAAGGCATCAGGCGCTGTTCGATTTCCAGCATGTAGTCCGACATGTAATCGAAGGTCGCGCCTTCCGGACCATTGACCAGCAGGAAGAAAGCCCCGCGATCCTCGCGCGGCGCATATTCCTGCGGCAGGACTTTCCACAGGCCTGCGATCACCATTGCCAGCGCCGCAAACAGCCACAGCAGCCAAAACGGTCGATGCACCGCACGCGCCATCAGGCGGCCATAGACTGTGGTCAGTCGGGCAAAACCCTCATCGATGCGGGCGACAAGCCGCGGTGGCGCATGTTCATTGGAACGTAGCAGCTTGGACGCCAGCATCGGCGACAGGGTCAGGGCCACGAGGGTGGAAAAGAACACCGCACCAGCCATGCACAAAGCGAATTCGGCGAACAATCGCCCGGTATCGCCGGGCAGAAAGGAGATCGGCACGAAAACCGCAATCAGGACCACCGAGGTCGCCACCACGGCGAAACCGACCTGGCGTGCGCCGCGAAAGGCAGCGACCAGCGGCGTCTCACCTTCGCTGATCCGGCGATGAATGTTTTCCAGCATGACGATGGAATCATCGACCACCAGCCCAACCGCAAGCACCAGGGCCAGCAGGGTCAGCAGATTGATCGAAAATCCGAACGCCAGCAGCGCCATGAAGGTCGCCACCAGCGAGACCGGCACGGTGACTGCCGGCACCAGCATCGCGCGAAAGCTGCCAAGAAATACGTAGATCACGACCACCACCAGCAGCACGGCGAATGCGAGGGTCTTCCAGACCTCGCGGATCGCCGCGCGGATAAACACCGCGGTGTCATAACTCTGTTTCAGTTCCATGCCGGGTGGCAGGGTGGGATTCAGGCGGTCCCGCAGCGCCTTGACCGCATCGGAAACCTCCAGCGTATTGGCCTTGGACTGCTTGATGATCCCCAGGCCGACCATCGGCACGCCGTTGCCGCGAAAGAAGGTGCGGTCCTCGACCGCGCTTTTCTCGATCCTGGCGATGTCAGCCAAACGCACCAGATGCCCGTTGCCGCCCCGCCGGATCACCAGATCCCCGAAATCTGCCGGGCTGGTGTAGCTACGTTCGACCCGGGCGGTAAACATGCGCTGCTCCGACTGCACCTGGCCAGCCGGTAACTCCACGTTCTCGGCGCGCAGGGCCGCCTCGACATCGGCGACCACCACACCATGGGCGACCATGGCCTGGCGATCCAGCCAGATCCTGATCGCATATTCCAGACTGCCGCCAACCCTCACGCTGGCCACACCCGGCAGAATCGAAAAGCGATCCTGCAGATAGCGTTTGGCATAGTCGGTCAGCTCGAGAATGTCCATCTGCGTGCTGACCAGATTCAGCCACATGATGACCTGCGCATCGGTGTCCTGCTTCTGCACTTCCGGCGGATCCGCTTCCTGCGGCAAGTTGTTCAGCACGCCGGCAATGCGATCACGCACATCATTGGCCGCACCATCGATGTCACGGCTGCTGACGAATTCCAGACTGACATTGGAACGTCCATCCTGGCTGGAAGACGAGATGAAGCGGATTCCCTCAACCCCGGCAATCCGGTCCTCGATCGGTTTCGTAATCTGCTGCTCGACGACAGCGGCGGAGGCGCCGGGATAATTGGTACGAATGGACACCACCGGCGGATCGATATCCGGATATTCCCGCAGCGACAGGCGCTCGTAACTGACCCAGCCAAATGCAATCAGCAGCAGGCTGATGACACTCGCGACGACCGGCCGGCGGACGGCAAGATCGGACAGAATCACGAAGACTCTCCTGCCTGTCTGATCAGCTCAGCCATGGGCACGCTGCCATCGAATTCCGCCAGCACCTGCAGTGCCGCACCGGCGCGCAGCTTGTTGCCGCCATGGACGACGACCCGTTCTCCGGGTTCAAGACCGCTGAGAATCTCCACCTGCCCCGTCAGCCGGCGGCCGATCTGCACCGACCGACTCTGTGCCTGACCCTTGATGGCGACAAATACACGCTGCCCACGCTGGTCCGGAATCAGCGCGGCTTCCGGCACCAGCAAAGCCTGACGCGCCCGATTGCGCAATTCCACCAGCATCAGGCTGCCCGGCAACAAGCGTGGATCCGCTTGCGCCAGCCGGGCCCGCAAACGCAGGCTGCGAGTTGCCGGATCCAGTTGGCCCTCATCGCTTTCCAGCTCCAGTTCGAAGAATTCACCCGGCCAGCGGGAAGAACGCCCACGCAAACGCACCGCGCCTTGCAGATGATGCAGCTGCGTTTCCGCCAGGCTGAACTCGACCCGCAACTGCCGGCGGTCCTGCAGGCTGGTCAGGCGCTGCCCGGCAGTGACATAGGCGCCCGGTGATACGTGCCGCAAGCCGAGTACGCCGTCGAAGGGCGCGCGGATGATCCGGTCTTCGATGGCCGCCCTGAGAGCATCGCTGTCAGCCACCGCGGCATCCAGTCCCGCCTGGGCCAGATCCAGTTCTGCCGCCGTCGCCAGACCCTGTTGGTAAAGTTCGCGCAGACGCTCTAGCGCACTGCGCTTTTCCAGCCGTCGCGCCTCGGCCGCACGCAGTTCCGCCGCCTCCTCTGCATGATTCAGTTCGATCAGGGCCTGGCCGCGGACCACCTGCTGGCCTTCGGCAAACAGGATGCGCGTGACCGTATCCGCCACGCTGGCACTGATTTGCACCGACTCTTGCGCCTGCACGTCACCCAGCACTTCGAGCCGGTCTTCCAGCACCTGTTCAAGCGCCGTGGCCACGATCACCGCCGTGGCCGGACGCTGCGCCTGCGCCACACCACCGAGTCCGAAGATGAAGAACAAGGACCATATCAACTGATACATGCGGGAATTTCTCGGGGCCGGGGCCTTTCGCAGGCGGGAGGTCGGGGCAAAACCAGGAACGCAAGGCGAGCGTCGAAACACACTGGGCATGAGCAGGGCAATGGGGGAAATCGTCCGTTCAAGGCGGGACTCGCACGCACTCATTATGCTGCTGGCGCAGGATCCAACTCGAAAATGGCCATTTTTGACCAACGATGCGGTGCTCACGATTTGATCGGCGCTTCCCAAGGTACACTCGGACCATCAATCTGATCCATCCGTTCCATGCATCATCTTACGCAAGTTGCCATTTTCCTGATCGCCGCGCTGATCGCGGTACCGCTGTTCCGGCGCCTCGGCTTTGGCGCGGTGCTCGGCTATCTGGCGGCCGGCATGCTGATGGGCCCCTCCGGCCTGGGCCTGTTTGCAGACGTGCATCAGATCATGCAGGTGGCGGAAATCGGCGTGGTCTTCCTGCTTTTCGTGATCGGACTGGAGCTCAAACCCTCGCGTCTTTGGGTCATGCGCCATGCGATTTTCGTCAATGGCAGCCTGCAGATGGCGCTGACCGCCGCGGCGCTGGCGCTGGCGCTGGTGCTGATCCTGCGGCTGCCGGCGCTTGAGGCCGGGCTGATCGGCTTTGCCCTGGCCCTGTCCTCCACCGCTTTCGTGCTGCAGACCCTGGCCGAAAAGGAGCAACTGGGCACGGTGCATGGCCGGGCGGGCTTCGGCATTCTGCTGTTCCAGGATCTTGCGGTGATCCCCGCGCTGGCCATTCTGCCGCTGCTCACGACGCGCGACACGGCTCTGGACGGCCCGTCGCTGGCGCTGAGCATCGCCCAGGCCATCGGCGTCATCGCCGCCCTCGTGATCGGCGGCCGCAGCCTGCTGCGCCCTCTGTTCAAGGCGGTGGCACGCTGGGGCAACGACGAAAGCTTTACCGTGATGGCGCTGATCGTGGTCATCGGCGCGGCCCTGCTGATGGACTGGGCGGGCCTGTCCATGGGCCTGGGCGCGTTTCTCGCCGGGGTCCTGCTCGCCGATTCCGAATACCGCCACGAGCTCGAAGGCAACATCAATCCCTTCAAAGGATTGCTGCTGGGCCTGTTCTTCATGTCGGTCGGCATGGCGGCCGACCTGGACGTCCTCGCGGCAGATCCGACCCTGATCCTGCTCGGCGCCTTGATCCTGATCCTGATCAAGGCCGCAGGCGCATGGCTGAGTTCCCGAATGGCAGGGGTCGATGCGGTGAATTCGGCCCAGCTCGCCCTGATCCTGGCCCAGGGCGGCGAATTTGCCTTCGTGCTGTTTTACGCCGCCCATGGTGAAGGTCTGCTGCCCGACAGCATGAACCAGCAACTGATCCTGATCGTCGTGGTGTCCATGATGCTGACCCCCGCCCTGTTCTTCATCAGCGACCGCATCGGCAAGGTGGCCCGGATCAAACGACCGAAGGAAACCTACGACACCATCGAGTCGGCCGAACCGGAAATCATCATTGCCGGTTTCGGCCGCATGGGACAGGTCGTGGCGCGCGTCCTGCAGATGCGCGGGCTGGCCTTCACCGCGCTGGAAAAAGACGCCGCCCACGTCGCCATGGTGCGCCGCTGGGGCAATAAGATCTATTACGGCCAGTCGAATAATTTGGAAACCCTGCGCGCCGCCGGGGCCGAGCGCGCGAAACTGCTGATCGTGACCATGGATGACATCGAAAAAGGGATCCGAACGATTGGCCTCGCCAAACGCAACTTTCCCAAGCTCAAGATTTTCGCCCGCGCCCGCGATCGCCATCATGCCCTGCACCTGATGGAGTTGGGGGTGGATTTCGTGATGCGCGAAACCTGGCTATCCAGCCTGGAGATGGCCACCGAAGTGCTGAAAACCTTCGGCGATTCGGAAGCGACGGCGAAAACCACGACCGCAGTCTTTCGTGAGGCGGATGAAAATCTGCTGGCGCGGCAGATGAACCATCGCCACGATCTTGATCACATGATCAAGAGCACGGATGAATTGCGCCGCGAGCTGCACGAGCTGTTTGAAAATGACCCGCGCATGTCTTCGATCGATCGCAGAAAACCGGCGGACTGAGTCGGCCAGATGTCCTCACGCGCGGTGCGATGACGTAATTACTGCCACACATCGCCGGATCTTGACCATGCCCTTGTTTCTGCTCTGCCTGCTGCTCCTCACCTGGCCCGCTGCCAGTCCCGCCGCTTCCGCCAACGGCTGTGACCTGCCCGTCCGCCTGGGCCAGAAGATTCTGCGTCTGGAAGACTCCCAGGGCCAGGCGCTGGACATCGTGCGCCGTGCCGACCGCCGCGTGCAATGGCTCCGTGGCCCCAAAGGCAGGCACTGGAGCCTGCGCATGACCGGCCGCAACCCGCGCAGCATCCAGCTTTCCTTTCAGAACGGGCGGATGGTCAGGCTGTGTCAGTACAAGGGCTGAGCACCGCCAGCCCCGACGCTACCCGTCAAGCCGTCTTTCGTGCCGCCCCGCCGCGCGGCAGCATCAGCCTCGACAGCTCTTCCAGGGCCTCGCCGGTATAGACCGCGATCCGCTGCATGTGCGGCAAAGTATCGCGACAACCGGTAAAGCCGAAGTTCAAGGTACCGGCATAAGAAAGACAGGTGATATTCAAGGCCCCGCCATGCGCGATCAGGGAAACCGGATACATCGCCTCGAGCCTGGCGCCATTGAAGTAAAGCGGCTGCCGCGGGCCGGGCACATTGGAAATCGTGATATTGAACACCGGCCGCACCCTGCCGCCAGCGCCGGTCAGCAGTTGCAGAATATAGGGCGCCATCACCACCAGCGTGTACTGCTGCATCGCCGCCTTGGGCAACGACTGCAAGTGCGTTTTGGCCCTTTCGGTCGACGCCTTGATCGCCTCCAGGCGCTTGAGCGGGTCGGCGATGTCGGTGCCCAGATTGGCCATGATGAAACTGATCGCGTTTCCCGTGCCCTGATCATCCGCCGGCCGCACATTGACCGGAATACCGGCGGTCAGAGGCCTTGCGGGCAGGGCATTGGCCTCTTTCAGGAAGCGGCGGATGGCACTGCTGCAGACATACAGCACGATGTCATTGAGGGTGCAGTGTGCCGCTTCGGCCAGTGCCTTCATCTGTGCCAGATCGTATTGCTGGGTGGCAAAGCGGCGGGCGCCACCCTTGATCCGACCATTGAGGATGGATTTTGGCGCCTGGAACGGAGCGGTAAACGCATCCTCCTTGTCGCGGCCTTTCACCACCAGGCCCGCCAGCCCCTTCAACAGGGCGGTCGTGGAACTGGCCTGTTCACGCAGGCCATCCACCACCGCCTGCAAGGGATTCACATCCCCGAGGCCAGACTTGGATTCCGGCCGCTTCGCCGCCACATGACCGGTTGACCAAGGCGCCGCCATGTCACGCTTGTCCGGATCGGTGGAATAGACGCGCTCGAGCAAACGCGCGCCGCTGACCCCGTCAATCAGCGAATGATGCATCTTGGTATAGAGCGCCACCCGATTACCTTCCAGCCCTTCGATCAAATGGGCTTCCCAGGGTGGACGGTTGAAATCCAGTTGGGTGCTGTGCAGGCGGGAGATCAGGCGACCCAACTCACGCTCGCCGCCGGGTTTAGGCAAGGCGGAATGGCGGAAGTGATACTCCATGTCGATGTCATTGTCTTCCACCCATTTCGGCGCGGCACGGCCCAGATTTCCACCGCGAAGCTTGAGATTCCAAGGCGACACGACCGTGGTCGATGCGCGGGCGCGCTCTACCAAGCCGGCAACGAAATCATCACCGGCATCCGCCGGCAAGGAAAAAATCGACAGATTGCCCACCTGCATCGGCGTGACATGTGACTCGACATACAACCATGAGGCGTCCATCGGGCTGAGTTTCTTCATCGCCTATCTCCCATCGCTTGAATTTGTAGTTCTTGGATGGCCATTCTACGCCGTGCTCAGGGCCAAACTTCAAGTGCAGGGACAACCGGTACCGGCAAAGTTCAGGCCGGGGAGCTGAAGCAAGCTCCGATCGACGCGGCAGGGCAGGCAGCGCCACCTTCCCAGGCGCAGTGCATCTTCCATCCAGGCCCTTGCGAGTTGCGGGCATAAAAAAAGGGCTGCTCGTAAGCAGCCCCTGGATTTGGCGTCCCCAGGGGGATTCGAACCCCCGTTGCCGCCGTGAAAGGGCGGTGTCCTAGGCCTCTAGACGATGGGGACTTAGGACTTTTTACCTTGGCCGGTATTTGGTGGAGCTAGGCGGGATCGAACCGCCGACCTCCTGCATGCCATGCAGGCGCTCTCCCAGCTGAGCTATAGCCCCGGCGAAGAGGCGCGCATTTTAGGGGCATTGCCGCCCTCATGCAAGCATTTTTTCAGGGCCGGCACGCGGGCGCGCGTCCGCTACGCCGAGCCGCCTCATATTTCCGCAGGTTTTCGGCCATATGGCTTTGCAGATCCGCAATGCGGGTGTCATGCGAGGGGTGGGTGGACATGAATTCCGGCGGCTGCCCATTGCCTGCCGCGGCCATGTTTTCCCACAGACGGATACTTTCCCGCGGATCGAAACCGGCATTGGCCATCAAGGCAAGACCCAGGACATCCGATTCGCTCTCCTGCGCCCGTGAGAAAGGCAGCAGCACCCCATATTGAGCACCCAGGCCCAACAACCCGAGGATCTGTTTCTGGTTGTCCGCGCCATACGCGCCCGCCACCGCTTCGGCCAGCGCCATGCCCGCCTGCGCCACGTAGTTGGTCGACACCCGTTCATTCGCATGCTCGGCCTGCACATGAGCAATTTCATGCCCGATCACCGCCGCCAGCTGATGTTGATTGCGCGCGACCTTGAGCAGGCCGGTGTGGACGCCGATCTTGCCGCCGGGCAGCGCGAAGGCATTGGCAGAATCTTCGTCGAACAGGGTCACTTCCCAGTCGCCGCCGACTAAGCCGGTCAGGGCATCGGCCACGCACATGACATAGCTTGTCGCCCGTCCATCGGTGCTGGCCTGCGTGGTCTTCTTGGTTTCGGCGAAGGCCGCCACGCCCATTTCCGTCATCTGCGCGGACGGGAACAGTTTCAGCGTACGCCGCCCGGTCGGGGAGGTTGCGCAAGCCACCAGAACACCGAGCACGCACAGTATGATGAGGGCCTTTTTCACCGATAATTCTCCAGCGCTTTCTTCTTGAGACAGATCTTGAACAGGAATTCTCCCACAGCCGTGCAATCTCTGTGCATTTTGCGGCTCTCTGCGCTCGGCGATGTCACCCACGTGCTGCCCCTGATTCATGCGCTGCGCCGGCGCCATCCCAAGCTCGCCGTGACCTGGGTCATTGGTCGCTTTGAGCACAAACTGGTCGGCGCCTTGCCGGGCGTGGAGTTCATTCCCTACGACAAGAAGGGCGGTCTCAAGGCCTACCTCGCCCTGCGGCGGCAGTTGGCAACACGCCAGTTCGACTGCCTGTTCCTGATGCAGCTTTCCGCCCGGGCCAATCTGGTCAGCACGGCGATCCGAGCTCGCCGACGCATCGGCTTCGATGCCCGACGCAGCAAAGAAGGACATGCCCTGTTCATCAACGAGCGGATTGCCCCGCCGGCCGGCACCCATGTGCTCGACGCTCTGCTGCAGTTCGGCAGCAAGCTGGACATACATACCGGCGACCTGAGCTGGACATTACCCAGCGCCCCGCCGGATCTGGAATGGGCGCGGGCCGCGATGCCCGGGGACGCCCCCTTCGCGGTCATCAGTCCGGCGTCCAGCCACCCCCTGCGGAACTGGACAGCTGCCGGCTATGCAGCGCTTGCGGACCATCTGCACGCGCATCACGGCCTGCGCATCGCGCTGTGCGGCGGGCCCAGCGCGCTGGAACGCGAGCTTGGCGCCCGCATCACGGCGCAGATGCGCAGCCCGGTGACCAATCTGATCGGTCAGGACAGCCTGCCGCAGTTCGTCGCCCTGCTCCGTCGCGCCCGCATTCTGGTCTCACCCGACTCGGGACCGGCGCATATCGCCGCGATTGCAGCCACCCCGGTTCTGGGCCTGTATGCCGCCACCGACCCGCAGCGCAGTGGCCCGTACAATTTCCGTCAGTACTGCGTCAACGCCTATCCCGAGGCGGCGAAAAAGTTCCTGGGAAAACCCAGCGCTGAACTAAAATGGGGGCAGAAAATCGAACAGGCCGGCGTGATGGAATTGATCCCGGTCAATGCCGCCATCGCCCATGCCGACAAACTGCTGGCCGCCACGGCCTGAACCGGGCGCCGCAAATCGATCAACGGAAGTCATGAAGAACTCCCTGCTCCCTGTGTTGTTTCTGCTCTGCCTCGCCCTCCCCGCTTTCGGCCAGGAGGCGCGCGTCAGCGCGGCGCTCTGGGGCGCCCCCGCCCCGGATGGCGACGACTACATCCTGGGCCTGGATCTCGTTCCACAGCAGGGCTGGCACACCTACTGGAAAAACTCCGGCGATGCCGGCCTGCCGACCCACCTGCACTGGACGCTGCCCGCGGGCGTCACGCTCGGCAGCCTGCACTGGCCCACCCCGCACGCCTACGCCGAGGGCAGCCTGATGACCTATGGCTATGGTGCCGCCCATACCCTGGTTCAGCGCCTGCACATCGATGCACAGGTGGCCGATTCGGCAAACCTCCGGCTCAAGGCACGCTGGCTGGTCTGCAAGGACATCTGCATTCCGGAATCCGCCGAGTTGGAAATCGGTGTCGGCGCCGTGCGCCAGCAGCAAGTGGCCGGGCATCGCCGCGCCACCAAGGCCCTGCAAGCCTTGCCGGAAGCGCTGGCTGCAGAGGGTCGTTTCGCCATCCAGCAGGGCAGCCTCCACAGCTTCCTGCCACTGCCGCCGGCCTGGCATCAAAACGCCGAAGAACTGCTCTGGTTTCCTGCCGCCCGCAATCTCGTCGCCCACGCCGAGGCGGTGCAGTGGCACGCCGACGGCTCGGGATTGCTGATCAGCCAGCCTCTGCACCCGGATTTCACCGCCATTGAACAGTTTCGCGGCGTGCTGGTGCGTGATGATGGAAAGACCCGCCACGCCCTGGAGATTCACCTGCAGGCCGGCGAGGTGCCGACCGACATGCCACGCCTGAGCAGCGGGAGCACCGCGCCGCCATTGGGCCTGTGGCTGGCCCTGGCGATGGCATTTGTCGGTGGCCTGATCCTCAATCTGATGCCCTGCGTATTTCCGGTACTCACCCTCAAGGCCCTGAGCCTGACCCGGGCAGAGTCCGACCATGTCCGGAGAATCGAAAGTCTGGCCTACGCCGCGGGGGTGTTGCTGTCCTTTCTGCTGATCGCCACGATTCTTCTGGCTCTGCGCGCAAGCGGGGCGGCGCTGGGCTGGGGATTTCAGCTCCAGAACCCGCTGGTGGTGTCCGCACTTGCTGTCCTGATGCTGATCCTTGGCCTGGCGATGCTGGGCTGGACCCAGATCGGCATGGGCATGATGGGCGCGGGACAGAATCTCACCCAGGATGGCGGCATCCGCGGCGCGTTCTTTACCGGCGTGCTCGCCGTCGTGGTGGCCAGCCCCTGCAGCGCGCCGTTCATGGGCGGCGCCCTGGGTTATGCCGTGCTGCAGCCCCCACCGATTGCCCTGAGCATCTTCCTGGCACTGGGCGCAGGCCTCGCGGCACCGTTCGTGATCCTGGCCTGGATCCCGGCGCTGGCCCGCAGGCTGCCCCGCCCCGGCCCCTGGATGGAGCGCCTGAAACACTGGATGGCGCTGCCACTGTTTCTCACCGGCGTCTGGCTGCTGTGGGTCCTGTGGCGCCAATCCGGCTGGATCGCACTGACTTGCGCGACGTTGAGCGCCGGCCTGCTCGCCCTCGCATTGCGCCAGAGTCCACGCGGCTGGCAACCCTCGGCCAGGCAGGTCAGACTGGCGCTCGCAGGCGCCCTGGCCTTGCTACTGGCCCCGAACTGGCTGGCGACCTCCGCGCCGCGGCAAGGCGCGGACGAATGGCAGGCCTGGTCCCCGGCCACGGTCGCCGAAGCACGGGCACGACAGCAGACCATCCTGGTCGACTTCACCGCGGACTGGTGCCTGTCCTGCATCGTCAACGAGCAGGCCGTGCTGGCGGACGAAGACATTCAGGCCCTGCTAGACGAGCATGACGTGCTGCTGCTGAAAGCCGACTGGACCCAGTACGACCCGGAGATCACCGCCGCGCTGGCCGAGCACGGCCGCAATGGCGTGCCGCTTTATCTGCTTTACCCCCGCAATAGTGGGCCGGCGGAGATCCTGCCGCAGATTCTCACCAAACGGCTGGTCAGTGAAGCGATCAAGCGCGCCGCCCGGTGAACAGGCGCCTGCTTGGCCTGGTCATTTTGGCCCTGGGCAGCATGGGCGGCATGAAGGTGCAGGCAGAACCCCTGCGGATCGCCAGCGCTTCCAGCCTGGCCGGGGATCTGCGCGCCCGGCTCGACCCGCAGCAAGCCCAGGTCATTCCGGGCGCGACCGGCAAGCTCAGCAGCCAGATCACCCATGGCGCGCCATTCGACCTTTTCCTGGCGGCGGACAGCAGCCATCCCCGGCAATTGCTGCTGGCCGGGCATGCCCTGGACTGTCGCCGTGTCGGGCAGGGCGCCCTGGTGGTCTGGAGTCGACTGCCACAGGTCCCGACACACTGGCGCGATGGCCGGATCAGCATTGCCGAACCGCGGGTTGCGCCGTACGGATGGGCGGCCAGGCAGGCCCTGGAGAAACTTGGGGCGTGGTCGTCACGCGACGAACCGATCATTCGCGGCCAGAATGTCGCGCAGGCCATGCAGTTTGCCGCATCCGGCCATGTGGACGTGGCCCTGATCAGCCTGGCGCAGGCCCGCTACGTCGGCCTCGGCAGCTATTTGACCCTCGACCCGCAGCTGTACGACGGGATCGAGCATCAGCTCTGTCTGTTGCAACGCGCACCCGCCACGGCACGCACGCTCTGGCTGAAACTCCTCTCGGACTACGGCGCCCCGCACGATGAGCCCGGCTGATTGGCAGGCCACAGCGCTCAGCCTGAAGCTGGCCGCCCTGAGCACCGGCCTTCTGGTGCTCATCGCCCTCCCCCTGGCATGGTGGCTGAGCCAGTCACGGCGTCGCTGGCCCCGATTGATCGAAGCCTTGAGCCTGCTGCCGCTGATCCTGCCGCCGACCGTGTTGGGATATTACCTGCTACTGGCCTTTCATCCGCAAGGCTTTCTCGGCGGACTGGCCTTCAGTTTCGAAGGCCTGGTCATCGGCTCGATGATCTATTCCCTGCCCTTCGCACTGCTGCCGTTGCGGCAGAGTTTTTCCGCCATCAGCCGAGATCTGCTGGAGGCCGCCGCCTGCCTTGGCGCTTCGCCGCTGGCACGATTCTGGCACATTGGCCTGCCGCTGGCCCGGCCCGGCATCCTCGCCGCCATCAGCCTGTGCTTCGCCCATACGCTCGGTGAATTCGGCGTGGTACTGATGCTGGGTGGGAGCATTCCCGGCGAAACCCGGGTCCTTTCGATCGCCTTGTACGAACACGTCGAGGCGATGGAATACGCCAGCGCCCATCTCCTGGCCGGCATTCTCGCCCTGAGCACCTGGCTGCTGAGCCTGCCGCTGTTGCGTCGGCCAAGCGTATGAGTCTGGTATTCAGGCAATGCCTGCAGCGCGGCGCGTTCAATCTGGATGCCGAGGGCCGATTCCCGCCCGGAGTCAACGCGATTTTCGGTGAATCCGGCAGTGGCAAATCCAGCCTTCTGCGCGCCCTGGCAGGGCTCGAAGCCGGGCGGGGCCAGATCCAGCATCTTGGCCGGGATCTTCAGTCCCTGCCAAGCCACCGTCGCGGCCTCGGTCTGCTGACCCAGCGGGCCGCCTTGCTGCCCCATCTGAACGTGGGAGAGAACCTGAAACTGGCCCATCGTCTGGGGCCGGCAGGCCTGAACCCGGCCCAGATCGAGGATCTGATCAAGCAACTTGACCTCTGCGCGTTGATTGAACGTCGCCCCCTGCAGCTTTCGGGCGGCGAACAGCAGCGCGTGGCCCTCGCGCGTTGCCTGATCGGCGGGGCGCGCCTGCTGCTGTTGGATGAACCCTGCAGCGGCCTTGACCATGCGTCGCATGAACGCTTCCTGAAACACCTCAGCGCCTGTACGCACAAGCTCGGCCTTACCGTGCTGCTGGTCACCCATCACCTGTGGGAAGCAGCGAGAACCGCCGACCATGCCTGCCTGATGCAAAACGGCAAGCTTGGTGCGATTCAGCCGATCAATCAGTTGCTGTGCAGTGCCGATCTGGCAACCCGCCGCGACGCCATGGCCTGCTTGCAATTACCGGTACTCGGCTTTGATCACAGCGACCATATTCTGAGCCTGGAACTGGGACGGCAGGTCTTGCAGGTGGCCTGCGGCGAACCGGGCGAGCGCGAACAACGCGTTCTCATTCCCGCCGCGAGTGTGAGTCTGAGTCCCCTCCCCCCCCAACACAGCAGCGCTCTCAACCGCATCGAAACGCAATTCCTCAGCGCTTATCCCTCGGCCCCAGGTGAACTCACCGCCGTGCTGAGGACCGGCGACCATGCGCTGCTCGCCCGCATCACCGCACGCTCATTGCGCCAACTGAACCTCGCCAGCGGTGATCGCCTGTACGCCCAGATCAAGGCCACGGCCTTGCACTGAACGCGGGCACCCTCTAGCTCAGTCCACGCCCTTGGCGCTGAGAAAAATCACGCTATCGCCGATGATTTTGGCATCGATGTATTTATCGTCCTTGCCCCAGCGACAGGAACGGGTGTTGACCACGGCATCGCATTTGGCGGGCTCGCCAAGGATGGAGACCACTTCTTCATAGGCCATACCGACCTCGAGCTTGCCGTAATTTTCCGTGGTTACGCGATCACAGCCGAGCAGCAAACCAGAAACCGCAAGGCAGGCGAATATCGTTCTGTTCATGGATTCAATACCAGGGGATTTTTCGACTCCGATTGTAAAGCAGCGTCCCTGCCTGTCTAGCGGGCGGTGGCGCACATGGCATACGGTGCCCGCCAGAACGGACGCTGTGATATTCTCGGAGGTTCCCTTTCATCCTCCCATAAGCAAGATGGCCGAATACAAAGTTCCCGAGCGTGAGATCAAATTTGCCTTGCGCGACGTCCTCGATGTGGATCGTCTCGCCCGGCTCGAAGCTTTCGCTGAAGCGAGTCCGGATATCATCGATGGTGTGATCGATGAGGCCGCAAAGTTCATTGAAGGCCGTCTGTTCCCCTTGCGCGATTCGGGAGACGCCCAGGGCTGTTCGATCAATCAGGGCAAGGTGAGCCTGCCAGAGGGCTATGCTCAAGCCTACCGGGATTTTGTCGATTCCGGCTGGGTCGGCCTGTGCAATGATCCGCAGTGGGGTGGTCAGGGCCTGCCGTACACCCTGGCCAAAGTGGTGGAAGAAATGGTCTGCTCGGCAAACGTGGCCTTCGATCTCTACCCCAGCCTGACCAACGGCTGCTTCGAAGCCCTGCAGGCCCATGCCAGCGACGAGCAGAAAGCGCTCTATCTGCCCCGCCTCGGCACCGGCGAGTGGACCGGCACCATGTGTATTACCGAGCCACAAGCAGGCTCGGATCTGGCGTCCATCCGCACCAAAGCGGTTCGACAGCCCGATGGCAGTTACCGGATTTCGGGCATGAAAATCTTCATCACCTCGGGCGAACACGAGATGACGGACAACATCGTCCACTATGTGCTCGCACGTTGTGACGATTCGCCTGAAGGCATCAAGGGCCTGTCAACCTTCATCGTGCCGAAATTCATGGTCAAGGCCGATGGCAGCCTCGGCGAGCGCAATCCCGTGGTGTGTCAGGCCATCGAGCACAAGATGGGAATTAACGCCTCGGTGACCTGTGTGATGGTCTTCGAGGAGGCCACCGGCTATCTGGTTGGCGAGCAGAACCAGGGCATCATGAACATGTTCACCATGATGAACCTGGCGCGCATCATGGTGGGCTACCAGGGGCTGGGACAGGCCGAACTGGCCACCCAGAACGCCATCCGCTATGCCAAGGAGCGCACGCAGGGAAAGACGCTGACCGGCGGCAAGGGCCCGATCGCCGACCACCCTGATGTTCGTCGCATGCTGTTGACGATGAAAGCCTATACCGAGGCCGCTCGTGTGATGGCGTATGAAACCGCCATCCACGTCGACCTGGCCCAGAAGCACCCGGCAGCAGAAGTCCGTGAAGAAGCCAACGACTGGGTGGAGTTGACGACACCTCTGGTCAAGGCCTTCTGCACTGACCTTGCGGTGGAAAATGGCAGCCTGGCGATACAGGTGTATGGCGGCCATGGTTTCATCAAAGAACACGGCATCGAGCAAATCCTGCGCGACTCCAAGATCCTCTGCCTATACGAGGGCACCAACGGGATACAGGCCATGGACCTGGTCCGCAGAAAGCTGCAACTGCATGGCGGCCGCCTGCCGCAGCGATTTTTCGATCGGGCCCGGATCGCCCTGAACGAAGCGGACGAAAGCCTGGACCAGCTCTGCAATCCACTTGACGATGCCCTCAGCGCCCTGGAATCAACGACCCAATGGCTGCGCGATCGTTTCAACGTGGCGCCGAACGATGCCGGCGCCGGCGCGGTCGACTATCAGCGGGCTTTTGCCCTGGTCATGCTGGGCTATAACTGGCTGCGTATGGCCGCCGCCGCCCAGGACCATGCCGACCCCGAATTTGCTACAGCGAAACTACTCACCGCCCAATTCTTCATGAAAAGACTGCTGCCACAGGTCCATGGCCTGCTTGCCGCCGTGGAAGCCGGCGCCCGCGACCTGATGGAAACGCCGATCTGATCTGGGGCAGCCTTCGACCTGAGCAGTCATAAAGGCCTATAATCGGCGGCTCTCGTGGGAACCATAGCTCGACGGAGGGCATGGATGTGACGATGGTGGGACTTGTTTCCATAGTGGTATTCGGCCTGGTCCTGCTTTGCTGCATCGCCATCCTCTGGACGCGTGATTTGCATATCCACCTCACCGGTGATGCGGCCTGCAAAAAGAGCCACAACCTGCACCGGGGCGTTGTTCCCCGCGTCGGCGGCATCGCTCTGTATCTGGCCGGACTGGTCGGGCTGGCCCTGCTGTCCTCGACACTCTCCGATCACAGTGCCCGCGTGCTCTGGTCCATGTGGGCGGCCATGAGTGTCGTCTTCGGAGTCGGTCTGGTCGAAGATCTCACCCGGGCGGTGTCCCCACGCTTCAGGCTTGGGACAACTTTTTTCGGCGCCTTGCTGTTCAGCATGGCCAACGGCGGCTTCGGCCTGACCGCCATCGGCGTGGCAGGCATGGACTGGTTGCTGCAGTTCCAGCTGCCACAAATCCTGTTTTTTGCATTTACCGTGGCCGGCGGCGCGCATGCGTTCAACCTGGTGGATGGCCAGCATGGGCAGTGCTCCGGCGTTGCCGCCAGCTGCTATGCCGGTCTCGCGCTGACGGCGCATCTGGAAGGACAGGGTCACATCGCCCAGTTCGCCGGCCTCATGGCGGCCGCGAATCTCGCTTTTCTGATCGTTAATTATCCCCTGGGTCGGATTTTCCTGGGTGACAGTGGCGCCTATCTCAATGGCGGAGTCCTTGGTGTCATGACGGCCCTGCTGGTTGAGCACAGCCCCAACGTATCCCCGTGGTTTGCGATTGTGCTGGTGGCCTACCCGATCTGGGAAACGGTCTTTTCCATGATCCGGCGCCGCCGCAGCGGCCAGCCCTATTGCGAAGCAGATACTTTCCATCTGCATCATCTGCTGTTTCTGTCCGACGGACAGCGAAAGGATTTTCTGCGCTACTCATCGGCGCCGAGATTGTGGCTGATCAACCTCGTGCCCGTCACGGTCGCGATCATTTATCATCAGAATCAGAGCATCCTGATGATTTCCGCCGCCTGCTTTGTCTGTTCTTATCAATTGATCTATCAACGCGCCCTGGCTCGGCATCAGATCCGCCAACCAGGCAGGCAGGACCCGACGGCTAACCCAGCGCCGCAGGTCGGCCACTAACTCGGGAAACAGGTGCAGCACGGCGGGAGGCGCGCGCCGCGCCTTCAAGCCGGCCCAAGGCCTACCAGCGCAGCAGCACGGATCCCCAGGTAAAGCCGGAGCCGAAGGCGACCAGGCAAACCAGATCTCCGTCTTCAATCTTGCCTAGATCCCTGGCTTCCTTCAGACACAGCGGAATTGTGGCGGCCGTGGTGTTGCCGAGCTTGCTGATGTTGTTATGGACCTTGGAAGGGTCAATGCGCAGCAGCTTGGCAACCATCTCATTGATGCGCAGGTTCGCCTGATGCGGAATCAGCATGTCGATGTCTTCGATCGACAATCCCTCTGCCTTCAAGGTTTCCCGAATGACTTCCGGCATGCGCTTGACCGCTGACTTGAAGACCTTCTGCCCTTCCATGGTCGGGTATTGCAGGCCGGCCTGCAGATCCTCGACGGTGATATGCCGCTCCCGGCCGCGCGCCATGCCCGGATAAGGCATCCACAAAGCCTCGGCCTCCGAACCATCGGAATGCATGCGACTGGCCAGAATCCCTCGCCCGGCTTCGTTGCAGCGACCGATCACCGCAGCGCCCGCGCCATCGCCAAACAGCACCGAAATCGTCCGCCCCGCAGTGCTCTTGTCAAGACCACGGGAGTGTACTTCCGAACCGATCAGCAAGATGTTGCGGTACTGGCCACTGCGAATGAATGCATCGGCCATCTGCAAGCCATACACGAAACCGGAGCATTGCTGACGGATATCAAAGGCCGGAATATGACCTGCTCCGAGTTCACGCTGGATAAATACGCCACAGCCGGGAAAATAATGATCCGGCGACAAGGTCGCATAGATAATGCAGTCGATCTCTGCCGCCGCAAGCTTGGCATCATCCAGTGCCTGACGGGCCGCTTTCAGGCCCATGTCGTAGTTGCCGTCTTCCGGCCCGACCCAATGGCGCTGTTCAATGCCGGAGCGTTCCACAATCCACTCATGGCTGGTCTCCATATGCTCGGCCAGATCATGATTGGTCACGATCTTCGGTGGCACATAGGCACCCAGTCCCAAAATCCGGCTACGCCATTCAGACATCATTATCTCCTGTACGCTGAACTTCGATTCTATCAGCGAATGAACGGGACGAAACGCCCAACTTGGCTGATGCAAGAACAAAAAACGCCGGGACAAGCCCGGCGTTTTGATATTTCAGACAAGGCTGCTGATCAGAACCGTTTCACAAAACGCAGGTAGGAAAACACACCAGGTACGTCATAGGTCGTCACATCAAAACTGTTGGCGAAGCTGGTGAACCCGACCGGAGGCGCCTGATCAAAGATGTTGTCGGCCCCGATGACCAGATCCAGATCAAATTCATTCAACTTGTAAGTGAATTGCACATCGTGATACCAGGTGGCATCGAGCTTGTTGCGCGGACCGCCTTCTGCATCCGGATCGGAACACAGACCAAGCGAAACCAGCGACGGTGCGCGGCCATCATCACAATCTTCCATCACCGCATGGATATATCGCGTGCTCCAGCTCGCTTCCATGTTGTCAAAGCTCCAGATCAACTGGGCATTGGATTTCACCCGGGGATAGTTCACCACGCTGCCACCATCGTATTCCCCGACCATGTATTCAGGCTTGAAGCCACCACCGATAACAGGCAAGAACTGGGTGTAGTCGATCAGGTAACTGGTGTCGACCATGATCTTGAAGTTACCGAACTGATCCCACGGCAGGGTGTAATCCATGGTCAGATCAACGCCGGAGGTCTCCAGTTTGGAGAAATTCTGGAATTGATTGAGGATGTTATTGATCGCCCCGGTGCTGGCATTACGATCGATGCTGTCGCACAGGGCACGCTGATCCGGATCGGAACGATAGCAGGCGTCAACGATGTACTGGGCCCCAGGCACCGTGATGTAGTCCTCGATCTCGATCGAATACCAGTCAAACGCCAGGTTCAGATCGGGGATCAGACTGGGACTGTAGACAAAACCGGCGGTAAAGGTGGTCGCCGTTTCCGGTTGCAGATCGGGATTGCCACCGAAATCGCTGGGCAGCTGAGACAAGGTCTGGGTATAGCTGTCCGGCACGCCGTCATCGGCACAGTTCTGATCGGCATTGTCATCTTCCGCCCGGGCTTCTGAATCGCAGGGATCGTCGATGGACGGGTAGCTCTGCGCACGCCCCAGAAACAGATCGGTGATTGCGGGCGCACGGAATGCTTCCGAAGCGGTGGCGCGAACCAGCAGGTCACCCACCGGCTGCCATCGCAAGCCCAGCTTGCCGACCGCTTTGGAACCAAAAGCATCGTAGTCGGAATGACGTGCTGCCAGCGACAGTTCCAGATTTTCCGCGAACGGCTGGCCGCTCAAAAGCGGCACCGCCAGTTCCGCGAACAGTTCGCGGGCCTTTACGCTGCCCTGTGTGATGCTCTGCTGATTGGTGCTGGACCGGCCAGCCTGCACGAAGGGATCAGGGACGCTCAGATAGTCTTCCTCGCGCAGCTCGAAACCGAAGGCGAAGCCCAGCGGGCCGGCCGGCAGTTCGACAAGATCCGTGCTGAGGGTGAAGTAGTAGTTTTGCAACTCCTGTTCCTGACTCCCTTCATCCACGTAGATGATGTAGTCGAGCATCTCCTGCGTGATGCTGCCGGTGCCATCCGGCCCCATCCCGCCAAACATGTTCAGAGGCACGCAATCCGCTTGGGCCGCACAATCGGCGGCCGGTCCGAGCGCCAGACGGGCATGGTCAAGATCGATCAGACCGTAATTGACCGCCTCGTTCTTGCTTTTGCCCCAGGTTGCCCCGACTTCCCACGAGACGAATCGGCTCAATAGATCGAATTCTCCATTCAGGCCAAAACCGACCCGATGGGTATCGACGGTCTGCTGGAAATCACGCACGCCCTGCTCCACCATGCGACGCAGGACCGCACCGGCGCCGATCAGACCGCTGACATCGTCTGCTTTACCGAGGTCCTGGCCGAAGGGGTTGTATTGCTGATCCGCCGCCACATACAGAGTGGAGTAGGGGGGGAAAAGCAGATCGCCGGTGAAGAGTGGCATCTCCGCCAGCACCTGGCGGGATACGCGACGATTGGCCAACAGTTCTGCCTTGAAATTCATGCCAAATGGCAGAGGTTGGTTGATCTGCGCATAGGCCGAGGTTCTTTCGTTCGGGGTGACCAGGTAGTTGATCGGAGCGTAGTTGTAGAAGTCTTCCGGCAATTGGCGACGGAAGTCAGTCTGGCTGGTGCCCGTCGCACCATCACGCAGCGTGAGCCAGCACAAGGGCAGTTGGCCAAGCTCCTCAGGAACGGGCACGGGAATTCCGGTTTCTGCTTCCACCGTGCCCGACACCAGTTCCAGACGGTCGCATTCGTTGGCGATCAAGCTGGCATTGGTGGCGGTCGGGTCGGGAACGAAGACAAAAGTGCCTTGCGGTGAACCGATGCTTCCGCGGGTATTGCCGGTGCCGAACAGGGGCTCGCGCGAGATTTCCCGATCGCCGGCGAAAACTTCCTTGTCGTTGGCGTAATTCAGATCAAAGAACAATGAGGTCTGGCCCAGCACGCCGCCCCAGGATGCGGTGAGGTTCTGGCGGATGCCATCACCTTCATCAAAGGAGCCATAGTGCCCGCGCAATTCGACTCCATCGAAATCGTTCCGGGTGATGATATTGATCACCCCGGCAATGGCATCGGAGCCGTAGGTCGCCGAAGCGCCGTCTTTCAGGACATCAATGCGCTCGACAATTGAAACCGGAATGGTGGTGAGATCGACCGATGACGTCGACAGGGGGCGAATACCGTTGACCCAGCGGCGACCATTGACCAGGACGAGCACGCGCTGGGAGCCCAGGTTACGCAGATCGATTTCGACCGCACCGGTGCCCCCGTTGTTGAATGCCGTGCCCAGAGCGGAACCGGCGACCGGCAGATCCTGCAGCAGGTCACCGAGAGAGGTCACCCCGCTGCGCTCGATCATGTCACGGTCGATCGTCAGAATCGGATTGGCGGTTTCATAGTCTGTACGCTTGATGCGGGAACCGGTCACCGAAATCTTGCCGAGGGAGACGGCCTCGTCTGCGGCCGTGGACTCTGGCTCCTGCTGTTCCAGGGTGATTGTTTCGTAAGTATCGGTCTGCGCATAGGAGGCCACCGGCGACAGGGCCAGGGCGGCCAGTGCGGCGGACAACAAACGTCCGGGATTCCAATCAATTCGGTCCATCTAATTCCCCAAAATCACCGCCCGCAGCTGCTCACACCCCGGCGGTGGTGTATTGACTTGTCACAAGAGATTTCGGTTGCTGCCCAGTTTTCCGTGACGGCTGAACAGGGCGGCATGATACGTCACCGAAACGGTTTGATCATGCTAACGGACGACCTCGGTTTTTCGTTCCCTTTCCCGTGAATTTCTACGTATCAGGGCATGGTTTTGATGACTGTCCATTCCACCGCATGATCGCTTGAGTTCAATTTGTACAATAGATTTTCATCGGATTGCAGGTCCAGGACAAGCCGGATCTTGTCCTTGTGCAGGCCAAAACGGGCAGATCTGGCGAACGAGGTATTGATGCTCAGGTCGTGCACGGCATCCTTTGCCAGGGTCCAGCTCCCTTGCAGGTCCAGAACCAGGCGCGGGGGCTTGTCCAGTCTGGCCAGCTGGGGGTTTAACTTGCCTGCATCGTGAATCATCACGAGCTTGATCTGTTCGGGCCCCGTCGTTTCCGCATG
Organism: Oceanococcus sp.; assembly: GCA_041619555.1. GTDB lineage: Bacteria > Pseudomonadota > Gammaproteobacteria > Nevskiales > Oceanococcaceae > Oceanococcus. The sequence goes on along the minus strand of JBFKDQ010000002.1, from coordinate 42,425 downwards.
CAGGTCCAAAAGTTGAATGACGTTTTGCGTGTTCATTTCGGGCGACGCGATGGAGCGGTCATTCGGCGGAACAAGGTCAGCCTGCTGGGCATTGGGCGGGAATCCCTCCGCCACGGACGAGGCGAATGGCTGCTTGGCCGGGCCCGACGGTACCGCCAAGTGAGTATTCGCTCCGGGCTGCATGGACGACGGTGGCCGGGAGAGAACCGCCAGGATCAGGCCCCAAGTCATCAGACCGGCGACGGCCAGCAGCAGACGGGCCGGCCTGTCCAGCCGCCAGATCCGCAGCCCGCAAGATTGACAGCGAAAAGGCCGCAGGCCGACCGCCTGTAGCCAACGCTCGACGCGGCTGCGTCTGGAACGCTGCACAGTGCGATGGCGGCAGGCCCCCATCTCTACCTGCCGCCCCGGCAAGCCATTTGACGCGACAGGGCCTGAGCAGCATGGCGCGAGCGGCGCATGCGTCCTGTCTTCCACTCAACCATGAAGCGCATGCGGAGCGATACCCATGGATGCGCAAGCAGGGCAGATTTCGTTAACGCCCCTGCAGATAGTTCGGGCTGATCCGCCACTGGTCCAGCACTTCATCAATGAGGTCACGCTGCGGGGTGAATTCATTCATCAGGGAAGGCAGCAATGGATTGGTATTGGTCCCTGACGCGATCTGGGTCTCCAGCGAGGGCTGGAAATGCGGTGCGCCAGTCAGGCTGACGTGGCCATAGCTCAGCGCCTTGCGACCGGTCAGCGCGATGCTGATGTTCATGCCAACCGCCTTGGCGTCGCCATGCTTGTAATACAGACCAAGACGGGTGCGACCGATGTACTTGAACAGGTCCATCCGGACGCCCTGGTCGGCATACAGAAACTCTCCACCGGTCAACTGCAGCGCATAGCGGGCGGGGGCGAGCCAGACAAAGGCCTTGGCCAGGGTCTGGCTTTGCGCCACGACCGCACCCTGCTCGGGCACGTCGAACCGGGTCCAACTGAGATCCAGTGCGGCTCGTCCTTGCAAGAACATCCACGCAGACTCGAGCCGATAAAACTGGATGTCCCGACGCTGGATGGTGGTGCGTCCCCCTGTGAGTTGGGTCAGCAGGCCAGAGACTGGATGGGCAGTCCATTGCATCGCTGCTTCATACAGGCCGGATTCGAATCGGCTGCCGCCGAAAACCTCGCCCTCTTCATAGAATTCGGAATCGTCGACCGGGACATCCCAGGCGGCATATCCTCCCAGGCCGAAAGGCAATTGGCCGTGCAGGGAGGCGCGGGCGGCAATGCTGTAGTCCGCACGACCGACCTCGGTACCGATCGCGTATCGCAAGGCAGGCTCGACCCGCAATTGCACATGCCAGTGCTGCCAGTCAATCTTTCGCGGCGTCCATGAAATTTCGCCCCCCTGATCCTCACAATCCACCGCCAGCAGGGGCAAACCAAAGGCGGAGTAGGCAGCGGAACCCGCACAACTGCCTTGCCAGGCGAGGGTATGCGCGCTCAATTCGTCGCCACCCCATGGCCGCTGGCCGAATTCGATCCGGCTGAACTCAGACGCGCCCGCAACGGACCTGGATGATCCGGTGGCCTGCGCAAGCACTTGTGGCTGGGCGGCCCGTTCGCCCTGGCCCAGATGCCACCGGACACCGGCGGCGTAGACCACTTCGTGGTCTTCCTGGGTCGAATACATGCCTTTGAGATAAAAGGCGGCGCGGCGATAGTCATGATGCACCTGAAAGCCGACCTGACTCTCCGCACCATCATAATCAGCCATCAGCCCAAGCCAGGACAGTGGATACATCGCGACACCACCGAACACCCCATCCAGTTGAGCACCCTTGGTCTTGCTGGTGCCAAAACCCAGACTTGCTTTCCACCAGGACGCATTCCAGTTGCCGACGGCAAAATAGGCGGGTGACTGCTGCACCGCTTCGCCGGCAAAATCTCTCGAGCCGATCGCAAGGCTCAGATTTTCATCATGATACACACGGATCTTGGCGTGCATGTTCAGATCATTGAGCGTGCGGCGCCCGGTGTCCTTGCGATACCAGGTGGACAGGCGCGCGCCGAATTCAAAGCCAGGCATGGGCGCGAACTGCACATGGTCATTGAGGACCTGGGAAAGCTCCGGCATGCGGGTCGGGTGAATGACCACGCCATTGCTGTGCTGAAATTCAACCGTATTGAGCGGCATGATGTTGGCATCCGGAATGCTGAGCAGTCCGCTGCCGCCGCCGGACATTGCCATGCTGCCTGCCAGCGCGAGTGCATTGATGCTTTCGATAGCCATGTGCCGTGTCCCCAGGGGTAAATCAGAGTGATCGGCCAATGACCAATCGACATTTTCAATTCAAAAAAAACCGGCACCTGCCTTCAGGGGCAGATGCCGGTAATAGACCTTAAATCAAACGATTGCAGAACTCACAGCTGCCGCTTAGTTGGTGCCACCTTGGCCGCCGGTGATGACCTGGCAGGTCTGGCCGAAGCGGAAGCCGACTTCCACGATGCTGTTGGCCGCACCAATGCTCACCGTCTTGTTTTCATAGCGGTTGGTGTATGGATTCAGCGCATAGACTATACCCGAACGGTTGCCTTGAGTTGAAATGGTGACCAGACCTTGGGCGTTGGTCTTCGCCACTTCGTATGCTGGCCCGAGGATGTAGGTTCTCACACCCGGCAGCGGGGTGACATTCGGCGTGCTCGGGGTGTTGCTGCAGAACGCTTCCGCACGAACCCGGACGCCAGCCGTGACCGGATTGACCTTGTTGATCCGGATGGTGCCACCATCGCGACCACAAAGATCAACGCCAACCAGGGAGCCGTTGGTGGCCTGCCGCGTGGTTGCGATGCTGCCGCCACTGATGTTGACGATGGGAAGCACCTCGTTGGTGGTTGCATCCTTCAAAGTCACATTGAAGCGCATTCCACGATCACCGCTGGAACTCGGCGTATTCAAGAAGCTCAACACGGCAGCCGCACCGGCATAGCTGGTTCCGCTAAAGCCACGTGAAGGCACGCTGATGGAGGCAATTGAGCCGCCACCGTATGCGGACCCATTGCTGTCCACCACATTGATCGACGTCGTCCCGCAGCGCTGTGCTGCGCCACGCACATAGTCGAGGTTGAAATAGGTCAGGTGAGTGGTTTCCTGTTCGATGAACAGTTTCCCGGTGGCGCTGGCATTGGCGCAGCCAGCATTGTTGACCTGCTGGACCGTCCCGTCACCTTCGTACTTCCAGACGCCGGTGGTTTCTTCGAAGCTCCAGACCGGAATTACGTCGCCACATTTGACATTTGCGCCGGTATCGGGATTGAAGACACCGTCAGCGACATCCAGGCGCACCTTGATGGGCTTGTCGAAATTCTTGATTTCAGTGCCATCGGCAGCGCGCATCTTCACGGCGGTGAAGCCTGCGGATTCGAAGACCACTTCGTCTTCACCCTGACCGATGCCCGAATTCGAGGCCAGATCCGGATTGTTCTGAATCAGGTCCGCCGCGTTTTCCAGCACTGCGGACTCCAGGCCACCCGGGAAGGAGTCCAGGGATTCGGTGTTGCCAATGGTGAACACCGTGGTTTCCAGGGAGATGGCACCTGGATTCGCAATCGGCTGATTGTTCGCATCCCGCACCTGCACGTCGGTGGGAATCGTCACGGTGACCTTGCCGGCCGACAGACCGGAACCCGTTACTTCGGATTCAACGACCACATTCTGATTGGCCGCGCCAGACAGCGTCACGGAATCAGACTGGGTCTTGACACCGGTTGGCGGAGCGGAGACCGAAGTCAGCTTGAATGGGGACAGAACAAGGTCACCCGTCTTGGTGATGTTCAGAGTCCGCGCGGTCTCGACATAGCCGTTGGCTTTGATGTTGACGGTGAAGCGCTGCGGCAGGGTCAGACCGTTCTTCAGTTCAAGCAGCGCGGAACCGTTGGTGATCGGTACCGTGCGGTCAGCCTTCAGCTGGATGCGCTTGCTCAGGATGGTCGAGCCGTTGACCACGGTCATCGTGCCATTCAATGGCGCGCCGGTCTTGGAATCAACAACCGGAACCGTGATGGTGTTGTTGGATGTGGTTGGAACGGATGGTGGCTGTACCACCGGGGTGCTCGTCGGGGTGGGATCGACAAAGGGATCCGCTATGTATTCGTCCGTGCATGCACCCAGGAGCAAAGTTGCTCCGGCCACACCCACGACCAGTAGATTTGTGAATTTGGTCCGCATTTCGATCCCCTGCAATGGTCTTTAAGGTCGTCAGATAGTACATGAGACGGCGTCGCGAGCAAAACCCTTGCGAAAAAGATTAATTCCCGTACACCGTGTTACTGAAAGCTTGAGTGTTCGCACTCGATGGCTAGACTGCCAGCATTCGATCGCTGATGCAATGGTCTCGGTGACAATGTTGCTGTGCCCCCAGAAGCTCAGGATCAACGCTGCGCCCGGGCCATGCATTCCGGCATGAAATGGTCCTTCTGCCAGCCTGCGAGTGCGGGCAACCCCTTGCAAGGGATGGGCCGCGCGAGGGGTTCGCCGCCGTACGGGCCACACTTCCGTTGTCGTTCAGCGCTGCGTTCGTTCGCCAGCAGAATCCGGGCACCTGCAGCACTGACCGCGAGCAGACCCTGCCCCCGAAACGGTCGAATTTGGTTTAGGCTGAGCCCCAACGCGCCAGGCGCTCAAGCACGCCTGGATCGATCATCCGACTTACGAGCTGGTGTGGTGCATGACAAGGCCAGCGTCGACTCGAATCTGGGGAAAACCATGATGAAACGCACGGGCCGCCGGTATCGCACCGGGCGGGCGAAAGAGCACTACGACGTCGTCGTCGTTGGGTCTGGCATCGGCGGGCTGGCCAATGCAGCCTATCTTGCCAAGCTGGGCTACACGGTGGCGGTGTTCGAACAGCACTACACCGCCGGCGGATTCACGCATTCCTATGTCCGCGAGGGCTATGAATGGGATGTGGGTGTGCATTACATCGGCGAGGTGCACAAGGAACACGCGCCGCTACGCCGGATGTTTGACGTGATCAGCGAGGGGCGCCTGAAGTGGGCCCCGATGGATTCGATTTACGACCGCATCATCATTGATGGTCGCAGTTACGACTTCCCGGCCGGGCGGGAGAATTTCCGGGCGGCGATGAAAGGCTATTTCCCACAGGAAGCCACGGCCATCGACCGTTACATCAAGCTGGTGGACGAGGTCGCCCGCGGCGCCCGCAAGCTGTTCGCCGGCCAGGCCATGCCGCCCCTGCTGGCGAAGGCCTACAATCTCACCCGCAATCTGCAAATCCCGCGCGAAACCCTGATGAAGACGCGCGAGGTGCTTGAAGCCCTGACCAGCAATCAGGAACTGATTGCGGTGCTGACCGGCCAGTGGGGGGATTACGGCATGGTGCCGGCCGACGCCACCTTCTTCATGCACGCCTCGGTGGTCAAGCATTATTTCGGCGGCGGCAGCTATCCGGTCGGCGGCTCCTGGAAGATTTCCGAGTCGATCATTCCGACGATTCAAGCCGCCGGTGGCGAAGTGTTTACCTACGCCAAGGTGGACGCCATCCATCTGGAAAATGGCAAGGCTGCTGGGGTGGTGATGGCCACCGGCGACATCATCCGTTCAGACAAAGTGGTCAGTGCGGCCGGCGCCCGCATCACCTATGAAAGGCTGCTGCCGGCAGAGGTGCAGCAGAAACTGGGTGTGGCGCAGAAGATGGAGACGGTCAAACCCTCCAGCGCACACCTCTGTTTATATATCGGCCTCAAAGGCAGCGCGCAGGAACTCGATATTCCCAAGACCAATCTCTGGGTCTATCCCTCGCCAGACCATGAAGGCAACATCGCCCGCTTTCTGGAAGACCCCGAGCAGCCCTTCCCGCTGCTGTACATTTCCTTTCCTTCCGCCAAGGACCCGGACTGGGATGGCAACTACCCCGGCAAGAGCACCGTCGAGGTGCTGACGCTCGGCCCGTATACCTGGTTCGAGCAATGGGCGGACAAAACCTGGAACCAGCGTGGCGAGGACTACGACGCCTTCAAGGAGAAATTCTCCCGGCGCCTGCTGGCCGAACTGTTCAAGCACATGCCTCAGCTCGAACCGGCCCTGGACTACTACGAGCTTTCCACACCGCTGTCGACCGAATGGTTCCAGCTCAATGACCGGGGCGAAATCTACGGCCTGGACCACGACCCTGAACGTTTCAAGCAGAATTGGCTGCATCCTGTCTCGCCGATCAAGAATCTTTATCTGACTGGCCAGGACGTGGTGACTGCCGGCGTCGGAGGCGCCCTGGTCGGCGGCCTGATGACCACCGGGGCCATGCTCGGCCCGCGCAAGTTCCAGGAAGTCCTCAAGCTGCTGAAAAACTGGCAGCCGGAAACCGACATGGCCGAAGAGGTCTGAGGTCTAGGGAGGCTCTGATCCTGAGAGGCACGCGCCCGATGACTGCAGCGGGCGCGTGTCGATCTGGGCTCGTTTCAGCGGAATCCCATCAACTGCTGATAGGTCGGCCGGTTGACCCAGTGCATCGGCTGCAGATTCGCCGAAGCATCGGGCAGCGGAATGAAAATGATCTCCTCGCGCGCCATGGTCACCTCGCCCGGGTCGCCCAGATTCTGCGCGGCCTGCTCCAGGGCGTCCCAGATCACCGCGGCGCAAGCCCGCTGCTCCGGCACCTCCCCCAGCGCCTGCGCGCCACAATGCCGCTGACTGCTTGGTGTTTTCACCGGATCCGCCAGAGCCATCGCCAGTTCGGTCCAGACATGGCCGTAGTGGCCGGCCTGATAAGCACTGCCCGCGGCGCCAGGGGCATTGTCGCGCGCCCCGACCAGAGCATCGATATCCACCAGCGGGAAGATCCGGTCGATCAGCGGACTCCACAAGGCATCCATGAATGCCACGGCGGCGCCACGGTCGTACTGACCATCATTGTCACCGTCACGCCGCAGGGACTGCTGCGTTACCCAGTCGCTGAGCACCAGCACCCAGTCACGCGCCAGTTCGCTGGGCGCCAGATCCGGGTGGCTTGCGGCCAGGCGCAGCACCAGCGGCAGGACATGCGAGCCACGAAAATCCGTCAGCCCGGCCTCTTCCATCAGTTGGGTCAGGCGCACCGCATCAATCTTGCGACCGGCCTCACCCTCACGCAGGATCTTGTCTTCGAGCATGTCCGCCCGGTACAGCGCCGAGTAATTCCACTTGGTGTCGGCCGCACCCCAGTGGGGTGAATGCTTGTTGTTCCAGCTGACGATAAAATCCCGCGCCGGATTGGCGGCTTGCGGGTGCGCGCTGGCCGGCAGCAGGCCCTGCCAGTCCCAGGCGCCGGTTCCCAGCACCGGAAAGTCCGGGTCGACTTCAGGTCTACGAACCGGAAACAGGCCGCCATGGTAGTAAGCGGTCTCCATCTGGTTGATATACATCCAGTTGGTGGACAGATTCATCGGCGGCATGCCGTCGAGGAAGTCGCTGGCCGTGCGGGCGCGGCCGGTAGCCCAGTGGTACATGGTCACCGCACCATCGGCTTCCTTGAACAGGGTGGTGCGGGCCCGCACCACCGCAACAGGGATCGGCTGCCCATCGGCATCGGTGAAGGCACCACGCGCCACCACCGGCCCATGCACCGTGCGCTCGGCCAACAGGTCGGTGATCCCAAGCTCGGCCAGTTGCGCCGGCGTCAGTTCACGCAAGGGCAGATCCTCCAGCGGCAGGTCGGACAGCACGGGCTGCAACTGCGGCTCGATGGACCCGTCCTGCAACTCGCCAATGCTGCGATGGACCCACCAGTCCATCGGCTTGCATTCACCCTGATGCAGGTAGTGCCGGCTGTGCTCGGTCGCGGCGCCACCATCCGGCTCGCACAGGATTTCGACAAAGGTATCGATCATGTCGGAGCCACCGGCGGTGGCGGTCCAGGCGTAGTTGCCGGCCCGGCCGATCACCGGGGCGAAGCTCAGGCCCGGAAACCCGGCGCCGCGGGTGTGTACGGTTTCCCCGTGAATTTCCAGTTCGAACAGGATCTGGGGCGAGAAATAGCCGGTCTGCGGCCCGCCGATCATCAATGGATGGCCATCGACGGTTCGACTGCCGCCGACAATCATCGCATTGGACATCGAACCGCTGCGACTCAAATCGATGGTTCCCAACTTTGACGTCAGTTTCAGGCGGTCCCAGCGAATCCGGGCGGCCTCATTCAGGGCTTTGAACTGCGCGGCCAGATCCGCAGGTGCCGCACCGGCTCCGAACAGGTTCTGAATGAAAATCTGCAGACCAGGATCACCGCTCGTCACCCCCAGACGACTGGCCTCGGCCTGGATCGCCGCGATGTCACGCTGCATGTAGACGAACTGCGGATCGGTGATGTGAACCGGCGCATCCTGATTGTCGCGATTACGGAAATCGTCGTACAGACGCCGCGCGTCGGGCGCGCCAAACTGCTCGATCAGGTCGAGCATTTTCGCCGCATTGCCCAGCTCAGATCCGCCGTCGGCACCGAACATCGCCCGCACCACGGTCGCCGCCGCGACCACATCCCCAACCGACCAAAGCTGCGGCATCACGTCCAGTTCGGCCAGCGCGCTGGGCAGTGGCAGCTCCGCCGCATAGATGCCGGTGAGATAAGCATTAATGCCATCGACGAAAGCCTCCACCGCCCGCCGGGTCGCCACACCGAGTTCGCCATATTCGTTTTCCACCCGGTCCACCTGGGCGGCAAACTCGGCGCGGGTATAGGGATACATGCGCAACATCTCGGCATCGGCAAACCAGGCCGGGGCGGTCCCCAACAATTCGAAAGCCTCGGCATAACCCAATGCACGCAAGGCCTCCATAATGCTCAATCGATCCTCGGCGGTGACATAGCCGGCACCGAAGAACGCATCAGCATCGGTATCACCGTAGATCACCGGGATGCCCCAACGCGCATCACGTTTGATCGTGACCCCACTGCGCGGCGAGTACTCACGCTCGATGCCGTAACGCTCCTCAGGATGAAAACCGCCGTCCTTGAAATAGTCTCCAATCAGCTGCGCTTCGGTGAGTTGCGGATAGCCCTGCACCAGGCTGTCATACATCGAGATCTCGTCATGAGCATGCCGATAGTCCGTGCCCGGCGGCACGATGGTGCCGGCGATGCTGGCGCAATCCAGTGCATTGCTGCCGCCGCCCGCAGTGCGGCAGTCATCGCCTGCACGCGCCCCGCTCACACCCAGATCACGCCCGCCCTGACAGGCGGCCAGACTCAGCACCAGCGGTACAATGACAACATATTTCATTTCGCTTCCCCTGCATCCACCTATTTCAGGCAGACCCCTTAATTTGCTGCAGCATAGTAGCAAGACGACCACCTCGGCAGGCAAGAAAAACGACACCCATGCCCCATCACAGTGCATTGCTTCGCGCCACCGATCTGCGCCTGATCACCGGCGCGCACATCGACCTCACACTCGCCGCCGGCAGCATCCATTGCATCAGCGGCCCGAGCGGCGCGGGCAAGACGCGACTCCTGCGGGCGCTGGCCGAACTGGACCCGGTCAGCGGCGAGATTTTCCTCGATGGTCGGCCATCGCTCAGCATCCCGGCGCATGCCTGGCGACGTCAGGTGATGCTCAGCCCGGCGCAGCCGCGCTGGTGGCTGCATTCAGTTGCGGCGCATTGCCGCCGGGACATCTCGGCGTCAGCCGCAGCGCTGTTGCTGGCAGCGAATCGCCTGCAGGCCCCGGTCGAGGAGCTCAGCACCGGCGAGCAGGCACGCGCCGGCCTGTTGCGCGCGCTCAGCCATGACCCCACGGTGCTGCTGCTGGATGAGCCCACCGGCGCCCTGGACCCCGCAAGCGCAGCGGCGACCGAAAAGCTGCTGCTCGACTGGCTCAACCCGCAACGGGCGATCCTCTGGGTCAGCCACGATCAGGCACAGATCGCGCGGGTTGCCGACACCCACTCCCTCTTGAGCTCAAAGGGCCTGCAAACCGCATGAATCCCACACTGGTACTGCTCAGCCCCTGGGATCTGTCCCTCGCCGCCTGCCTGGTCCTGGCGCTGGCGGGCCTGAGCTGGCGCATGCGCCTGGGCGTGCAGCGACAACTCCTGGTCGCGGCCGCCCGCACGGTGATCCAGCTCGGCCTGATTGGCCTGGTGCTCAATGCCCTGTTTCACGACCTGCCAGCCTGGTTTCTGCTGCCGATCAGCGCCTTGATGCTGCTGGCGGCGGGCCGTGAAGTGATGAGCCGGCAGAGCCGCCGGATCGAGGGCGGCTTCATGCTCGGCACCAGCGCCATGTTCGTCTCGTCCTTCAGCATCACCCTGATCGCGCTACTGGTGGTGGTCCAGCCGCAGCCCTGGTATGCCCCGCAGTATGCGATTCCGCTACTGGGCATGATGCTCGGCAATACAATGACCGGCATCACCGTGGGCATGGAAAGACTGACCAGCAGCCTGGTGCGGGACAAGGACCTCATCGAGCAACGCCTCATGCTGGGCGAAACCTCCCGCCAGGCCCTGGACCTGCCGCTACGCGATGCCGCCCGGGCGGGCATGATTCCGATCATCAATTCGATGGCGGCCGCGGGGATCGTCAGCCTGCCCGGCATGATGACCGGACAGATCCTGGCCGGCAGCCCGCCGATGGCGGCGGTCAGCTACCAGATTTTGATCATGTTCATGGTCAGCGCCGGCACCGGCTTTGGCACGCTGCTGGCACTGCGCATGACGGCGCGACGCCTGTTCGATGAGCGCGATCGCCTGCGGATCGAACGGCTGCGGGCGAAAACGTCCTAGCCGTCTGCCTCCGGCTGGCGCAATTCACGCGGCAGGTCGAAAAAGTCCACCTCGCCGGTATCCATTGCATACTCGGCACCAACGATCGCCAGCTTGCGTTGCAGGATCAGCTGTTCCAGCACCCGCGAGCCGGATTTGAGCTGCTGAACCGAGGCCCGCACATTGGCCCGCACCGCGGCCTGCATCAGTTTCACCGGGTCATCCCAGGCGCCGCGCTCCATCAAGGCCTCGATCGACGGCTGGATATGGTCGATGATGGTGCGCACATGACTGGACATGGATTTCGAGGGCTGATTCATCTCGCCCAGCGTGGCCGCAACAGCGCCGCACATGCCATGGCCCAGCACCACCACAAGGGGGGTTTGAAACTGCGTCGCGGCAAACTCAACACTGCCGATCTGGGTGGGCGCGACAATATTTCCGGCAACCCGGATGACGAACAGATCGCCGAGCCCCTGATCGAAAACGATCTCCGCCGGCACCCGGGAATCGGAGCAGCCCAGGACAATGGCGAAGGGTGCCTGACCACCGGTCAAATCGGCCGGCAGACGCCGGTCCTGCTTCTGGCGCCGCCGTTCGACGAATCGGCGGTTGCCCTGCTGCAGACGCTCGAAAGCACGTATCAATTCAGGCATGAGGCGTTCAGGTGGTGATCTTCGAGAGTTTCTTCAGCCAGCGCTCGGATTTTTCTTCCTGCACCTTGCGCTCGCGCGCCTCCTGCATTCGCCCTTTGATCAGTTTGGCTTTTTCGCTCGCTGCTTTGGCATCAACTTCGCTGACCTCACCGGCGGCACTGCCATCCAGGGCGACGCGCTCGGCCCCCTGGCGCAGGCACAATTGATATCCGTATGCACCGGTATACCAACGCAATGCGCTGGTGAGCTGATACGCCGCCAATTCGTTGCTCTCATCGGCCAGAATATCCTGATGGATACCGATTTTCAGAGGTTTGCGTCGCCGCGGATCATCGAAAAAGGCTTGCGGGTACTTGGCAATCAAAGCCGGCAGCCATTCCTCGCGGGCGCGACGGTTACGCTGCTGGTTCTTCTTGCGGGTCTCGTTTTCTGACATGCGGATCAAAAGGCCGGCAACCGGCGTCGTTTATTGCGAAGAGTGCGCCACAATAGGCCTGCTCATTCTACCCGCGAAGCCTGCGCCAGGTTCAAGTTCTGTCGCCGGGGTCATGCGGCCCGTCAGCCCACCAGGAGATCCAGACGATGCGCCTGCTTTTCATCAGCCTTGCCCTGTTGCTTGGCCTACCCGCCTCCGCCGCCATCCTCGGCGAGGAAATTCGTTATGAAATCAATGGCGAAAGCTTCGTTGGCTATCTCAGTTACGATACCGCGCAGCGGTCGCCCCGACCGGCGGTTCTGATCGTGCATGAATGGTGGGGCCACAATGCCTACGCGCGGCAACGGGCCGACATGCTGGCCGCAGAGGGCTACGTTGCGCTGGCGCTGGACATGTACGGCGGCGGACGCCACAGCAGCGAACCTGGTCAGGCCCAGATGATGATGCAGCAAGCCATGGGCACCCCTGGCGCGATTGCCGCGCGTTTTGACGCGGCGCGGGCATTGCTGGCCGGCCATCCGGCCACCGACCCCGATCGCATCGCCGCGCTGGGCTACTGTTTCGGCGGCGGCGTGGTGCTGAACATGGCACGAATGGGCAGTGCGCTGCGCGGCGTGATCAGCTTTCATGGCAGCCTGAAATCCGCCGTGCCGGCCGGGCCCGGCGCCCACCATCCGCCCGTGCTGGTCTTCAATGGCGAGGCCGACCCTTTCGTGCCCGCGGCGCAGGTCGCGGCCTTCAGACAGGAAATGCAACAGGCCGGCATCAGCCTGCGCTACGTGGGCTACGCCGATGCCCTGCACGGCTTCACCAATCCTGGCGCAGACGAACTGGGCGCCCGCCACGGCTTGCCGCTGAAGTACGATCGGGCGGCCGATACCGACTCCTGGGAACAGAGCCTGGACTTTCTCGCCAGAATCTTCTGGCGCTGAGGCACCCGGCTGCTACATCTCTGCCGCCGCAATCAGTGACGAAAATGCCGCAGGGCGGACAGACAGCAGCCGCCGAGCAGACCCAGGGCGAGAATCCCCGCCCCGGCGACGGCCAGCGCGCCAGCGGCACCCAGAACATCTGACAGCACCCCACAGGCTAGGCCAGCAAGGGCGGGGCCAACCTGGCTGCAGATGGTGTACAGGCTCAGGATGCGCCCACGCATCGCGTCTGGCGCGTGCGTCTGCAGGCCGGCCACGATCAGGCTGACGCCAAAACCGGCCACCGTGCCGGCGAGGATGATCAGCAGCAATGCCCCTGCCGGCGTCGGCCAGACTGGCATCAGCAGAACGCTCAGGCCAATCAGTCCGACGCTGACCAAAATGGCCCGGCCATTGGCCAGGTGCGACCGCAGCCCCCCGGCCAGCGCCCCGCCGACAATCAGGGCCAGCGCCAGACTGCCGAGATAATACCCCCTGCGGGCTTCGTCGAGTCCCAGTTGCTCAAGCGCGAACCGTGGCCAGGCGACCTGAATCGGTCCCATGGTCAGAAAGACGCACAGCCCGATGAACAGCAACTGGCCGAGCAGGGCTTGCGCCCGGATCGCCGCCAGCGCCGCGCCGAATTCCCGCATTGCCCGGCGGCGGATTCCCGCCACCACCGGCCGCATCCGCACCCAGGGGAGACTGAGCTGCGCCAGGGTGAACAGCAGCAAGGCCAGGGCAAAGGTGGCGGGCCAGCCGAAGTGCTGGTTGCTCAGTCCGATGCATACCGGCGCGGCGCCAAAACCGACCATGATCACGAGATTGAAATAGACCGAGGTCTGCGCCAACTGCTGCGCCGGGACCAGACGCGCCAGGCTCGCCAGTCGCGCCGGCGCGATGAAGGACCAGGCCACGCCGTTGAGCAGGCCGGAGAGCAAGATGCAGGCACGCGCCGCCGCGCCGGACAGGGCCAGCCAGGGCATCAGCAACAGGCACACGGCGGACAGCATGAACACCCCCTGGGCCGCGGCAATGATGTGCTTGGTCGAATGTCGATCACACAGCACACCGGCGTAAAGACCGAGCAGCAACGGCGGGAAAAAGCAGAGAAAAAATGCGAATCCGGCCAGGGCGCTGGAGCCCAGCACATCCTGGGAATAAAGGATCACCGAATAATTCATCACATGCCCGCCGATAAAAGCGAACAGCGAGGACACGAAAAATCCGGCGGTATTCGTAAGCCCGCCCGGCGCCGCCATGGACGACGAATCAGGCGTGCTCAGGGCTGCAGTACCGCTTGTGCCTCAAGCCGGATCAGCGTGGGCTGGCCGCCCTCGATATGCCAGCTGGGAAAACTGGAATTCGTCGTCCAGGCCGTACCATCCGGGCTGAACTCGATATCCCGGGTAAACGACACCTGGCGCGGCAAGGGCATGAACAGCCACTGCTCGGAGGCCATGTCGAAGGCCATGACGCTGTCGCTTTGATTGCCATCCACCCAGACCAGGCCCCGTTCCTTGTCCACATTCAGGGAGTAAGGGGTTTCGCTGCCAACCGGCAGTACCGGCAGGGGATACTGGGTGAACGATTCGCTGACGGGATCGAAGCGCAGAATCGCCGATTCCGAGAAGGCGGCAATCCAGATCCGCCCCTGCGCATCCGCGCGCAAGCGGCGCGGCGCGGCCAGCGGGGTGGAATACATCTTGAGTGCAAGCGTCTCGGGGTCGATGCGGCCGATATCGTCGGCGTACAATCGGGCAAACCAGACCGAGCCATCGGGCGCCACATCGATTCCGTATGGCAGCGGCAGGCCACTGGACTGAAAATCGATTGGCAGCCGACTCAAAGGCACGCCCCAGTCGGCCAGCTTGAGAATCGGGCCGACCAGCGCCACGGTGAGACGTTCACGCCAGTTGCGGACCGGCAGATCGATGTAGCTGACCTTGCCACTGCGACGATCCAGCATCCCGACCTGATTGGATAGCGCCAGAGTGAACCAGACCCGATCGCGGGCATCGATGCGCAGGGTATGGGGATAGTAGCCCTGATCGAATTCATGCACGGTGAATGTCTTGGTGTCCGGCGCAAACTCGATCAGGCGACGCTGCACCGAACAGGTCATGAAAATATGACCATCGATCGGGGATTCGGCAAAGGAATGCAGACCTACATAGGTCTCATGCTGGGGAAACGCCTTGAGACGGGCACCGAGCAGGCCGCCCAATTTGTCATCAGGCTTGTGGGGCAGTTTGTAGATCCGGTACTCGCCGGTCTCGGGGTCGATTTCGTACAGATCGTCCTTGAGATTGTCGCCGACATAAACCAGCCCGTTGGAATGGGTGAGCAGATCGTGCATCTGCGACAGGGCATCACCGATCGGCCATTCGGTCATCTTCACGCCGGCCAGGGCATCCGACCAGGGCGTGGCGAGAGCGACCCGCTCGGGATGCTCTCGCAGCGCGCGATACTGCGCGCTCAGTCGCTGCGGCAGCACCTCCTGGGCCTCACTCGCAAGCCGCGAGCCGTAACCGATCATGCGCGTGATGACCTCGTTCCACTGCTCGGGCGAACGCTCCTGCCGGGTCATCGCATTACCCTGCTGATGACAGAAAGCGCATTGCAGGGCGAAATGCTTTTTCAATTCGGGATCACCCAGGTCCATCTGCGCAAACCAGGCATTGGCCGGCCGGCTGGCTGCCAGCGCCGCCGCATCGTGTTCGGCAATGAGACTGAGACGCTGGACATCCTGCGCCCGCAGCCTCGCCTCTGCGCTCTGGTAGCCTGGTTTACGCAAGCGCACCCGGACATGGTCATAGGGCAGATCCGGCAAATGCACTCGACCGCCAGCATCGGTGAACACCGCGAACTCCGGCATGACGCGCCCCTGCGCCGGATTGGCCGGCGCACCGGCCCAGTTCGCCGGCAGCCCTGGCACGGCCGACGCAATTCGCACCATGACGCCAGCAAGAGGCTGCTGCTGCGCATCGCTAACCGTCAGCTCCAGCGCCTGTACCCGCGCGGCAATCAGACACAGACCAAGAAACAGAAATCCTCTCATGCCACGAACTCCTCGTCGGACCGACACTTCAGCAGCCCACGCGAACCGGCATAGTCCCTGAAACACTGCAGACTGTTCCGGGCGGGAACATAGCCAAATTCATCTTTCAGACGGCGATTGCTCAAGACCGGGCGATAGCGCAGAAAATCCACCTGCTCCGGCCCGTAAGGACTCAAACCCAAGGGATGCAGCACGGCCAGTACGGATGCAATCAGGCGCGCCGGCAGGTTCAGAACCGGTTTGCCCAGCAACTTGGCCATCTGCCGCAGACTGACCGTTCCGTCACCGGCCAGGTTGTAGATGCCGCAACGGGCCTCGACAATGCCCTTGCGAATGCAGGCCACCACATCCTCGTCCCAGATGATGACGAAAGGCGTCTCGCTGCCCGCCACCCCGAGCATCACCCGTTTGTCGAACAGATCGGTAATTTGATTACGCAAACCCAGGCCCAGAATGGTGCCCGGCCGAAACACCAGCTGACCGAGCTGCGGCTGCTCCTGCCGGTAGGCTGCGAGCATTTCTTCCACTTCCCGCTTGTGCGCTGAATAGGCGAAACTGGCATTGCCTCGCAATGCGTCAGATTCATCCAGCGGCACCGGATTGTCCGCGTGATAGCCGTATGCGGCGCCGCTGCTGGTCACGATGAACTGCCTGGCCCCCACCGCGACCGCGGCCTCGAGCAACCTGCGGCTACCGCCGACATCGATTTCATGCATGCGCGCGCGACTCATGCCCGGCGGGGGACTCACAATGGAGGCCAGATGCACGACCACATTGATGCGGTTTTCGCGCAGATGCCGCTCCAGTTCTTCACTGAGAATATCCAGGCAGACAAAGCATTGTTGCGGACCCAGCTGGAAGTCCTCAAGCGGGCGGATATCGCAAGCCAGGACGCACATCTGCGGCTCGGTTTCGGCCAGCAAACGCAGCAGACGCCGACCGATGAAACCGGCAGCGCCGGTGATCAGAACGCGCGGCTCATCCCCGACCATGCCCGCATCCCTCTGTGTGCAATTCCATTCGTTTCCCCATTTTTCAGCGAGAGTAAGACACTTGCTAGGATGACCGTCAATCTGGCCACTGCCGCGACCAGAGCGAATCGGCAAAAGAGGGGAGTTCATGGCTGCTGTCGACCAGATTCAACTGCATTTCAATCCGGCCTCCCTGCAGGCATTGAACTTCATCCTGGCCATCATCATGTTCGGGGTGGCGCTGGATCTGCGGCTGGACGATTTCCGGCGCGTTCTGCGCCAGCCACGCGCGCCATTGATCGGCCTGTGCTGCCAGTTCCTGCTGATGCCCGCCCTGGCCAGCCTGTTGCTGCTCTGGCTGCAACCTGCACCCAGCATCGCCCTGGGCATCCTGCTGGTGGCGGCCTGCCCGGGCGGCAATGTCTCCAATTTCTTTACCAGCCTGGGTCGCGGCAATGCCGCACTGTCGGTGAGCATGTCGGCCATCTCGACCCTGCTGTCCATCCTGATGACGCCGCTGAATCTGATGTTCTGGGGACGCCTCAACCCTGCAACCCGCGAATTGTTGCAACAGATCGACATCACGCCAGGTCAGATTTTCCTCACCGTCCTCACCATCCTGATCATCCCGACCTTCACCGGCATGCTGCTCGCGCAACAACGCCCGGCCTGGGCCGCCCGGCTGCGCCTCCCGCTGCGCAGGCTCTCCATCGGCTTCATGCTGTGCTTCATCGGCGGCGCGCTGGCCGCCAATTTCGACAACTTCCTGCAATACATCGGCAATGCCTTCTGGCTGGTGCTGGGCGTGAATGCCAGCGCCCTGCTGCTGGGTTATGCCGCCGCCCGGCTGGCACGCCTGCCGGTGCGCGATGCCCGCGCGGTCGCCTTTGAAACCGGCATTCAGAATTCTTCCTTCGGGCTGTTGCTGATTTACAATTTTTTCAATGGCCTCGGCGGCATGGCACTGATTTCCGCCTGGTGGGGCGTCTGGCATCTGATCAGCGGCCTCGGCCTGGCCCTGTTCTGGTCCCGGCGACAGCCTGCCGTGTCCACGGTGCTGGCATGAATTCTCCCCAGAAGGTGTTCATCACCGGCATTTCGTCCGGCATCGGCCTGGAACTGGCGCGACGCTACGCTGCAGAACAGGCCATGATCGGCGGCTGCGCCATGGACACGCCGGCCCAGGCCGCGCATTGCCTGCCGGCGACAACGCACTATTTTCAGACCGATGTCACAGACAAAACGGCGCTCGGCCAGGCCATCAAGAACTATGCGACCGTCGTCGGTGGACTCGACATCCTGATTGCCTGCGCCGGCATTTCCATGCCCAAATCCAGCTGGCCTGACTTCGAGCAAGGCCAACAGGTGATCGAGGTGAATCTGCAGGGCACCTTGAACAGCTTTGCCCCGGCCATTGAGCTGATGCGTGCTCAGGGGCACGGCCAACTGGTCGCCCTGGGTTCTTTCGCCGGCCTGGTCGGCCTGCCTGGCATGGCCTTCTACGGCGCATCCAAGGCCGCCCTGATGCATTTCTGCGAATCGCTGGCCATCGATCTGCACGCCCATGGCATCACGGTCACCACGGTGGCGCCAGGATTCGTCGCCACACCGCTGACCCGGAACAATCCTCACCGCATGCCGTTTCTGATGTCAGCGCCACTGGCGGCACGCAAGATCCATCACGCCATCCGCCGCAAACGCAGCCGTATGGTGATCCCCTGGCCCATGGCGTGGCTGGGCGGCCTGCTGTATCACCTGCCAAGAAGCCTGTACCTGAAGCTGATGCGGCTCGACCCGCTGGGCTTGAAGGCCGGACAGCACGAAGCACCTTGAGGGAGCAGCGCGCCCTGAAGATCGCTCAGGTCTGCAGATCTGCCGCCAGTTCCGCCTCGCAGGCCGCGATCCAGGCTGCAACGGTGAGATTCGGATCCCTGGCGGCCACGGTGACCAGACCGATGCCCAGGCGGGCCTGCGGAATCAACAAACCCGCCGAATTGACGATGCGTCGCTGAACCGCTGCCGCGGCCTCGCTGCTGGCGGTCGGCAACAGGACGCCGAAGCAGGCATTCCCGCGATACGCCCAGGTGTCCAGGTCCAGACGCGTCTGGGTCTTCATGATCTCCGCAAGGCGGGAGAGGACGATTTCGATCCCGTCCAGCCCATCGTTCTGCAGCAATTCCGCCGTATTGCCAACCTGAATCAGCATCAGACTGGTCGGCGAGCCATGCTGCTGTCCGCGCCGCAATTCTTCACCGCAGCGGCGCTCAAGCGAGGCCGGCGTGAAACAGCCAAAACGCGCATCCATCAGATTGACCGGGTGCTGACCGTGAAACGCCCGCTCCAGACGCTCGCGCACGCCAGAGCCCACGACGATGGCCGGCAAGCTGATCGCCAGGATCATCAGAAAATTCAGCGGAATGCTGTCGGGCATCACGCGCAAGGTGGCACCCAGCGCACCCTCGGGGTGCAAGAACTCGAAGTACTGCAGGGCGGTGGCCAAGCTGAGCACCACCAGCACCCCCAGCGCAAACCTCAGCGCATGGGCCTGTGGCAGCATCACGAAGCCGGCCAGTACCAGCAGGGGCACAAGCGGTGTCAACGGCCCGTTGAGACCGCCGAAAACCAGCATCGCACCCAGGACGTGAAGTCCGTCCCAGAGCAGGACCAGCAAGGTCAACTGGCGCAGCCGATTGAGTTTGGCTCGCGGCGTTCTTTCGTACCAGCCACGAAATTGCAGGGCCAGGGTCAGACACAGATTGGCCAGCCCGTACTCCAGCGCGATCAGCACATACAGCTCGGTAAAATAGCCGGTTTGGGGCCAGTGCAACGAGCTGCTGGCGCGAATCCAGAAGGCCACCAGTACCACCACCAGCAAGGCCAGCCAATGGGCCCGACACAAGCCGCCGAGGACGGCGAGATAGTGCTCTGGCTGATCCGGTGGGACCTCGCGCAGATCATCGTCTGAATTCGAGACCTTGGGTGATGGTGCATTCATGGCCGGCATTCCCGCGGCAGTAGATAAGGCTCGATCGTATCCGAAGAACACGCCCAGATCACATGCGCATCCGCCGATACGCTGGGCGACAGCGTCAGGGTCCCACCCGGCAGGGCCGGGTCGAGATAATAGACCGTCAACACGCCTTCGGGACCAACCTCGATTCGACTCACATACTTGCCCTTGAGCCTGTCCGGCGGCGAAATGCCAGCTTCCTCATTGGAACCCGGGAAATAGCCGGACATGTTCCAGAACAATTCCACTTCCCGTCGCAGAGCGCCTGTCATTGCCACCCCCTCGACCGTTTTGGTCCGGGTGGTGTAATTGATCATCACCGGCAAGGCGATTGCCGCCAGGGTACCGATGATGAACACGACGATCAGCAGCTCAATGAGATTGAATCCCTGATTGCGCTTGATCTGGCCCACGGCACCTTCCTCTGTTCGCGCCACCGTATGGGACGGCAGCGATCCTGACCGGATTCGACTCGCTTTGACTGAACAATACCAACAAAGTTGTGCGGTGTGCAGATGCGGCACGGATCCTCATCCTACCCCCACCTGCAAGTTCTGATCCGCTTGGCGGCAGTCTCAGCGAAACCAGAGAGCGCGACAGCGCCAGGGCTTGTCACCCGGCTCCATTGGTCTACTCTTGGCGCCATGAGTTCTACAAGCCTTGCACACACGGCCAGACGGCTCGCCCTCGGGCTGGCCTTGCTGCTGTGCGGCGGCCTGGCCTGGGGCAGCGAATGGCATCAGTTTCGCGGCCCCGCCGAGGGCAGCCCAGAGGCAGTCGGCCGCTACAGCAATGGTTGCCTGATCGGAGGCGCGGCGCTGCCCGATGCAGGACCGGGGTATCAGGCCATCCGTCTGGCACGCAGCCGCAGTTATGCCCATCCCACCCTGGTGGACTATATCCAGCGGCTGGGGCGGCGAGTCGCTGACCGGGGCCTGGGCATCATGCTGGTGGCAGACCTGGCGATGCCGCGCGGCGGGCGTTTTCGCAGCGGCCACCGGAGTCACCAGTCCGGCCTGGATGCCGACATCTGGCTGCGACTGGATGTGCCGCCGCTGCCGGCCAGCAGGCGGCAGGCCTACGACGCGGTTCCCGCCGCCCTGTTTGTAGACCGCAAACGCTGGGTGGTCACCCCTTCCTTCCGCTGGAAACACGCCGAACTGCTGCGCCTGGCAGCGCTCGACGAACGGGTGAAGAGAATTTTTGTCAACCCGGCGATCAAGAAAGATCTTTGCGAACGCCGCTGGGAACTTGATCGCAGCTGGCTGCGTAAATTGCGTCCCTGGTGGGGGCATGACGCACATTTCCATGTCCGCCTGGCCTGCCCGCCGGGCAGCCGGGATTGTGCCGACCAGCCGCCACCACCGCCCGGCGAGGGCTGTGGCGACGAGGTGGAATCGTGGCTTACGGACCTGCGCAGGCCGCCGAAGTCGCCCTCGCCGCCCGGCCCCGAAATCGAGCCACCTCCTCCACCGCTGCGCTGTCAGGCCTTGCTGGAGACGGGCTAAGGCGCAGCGGGCCGGCCCCAGATCAGCCTCCCAGCAGCAACCAAAGCCCCACGCCGCCCATCATCAGCGCGGAGATCCGGTTCAGCCAGCGACCGTGACCGCGGCTGAACAAGCATCGACCAAGGCGGCGACCGCCCGCGGCATAGATCATCAGGCAGCCGAATTCGATCAAGATGATCAGGGCCAGCAAGGCCAGCAGTTGCGGCCGCAGCGGCAGGCTCCGGTCCACGAAAGGTGGCAGCAGGGCGATGAAAAAGGCCCAGGCCTTGGGATTCGCCACCGCCGCAATGAAACCCTGCAAGACCAGAGAGACCCGGCCGCAACTGGCGCGATCAACCCGGGCCGGATCGACCGGTTCGCTGCGCCAGCTCTGCCAGCCGGCATGGAACAGGTACATGGCCCCGCCGATCTTCAAGCTTGCAAAGGCGGTCGGCGCCTGCAGCAACAGGGCGCCCACGCCGATGATGGCGGCGATACTCACCAGAGCAACACCGAGCAGTTCACCTGCCATCATCCACAGGGTGCGACGCACGCCAAGCCGGATGCCCATTGAAAGGGCCAGAGTCATGCAGATCCCGGGCGACAAAGCGATCAGGAAGAAGCTGCCCGCGAAGGCGAGGAGGACGGAAGGTTCGGGCATAGGCTCATATTGAACCAGCCTGGGGAGTTGGAATCGAGTCCTGGCGTAAACAACGCGAAGAGAACAAGGCGATTGAACCAACAACGGTCTGTTTCCAGCCGACGACACCGCCCTGTGAGCAAACGTGATGCCCGGTCAACCGGGATCGGCATCATGCCGCCACCCATCCCGCAACGCCAATCGGATCAGTGGGC
Source organism: Oceanococcus sp. (assembly GCA_041619555.1). GTDB lineage: Bacteria > Pseudomonadota > Gammaproteobacteria > Nevskiales > Oceanococcaceae > Oceanococcus. The sequence continues at coordinate 20,300 of JBFKDQ010000002.1, read as the reverse complement.
AATTCGCAGAAATTGAAGCAAGCCGCCAGAATGCAAAAAGCCCCGTAGAATGGGGCTTTTGAAGGACTCAAAAACTCTGAGAAACCGGAAGATGGTGGCCAAGGGCGGAATCGAACCACCGACACGAGGATTTTCAATCCACTGCTCTACCAACTGAGCTACTTGGCCATCTTGATTTTCGCAACCACGGCATTGCTCTGCGGCATGGGGCGAAGGGCGCGTATTAAACCGTTCGGGCGTGCTGCCGTCAAGCTTTATCTGCGGGCGGCACGTATCCCGTCTGGGCCAGTTCGCCGCCACCGAAGAAGTACTTCTCCATTTCCTCGGCCAAAAATGCACGCGCCTTGGGGTCTGCGAGCACCAGACGGTATTCGTTGATCAGCCGGGTCTGGTGCTCCAGCCACTCCTGCCAGGCCTGTTTCGAGACCTGATCATAGATGCGCTGTCCCAGATCGCCGGGATAGGGGGCACGCTCCAAGCCTTCAGCTTCGACTCCCAGTTTGATGCAGTGGACTTGATGGCTCATACGCAATGGATCTCTATCAATCTTCGGATGGGTTGCGGCAATCCCAGCTGTACTGCCGCGTTGACAGTATGCCAGCTCAGGGCGCCATCATCGGCGATGAAATGCTCGCGCACCCGGCCGGTAACGGGCTGCAGGGTGAGAGAAAAATGGCTGAACTCATGTTGCAGCCCATCGCCCAGTGGCCTGATCTGCTCGGCCCAGGGCGCGAATTCCTCGATCGTTTGTTTCGCCTCGGGCAAGGACCACAGCCCGCCCCAGATGCCGTGGGCCGGCCGTTTCTCCAGCAGGATCTGCGCCTCGGCATTGCGCAGGATCAGGTACCAGTGGGCGCGCCGGGGCCGGGCTCGACGCGGCCGTGGCGCCGGAATCTGATCCACCCGATCACTGCCATAGGCCTGACAATCCCGATTGACCGGACAGCGCTCGCACATGGGCCGCCGACGCGTACAGATCGTGGCGCCCAGATCCATCAGCGCCTGCGCATAATTCGCCGCCTGCACATCCGGCAGGCGCTGCTCGGCAATCTGCCACAGGGCCTTTTGCACTGCCGCCTGTCCCGACCACCCTTCGACACCGGCATGGCGCGCCAGCAGGCGCCGGACATTGCCATCCAGAATGGCGGCCGGCTGATCAAAGGCCTGCGCCAGGATTGCCGCGGCGGTGGATCGGCCAATGCCCGGCAGAGCCTGCAGCGCCGCCATGTCGCCGGGCATCTGCCCGTCCAGGTCATGGACGATCCGTTTGGCCGCACGGTGCAGATTTCGCGCCCGGGCGTAGTAACCCAGGCCCGACCACAAGGCCATCAGTTCGTCCTCGGGCGCAGCCGCCAGTGCGGCCAGATCGGGCAGGCGGCTCATGAACCGCTCGAAATAGGGTCGAACGGTCGCCACCGAGGTCTGCTGCAGCATCACCTCGGAGACCCAGACGCGATAAGGGCTGCGCGGGTGCTGCCAGGGCAGATCATGGCGACCGTGGCGGGCAAACCAGCGCAGCACACGCCCCGACCAGTCAACCGGCATTGGCGATGCGCTCGATGCCCTCGGCCGTGTCGATTGCTTCCTGCCGCAACTTGCGCTCCATGATCCAGGGCCCGATCAGGGGCGGCACCCAGAAATCGGGTTCGAGCACCGCCTCGAACACCAGGCTTGCCTCTCCCCGCTCGTCCCAGATGCGCCAACTGGCCTTGCCGTAGCGCAGATTGCTCAGGTCCGGAACGACATCTGCCGTGACAGCCTCGGGCGGCTGGATCCGCATATCCTGGACCTGATCGAGTACCCAGCAGAAACGCAGAAAACAGACGCGGACCTGGGTATGCAGACGCTGGGCACCCGGCGCCGCGCCAGCAATGGGCTGCGCCTTGATGATCGCGTCGTTGATTTCCGGCAGGCGGGTAAAATCGGTGAAAACCGCATAGGCGCGCGCGGCGCTGGTCTGCATGCGTGCATGCATGACCACCTGGTAGCGTTTGCCCACATGGGTGACTTCAAGATGCTCCAGAGTCGATGCCATCAGTTGCGTGCTCGAACAGAGAAGAAAGGCCAGCGCGGCTAGCGCTTGCGCAGAAAATCGCCAAGTTTTTCGTTGAATTTGTCGCGTAGCTCTTCCTTTTTCTCTTCCAGTTTCTGGTCAGCTTTGTCGCGCGCCTGCTGTTTCAGCAAGCCATCGAGATCGACCTGGAACTTCGGCGCCGTCAATGGCCCTGTCACCGCAACCGGAATCGCCACGCCAATCAACCGCGACAGGATCTTGTCACGCCGCACCGCATCGGTATCCAGCAGCACCGGAGCGAGGCGCAGATCATAGCGATCGGCAAACAGGTCCACGACACCCTCACCGGCCAGTTTGAACCATTGACTGCCGCCCGTGAACTCGCCGAGCCGCAGCTGGCCAGATTCAATGATCGCCCGACCGGCCAGTTCCTGGAACGAGGTCGAATCCGAGGCCTGGGCATAGCTCGCCCCGGTGAGTTTGGCACTGGCCTTTTTCAGAACTTCGAACAGGCTGACACCGGCAATCTGCCCATCGGTCAGGCGGTAGCTGGCATCGCCTTTGGTTGCGGCCCGCAACTGGCCGATGGTCGCCCCCTGTGACTTGAGGCTCAGGCCCAGTTCGGTCTTGGCATCGAGCCAGCGGCGGCCCCATCCGTCGGCCAGCAGATCACCCAGACCGACCGCCTTGGCCGACAGATCCAGACCGATCCGGGGCGTCGCCGCGCGAGGATCCAGACTGTTGTTCAGAATGAGTTCACCGCCATACGCCTGGGCGCTGAGCCGCTGCTTCACCTCCCGCCCAGGACGAGCATCCGCGGTCCACAGCACATTGCTGAATTTCACCCCGTTGGCGTTCAGTCGCTTCAGTTCAACCCGGGCGGTGAGGTCCAGGTCCTGCGCCCATTGCAGCGGCACTTCCAGGCTGTTGATGTCCTGCGCCGGCGGTGACGCAGGGGCGTCCGCGGCTGCGCTGTCGGCCGGCGGCAACCAGTCGGCGACGCTGAGTCCGGCCAGCGCGAACTGGGCCCGGATGGCCGGTTTCGCAAATGAGGACACCGACAGCTTGCCTTGCAGGCTTTCACCAGCCAGGGCGCCCTTGACCGGGTCCAGAGTCAGGGCATCAGGCTGCAACTTGATCGCCAGATCCAGATGGCTGGTGCCGGCGCTGCCCGGAGGCCGCAACCGGATTCCAAGGCGGTCCAGAAAAGCGTGCAGATTCAAAGGGGCAAGATGAATGTCGCCGGTTCCCGTGGGGTTCTTCAGATCGCTGATTTCGAATTTGGAGGCAAGCTGCAATTCGCCCCAGGCCAGATCCAGCCGGGACACCGGCACCCGCCCCGGACCCAGTTCGGCTTCCGACTTGAACACCAGATCCAGTGCCGGCCAGGCATCGGCAACGTCGGGCAAATCCACCGCCAGCGCCTGCAGCAGCGCACGCAGATCGAACTGTTTGAGTTCCAGTTCCAAGGTGCTGTGCATCGCCCCGCTCAGATCCCGCATTGATGCGCCGAAATCCAGATTCTGCCCGGCCAGAGTGATACGCCCATTGCGCAGATCGGCGCGTTGCAGCGCGCCGTCATACTGCGCGTTGACGCGCAGTTGCAGTCGTTGCTCGCCAGCAGGCACCTTCGCACCGCGCAGGCGGACATCGGCCAGAAAACCATCCATCGCAATACTGGGGCCCGCCAGGGCGAATTGCCACTGGCTCGCCAGATCCAGTTCAACCTGCGTTTCGTCCGCCAGCACCAGGGCCAGCGTCAGGTGCAGATCGGACAACTCCGCCTCGGCAATCACCCCGGTTTCCAGATTCAGACCACGAACGACGATTACCCCTTCGGGATCGCGCCACTGCAGGGCCGCATCACGGATTTCGATGCCTTCGATACGAAAGCCGGACAGCCCTCCCGCCGAGTCGTCCCCCGCTTGCCCGGCACTGGCGTCCGGCTCCGACCTGCTGCCCGCCTGCGGATCGTCCCAGTTCGCCTGCCCGTCAGCCTTGCGTTCCAGGTTCACATGCAGGCCGTGCAGAATGATCCTGCCCACTTCAACCTGCCCCCGGAACAGGGGCAGAAGACGCAGGCGGACGTCCACCGCCTCGATACTGGCAAGCTGCGGATCGGTAAAACCTTCGGTATTCGCAAGACTCAGGCCTTTGGCCTTCACCCCAAGCCAGGGAAACAGGCTCAGAGCCAGGTCACCTGAGATCTGCAGTTCACGCCCCGTCTTGGCCGCCACTTCCGCCTGAATTTTCCCCTTGTGATCATTGGGGTCAAAACTCAGCACCAGGGCGGCCACGGCCAGCACCACGATCAGCACGATGCCAACGAAAACACCGATCAGGCCTTTGAGAAAGGGACTCATTCGCGACAATTCCTTTGCTGCAGTCTATTCCCGGAGTTCCGCCGGTCCTGTGCATCGCCAGCCCGCGCGGCCGACCAACCGGCCGATGCGCGCTGCATGAGAAACCGCAGGCGACGCTGGCCCGATGCGCAGGCCAGTTTCCGCAGGCGTAAAACCCGGCGCCCCGGACGAAAAGCGGGTCTGGGCAAGCCTGAATGGAGCGGGTGATGGGAATCGAACCCACATTAAGAGCTTGGGAAGCTCCCGTTCTACCATTGAACTACACCCGCCAGGACCTGCCACGTCCGGATCGTGGCCCGCGACCTGAGATAGTCTAATCGACTTTGCGGCGCAGTTGGCGCCGAACCGGAAACAGCGACCGCGGCAAAGCCCCGCCAGGTGCCGGCCCGCATGATCCCGACATTTCCCTGCGCATGCCGCAGCGCCCCGCAAAGCCTCAAGGCTTCCCTTGAGCGCCGCCAGATGCGTTAATCTATCGACCTTTTGGACCCCGGCAGCAGTGAATATCCGTGTCAATGGTCAGGCCCACCCGTGGCGGGAGTCACTGAATCTGCTCGACCTGCTGCAGGAACTGGACCTGGCGGACAAACGGGTCGCGGTCGAACTCAATGGCCAGATCATTCCGCGCAGCCAGCACGCACAACAAGCCATTGCGGCCGGCGACCAGCTGGAAATCGTTCAGGCCATCGGCGGCGGCTGAACGGCCCAGGCCACTCCAACACACGCCCCCCCATTACGACATGAATCAAGACGAACTCATCATCGCCGGCAAGCGCTATCAATCACGCCTGCTGGTCGGCACCGGAAAATATCGGGATTTCGATGAAACAGCGACCGCGATCGCCGCCAGTGGCGCCGAAATCGTGACCGTCGCACTGCGCCGGACCAATCTGGGCCAGACTTCGAATGAACCCAATCTGCTGGATGTGATCTCGCCGGCACGCTATACGATCCTGCCCAATACCGCCGGCTGCTATACCGCCGAAGATGCGATCAGAACCTGCCGCCTGGCGCGCGAACTTCTGGACGATCATCGTCTGGTCAAGCTGGAAGTGCTGGGGGATGCGAAAACCCTGTATCCGGACATCCCGGCAACGCTCGAGGCCGCCAGCGTGCTGGTTCGCGACGGCTTCGAAGTCATGGTCTACACCAGCGATGATCCGATCATCGCCAAACGCCTGGAAGAACTGGGCTGCGTCGCGGTGATGCCCCTGGCGGCCCCCATTGGCTCGGGCCTTGGCATCCAGAACAAGTACAACATTCTGACCATCATCGAGAACGCACAAGTTCCCATTCTCGTCGATGCAGGCGTCGGCACCGCATCGGATGCGGCACAGGCCATGGAGCTGGGATGTGATGGCGTGCTCATGAACACCGCGATCGCCGAAGCGAAAAACCCGGTGCTGATGGCCGAAGCGATGAAACACGGCATTCTCGCCGGCCGTCAGGCCTTTCTGGCCGGACGCATGCCACGGCGGCGTTTCGCTTCCGCTTCCTCCCCTCTCAGCGGTCTGATCGATTGAAGGGCGACGCGACCGCCGGGCCGCCACGCACCTATGTACGGCGCGAAGGGCGGATCACCGAAGGGCAGAAGCGCGCGCTGAGCGACCTGCTGCCGGACTACGCCTATCCCCTGGACGGTCGGTCGCCGGCCGAGATTTTCGGCCGCACGGCCCCGCTTTGCATCGAAATCGGCTTCGGCAATGGCGAGAACCTGGCCGCGCAGGCGGCGGCACACCCGCAGCAGGATTTCATCGGTCTGGAAGTCCACCGCCCCGGCGTCGGCGCGCTGCTGCAGGCGGCGGATGCGGCCGGCAGCCGGAATCTGCGGGTCAGTTCCGAAGATGCGCTGCAGTTCCTGCAACATCTGCCGGCCGGCTGTGCGGATACCGTTCTGATTTTCTTTCCGGACCCCTGGCCAAAAAAACGCCATCACAAGCGCCGCATCGTGCGCACCGACGCGCTGAATCGGATCGCACGCTGCCTGCGCGGTGGCGGCGAGTTGCTCCTGGCCACCGACTGGGATCACTACGCCGAGCAGATGATGGACGTGCTCAGCACCCATCCGGCATTTCGCAATCGTCATGGCAGTGGCGAATGGGCCCCACGGGCTGATAGGGTATTGACGCGTTTTGAACGTCGTGCCCACAGGCTGGGACACACCATTCACGATCTGGCATTCGTGAAAATCTGAGTCTTCACTGGCGCTCGCAAATGTCAAAACTACACCCGATCATTGCGGTTACCGGATCTTCCGGAGCGGGCACCAGCACCGCCAGGCGCGCCTTCGAACAGATTTTTCGGGTCCTGCACCAGAAAGCCGCCTACATCGAGGGCGACAGTTTCCATTCCTATGATCGGGAGCAGATGCTTGCCGGCATCCAGCGGGCCAAGATCCGCGGCGAGAATTTCAGCCATTTTGGCCCTGCCGCCAACCACCTGGACAAACTGGAAGCACTCTTCCGTCAGTATGGCGAATCCGGCACAGGATTCAGCCGGCGTTATCTGCACACCGAGGATGAAGCGAAACACTATGGCCAGCCGGTCGGCACGTTTACCGCCTGGCGAGATCTGCCGGAAGACACCGACTTCCTGTTCTATGAAGGTCTGCACGGCGGCGCCGTGACCGAGGAAATCGACGTCGCCCAGCATGTCGATCTGCTGATCGGCATGACGCCGACAATCAATCTGGAATGGACCCAGAAGATCCGCCGCGACATCGAGGAGCGCGGCCATACGGCGGAAGACATCAGCAAGACCATCCTGCGCCGGATGCCGGATTACGTGAATTTCATTACCCCACAATTCTCCCGCACCCACATCAACTTCCAGCGTGTCCCCCTGGTCGACACCTCGAATCCTTTCGTTGCCCCGGACATCCCCAGTGCGGATGAGAGCCTGACCGTCATTCGGGTGGCCCGGCCGGCGCGATTGCGGGTCGATTTCCCCTATGCCCTGGCGATGATCCATGGCGCCTTCATGTCGCGCCCGAACACCCTGGTCGTCCCCGGCGGCAAGGCGGCCCTGGCCATGGAGATCATTCTGCGCCCGATCATCGAAGACATGGCACGTCAACGGCAAGCCCTGCTGAATCCCGGCTGAGACCAACTCGGATCAACGCCAATTCCGCGCACCTGCGCGGTCTGTCGCCGCGCAACTTCAACCCCCTGTTTTTGCTGCGCTAAGCGACCGGCCTGGCGTCTCGCGGCGACGCCGACGAGTCCGTGACGCCTCCGCGCCAAAATTTTTTACCCTTTTATTTCATGCAGTTATCGTCCCGCACCGGGAAGCAATCCAGGCCATGACATTATTTTCACTTATTTTCAGGCACTTATGCTTAGAGCTTGAATCCAAAGCGACGCCGGCTTATAACCGGAACATGGACTGACCCGGCGGCAGCACGCCTTGAGGCCAGCACGGAGGCACCGATCGCAACCCCACTTCAGTGTGGAAGGAGGCCAAATGATCGGCTTGTTTGAAGGGATAGAAATTGGCAGTTGGTATCGCATCCCCGGTGGCACGGCGTTCGAAGTCGTGGCCCTGGACATGGATACGGAAACCATAGAAATCCAGTATTACGATGGTGCGGTCGAAGAACTGGACTTCGATAGCTGGCTGGAAATGGGCGCACAACCTCGCCCCGCCCCCAACGATGCCTCTGGCGCCCTGGATCTGAACCGCGGCGATTTCGGTGATTTCCGCATGGATCTGGACGCCATCGATCCGCGTGACCGGGTCAATCCCCTGGATCGGCTGGACTGGCACTGAGAGGCGCCCGACGGATCAGCGCAATGATGATCAGCAGGGCCGGCACACCCAGCGCCGAGGTATAGAGAAAGAAGATCACATAGCCGAAGCTGTCGACCACCCAGCCTGACAGGCCGGCCAGCAATTTTCCTGGCAGGGTGAACAGCGAGGAAAACAGCGCATACTGGGTTGCGGTATAGGCGATGTTGGTCAGGCCGGACAGGTAGGCGATGAACGCGGTACCGGCGAAGCCGCCGGAGAAATTATCCGCACTGATCACCACGGCCAGGCCCGCCAGGCCAGGTTCGGACTGCAGCGCAAGCAGGGCGAAACTCAGGTTGGTCAGAATGACCAGCAGACCGCCCAGGATCAGGCTGCGCTCCGCTCCCAGTCGCATCACGACCAGACCGCCGATGATCGTGCCGATGATCGTCATGAACACGCCGAAGCCCTTGGCGATGGCCGCGACTTCCTTCAGCGTGTAGCCGGAATCAAGATAGAAGGGATTGGCCATCACGCCCATGGTGATGTCGGTCATCCTGAACAGGCCGATGAAAAGCAGGATGAAAAGCCCAAGCGCCAGGCCATTGCGCCGGAAAAAATCCGCAAAGGGGCCGCTCACCGCCAGCCTGAAACCCTGCCACAGGCGCGCCGGCCAGCCGCCCGCTACCGCCGCGCCGGCGGCATCCTGCGTTTCGGCATGTGCCGGTTCCTGAATGACCAAGGTGGTCAATACCCCAACACCGACACAGGCTGCCATTACGGTGTAGGCCAGGGGCCAGTTGAACTCCGCCGCCAGAAACAGGGCACCGGCTCCGGCAACCAACAGGGCGATGCGATAGCCCATCTGATAGGCGGCCGCCATCGCCCCCTGTTCTTCGACCGGGGCCACTTCAATGCGCCAGGCATCGACGACGATGTCCTGGGTCGCGGAAGAGAACGCGACCAGCAAGGCAAGCCAGGCCACAGGTCGCAGGGCCTGCCCCGGATCGGCACAGGCCAGACCCAGCAGGCCGCTCGCGATGCCGATCTGCGCCAGCAGCATCCAGCTGCGCCGACGCCCCATTTTCGATGTCAGCCAGGGCAGCGGCATACGATCGATGATCGGCGCCCAGAACACCTTGATCGAATAGGTCAGCCCAACCCAGGAAAACAGGCCGATGGTGGTGCGGCTGACGTCAACCTGGGTCAGCCAGGCCGACAGGGTCGAGAACACCAGAAGGAACGGCAGCCCGGCGGAAAATCCGAGACACAACATGGCGAAGATGCGTGGCTGGCGGTAGGCCAGCAAGGATTCCCGCCAGCCATGCAGCGCGGCCTTCACAGGCTGCCTTCGTAGTCGATGATCAGTGGCGCGTGATCCGAGAAGAAGGTGTCCTTGTAGACGCAGGCACGCTGGATTTCCCCCCTGAACGCCGGCGACACCACCTGATAGTCGATCCGCCATCCCACATTGTTTTCCCGCGCACGCCCCCGGTTGGACCACCAGGTATAAGCCTCGCCCTCGGTGTCCGGGTGCAGTTCCCGGTAGGCATCCAGCCAGCCGACCTGCTCCAGCACCTCGCTCATCCAGGCCCGCTCTTCCGGCAGAAAACCCGAGTTCTTCTGGTTGGATTTCCAGTTCTTCAGATCGATGTTCTTGTGCGCGATATTCCAGTCGCCACAAATGATGTAACGCCGGCCATCGCCGACCCGCTGTCGCAACCAGACCATGAATTCATCCAGGCAGCGATATTTCGCCTGCTGACGCTCTTCACTCGAAGAGCCGGACGGCAGATACAGGGAGATCACCGAAAGATCACCAATCCATGCTTCCAGACAGCGTCCTTCCGGATCGAATTCGGCGGAATCGAAGCCGCGCACCCAGGCATCCGGTTCGCGTCGGCAATAAATCGCCACGCCGCTGTAACCTTTTTTGACCGAGGCGTCTTCGTAGGCGCAATGATAGCCCGAGGGGAAATACAACTCGCTGCCATTGAGCTGATGCTCCTGCGCCTTGGTTTCCTGAATGCAGACCACATCGGCCTGCTGTTCGACCAGCCAGTCGAAAAAGCCCTTGCGGGCGGCGGAGCGAATGCCGTTGGCATTCAGGCTGATGATACGCATGGAGTTGGGGCCGGAAGAATCAGCGCGCCATAATACCGGCTTGCTCACCCACACCCAAAAGAGCGGCCCATGCACATCATTCATTGGTTCCGGCGCGATCTTCGGCTGACGGACAATCCCGCGCTGCACTGGGCCGCCTTGCATGCCGACCAGCTCAGCCTGGTGTACATCTACGCGCCCGACGAGGAGGACTGGGCACCCGGTGCCGCCAGCCGCTGGTGGCTGCATCACAGCCTGGAGCGCTTGCAGGCAAGGCTGGCAGAACAAGGCCAGCGCCTGATTCTGCTGCGCGGCCCCAGCGAGACCTGCCTGCTCGAACTGGGCCGCACCTTGGGCGCCGATGCGGTCAGCTGGAACCGGCTGTACGAACCGGCCCTGATCCGGCGCGACACCAGGCTCAAGCAGTCCCTGCGTGAGGCCGGCATCACAGCACACAGCGAAAACGCCCAGCTGCTGTTCGAGCCCTGGACCCTGCAGACGGGCAACGACAAACCTTATCGGGTTTTCTCGCCGTTCTGGCGCAAAGCACTGCGCCAGTTGCAGGCCAGGGATATCCTGCCCGAACCCGAGCTGCCTCATGCCCAGGCTGGCCTGGCCAGCCTCCGGCTTGCCGAGTTCCAACTGGATCCGCAGATGCCCTGGAGCCAGCGCCTGTCCAGGCACTGGGAACCCGGCGAAGCCGGCGCCCTGACAAACCTGGAGCGATTCAGCAGCGAAACGATCGCAAACTACCCGCAGTCGCGCGAGCGTCCGGACCAGCAGGGCACCTCCCGCCTTTCCCCCCATCTGCACTGGGGTGAAATCGGCCCCTGCCAGGTGCTCGCCGAATGCCGCGAACGCGGGCTGGATCATCGTTACATCACGGAACTGGGCTGGCGGGAATTCGCCCACCATCTGCTGTATCACTTTCCCCAATGCCTCAGCCACCCTCTCAATGCGCGCTACGACCGCTTTCCCTGGCGCACAGGGACAGAATGCGAGGCGGATCTTGCGCGCTGGCAACAAGGTGCGACCGGCATCGATTTGGTCGACGCGGGCATGCAGGAACTGTGGCAAACGGGCTGGATGCACAATCGTATCCGCATGCTCACCGCCAGCCTGCTGACCAAGAATCTGGGCATCCACTGGCAACTGGGGGCACGCTGGTTCTGGGACACCCTGGTCGACGCCGACCTGGCGAATAACACCCTGGGCTGGCAATGGGTGGCCGGCTGTGGCGCAGACGCCGCGCCGTATTTCCGTATTTTCAATCCCGCGACCCAGGCCCTGAAATTTGACCCCGATGGGGCGTACCGCGCGCGCTGGCTCAAGCTCCCACGTCCCGCCGCAATGCTCGATCTGAAAGAGTCCAGGGAACGGGCCCTGGCACGCTATGCGCAGATCCGGCAAAAACCGTCCGCGGACGGCGCGGGGCAGGAATGAGGCGGCTTGTGGCAGCAAAGCAAATTTCTGTTTAAGGTCCACAGCCCACCAGCCCGGATCCGACCAATGCAGGACTACCAGAAAGACTTCCTCCAGCTGGCCGCCGATTGCGGCGTGCTGCGCTTTGGCGACTTCACCCTGAAATCAGGCCGGCACAGTCCGTATTTCTTCAATCTGGGGCAGATCAATTCTGGTGCCTCGATGCGCGCTCTGGCACAGGCCTACAGCGAGGCAATCATCCGCAGCGGCATCGAGTTCGACATGCTGTTCGGGCCGGCCTACAAGGGCATTCCCCTGGTCACCGCGGTCGCTCTCAGCCTGGCGGAACGGGGACGCGACCATCCGTTTGCCTTCAACCGCAAGGAAACCAAGACCCACGGCGAGGGCGGCCAGACCGTCGGCGCACCGCTGCGCGGACGGGTCCTGATTCTCGATGATGTGCTGACCGCCGGCACCGCTGCACGCGAGGCCATCGCCCTGATTCGCGCCCATGGGGCCGAACCCGTCGCCGCCCTGCTGGCCTTCGATCGCCAGGAAAAAGGTCAGGGCTCGCAGTCGGCCGTGCAGGAACTGTCGCAGGAACAGGGTTTGAGCGTCCATGCCCTGGCCAGCCTGACCGATCTGGAAAGCTGGCTGTTGGCCGCAGGGGACACTGCGCGCCATCAGGACATTGCAGCCTACCGTGCGCAATACGGCTGCGACATCCGCTGAACAGATGCTGATGCGCCTGGTATTTTCTTATTCCGTTTTTAATGTTTTCTCGTTTTTTTTATGCAGTAATAGTACTTTTGCCTCTCCCATAACACTGGATACGACATGAGCGGAGTAGCCGAGGCCGTGATGACCGACCTGAACGAGCGCAACAGCGATGGCGAGAGTCCATCCCTGGAGGCCCTGAATGAACGCTATCAGCCGCTGAATTTCGAAGCCCGCCTGCACCAGCTCTACCTGGATTTCGCACCGGACAAGGTGCTGGTCACCTCGTCGTTCGCCGCCACATCGGCGTATTTTCTGCACATCATTTCGAGCATTCGCCCGGAGCAGAAAATTGCCTTCATCGACACCGGATTCCATTTCCGTGAGACACTGCTGTACAAGGAGTATCTGACCAAGCTTCTCGGTCTTGAGGTCTTCAGCCTCAGGGCGGAGGACTGGAAACATCAGTTCACCGAAACCGACCAGACCTACGACAAGAACCCGGATTTTTGCTGCAGCATCAACAAGGTCGAGCCACTGGAAGCGATCAAACCGGCCTACGACGTATGGATTTCCAGCCTGATGTCCTGGCAGACGGATGACCGGGCCCAGATGGGCATCTTCGAAAGCCGCCGGGGCATCATCAAGTTCAATCCCATGATCGATGTCACCGAGGCCGAACGCGACGCCTACATCAGCGAGCACAAACTGCCATTTCACCCGCTGGTTCCGCACGGGTATTCTTCCATCGGCTGCACCCACTGCACGGTCAAGGGACATGGCCGCTCGGGTCGCTGGGCCGGCAAACCGAAAACGGAGTGTGGCCTGCACCTGTAATCCGCACTGCGATGGCGCCGCGACGCCAGATGCCAGCCCTGGTCGGCTGGTATATCCTTGCCCTTCTGCCTGTCCGGACCCCAAGTCATGCCGATACTGATATTGCTGATTGCCTTGTGCCTGAGTGCGACGGCAAACGCCAAGACCTACCGCTGGGTCGATGAAGACGGGAAAGTGCATTATGGCGATCGCATTCCGCCCAAGTACGCCCAGCAGAAGACCGAGCAACTGAACGAACGCGGCATGGTAATCAAGGAACGAGACCGGCCCAAGACCGCGGATGAGCTGGCCGCCGAAAAAGCGGCCGCCGAAGCCGCCGCCGAAGCCAAGCGCAAGGCGGATGAACAGGAGCGCTATGATCGCTTTCTCACGAGCACCTATTCAAGCCAGGATCAACTGATCCTGCGGCGCGACGAACAGATGGCCATTCTCGACTCGCGCATCGCCTCCGGTGAAAAATCCGTGCTGCAGAGCGAGACCACCCTGAAAAAGCTGCTCGATCGAAGTGAACTTCACACGTCCAAGGACCAGCCGGTTCCGGAAAAGCTCCGCACGCAGATCGAGGAATTTCAGTTCGCCGTCGACAGTGGCCGCAATGCATTGCGGTCCATGCGCGAGGAGCGCGACCGGGTGAAGCGCGAGTTTGATCGCGACCTGCGTCGCTATCTTGAACTGCAGCAGGCCAATTGAAACCTGACGGCCAGGGCGAGCCCCGCAGCCCCGAACTCCTGCAGGCCTTTGTGCATGCCGGCGCCGCACGGGAGCTGCGCGTCGGGGTGATCGGCCTCGGCTATGTCGGCCTGCCGCTGGCCCTGCGATGTGCCGAAGCAGGCCTGGCCGTGGTCGGCTTCGACGTGGACCAGACCAAGCTGGACCGGCTCAACAATGGCCGCAGCTATCTGAAACATATTCCCGATGCGCGCATTGCCGCTCTGCCACCAGGCGGCCTGCAGTGCAGTTCGGACTTCAGCCGCGCCACCGAGGTCGACGCTCTGATCATCTGCGTGCCGACGCCGTTGAACCCGCAGCGTGAACCTGACCTCAGTTTCGTTCTGTCCACCATGGAAAGCCTGCTCCCCCATCTGCGTCCAGGGCAGATGCTGTCGCTGGAAAGCACGACCTATCCAGGCACCACGGAGGAGCAATTGAGGCCAGGCATCGAGAGCGTCGGCCTGAGCGTCGGCGAGAACTTCTTTCTCGTCTATTCGCCGGAGCGCGAAGACCCGGGCAATCCGAATTTTTCCACCCAGACCATCCCAAAGGTGATCGGCGGCAGCACGCCCCATTGCCTGCAGGCTGGCCTCGCCCTGTACCGCCTGTTCATCGATGAACTGGTGCCGGTCAGCTCCACCCGCGCGGCGGAAATGACCAAGCTCATGGAAAACATCCATCGGGCCGTCAATATCGGCCTGGTCAACGAAATGAAGATGACCGCAGACCGGATGGGCCTTGATATCCACGAAATCGTCAGCGCCGCCGCGACCAAGCCATTCGGCTTCGTGCCGTATTTCCCCGGACCGGGGCTCGGTGGCCATTGCATTCCCATCGACCCTTTCTACCTGACCTGGAAGGCCAGGGAATACGGCATCCACACCCGCTTTATCGAACTGGCCGGCGAAATCAATTCGGCGATGCCGGCCTGGGTGATGCAGAAAATCACCGCCGCCTTGAACGGTCAGTGCAAGTCGGTCAGGGGCAGCCGCGTGCTCGTGCTTGGCCTAGCCTACAAGAAGAATATCGATGATCTGCGCCATTCGCCCGCGGTCGAAGTCCTGGAATTCCTGCGCGAGCAGGGCGCTGACTATGCCTACAGCGATCCGTTCGTCCCGGTATTCCCCAAACTGCGCGAACATCGCTTCGAACTGCGCAGCACGGAGCTGACACCGGCCACGCTGGCCGCTACCGATTGCGTCGTGGTCGCGACCGACCATGATGCCTTCGACTACCAGCTGATTCAGCAGCACGCCCCGCTGATTGTCGATACCCGAGGCCGCTATCCGCAGGATCTGCCGAATCTGGTCAAGGCCTGACGCGCGATGTCGCGTTCTCGATTGGCTGAACACTTCCCACGGGCGTGATCGCTCAGACCGAGCTGCCACGCCCTTTGATCAGGGTACCGACACCTTCATCGGTGAAAAGCTCCAAAAGACAGGCATGCTGCACCCGACCATCAATGATATGGGCGGCGCGCACGCCGCTGCTCACGGCATCCAGCGCACACTGGATCTTTGGCAGCATGCCGCCGGAAATCGTGCCATCGGCAATCAAATCCTGCACCCGTTGCGCCGACAGCCCGGTGAGCAACTCACCCGATTTGTCGAGCACCCCGGTGGTATTGGTCAGCAACATCAGTTTTTCCGCTTCCAGTACCGCCGCCAGCTTGCCAGCCACAAGATCCGCATTGATGTTGTAGGCGTCGCCGTCCGCACCAACCCCGACCGGCGCAATCACCGGAATGAAGCCACCGCTGTCCAGCCGGGTGATCACGCTCGGATCGATGGATTCGACCTCCCCGACCTGGCCCAGATCCGGCGCCGGCAGACTGCCCGCCTGCCCGAGCAACTTGCGCGCGCGGATCATCGCCCCGTCCTTGCCGGAAAGGCCAACCGCCCGGCCGCCGTGCTGATTGATCAGATTCACGATCTTCTTGTTGACCAGACCAATCAGCACCATCTGCACGACGTCCATGGTTTCCGCGTCGGTCACCCGCATGCCATCGACGAAGGCAGTGTCCTTGCCCAGGCGTTTGAGCATCTGGCCAATCTGCGGGCCGCCACCATGCACCACCACCGGGTCAATCCCGACCAGTTTCATCAGCACGATGTCCCGGGCGAAGCTGCTCTGCAGCTTCTCGTCCGTCATCGCATTGCCGCCATACTTGATCACCACGGTCTTGCGGCGGAAGCGCTGGATGTAGGGCAGCGCTTCGGTGAGCACATGGGCCACATTCATGGCCTGCTCCGAATTCAGCGCCATCAGTGTCGCCCCGTGTGGCCGAAGCCGCCGGTGCCCCGTTCCGAGGCATGAAATTCGTCTACCTGAGTCAGTTCGGCCTGCACCACCGGAACGAAAACCAGTTGCGCGATCCGCTCGCCCGGCTTGATATGAAACACACGATCGCCACGATTCCAGCAAGACACCATCAGCGGCCCCTGATAATCGGAGTCAATCAGACCGACCAGATTGCCGAGCACGATGCCGTGCTTATGCCCCAGCCCCGAGCGCGGCAAAATCATCGCCGCCAGCGCCGGGTCTGCGATATGGAGGGCCATGCCGGTGGGGATCAGTTCGGTCTGCCCCGGTGCCAGCGCCAGTTCCTGCTGCAGACAGGCACGCAGGTCCAGGCCGGCAGAGCCGCCGGTGGCATAGTCAGGCAGCGGAAATTCGTTGCCCAGACGGGCATCCAGTAGCTTGTATTCGATCTTGTGCATCGGCTGAGGTTTCCGCGATCGGGCAGAGTGGGAAGCAGACCTCGGTGAGCGATGATGCGGAATCGCGCCATCAAACCGGGCCTGTAACAGGGCGGCGCACCACCCTGACCAAGCCGCGGAATGTACCGTCTGCGCCTGCGGGTTTCAATCGTCGCCCGCCGCCGCTTCATGCGGACCGGCAAAGCCAGCGGCGTAACGCAGAGCGATCAGTTCGACCAGTTCCTCGGCCAGCGCGCGCTTGGGCTGGCTCGCCAGTTCGGCCTGTCCGCCGGGCCAGAACACCGACAGCGCATTGTGGTCCACATCAAAGCCCTGATCGGCCCCGACCTGATTGGCACAGACCATGTCCAGGTTCTTGCGCTGCATCTTGTCACGCGCATAGTGCTCAAGATCATGCGTTTCGGCAGCAAAGCCAACGGTGAACAGGCTGCTCTCACGATGCGACAGGGTGGCGAGGATGTCCGGGGTCTTCTCCAGCGCCAGGCTCAGCGCTTCGGTCGACTTCTTGATCTTGCTGTCACGGTACTGTTGCGGTCGGTAGTCAGACACCGCCGCGGTACTGATGAAAATGTTCTGCCCTGCCACGCAACTCAACGCCTTCTCCAGCATCTGCTCGGCGCTGACAACATCATGGCGCCGGACGCCGGGGGGAGTCGGCAGATTGACCGGCCCGGCAATCAGTTCCACCTCGGCGCCCGCCGCCTGGCAGGCCGCCGCCAGGGCGAAGCCCATCTTGCCGGAAGAGCGATTGGTCAGAAAACGCACAGGGTCCAGCGCTTCACGCGTTGGACCGGCGGTGATCATCACCTTCAACCCGGCCAGCAGGCTTTCTACCGGACTGGACGCGAGGAGCATGTCGGCCAGCTCCAGGGGCTCAAGCATTCGCCCCGGCCCGACATCGCCACAGGCCTGCTGCCCGGCGGCCGGCCCGAGTATGTCCACGCCGCGTGCCCGCAGGGTGGCGATGTTCGCCTGCACGGCCGGCGCCTGCCACATCTGCTGATTCATCGCCGGCGCAAGCAGCAAGGGCGCACTTGAAGCCAGGCACAGGGTGCTCAGCAGATCATCGGCCATGCCGGCGGCAAGGCGGGCCAGCGTATTGGCAGAGGCCGGCGCGATCAGGATCCGATCCGCCCAGCGCGCCAACTCGATATGACCCATCGCGGCCTCCGCGGCCGGATCGAGCAGGGAACTGCGCACCGGACGCCCCGACACGGCCTGGAATGTCAGCGGCGTGATAAAGCGCTCAGCCGCCGCGGTCATCACCACCTGAACCTCGCAGCCTCGCTCCTTCAGACGCCGGACCAGGTCGGCGCTCTTGTAGGCGGCGATTCCACCACTGACCCCCAGCACGATATTCATGTTCTTGTCCGCTTTCACTCTCTGCAAACGTAAATTCTACCGACAATCCATGGAAACCACCGCGATGCCGATTTCCCAGTGGCCCGAGACGGAACGCCCGCGCGAGAAACTGCTTGCCCAGGGCAGCGCTGCACTGAGCGACGCCGAACTGCTGGCGATCTGCCTGCGCACCGGCGTCCAGGGGCGCAGTGCCCTGGACCTCGCCCGCGAACTGCTGCACCGATTTGACGGCTTGCGTGGCCTGTTTGCCGCCTCCGCAAGCGATTTCTGCGCCACACCAGGCCTGGGGCCGGCCAAGTACGCCCAATTGCAGGCCATCCGCGCCATGGCCGGACGGGAACTGCAGGAAACCCTCAGACGCGGTCAGGCGCTGACCGATCCGACCATGGCGCAGGCGGTCCTGCATCAGCATCTGCGACACCGTGAACAGGAGGTGTTCTGCTGCCTCTGGCTGGACAACCGCCATCGCATGATCGAACTGCAAGAGATGTTCTACGGCACCATCAACGGCGCCAGCGTGTATCCGCGTGAAGTCGTGCGGGCCGCCCTCAGACACAATGCGGCGGCCGTCATCCTGGCGCATAATCATCCATCCGGCATTGCCGAACCCAGTCAGGCCGACCGGCAGCTCACCCGCCGCCTGGGCGATGCGCTGGGTCTGATCGACGTGCGGATACTCGACCATATCGTGGTCGGCGACAGCGATTGCAGCAGCTTTGCCGAGCGCGGCTTGCTCTGAGCCGGAATCCCTGTCAGCATGGGCGTTTTCGCGCGGCTTTCCAGTGGCGCGTCGGTCCATCGCCAGAGCCGGGCTTGCCCCAGGTCTTGCCGTCGAACCTTGCAACTGGTATAAAGCGCGCCCTTTCGCGTCGGAAGACGCATCCGGTTTCTCAGGAACAAGAATCATGTCACGAGTCTGTCAGGTGACGGGCAAAGGCCCCCAATCCGGTAACAACGTATCGCACGCGAACCGCAGAACGCGGCGGCGTTTCCTGCCGAACTTGCAAAGCAAGCGCTTCTGGGTCGAGAGCGAAAAGCGCTTCGTCCGTCTGCGTATTTCCCATCACGGCCTGCGCATCATCGACAAGCTCGGCATTGATGCCGTGCTCGGCGATCTCCGCTCGCGCGGCGAGAAGGTATAAATCATGGCCAAGTCAGCACGCGAAAAGATCAAACTGGTGAGTACGGCCGGCACCGGCTTCTACTACACCACCGACAAGAACAAGCGCAATACACCGGACAAGTTCGTTTTCAAGAAATACGACCCGGTCGTCCGCAAGCACGTCGAGTTCAAGGAAGCGAAAATCAAGTAAGCTTGATTCCGCCAGCCTATGCCTTATGTTAATGCCCGCCTTGGCGGGCATTTTCTTGTCTGAAGGAATTTTGGCTTGCGCAAATACATCGCCGTGTCATGACCGAAGAACAGCTGGTTCAGGCCACAGGCCTGCAACGCCGATTCGGCCCCCATCTGGCCGTGGACGGCGTCAGCCTGGAATTGCACCGGGGCGAGGTCCTGGGCCTGCTCGGCCCCAATGGCGCCGGCAAGACCACCCTGCTGCGCATGCTCACGGGCTGCCTTGCCCCCAGCGCTGGCAAGGTGTTGATCGGCGGCGTCGCGCTGGCCAGCCAGCCATTGATCGCCCGTCGGCAGCTCGGCTACCTGCCCGAAATTCCGCCTCTGCACAGGGAACTGAGCCCAAGAGAGTATCTGCGTTTCTGTGCCCGCCTCCACGGCCTGCGCGGACCGGCGCTGAAACAGGCCGTCGATGAGGCGCTTGCGGCCTGCGGCCTTGAAGACGTCGCAAATCAGTTGATCCAGTCCCTGTCCAAGGGCTTCCAGCAACGCACCGGCCTTGCCCAGGCCATCGTGCACAAACCGGCGCTGATCGTGCTGGACGAACCCACCGTGGGCCTGGATCCGAATCAGATGCAGCAGATCCGCCGCCTGATCGGTGAACTGGCACAGGAACACGCCATCATTCTTTCCAGCCATATCCTGTCCGAAGTGCAGGCCGTGTGCGATCGCGCCATCATCATGACCGGTGGACGCATCGTTCATGAAACTGCATTGCGCAAGGACTCGCAGGCGAGCCTGCGCCTCCTGGTGGGGATGCGCAAACCGCCGCCACCTGAACGCCTACGCGAATTCAGCGGCGTGGCCACGGTGGAGCAGGTCGACAGCACGCGATTCCGGCTGCTGATCGAGCCTGGTCACGATCCACGCCAGGCTCTGGTCCTGCAGTCGGTGGCGCTGGACTGGGGATTGCGGGAACTGTACGAGGAAAGACCGGCCTTAGAGGATCTGTTCTCGGAAGTCACCGC
>JBFKDQ010000001.1:0-156337 GCA_041619555.1 Oceanococcus sp. | reverse complement strand
TTTTTCAGAGGATCAAGCTTGCGCGACTCGAAACGCGCCAACTGCTCCTCGTTGCTGATGTGGATCCAGAATTTCAGCAGGCGGATACCGCTTTCGGTCAATTCTTCCTCAAAAGCATTGATCTCATCATAGCCACGAACCCACTCGGTCTTGCTGGCAAAACCCTCGATGCGTTCAACCAGTACGCGTCCATACCAACTCCGGTCAAACACGCATAGATTGCCGGCGCGAGGCAGGTGGCGCCAGAAGCGCCAGAGATAGTGTCTGGCGAGTTCCTCATCGGTGGGTGCGGCGATCGGAATCAGCTTGTACTGTCGCGCATCCAGTGGCTGGATCAGACGCCGGATTGCGCCGCCCTTGCCTGCCGCATCCCAGCCTTCGAAGACCAGCAGGGTGGATCGACCGCAATGGAACGCGGTTTTTTGCAGCCGCAGCAAGCGGGCCTGGGCATGCGCGAGCCTAGTCTTGTATTCCTCCTTGTCCAACTGCTGTTCCAGATCCAGCTGCGCCAGGCGCTTGGCCTGGCTGGGGCGAAAGCGCGGCGTGGCTGCCCGGACTGAGTTTGCAAGTCGTTTTTCGAGCGCATCGGCGAGCGATTCAGCGACGCAGAGTTCGCGCAGTTTCTCCTGGCTGCCGTCGATGACCCGCCACTGTGCATGCTTGCCGTGAGTCTTTTCGAGCAGATGTTGAGAGGCTTCGACAAATCGCTCATACAGGTGCAGATGCTCCCAGTCCCGTGGTCTGACCTGCCACAAGGTCAGCGGATCTTCGGCCAGGTTGCGCAGTCTTTGATGTTGTTGCCGGGCTGTCAGATGCATCCAGAACTTGAGAATCAGCGCGCCGTCATCGCTGAGCATGCGCTCGAATTGGGCGATCTGTTTGAGCTGATGGTTGAAACGCGCATCATCGCTGCGATGCCTTGCATATTCCACCAGCGGCTGGGAATACCAGCCCGAGAGCACCAGCCCGATCCTGCCGCGCACCGGCAAATCACGCCAGAACCGCCACATGCGCGGGCGTTCTGCCTCTTCCTGGCTGGCCTCGCCATAGGCCAGGGTGGAGAGATAACGGGGGTCAAGCCAGGCGTTGAGCAGATTGACGGTCTCGTGCTTGCCACCGCCGTCCACGCCGCCGAACACGACCAGCACAGGGGTGTCGGTCTGGAGCAAATCATGCTGCAGACGCAGCAGCCTCATCCGCACGGCGCCAACCCGGTCCTTGTACTCGCGTTTACTCAGCCCGGGAAGCGGCTTGACGGGTAACCAACTTGACATGATTCCTCTCTCCCGCTGGCCAGTGACACGAACAACCATAGCAATCACGGTGCTGGGTGTAATCTTCCAACTCATTTTTCGTTTGCATGGCTGATGAGTACCCCGACCTACCTGTGGCACGACTACGAGACATTCGGCGCCAATCCCCGCTATGACCGACCGGCGCAGTTTGCTGCAATCCGGACCGATCCCGATCTCAACCCGTTGGAAGAGCCGATCGAGGAATACTGCCACCCGGGATTCGATACCTTGCCGCATCCCCAGGCCTGCCTGCTGACCGGGATCACGCCGCAAATGGCGGAAAGTCGAGGTTGGCCGGAACCGGAATTCATCCGCCGAGTGCTCGCCCAACTCGGGCGTCCGGGAAGCTGCGGGGTCGGCTATAACAGCCTGCGTTTCGACGATGAACTGACCCGCCACACCGCGTGGCGCAATTTTCATGATCCCTATGCGCGCGAATGGCGCAATGGGTGTTCTCGCTGGGATATCATCGACATGGTGCGCATGACCTATGCCCTGCGGCCACAGGGTATCGAATGGCCTCGTCGCGCAGATGGACAGCCGAGCTTCCGGCTCGAAGATCTGGCCGCTGCCAACGACCTCGAGCAGGCCCAGGCTCACGATGCCCTTTCGGATGTTCGCGCCACAATTGCCCTGGCCCGCCTGATCCGGACGCGGCAACCGCGTCTTTATGATTTTGTGGTGCAGCACCGTGACAAGAAAAGCGCAGGTGGCCTACTGAATCTGCAGACCCATGAACCCGTGGTTCATGTTTCATCCCGATTCCCGGCTGAATACGGTTGTCTGAGTCTGGTGATGCCGGTCGTCGCGCACCCGGTGAACAGAAACGCGGTGCTGGTCTGCGATCTGCGCCAGGATCCCGGCTCCTGGCTGGATCTGCCGCCCGAGGACATCGCCGAGCGCCTCTTCACCCCGCGTGCGGACCTGCCGGAGGACGTTGAAAGGGTTGCGGTCAAGGCGGTTCATCTCAACCGCTGCCCGATTCTGGCGCCAGTGAATACGGTCAGCGAGTCTCAGGCCGAACGCCTGGATCTGGACCTGGCCCGCTGTCGTCAGCATTGGAAAGGGCTGCACCAGCGTATTGATGACATCGCGGCAAAACTGTCGCAGGTGTTTGCCGAAGCGGAGTTCGGTGCGCCCGGTGATCCGGAGCAGGACCTCTACGGTGGTTTCATCAGTGATGCGGATCGGCGTTTGTGCGATCGCATACCCGATCTGAGCGCGGGCGAATTCGACGGTCTGGAACTTCCGTTCGAGGACCGGCGTCTGCATGAACTGCTGTTTCGCTACCGTGCCAGGCACTATCCCGAATCCCTGAACGAGGCCGAGCGCGACGAATGGTCGCGCCTGCGAAGTCGGCGTCTGGAGTTTGCTGCCGATGGCGGCCTCGATTTGCCCAGTTATTTTGCCATGCTGGATGAACTCAAGGTGCCCGCGGAGCGCCTACCGATCATCGAATCCCTGCGGGACTGGGGTCGACGCCTGCAGGACAGCCTGTAGGGCAGGTCTGATTGCAGATGGGCCTGAGCGAGCTTGGACGCCAGGGCGGGCGCGGCTTGCCGCTGCGCTCAGGCGTTGCGGCTCGCCGCATCCAGCGGTTCAACCCGGGCCATGAAATTCAGGATGCGCGGCATCAGGCGTTCGGGTTTCAGCCGGAGTTCCAGCATGGAACGGGCGATGTGCAGTTCCGCATTCGGCAATTCACGCTGCAGGGCGCGGGCATCCTCGATATTGTGCAGCCAGTCACCACCATGGGCGATGATCATGCTGGGCATGGTCAGGCGCTGACGAATACGCCGCGGTGGCACCACCGGTCCGACCAGCACGCCATGAATGATGCTGGCGATGTCTTCCGGTTCCTGCGTCAGGCCGTTGTACAGGATCTGCAGCAGGTTGCCTTGCGGCGGAGGCAGTCTGCGCAACCAGCGACCCAGCGTGCGCGGAATCGGCGCGGCATAGCGTACCGTCGCCAGCACTGGCACCAGCATCATGGCGGCGGCGGGTGTGGCACGTTCCATGACCGGCATTTCCAGAAACAGGGCACGCACCCGCTGCGGCCATTGCGCGGCAAAGTTCAAAGCGGTGATCGCGCCCAGCGACACGCCGCCGATCACGGCCTGTTCGATCTGCAGATGGTCCATCAGCGTGCGCAATTGCTCGGCGAAGAAATCGATGCGCAATTCCTTGGCATGTCCCGGCTTGTCACTGCGGCCGTGGCCCAGAAGATCCAGCAGGATGACGCGATAGCCGGTGTTGGCCAGCGCGCTGGCCAGATCCCGGTTGCAGGCCGAGTCCAGCAGAATGCCGTGAATCAGGAAGATCGGTGGCGCTTCAGCCGGACCATGGACCTCGTAGGCGAGCCGATAGCCTTCGTAGCTGCAGTACTGGGTCGGGATGGTCCGGTACGCAGTGGCTGCCCGACGTCTGAATGTGCCGGGAAAGGGCAGAACTCTGCTCATCCGTATTGCGCTTCGATTTCCTTGACCTGATCGATGTATTTCTGCATGGCCTGCTCGGAACTCATGCCCTTGAGCTTGGCCCAGGCATCGAACTTGAAGCGACCCACAGGGTCCAGCATGCCTGGTCGCTTGCCGCTGGCATCACCATCCTTGGCCTGCCGGAACAGCGCATACATCTGCAATTTCATTTCGTTGGATGGTTTGAAATCGCCATCTGCGGGGGCCGAACGTACGCGTTCTACCGTGGCTTCGAATTCGCTCTTGAGATCAGACATCGAGGTCTCCTTGTTATCATTGACGGGACCCGCGGAGAATAGCAGCGTGCGCGTACCGGGTCATCCCATCCCTATGTGGCCCCGCCAGCCACGCGTTGCCACAGATTTTTCCTGCATGAGTGCCGATCCCTGGAACCACAGTGAAGCTGTTTTCTCCGCCTGCCGGCAGTACCGCTATCGGCTGTGGCGCATCTGGGGCGTTGAAACGCCGAGCCGGCGCCTGTGCATGGTCATGCTGAATCCTTCAACGGCGGATGAATTCAAGAATGACCCGACGGTTGAGCGCTGTTGTCGGCGGGCGCGCATGTGGGGCTTCGATCGCATCGATGTGGTCAATATTTTCGCCTTGCGCAGCACCGATCCCAAGGCTTTGTATCGGTGTGCCGATCCGGTCGGCAAAGACAATGACGCGGCGATTCTGGCAGCCGCTAGAACGGCCGATCTGACGGTTGCGGCCTGGGGCAATCATGGTCGCCTGGCTGGGCGTGGTCAGCAGGTCCTGCAACTGCTGCGCGAGGCGGGTGTTGCACTGCATGCACTGGATGTTTCCAAGCAAGGTGAGCCGGTGCATCCGCTGTATCAGGCGTATTCCAAGCAGCCGCGACCGCTCTGAGACGAGCCGTGCACGGTCGGTCGCGCGCAAAAAAGCCGGATCACATGTTCATGTGATCCGGCCCCGAACATCGGCCATGCAGGTTACGCGCCGATCAGGCTCTGTCCGCAGACTCGGATGACGTTGCCGGAAATGCCGGCAGCCCCCGGGGTGGACAGGAAACAGATGAGTTCAGCCACATCTTCGGGTTGACCGCCCTGGGACATTGAATTCATGCGACGACCAGCTTCCCGGATCATCATCGGCATTTCCGCGGTCATGCGGGTTTCGATGAAGCCGGGGGCGGCGGCATTGAAATTGATGCCCTTGCCCGCCTGCTCTTCAGCCCGGGCCTGCACATAGCCGATCAGCCCGGCTTTGGTGGCGCCGTAATTGGTCTGTCCCATGTTGCCGGCGATGCCGCCAATCGAGGAAAGGCACACGACGCGGCCGTTTTCCTTCAGGGTGCCGGCGCTCAGCAGGGCGTCGTCGACCCGGATGATGGCTTCCAGGTTGATGGCCTGCACCATGTCCCAGAATTTCTCGCTCATGTTGGCGATGGTCTTGTCACGGGTGATGCCGGCGTTGTGGATCACGATGTCCAGACCGCCATGCTTGCTGGTGAAATACTCGACAATCCGCGCGGGGGTATCCGCGCCGGTGATGTCCAGCGCCAGGGCTTCACCGCCGATCTTGTCCGCGGTGGCTTGCAGCGTCTCCGCGTCCTGTGGGATATCCAGTACCACGACCTTGGCGCCTTCGGCCGCCAGTCGGGCGGCCGTGGCGGCGCCGATTCCGCGCGCGCCGCCGGTGACCAGTGCCACCTTGCCGTTCAGGACCTGCTGGTGAGCAATGCTGGTCGGCGCCTTCTTCGGCTTGTTCACGGTCGCCACCTGCGCATCCACATACGTGGAGTGATCCGACAGGAAGAATCGCAGGGGGCCGGCCAGATGATTCTCGGCGCCCTTTTCCACATTGATCAGGTTGGCGGTAGCGCCTTTCTTGCCGATTTCCTTGGCCAGGGAGCGAACAAAACCCTCTACCGCTCGTGCCGCTGTTCGGCTGTGAACGCCGTCCGCTTTTTCCGGGTCTTGCGCGAGTACGATGATGCGCGCGTTCGGGCGAATCTTGCGGATCACCGCATGGAAGAAATCGTAGAGCTGCCGCAGTTCGGTCGCGTCGGCCAGGCCGGTTGCATCGAAGACCAGGCCGTTGAATTTGTGCTCGTCGCCCAGCGTGGCCGGCGCGGACTTGTCCAGATCAGCGCCGGCCGCCTTGAGCTCGGCTTCAATCAGCTTGCTGGCGAAAGCCTTGTTGCTCGCCCCCAGCAAGATCCGGCGTCCCGCCAGGGCTTGCTCGGCGTAAGGGCCCTTGGCCCGCGCCAGTTTTTGTGGGGTCGGCAGGCCGATCGACTTGATGACGGATCGGGCAGCTGGCTGTTCCGCCAGACGTAATAGAAAATCGCTCATGGGTGCTCCCTCACAACGCGCAGGTTGTGCAGTTCTGGGTCAATTGGGCCTTTGAATCGGCGCGACGAGTATGCGTGTGCGGCAATCAGACATAAAGGCATGATGGATCTTAATTGGATTGTTGCAGTGCGTCAAACGAATTGGCCGCTGCTATCCCTGCAAGTCGCAAGGCTTGCGATCACTTCAGTTCGGCGGAAGATTTTCCGAGCAGGCGGCGGGCAATGATCAGCAGTTGAATCTGTTGTGTGCCTTCAAAAATGTCCAGAATCTTTGCATCCCGGGCCCATTTCTCCAGCAATTCGTCCTCGCTGTAGCCCAGGCTGCCGCAGAGTTCGGCGCAATGCAGTGTCACCTGGGTGCCTACCCGCCCGGCCTTGGCTTTGCACATTGAGGCTTGCAGCGAATTCGGCTGCCCGTTGTCCGCCATCCAGGCTGCCCGCAAGGTCAGCAGGCGAGCTGCTTCCCATTCCGCTTCCAGTTCATGGTAACGCGCGATCGCTGCCGGCACCCGCCAGCGCTGCATGTCATAGCCCACGTCCAGGCCGGCATCGGCGAGGAGTTCCCGACACCGTTCCAGAGCGGCGCGGGCGACGCCAATTGCCATTGCGGCAACCACCGGACGGGTGTTGTCAAAAGTCTGCATGACGCCGCCGAAGCCCTTGCGCGTATCGATTTCCGGATTGCCCAGAAGGGCGCTGGCCGGTACGCGACAGTTTTCGAGCACCAGCGTTGCAGTGTCCGAGGCACGGATTCCCAGCTTGTGCTCTAGGCGCGCCACCCGGATGCCGGGATTGTCCTTGCTGACCACGAAAGATTTGATCGCGGCGCGGCCAAGTTGTGGATCCAGGGAAGCCCAGACCACCACATGATCGCAGCGCTCGCCGGCGGTGACGAAAATCTTCTCGCCATTGATGACATAGTCTTCGCCGTCTTTTCTGGCGGTGGTGCGGATGGCGGCGGAATCCGAGCCGCAGCCCGGCTCGGTGATCGCCATCGCGGCCCAGCAATGCGCCAGGGCGCGTTTCTGCTTTTCCGTTGCCACCGCAGCGATCGCTGCATTGCCCAGGCCCTGGCGAGGTAGCGAGAGGGCCAGGCCCACATCGCCCCAGCACAGTTCGATCAGACCAAGCACGGTGCTGAGATTGGCGCCATTGACGATCTTGCCGTCCCCGGCACTGGCGCGTGACAGGCCGGCTGCACCGGCATCCCGCGAGCCGCCTTGATTCATGCCGTCCATGAGCGCGGAGAGCATGTCGAGTTCCCGCGGATAAGCGTGTTC
The DNA here is from genome assembly GCA_041619555.1 of Oceanococcus sp. GTDB lineage: Bacteria > Pseudomonadota > Gammaproteobacteria > Nevskiales > Oceanococcaceae > Oceanococcus. The sequence goes on along the minus strand of JBFKDQ010000001.1, from coordinate 148,968 downwards.
GGCGCGGTCGTATTTGCGCGAATTGGGCCGGAAAACTTCGGTGGCCACCTGACGTGCCTGATGGATCAGTACCCGAAATTTCTTTGGTTCCTCCAGGTAGATCACAGCAGCAGTCCCCCTTCGAACAGCCCGGTCGCGCGCAGATCACGATACCAGCGCTCGACCGGATGTTCCTTGACGAAGTCGTGGCCACCGAGCATCTGCACCCCGTTACTGCCAATCTGCATCGCCTTGTCGGCGCAGAAACGGTACGCCAGCAGGGCCTCCCGACGATACTCCATGCCCTGTTCGGCGCGCGCCGCCGCACGCCAGAGCAGCAGGCGCATCGCCTCAATTTCGATGGCCATGTCGGCAATCGTGAAAGCCACCCCTTGCCGGTGACTGATCGGTTCCCCGAAGGCCTGACGTTCGTTGGCGTAAGGACCGACGTAATCGAGGACGGCTTGGGCACAGCCAATGGCCAGTGCACACCAGCCCAGGCGAGCCAGCGCCACGGCTTGAGCGAGGGTGTTTTCATCGCCGATGATGGCGCCGGCGCTGATGGTGACCTCCTTGAGTTTCAGCCGACCCAGGCTGGCGGCGCGCAAACCCATGGCGGGTTCCTTGCGGCAATGCAGCCCATTTGCATCGCCCTCGAGCAGGATCAGGCGTGGACCCAGCCCTTCCAGATCGGCGCTGAGAATCAGGATCTGGGCGAAGGGTCCCAGCGGCACCAGAGATTTTTCACCGCTGACGAGCCAGCCGCCATCCTGCGCCCGGCCTCGGCAACCGGGCCGCTCGGGATCGTACAGGGCGGTCGGTTCCAGCAGGGCGAGGGCGGCATCCGGTGGGCTCTCCTGGGCGAATGCGGAAAGATAGTGCAGCTGCTGCTCCGCATTTCCCCAGTCGGCCAGCGCGTGGGCCACGCTGACCGGAGCCAGCAAGGCCAGCGCCTGGCCCATGTCGCCCCAGGCGAGAGCTTCGGTAATCAAGGCGGAAGTGACGGGCGAGCGCTCGCTACCGGCGCCGCCCAGGGCTTCGGGCACGGCCATCTGGCATAGACCAAGCTCCATCGCCGCATTCCAGGTTTCTTCCGACACTTCGCTGTGACTCTCGGCATCGGCGCTGCTGTTGCGCAGTCTTTCATCAGCGAAGCGACGCAGGCTTTCCACCAGCATGGTCTGTTCATCGCTCAGGCTCAGATCGAACAGGCCTTCATGTCTTTGCTGTTCGAGCCGAGCCGGCTCCAGCAGCTTGCGCACGGTCTGCAGCGGTCGGCCAGCCAGGCTGGCGACCTTGAAGCCGGTCCGGCTGGCCTGAAACAGCGCCTGTTCAGCCGGTTTTTGCAGGTGCAGCTTTTCCAGCGCCGGGGAGCCGGCGATCCGATTCAGCATCGCCAGACCCAGGCCCTGTAGATCGCGTCGCCGTTTGGGCATCAATGCGCTCCTGTCAGTGATCCGTCCCGGCGTTCCTGTTGGCCTCTTTCGTCCTGGAGTCTGCTCCAGTGTTCGATTGCGGTTCGGTTATCGTCCTGCCAGGGGTGAAAATCGGGCCGAAAATATCTTAGCCACGGGTGCAGGATACGCCGAAACAGGCCCGGTGAGCCCCAGAAATACGACGTCGCTTTGGCCCAGCCACGCAGATTCCACAAACAGCCTGCACGATGGCAGAACCATAGATGGACCACGGCGGCTTCCAGACAGAACAGGACACTGCTCAGCAGCATGATGGCGCAGCGCAGGAGATAACCGCGCCAACCCGGGACCTGTTCTGCAAAGACATCAAAAGCGACCGCTTTGTGCTCGCTTTCCTCCACCGCGTGCCAGCGCCAGAGTCTGCTGATTTCCGAGTCGTCGGCACCTAGCGCCCTGGGCTCACGCAACAGCACGCTGGCCATGGTCGCGGTGAAGTGCTCCAGTGCAATCGTCACCGCAAGGCTGGCGCTCGGTGAAAAGTGTCGCTCGGTCCAGCACAGATCTTTGTAGACGAAGCGATCAATAGTCGCAGTCGGGAGTCCCAGCCTATCCAGGGCCGCGTTGTACTCGCGGTGCTCGCGACCGTGCATTGCTTCCTGGGCGATGAAATCGCGGACTTCCTGCCGCAAAGCCGGGTCCCGGATGCTTTCGGCATAGTAGCGCACGCTGCGGATGAAAAACTTTTCGCCTTCCGGAAAGAATGCTGAGAGGGCGGCGAAAAACAGACTGACCTGAGGGCCTGCGGGGTGCCAGTTGCACAAAATCGCAGCAGAAAAATCGAACGCCGGGTCACGCACAATGATGCGTGAGCGTTGCGGGTTCGGCCTCATCCGGGACTCCTGGGTGAAAGCGAAAAAATCGCGTTCCCAATTCAAGCACAGTTTGTCCTGAGCGTCACTTTGATCTGGGTGTGACGAGACGCTGTCCGCAACGGATGCGATTTGACGTAGTGGATCAGGTGGACGTCACGAAATGGAGGCCGATGTGGTGCGAGCGCTGTTGCTATGCCTTGCCTTGTGGGGCCATGGGTCGGTGTGGGCCGGCCCGGTCAACATCAACACGGCGAGCGCGCCGGAACTGGAACGCGAACTCAAGGGCGTGGGTCCCGCCCTGGCCGCCCGTATCATCCGTTATCGGCAGCAGCATGGGCCGTTTCGGCGGGCGGAGGATCTGCAGAAAGTGCCTTATGTCGGGATCAAGACTTTTCGCAAAAACCAGGCTGATATTCAGGTTCAGTTGCCCTGAACGCGGTCGCGGCGGGCCCATGTCATCGCGTTACAATTCAGGCCGATACCGACAGAGGAACATCCATGACTGATATTCAGGTCGAACGGCAGGGGGAAGTTGCACGCCTGCGCTTCAACCGGCCGGAGCACATGAATGCGCTGACCCCGCCGATGCTCAGAGATCTGGGCGATCAGGTGCAGCGCCTGGCGGAGGACCATTCGGTCCGGGTGATGGTGCTGAGCGGCGCAGGCAAGGCTTTTTCTGCTGGCGTGGACCTGAAGGCTCTGGGTGAACTGGAGCTGCATGGCGGATCGGTCGGTGAAATCCTGGATGCACCAGCGCGTCGGCTCATCGCGGCCATCGAAGCGGCGCCGCAGCCCGTCATCGCCATGGTCAATGGGCATTGCTATACCGGAGCACTGGAAATCGCCCTGGCCTGTGATCTGTTCGTGATGGCGGCCGAGGCGGGTCTGGGCGATACCCACGTCAAATGGGGGCTGCGTCCCAGTTGGGGCATGAGCCAGCGTCTGGCGCTCAGGGTGGGCGCCATGCGTGCGCGCGAACTCTCGTTTACCGCCCGCACGGTCAGGGGGGAGGAAGCCCTGGATCTGGGGATTGCCAGTCATGTTGCGCCCCGGGCTGAGCTTGAGCCCCTTGTGCAGGGCTTGTGTGAGCAGATCATCGCCAATAGCGCGCAGGCCCTGGCGGCCTATAAGGATCTGTACCGACGTACCGAGGGTGTCGCGCTGGATGCCGGGCTGGCCTACGAGGCCAGTCGAAGATACGAGATCGACGACAGCATGAGTCGGCTGGAAGGATTCCTGAAATGAGTCATGCGGAATTGCCAGAGATCGACGTGGAAGAATTCCGCAAGGTCGTGCACAGTCGTCGATCCGTGCGCCGTTTCACTGCCGAAGCCATTCCCGAGGCGGTGGTTCAGGACTGCCTGGACATGGCACTGCTGGCGCCGAACTCCTCCAACCTTCAGCCCTGGGACTTCTATCGGGTGCGCAGCCCGGACAAACGTGCGGCCTTGATCAAGGCCTGCCTGAACCAGAATGCCGCAAAGACCTCGGCCGAACTGATCATCGTCTGTGCGCGGACGGCAACCTGGAAGCGGCATTGTGAAGAGGTGCTGGCGCACTGGCCCGAGGAAACCATTCCTCGAATCGTCGAGAACTACTACAAACTGGGCGCGAAGGCGCACTATGGACAACTGCCGCTGGACCCGTTCGGCCGCCTCAAGAAGCTGCTGCGGGACATGTCGGGCATCAGTCGGCCGATGCCACGCTGGCCGAACAGTCGGGCGGACATGCGACTATGGGCCTGCAAATCCACCGCCCTGGCGGCGGAAAATCTGATGCTGGGATTTCGGGCGCATGGTTTCGATACCTGTCCGATGGAAGGCTTCGACGAAGCACGGGTGCGCAAGGCCGTCAAACTGCCCAGGGATGCAGTCGTGGTGATGATCGTGGCTGCCGGCCGGCGGGCGGAAAATGGGATCTACCATGAGCGCATCCGATTCGCCCGCGAGCGGTTTGTCCACGAGGTCTGAGGCGATGGCGCGATATGGCTGGTCTCTGCTGCTGGGTTTGCTGTGCCTGCTGCCCATGACGGCGCAGGCTGCGGAAACCCACGTCGACTATCTGTTTGCCGAGAATGCCGGTCTGGCCGGTCGGGCCCTGGCTTGCGGTGATCGCGCCGGCCATGCCGGATTGCGATCGGTCAGCAAGGGCCTATTGCCCATGCTCAGCCAGCCTCTGGATGCTGAGGCCGGCATGCAGGAATTCGATCGTCGTGCCCGCACGCAGATGCGGCTTGCCCGGCGGGCCAGCGGCAAGCGGCAGGTTTGTGAGCGAATTCAGGACGAGCTGTTCAGGCAGCTGGATCGGACCCGCTTGATCATGACCCCGCTGATGCCCGCGCCTTCAGGGCAGCTCGAACCCCAGCCCTGAGTCGCCCGCAGCGCCGCTGGATCGGCGCTATCCATGACTCAATGCCGCGAAGTCCGCCAGGGCGCTGCAGCGTTGCTCGAAAATCTGCAGCAAGGCGTGGCGCGCCTGCCTTAGCGGGGCCTCCTCAGCATTGACCAGAACCTGGTCGAAAAACGCCGTGATCGGATCGGATAGAGCCGCGAGCTTGTGGGCGGCATCGACATAGTCGCGGCGCTCCAGCGCCGCGGCAAAATCGGCGGCATCCACGTTCAGGGCGTTCAGCAGCGCCTTTTCCTCGGTCTCGATCAGCAGTTCAGGGTCCAGGGTCAGGATTTCGCCGGTGCCCAGGATATTGCGGATGCGCTTGTTCGCTGCCGCAAGCTGCTCGAACGCCGGATCATCCTGCATGCGAGCGAGCGATTGGCAGCGTCGCAGGATGTCATGAATGTCGAGCTGGGTGCCGCGTGCCAGCACCGCTTCGACAATGCGTGGCGCGAATTCCTGCGCCAGCAGCCAGACCCGCAGGCGATCCTCGAGAAACTTCAGCAGACCGGCCAGTGCGGCGGTATCCAGCGGCACGCTGGCCTGTTGCTGGCCCAGATCTTCCAGCAGCGGCCAGAGTGCCAGATCCTGGTCGAAATGCGCCAGGATCCGGATCACACCCAGTGCGGCCCGGCGTGCGCCGTAGGGATCCTTGGAGCTGCTTGGCCGCAGCTTGTCTTGGGAAAACAGACACAGCAGGGTATCCAGCTTGTCCGCCAGCGCGACGACGGCTCCCAGCGCGCTGCCCGGAATCGCATCGTCCGGTCCCTGGGGCAAGTAGTGTTCGGCAATGCCGTTGCAGATGGCCGGAGCGAGATTCCGGGCGCGCGCGTAGTGGCCGCCCATGATGCCCTGCAGTTCCGGCATCTCGAACACCATCTGGCTGGCAAGATCCGCCTTGGCCAGCCGCGCGGCGCTGGCGGCGTCGGTGGCATCCACTTCAAAGGCAGGTGCCATGGCGACCGCCAGCGACTCCATTCTGTGGGCCTTGTCGCCGATGGAGCCCAGGCCGGTGATATAGGTCACCTTGTCGAGCTTTTCCAGCCACTGGTCGAAGCCGGCTTTCAGGTCCTGCTGCCAGAAGAAGAGGGCGTCCTGCAGTCGTGGGCGAACCACTTTTTCGTTGCCGCTGACCACCGCGGCGGGATCGTGGCTGCGCAGGTTGGCCAGCGTGACAAACTGCCGGCTGATCGTCTCGGTCTCGCTGTAGACCGGAAAGTAGCGCTGGTGCTCCTGAATCGTGGTGACGATCACTTCCTCGGGCAGTTGCAGAAACTCTTCATCAAAGCTGCCCAGGACCGGTTCCGGCCATTCCAGCAACGCGGTGACCTCATCCAGCAATTCGGCGTCGATCAGGGCACGGCCGGCGGAGACTTTTTCGACCTGTTCGCGCACCCGTGCCCGGCGGGCATCGAAGTCGCCGATGACCCAGGCGGCCTCAAGCGCGGCGGGATAGTCGGCGGCATGGTCCAGGCGGATGGGTTCGGGCGCATGAAAGCGGTGGCCATGGCAGATCCGTCCAGCCGTCAGGCCATACGCCTTGAGGGGAACGATCGCATCACCGAGCAGGGCGGTCAGCGTGTGTACCGGACGCACAAAGCTGGCCTCACCACTGCCCCAGCGCATGCGTTTGGGTACCAGTTCATCCATGCGCTTGAGGCTCTGGGCGAAGATCTCCGGCAGCAAGTCGGTGGTGGCCTGGCCGGCTTCGGTGCGGCGGAAATTGAGATAGGCGCCTTTGTCGGTTTCGATCGTTTCCAGTGCATCGACGCTGACGCCACAACCGCGGGCAAAACCTTCCGCGGCCCGGGTTGGCTGGCCATCGCGAAAGGCCGCGGCGACAGCCGGTCCGCGTTTCTCGATCAGTTGGTCCGGCTGCTGTGTTGCCACCTCTTGCAGCAGCAGGGCAATGCGCCGGGGGGTGGCGAAGCGACGGCTGTTGCCGAAGGCAATGCCCTTGTCGCGCAGTCCGGCGCACAGGCTCTCTTCCATCGCCCGCGCCAGGCTCTGGACGAAGCGGGCGGGCAATTCCTCGCACCCGATTTCTATCAGCAGATCCGCATGGCTCATGCCGAGGTCTCCTGCAGCATGGGGAAGCCGAGGGCTTCGCGTGAGGCGTAGTAGGCTTCGGCGCAGGCTTTGGCCAATGCCCGGACGCGCAGGATATAGGCCTGGCGTTCGGTGGCCGAGATGGCGGAGCGGGCATCGAGGAGATTGAACGTATGGGAAGCGCTGAGGACCTGCTCGTAGGCCGGTAGCGGCAGGGCCTGATCGATCAGGCGCTGGCTGGCGGCTTCCGCATCGTCGAAGGCGCGGAACAGAACGGCGATGTCGGCATGCTCGAAATTGTAGGTGGACTGTTCCACCTCATTTTGATGGAACACATCGCCATAGGTGACGATGCGATCGCCATCGCGTGCCCAGACGAGATCGTAGACCGAATCCACGCCTTGCAGATACATGGCCAGACGCTCCAGGCCATAGGTGATCTCACCGGAGACCGGGCGGCATTCGAGTCCACCTACTTGCTGGAAATAGGTGAACTGGGTCACTTCCATGCCATTGAGCCAGACCTCCCAGCCCAGGCCCCATGCGCCCAGAGTCGGGGATTCCCAGTTGTCTTCGACAAAGCGCACGTCGTGGGTCAGCAGATCAAAGCCGAGTTCAGCCAGGGAATCCAGATAGAGTTGCTGAATGTTGTCCGGCGAGGGCTTGAGCAGGACCTGGAACTGATAGTAGTGCTGCAGGCGGTTCGGATTCTCGCCATAGCGGCCATCGGTGGGCCTGCGCGAAGGCTGAACATAAGCGGCCTTCCAGGGTTCGGGTCCGAGGGAGCGAAGAAAAGTGGCGGGGTGGAAAGTGCCGGCGCCAACTTCCTTGTCCAGGGGCTGGAGAATCACGCAACCCTGCCGTGCCCAGAAGGCTTGCAGGGTGGCAATGAGCTCGGCGAAGCTCGGAGCGGTCATGAGGATCTTGATTGGCAAAAGAGCGGCATTTTAACAAGCCTGGAGCACGGCCACAGCCGGTCGGTAAAGTTCGACGGCTCCGCACCAAATTGGTGCAATGAAAATGCATCATTCCAGCGCTTGCCCAAAGATGGGGCATGGCGCGGCGCGCCAGGTGCCGGCTGGCGGCGATTTTGGTGCCTGAACGCTGCCGGGCGGCTGGCATGATCCGTGCTTGATGCACCATGGAAGTTCGCCTGTTCACGGCTCTTGCCGCGCTGTCGGCAAGCCGCTTGCGGGCGTGTAAACTGCCTGGCTTGAGGCCTGCGCTGAGTGCAGCGCGGGCGGACTGATTTATTGATCTCACCTACCGGGAGAAAAGCATGTCGGCTAACGACGTATTGAAAATGATGGAAGAAAAAGGCGTGAAGTTTGTTGACTTCCGCTTTGCAGATACCAAGGGCAAGGAACAGCACGTTACGGTGCCGGCACATACCGTGGACGAGGATGTCTTTGAAGAAGGCAAGATGTTCGACGGCTCTTCGATCGCCGGTTGGAAGGGGATCAACGAATCCGACATGATCCTGATGCCGGATCCGGAAACCGCGGTCATTGATCCTTTCTCTGAAGAGATCACGCTGAATCTGCGTTGCGATGTCATCGAGCCGGCCACCATGCAGGGCTACGAGCGCGACCCGCGTTCCCTGGCCAAGCGTGCCGAGGCCTACATGAAGTCGACGGGGATCGCTGATACCGCGTTCTTCGGTCCGGAAAACGAATTCTTCGTCTTTGACGACATCAAGTGGGGCGCGGATATTTCCGGCGCTTTCTACAAGGTGGATTCCGAAGAGGCCTGCTGGAACACGGAAAAAGTCTATTCAGACGGTAATCTGGGTCATCGCCCGGGGGTCAAGGGTGGTTATTTCCCGGTGCCACCTGTGGACTCACTGCACGACCTGCGCTCGGCCATGTGTCTGGCCATCGAGGAAATGGGTGTCGAAACGGAAGTTCACCATCATGAAGTGGCGACTGCTGGTCAGTGCGAAATTGGCGTCAAATTCAACACCCTGGTGAAGAAGGCCGATGAGGTTCTGGTTCTGAAGTACGCGATCCAGAATGTCGCCGCCGGGTATGGCAAAACGGCCACCTTCATGCCGAAGCCGCTGGTCGGCGACAACGGCAATGGCATGCATGTGCATCAGTCGCTGGCCAAGGACGGGGTCAACCTGTTCTCCGGTGATGGTGTCGGTGGTCTGTCCGAGACGGCCCTGTACTACATCGGCGGCATCATCAAGCATGCCAAGGCCCTCAACGCCTTCTGCAATGCTTCGACCAACTCCTACAAGCGTCTGGTCAAAGGCTTTGAAGCGCCAACCATGCTGGCCTATTCGGCGCGCAACCGTTCGGCGTCGATCCGGATTCCCTACATCGCGAATCCCAAGGGGCGTCGCATCGAGGTCCGCTTCCCCGACTCCACCGCCAATCCTTATCTGGCATTCGCGGCCATGATGATGGCTGGCCTGGACGGCATTCAGAACAAGATCCACCCTGGCGATCCGATGGACAAGGATCTTTACGATCTGCCGCCGGAAGAAGAGAAGAACATCCCTCAGGTGTGCTTCAGCCTGGACCAGGCGCTGAACGAACTGGACAAGGATCGCGAATTCCTGACCCGTGGCGGCGTGTTCACGGATGACTTGATCGATGCGTATATCGAACTGAAGCGGGAAGAAACCACCCGCCTGAACATGACCACCCATCCGGTCGAGTTCGACATGTACTACAGCCTCTGAGCACACGCTCCAGGCATCGAATCAGCGCCCCCGCAAGGGGGCGTTTTTCGTTCCGCCTATGCACTTGTTTGGTGCGGCAGCCAGCTTCATCATGGCAAACTAATTGCTTTACATGCAGGCATGACACCTTCCGCATCTCTTCTCACTCCTGGCGAAGTCCTTGACGGACTGAATATCGCCATTGTCAGCCTGGATCAGCGTCTGCGGGTCGAACGCATGAATCCTTCGGCGGAAGTGCTGTTCGGCGTGAGTGCGCGCTTTGTTGCCGGCGATGAGGTCGGCCATGCGCTGCCTCTGCTCGCGCCGATCCATGGGCGACTGCTGCAGGCCATGCAGGATGGCGAGGGGTTTACCGAAAGGGAGCTGAAATTACAGCTCGGTGATCAGCGCAGCCTTACGGTCGATGTCACCGCGACCCCGGTGCGCCATGGTGGCCAGCGTGCCCTGCTGCTGGAATTCCTGCCCAAGGACCGACAGTTGCGGATCAGTCGCGACAACAGTCTGTGGAAACAGCAGAAAGTCTCGCGGGAAATGATTCGTGGCCTTGCCCATGAAATCAAGAATCCTCTGGGCGGCTTGCGCGGAGCGGCGCAACTGCTGGCGCGTCAGCTGGAAACCCCGGAGCTGCGGGAGTTCACCGATGTCATCATTCACGAGGCCGATCGTTTGCAGGCCCTGGTTGATCGCCTGCTCGGGCCGAACAGATTGCCCGCCAAGCGTCTGCTTAATCTGCACGAAGTGGTCGAGCATGTGCGCAAACTCTTGCATGCGCAGGCCCCCGCCGGCGTGAAAATCGTGCGGGATTACGATCCCAGCTTGCCGGAGCTGGAAGCGGATTCCGAACAGCTGATTCAGGCGCTGTTGAATATCGGCGTCAATGCGCTGGAAGCGGTTGGTGAGCAGGGCGAGGTCTGCCTGCGTACGCGCTCTCAACGACAGTTCACCATTGGCGGGGTCAAGCACCGTCTGGTCCTGCGCATCGATGTCAGCGACAACGGTCCAGGCGTGCCATCGCCGATGCTGGAGCAGATCTTTTACCCGATGGTGACGACCAGGGCTGAAGGCTCTGGCCTGGGTCTGGCCATTGCCCAGAATCTCGTTCATACCCACGGCGGTCTGATCGAATGCGAGAGCGATGGCGGCCAGACCACTTTTTCCATTTTTCTACCGCTGGAACTGTCTGATGACATTGAAAGTCTGGGTCGTTGACGACGATGACTCCATCCGCTGGGTGCTGGACAAGGCGCTCGGTGCGGCGGACATGGAGGTGCGCAGCTTTCCTGGCGGCGTCGAAATGCTTGATGCACTTGAAACCCAAACCCCAGATGTGGTGCTGACCGATATTCGCATGCGCGGAATCGATGGCCTGGAACTGCTGCGGCGCGTGCGCACGCTGCGACCGGGCATGCCGGCCATCATCATGACGGCGCACTCGGACCTGGACAGTGCGGTCGCCGCCTATCAAGGCGGCGCATTCGAATATTTGCCCAAGCCTTTCGATGTTGATGATGCGGTGGACCTGGTGCGGCGCGCCGCACGCGCGGCTCAGGACACCCCGGCCGAGGACAACAACGGACGTGGAAGCGCCGAACTGATCGGTGAGGCGCCTGCAATGCAGGAAGTCTTTCGGGCGATCGGCCGCCTTTCGCATTCGCAAATCAATGTGCTGATCACCGGTGAATCCGGCACGGGCAAGGAACTGGTTGCCAGGGCCTTGCATGAGCACAGTCCGCGATCCAAGAACGCTTTCATTGCCATCAACACCGCCGCCATTCCCAAAGATCTCATGGAGTCGGAGTTCTTCGGTCATGAGCGGGGTGCGTTCACGGGCGCGACAGCGCAGCGTCAGGGACGTTTCGAACAGGCGGATGGGGGCACGCTGTTTCTCGATGAAATCGGTGAAATGCCGGCGGACCTGCAGACCCGTTTGTTGCGGGTGCTGGCCGATGGCGAGTTCTATCGGGTCGGCGGGCATATTCCGGTCAAGGTCAACGTGCGCGTGATCGCGGCCACCAACCAGGATCTGGAAGTTGCGGTCAAGCAGGGCCGATTCCGCGAAGACCTGTTCCATCGACTCAATGTGATCCGGGTCCGTCTGCCTGCTCTGCGCGAGCGAGCCAGCGACATTCCCCTGTTGCTCAACGGTTTCATGTCACGTTGTGCCCGCGAGCTCGGGGCGGAAACCACACAGCTGCGGCCGGAGGTCATTCGTGCCCTGAGCGAACTGAGCTGGCCGGGTAACGTGCGACAGCTCGAGAATGTTTGCCGCTGGTTGACGGTGATGGCGCCCGGGGCCGAGGTGCACCTGGAAGACCTGCCGGCTGACCTGCCGCCGCCCCGGGAGAGTGCGCCGGCGGATCCAGCGACCCCGCTTGAGCCCGCTGGCCTCACGGACGCGGAGTCGTTGGACTGGCGCGAAGGCCTGGCACGCTGGGCACGGCAGCAACTGGAAGCCGGTTGTGAGGGGGTTCTGGATCAGGCCATGCCGGACATCGAAACCTTGATGATTCGGGAAGCCCTGAACTTCAGTGGCGGCCACAAACAGGATGCGGCCAGGTTGCTGGGCTGGGGTCGCAATACGCTGACCCGCAAGATCAAGGAGCTTGGTCTGTAGCTGGCTGCTGAAAATCTCTGTTGTTCGACGGCCCGCGAGCAGTGGCAAAGCCCTGGATGGCCTTTTAAACCGCCTGTAAGCATCGCTGTGATCACACTGAAAATGCAGCGGCGCGGGTCAATAACCGCCTGATTAGCCATGGGCGTGCCGATCGAACGGCGATGGACGAGAATCCCCTCATGTAGAGGACGATTGTTCGCATCGTCTCGGCGTTGACGCCTAGATTGAAGCCGAGGGCCCTTGGCGATCGCAGTGGCGCCAGGCGGCAGACCTCAGGCCACCTTATCGAAGGTCTGCGGATCGATGCCGCGTGCTTTCAGGACTTCTTCGGTTTTCGGCGGGTTGCCGGTGATCAGACGGTCCGCAGTGCGGCCGAAGAAGCGCCAGAGCCAGTGCAATGTCACCGAAAGACGTTGACCGGGTTCGATCAGTGACCAGATGTGCACCACGGCCCACAGGGCCCAGGCCGTGAATCCACCCACTTGCATGGCGCCGATCTGGCCCACTACACGGTAGCGACCAATGATCGCCATCGAGCCCTTGTCACGATACTTAAAGCCCGGCGAGGACTTGCCCTTGCTGCGCCGCCGCAGCAAGCGGGCCAGGTACTCGCCCTGCTGAATGGCCACCGGCGCCAGGCCCGGCAACGGCTGCTCATCGGCCTGCCGGAAATGCGCCAGGTCGCCTATGACGTGGATGTTCGGGTAGTTGCCGAGGCTCAGGTCGGCTTGTACGACGAAGCGGCCTCCACGATCTATCTCGGACCGTGTGCGACTGGCAAGAATGCGGCCGAAGGCGGAGACCTGTACACCCGCGGCCCAGAGCACGGTTTCAGCTTCCAGCAATTCGGTGCGATGACCCTGTTTGAGCTGAACCCGTCCCGGCAGGATGTCTTCCACCATGCAACCGGTACGCACCTCCACGCCCAGATCTTCCAGATAGGCCTGCGCCTTGATGCTCAATTTTGGTGCATAAACCGGCAGGACCCGGTCCGCGCCTTCAACCAGAATGATTCGCGCATCACGCGAATCGATGGCACGGAAATCACCGACCATGATCCGATGGGCCAGCTCGCCCAGGGCGCCGGCCAGTTCCACCCCGGTTGGTCCGCCACCGACAACCACGAAGTTCAGCAATCGTCTGCGCCGGACGGGATCGGACTCGGCTTCGGCCAGTTCAAAGGCGCGGAAGATGCGATGGCGCATGTCCAGCGCGTGTTCGATGGTTTTGAGCCCGGGGGCGTTATGCCGCCACTCGTCGTGACCGAAATATTGATGCTTGACCCCGGTGGCCACAATCAGGGTGTCATAGGGCAGTTCGCCACGTTCGTGGTAGATGATCTGCCGATCCACATCGATGTCGTAGACCGTGGACATCAGGGTGCGGACGTTCCGGTACTTGCGCAACACCACGCGCTGCTGGGCGGAAATGTCACCGACAGTCAGAATTCCGGTCGCGACCTGATAGAGCAGCGGCTGGAACAGATGAAAATTTCGCTTGTCCAGCAAGGTCACGTCATAATGCGATCCGCCCAGTTTTCGCGCGGCAAACAGGCCGCCGAAACCGCCCCCAACGATTACGATTTTGTGTTTGTGCATCGCAAAATCATAGCATAGGAATCTCGTCCGTTTGGATGAGTTTTGGCCCGATTTCATGTCGATCATCTCTCCTTCCCGTGCCGCCAGGCTTGATCCGGAACACCCATGTGCTTGATTACCTTCGCCTGGCAACCGGCCACGCAAGTGCCGCTGCAACTGGTGGCCAATCGCGACGAACAGCATGCCCGACCGACCGCACCTCTGGATTTCTGGGTGGATCAGCCGCAGATTCTGGCTGGTCGTGATCTGCGTGCCGGCGGCACCTGGCTTGGCCTCAATCGTTGGGGGCATTTCGCTGCGTTAACGAATTTTCGCGAGCCGGGCGTGGCAGCCTCCGGGCGTTCGCGGGGCCATCTGGTCGCGGACTATCTGCAGGAACAGCGAGACCCGCTGGCCCACGCCCGGCAACTGCAGGCGGAAATCGGTTCCTATGCCGGATTCAATCTGCTGCTGGGCAACCGCGAACAGCTGGTTTATCTGAGCAATCGCAGTGCCGATACACCACGCGTGCTCGAGGCCGGCGTGTACGGCCTGAGCAATGCTTTGCTGAACAGTCCCTGGCCTAAACTCAAGCTGGTCCGCGAAGGGCTGTCCGCCGCCTTGCGCGAGGGCAAGCTCGGCGTGGAAGTAGCGATGCAATTGATGGCGTACCGCCAGCCGTTTGCCGACCACCTGCTGCCGGATACCGGTGTTGCCAGGGCAGTCGAGCGGATGCTGTCCCCGCCGTTCATCCTCACGCCGGTTTACGGCACGCGCTGCACGAACTGGCTGGCCTTGCACAGGCAGCGGGCGGAATTGATTGAACGCAGTTTTGATCCAGCCGGAGCGGTGACCAGGCAGGTCGAGAAAGCCATTGATCTGACGGCGTCTGCCGCCTGAGCGCCGGGGCACGGGGCAAGACCGCCACGGGAACTGAGCGCTGCATCCTACCCTCCCGGCGCGACGGACAACCTGCAGCCGGCATCTGCCATGGCCCGCCCTGGATTGACAATTTTGCGAGCCTTACCTACTGTCGCACGTCATGGGGTTCTGTGGTCGGCCGTTTCCGGGCCTGACCGATTCAATACAGAGAAGGCAATGAAAAAGAAGATTCACGCGTTGCTGCTTGCCGCAGGCTGCGCTGTCGTGCCGCAGGCGCATGCAGGTTGGTTTGACTGGTTCACGCCAGGGGAATGGGTGTCAGGCTTGGATACCGAAGGATTGTACGTCGGTGGTGCCCTGAATGTGACCAAAGCGACCGGGCAGATGACCAGGCGTTTGGGCGGTGCCAATGATCCGGGCGGATTCAGCATTGCCGAACCTGGTTTCATCACCACCGCGCTGCTGCGGGCCGGTTGGCGGCCATTGACGTTCCTCGGCGTGGAGGCGCAGTACGGTTTCGCCCTGGATGACGACATGGTCGAGAATGCGGACAATTCCCAGACCATGGAATTGGATTCCCTGTATGGCATCTATCTCAAGCCGCAGTTCAACATCGGAGAAGGCTTCGCGCTGGTTGGTCGTGTCGGTTATTCCGATTTCGGCTATACCATCAAGCATCAGACCGACGGTGTGCGCGAGTTCGGAGATTCCGGTCTCGCTTGGGGTGCTGGTTTTCAGCTCAAGCTGTCGTCTACCGCGCAGTTGGGTTTCGAATACACCCAGCACTATGATGAAGATGATGGGCAGGTCTTCGGTATTGGCGTCGTGGCCAATTTCCTGTTCGGCGCTGGTGGCGAAGAGGACGACGACTACTACTGAGCCGGACCAGGCCCGGAGTAGCGCAAGAAAGCCCCGTCAGGGGCTTTTTTGTGCCCGTTATTCACGCTTTCTTGACCGGGCGTATACGAGGCTTTCAAGCCCTTATAACACTGTGGCCACCATGTCCGAAAAACGGATTCTGCTTGTGGACGACAGCCGCCTTTCCCTGCAGCTGTTTAGCGCCCTGCTGCAGGCGGAGCGTCCGCAGCTCAATGTCGATACCTGCAACAGTTCGATGGACGCATTGAGCATCATCTGCCGGGAAGCTTATGACCTCGTCGTTCTGGACCTGAACATGCCGCAGATCAGCGGCGATGAACTGGCCGAGCGACTGCGTGCAGAGGAAAACGACACCCGCCTGTGCTTTCTGACCGCGAACGTCCAGAAGCCGGTGAAGAACAGGCTGGAGGATCGATTCGGCCCGGTGTTCAATAAGCCGGTAAACCAGGAGGTCGCGCACGCGGTACTTGCGCTGCTCGACGCGGGACAATGAAAATGAGCGAAAGCGCCCGCGATGCGCTGACCGAGGTCTTCAACATCGGCATTGGCCGGGCCGCTTCCGCGTTGGCGGAAATCTGTGGCAAGGAAGTTGCGATGTCCGTCCCCGAAGTCCGGCTGCTCGATGCCACGGAGATCGATACCCTGGATCTGGGCGAGGAAGAAAGGCGGCACTGTATCGGTGTGCGCATGGACTTCCAGGGCTTCATTGACGCTTCCGGGGTGCTGGTGTTCGCCGAACGGGGCGCTCTCGACCTGATCCGCCTCGTGACCAAGGAGGCTAAAGGGCATGGTGCCCTGAGCGACCTGGAATATGAAGCGATTTCAGAAGTCGGCAATATCATGTTCAATTACTGGCTCGGCGCGATTGCCGATCTGCAGCAGGCGGAAATCATTTCCGGGCTGCCGCAGGTGGAGCAGGGCCCCTATCGTCGCCTGCTGCTGGACATCAATCTGGACAGCGACAAGACGCCATTGCTGTTGGTCCATGTTGATTTGAAGGTCAACGACACCGCCATTACCGGCAAGTTCGTCATCGCCTTGCGCTCGCCCACACTGCAAGCTTTCGTCGATCAGATCTTGGGCAATTACTTTGGCGGGAGCATCCCCGGTGACCCCGATCTCTAGCCCTGGGTCCACCGTCAGCTTGCTGAGCTCGGCTGGGTTCTCCGACCTGTTGATGCTCGGGATCATCGTGCTCGACCCGGACGGCAGGGTCGCCGGCTGGAATAGCTGGATGCAACGTCACTCCGGTCTGCAACGACAGGCGGCGCTGGGCTGCTCACTGGATGAGCTGTTTGGCAGTGGCGTCAGCCCGAATCTGCTGACCGCGGTCGAGGCCACCCTGAAACGTAGCCATTCGCGGATTCTGACCCATGCGGTCCACGGCCAGTTGCTGAATCTCAAGACCGGTGGTCAGAATGCAAACCAGGGCGAAGCCATGGCCCTGAACCTCTACCTGGTCCCGGTGCGAGAAGCCGAACGCGGAGTGCACTGCCTGATCCAGGTCTTCGATGTGACGGGCTCCGCGAGGCGGGAGAAATCCCTTCAGGAAGAGGTGTACAACAATCGCCGTTCCAGTCTGGTCGATGACCTGACCGGTCAGCTGAATCGACGTGCATTCGACATCTGGCTGGCGGCTGAATGGCGCCGTTTGGCTCTGGTTGATGAACCGGTCACGGTGATGATGCTGGATGTCGACCAGTTCAAGCTGTTCAACGACATGCTCGGCCATGTCGCAGGAGACGAATGTCTGCGCAGGCTGGCCCACACCCTGGCGCAGCGCATCAACCGTCCTGGCGACGCGCTGTTCCGCTATGGCGGCGAGGAATTCGCCGTGCTCCTGACGACCACGGACAAACGGGGGGCGGCGGTGGTTGCCGCCTCGCTGATCGAGGCGGTGCGAGGCCTGGAGATCATGCATCCGGCCACGCATGCCCCGGTGACCATTTCCATCGGCTACATGGCGGGCAAACCGGTGGGCCATGCGCGACCGGAAGACTATGTACGGGCGGCCGATGCGGCGCTGTATGCGGCGAAGAACGCGGGTCGCAACCGTGCCATGGCGCATGCGGGATGCGAGATCACCGAGATCGATCCGGCCCTGGCGGGGCGGCAGGCCAAGATCCTCGACCGCGAATTGATGGATTGAGCCTGCTTCAGGCCTGAGCCGGCGGGCTCCCGCTCTCCAGTTCGGCGGGGCGCCGCTGGCCACCCTGCTTCTGCGTTCGCCAGAGTGTGGCGTAGTGTCCTTCCGCGGCGAGCAGTTCGCGATGCGCCCCGCGTTCCACCACCCGGCCGCGATCCAGCACCACGATCTCATCGGCATGCACGATGGTGGATAGACGATGCGCGATGACCAGCGTTGTGCGTTGCTGGGCGACTTCCTGTAGCGCGGACAGGATCGCCTGTTCGGACACCGAATCCAGCGATGAGGTGGCCTCATCAAAGATCAGGATGCCGGGGTCTTTCAGTATCGTGCGGGCAATGGCGATGCGCTGCTTTTCCCCGCCCGACAGCTTGAGGCCACGTTCACCCACCGTGGTCTGCAGGCCATCCGGCAACTGGGCGAGAAATTCATCCAGGTGAGCCAGTTGCGCCGCACGCCGGATCTCGGCCTCGCTGGCATGCGGGCGTCCATAGGCAATGTTGTAGGCAATCGTGTCATTGAACAGAACGGTGTCCTGCGGCACCACGCCAATATTCGCCCGCAGACTGCACTGATGATAGTGATTCAAGGGCCGACCCGCGACCTCAATGCGGCCGTGCTGGGGATCATAGAAGCGGAACAGCAGACGGGCCAGGGTCGATTTCCCGGCGCCGCTGCTGCCGACCACGGCCAGTGTCCGGCCTGCCGGAATGGTGAAATCGACTTCTTGCAGGATCGGCCGGTTGGCGTGATAGTGAAAACTGACCTGACGGAAACGGATCTCGGCCGGGCCGCGTGGCAGATCGACGGCATCCGCCGTGTCCGTGACCTTGGGGCTTTGATCCAGCAGGGCGAACATGCGGGTCATATTGGCCATGGCCTGCTTGATTTCACGGTAGACAAAGCCAAGAAAATTCAAGGGCACGAACAGCTGGATCATGTAGGCATTGATCATCACCAGATCACCGAGGCTCATCTGCTGACGGCTCACTGCCTGGGTCGCCATCAGCATCATCACCGTGACCGCGGCTGCGATGATGAAGGCTTGACCGGCATTGAGGGTGGCAAGCGACAGCCGTCCGCGCACCATGGCGGCTTCCCAGCGTTGCAGCCGCTCATCGTACTCGCGGGCCTCGAACTCCTCGTTGCCGAAGTATTTGACCGTTTCGTAGTTCAGCAGGGAATCCACCGCCCGGGTATTGGCGCGGGAATCCAGGCTGTTCATGGTGCGCACATGGGCGGTGCGGCGTTCGGTCACAACAATCGACCAGCCGACATACACGCTGACCGCAAGCAGGATCACCGTGCCGTACTGCCAGCCGAAAGCGGTGAGCAGGATGACCGTGACCATGCCGATCTCCAGCAGGGTCGGCACGATGTTGAAGAGCATGAAGCGGAGCAGAAAACGGACTCCCGAGACCCCTCTTTCGATATCCCGGGACAGCCCGCCCGTTCGCCTGCTGAGGTGGAAGTCCAGGTCCAGGGCATGGAGGTGCCGGAACACATTGAGTGAAACCAGACGCATCGCGTTTTCCGTCACCCGTCCGAAGACCAGATCGCGGAATTCCCCCAGTGCCACGGTGCCGAAACGCAGCGCGCCATATGCGAGCAGCAAACCCACCGGCACGGTCAGCCTGGCGCTGTGCTGCAAATCCAGCGAATCGACGATGAGCTTGAGGACGTAGGGCAGCAAGACATTGGCGAGCTTGGCCCCGATCAGCAGGATCAGGGCGACGCCAATACGCAGGGGAAACGCCCGCAAATAGGGCCAAAGTCGCAGAACGACGCGCCATTCAGCGGGTCCTGGCGGTGTGTCTGCATGAGAGTGATGCCCGCGCATGCTTGAAATCCGGTAGGAACGGTGGGGCGGCCGGTGCGGTGATGCGCCGCAATCGGCCACCTGACCGGGATCCAGCTGTTTTCCGCCAGCTGGCCGGTCGCGGGATGCCGGGAATCAGGCCTGGCTCAGCACCTTGATGGCGCGCAGCACATCACGCCGCGTGATCTGGCCGATCAGGCGATTGTCTTCGATGACGGGGTAATTGCGGTAGGGCGAATCAAGGAACATTTTGGCGATGTCGAGGACGCTGTCCTCGGCGTCCACGGTGACCACATCGCGACTCATGAAATTCTCGACGGTGCCGCCGCCGCTCTGGTCATAGCCCGCTTCCAGCGTGATCTTCAGGCAGTCCTTTTCCGACAGCATGCCGATGAGATCGCCCACGGCGTCGAGTACCGGTGCGCTGGAAACCTCGTTTTCCACCAGCAGCTGTATGGCTTCAAGCACGTCCTGCTGTGGCTTGAAGGTCAGCAAACTGCCGCCCATATAATCCTTGGCGGTTACCTTGCGCAGCATCTGCAATCCTCCTTGTCGACCCCTCAGGCCTTGGGTTGCTGTTCACACAGCCGCGGTTTGCCTGCGGCAGCACAGGCGCAGTCAAAGCCGTCCTGATTCGCCACGCCACCGCAGCTGCCTTTAATTGGCTTGTTCTGCATGATCACACCGATCGACATGCCGGCCACGACCAGCAACATCACGCAGAAAGAAACAAGAATCATCGCGATCATATGCAAATCCTCGGGGTGAGCTCAGGGTTCCACGTCAATTTAGCCACCGAAATCATCCAGCATGATGTTCTCGTCCTCAACGCCGAGATCCTGCAGCATCTTGATCACGGCGGCGTTCATCATGGGCGGACCGCACATGTAAAACTCGCAATCTTCAGGCGCGGGGTGATCCTTGAGATAATTCTCGAACAGGACTTCGTGGATGAAACCGGTATAGCCATCCCATTTGTCTTCCGGCATCGGGTCGGACAGGGCCACATGCCAGTCGAAATTCGGGTTCTCCTTGGCCAACATGTCGAAATCCTCGACATAGAACATTTCGCGGCGTGAGCGGGCTCCGTACCAGAAGCTCATCTTGCGATTGGTCTTGATCCTGCGCAACTGGTCGAAGATGTGGGAGCGCATTGGGGCCATGCCGGCACCGCCGCCGACGAAGACCATTTCGGCCTGGGTCTGCTTGGCGAAGAACTCGCCGAAAGGCCCTGAAATCGTGACCTTGTCACCCGGTTTCAGGTTGAAAATATAGGAAGACATGATGCCGGGAGGCAGGTCGAACATGTGGCGCGGCGGCGGGGTGGCAATCCGCACATTGAGCATGATGATGCCCTCTTCCAGCGGATAATTGGCCATGGAATAGGCGCGCAGTGCGCCTTCCTTGGGCTGGGACTTCAGGTCCCACAATTTGAATTTGTCCCAGTCGTCGCGGAACCGTTCTTCGATCTCAAAATTCTTGTAGTCGACGGGTGTTGCCGGACATTCGATCTGGATATAGCCGCCAGCGCGGAAATCCACATTTTCGCCAGCCGGCAGTTCCAGCACCAATTCCTTGATGAAGGTCGCCACATTGTGATTGGAACGTACCGCGCACTCCCACTTCTTGACCCCGAAGACCTCTTCCGGGACCTCGATCTTCATGTTTTGCTTGACCGCGACCTGGCAGGACAGTCGGTCGCCCTCGCGTGCTTCCCGTTTGGTGATGTGGGAGGTTTCGGTGGGCAGGATGGAGCCGCCGCCTTCAAATATCTTGACCCGGCACTGCGCGCAGGTGCCACCGCCACCACAGGCCGAAGGCACGAACAGACCGGCATCCGCCAGGGTGCTGAGCAGCTTGCCGCCAACCGGGGCTTCAATGGTTTTTTCGCCGTTGATTTCGATCTGAACATTGCCGCTGGCAACCAGCTTCGAGCGGGCGATCAGGATGATGGCGACCAGTGCGAGGACGATGCCCGTGAACAGGGTGACGCCAAGAAAAATTTCGTTCATTGCTTTTCGTCCTCTCGTTTAGAGCTGCACGCCGGAGAAGGCCATGAAGCCCAGGGCCATCAACCCTGCCGAGATGAAAGTGATGCCCAGTCCCTGCAGTCCGTCGGGGACATCGGAATATTTGAGCTTTTCGCGCACCCCGGCCATGGCGGTAATGGCCAGGGCCCAGCCGGCACCCGAACCAATTCCATAGGTGATGGATTCGGCAAGGTTGTAATCGCGTTCGACCATGAACAGCGAGCCGCCCAGGATGGCGCAATTCACCGTAATCAGCGGCAGGAAGATGCCCAAGGCGTTGTACAAGGCCGGAAAATACTTGTCCAGGGTCATTTCCAGAATCTGGACCATGGCCGCGATGATGCCGATGTAGGAGATCAGGCCAAGAAAGGACAGATCAACATTCGGCAGGCCCGCCCAGGCCAGCGCGCCGTCCTTCAGCAGATAGGTGTACACCAGATTGTTTGCGGGGACGGTGATGGTCTGCACCACCACGACCGCAACACCAAGGCCGACCGCGGTCGAGATCTTCTTGGATACGGCCAGAAAGGTACACATGCCGAGAAAGAAGGACAGCGCCATGTTCTCGACGAACACGGCCTTGAGAAACAGATTGATATGCGCTTCCATCAGGCGGCCTCGGTGCGGTGGACGGCGTGAATCTGGTAATCGGGTTTTTCCACCTGGGCCGGCTTGGCCGCACGGATTGCCCAGATGATCAGGCCGATGAGGAAGAACGCCGACGGCGGCAGAAGCATCATGCCGTTGGGCGTGTACCAGCCGCCCTGGGTGACCAGCGGCAGGATTTCGATGCCGAACAGACTGCCGGCACCGAACAGTTCCCTGAAGAAGCCTACGATCAGGAGGATCACGCTGTAGCCCAGACCGTTGCCGATGCCGTCAAGCAGGCTGGGGATCGGCGGGTTCTTCATGGCGAAGGCTTCCGCCCGGCCCATCACGATGCAATTGGTGATGATCAGCCCGACAAATACGGAAAGCTGCTTGGAGATCTCGAAAGCATAGGCCTTGAGCACCTGATCAACCACGATCACCAGCGAGGCAATAATGGTCATCTGTACGATGATGCGGATGCTGCTGGGAATGTGATTGCGCAACAGGCTGATGAAGAAGTTGGAGGCAGCGGTCACCGCGGTCAGTGCCAGGCACATGATGAACGCGGTATTCATGTTGGAGGTCACCGCCAGCGCCGAGCAGATGCCCAGAATCTGGAGTGCGATCGGGTTGTTGTCGAAGACCGGTTCGGTCAGGACTTTCTTGGTGTCTGACATCGGGACTATCCTTTCGCAAGATTACGCAGGAAGGGCGCAAAGCCGTTTTCGCCCATCCAGAATTGCAACAGGTAAGACACCCCGTTGCTGGTCAAAGTCGCGCCAGCCAGCGCGTCCACCTTGTGCTGGGCATCGGGCGTGTCCTCTCCGACACCACCCTTTGCTAAACGGATGGCAGGTTGATAGGCCAGATCCTTGCTCTTGCCGCGCGGCCGCCAGGTGGCGCTGCTGGTCGTCGCGCCATCGGCGCTGCTCGGATAGACCTTCTTGCCGGCCCACTGGGCTTTCCATGCCGGATTGTCAACCTCGCCGCCGAGCCCCGGTGTTTCCGCGTGTTCGTAGAAAGACAGGCCGATGATCGTGTTGCCATCGCCTTCCAAGGCTAGGAAACCCCATAGGGTCGACCACAGGCCGTAGCCGCGCACCGGAAGGATCAGCTTTTCAATGTTGTCGTTGGCATCACGCGTCAGGTAGATGGTGGCGTAGCGCTCACGCATGTTGATGCCGGCAATGTCGTCTTCCTTGCTCAGCTCCGTGGCCTGCTTCGGATCTTTGCTGGCCTTGCGTTGGTCATAGCTGGCCGGGTCGATATGGTCGGCGAATTCGCCGCTCTGCAGATCGACCACATGGGCTTCGATCGCGGCGAATGCTTCGGCGACGCTGCGACCGTCGAGCTCGATGCCTGCCACTTCCACGATATTTTTCTGTTTATCCGCGAGCTTGTTGGCCTGCTGAAGCGGCCGCAGCTTGACCGCTGCAACGGAAACGAAAATCGAACAGATCAGGCACAGACCAATCGCGACGATCAGCGTCTTGGCCATGCTGTCATTCGGCATGTCTTTAAGTCCCATCGCAATATCCTCAGGCGGCTTCGGCGGCGGTGCGCAACTGACGCCGTTTGACGTTGGCACGCACCACGGCATAGTCGATCAACGGCGCAAAAATGTTGGCGAACAGAATGGCCAGCATCATGCCTTCGGGGAAGGCAGGATTGACCACGCGAATCAGGATGACCATGAAACCGACCAACGCGCCAAAGATCAGCCGTCCGGTGTTGGTCATCGCTGCCGATACCGGATCGGTGGCCATGAAGATCATGCCGAAGGCGAACCCGCCAAGGGTCAGATGCCAGTACCAGGGCATCGCGAACATCGGGTTGGATTCACTGCCGATCAGGTTGAACAGCATGGCGGTGCCGACCATGCCCAGAAATACCCCGAGCATGATGCGCCAGGAAGCCACCCGGGTCACCAGCAGGAAACCTGCACCGAACAGGCAGGCCAGGGTCGAGGTCTCGCCCAGGGAACCCTGGATGGTGCCGAAAAAGGTCTGCATCCAGGTGATGCCGGCGTCCGTAATGGCCGGAACCCCACCCAGGGCGGCCATCCCCAGAGGGGTGGCGCCGGAAAAGCCGTCGACGGCGGTCCAGACCGCGTCGCCCGACATGGCGGCCGGGTAAGCGAAGAACAGAAAGGCACGTCCGGTCAGCGCGGGGTTGAGGAAATTCTTGCCGGTGCCGCCAAAGACTTCCTTGCCGATTACCACACCGAAGCTGATGCCAAGGGCCACCATCCACAGCGGCGCGGTTGGTGGCATGGTCAGGGCGAACAGGATCGATGTGACGAAGAATCCTTCATTCACTTCATGGTTACGCACCGCGGCAAACAGGACTTCCCAGAAGCCGCCGACGGCGAAGGTGACCAGATAAACCGGAACGAAATACCAGAATCCGAGCCAGAAATTGGCCCAGATGCTGGCCGGATCATGGCCGATCCCGAACAGGGCCAGCAGGTGACCGCGCCAGCCTTCGGCCTGGTCGATGCCCAGCGCCTGCATGGCCGTGTTGGCCTGCAGGCCGGTGTTGTAGCAAGCCATGAATACGCAGGGCATGACCGCCAGCCAGACATAGATCATGACCCGCTTCAGATCGATGCCATCGCGGACATGCGGCGCCGCGCGGGTGACATCCGGCGGCGAATAGAAGAAGGTGTCGACTGCTTCGTAGACCGCGTAGTATTTCTCCAGCTTGCCGCCTTTGGCGAACAGCGGATGCATGCGATCCAGATAGTTTCTCAATGCTGACATGGATATTAGCCTTCCCGCTCAATCTGTTCGAGATTGGCTCTCAGATATGGGCCAAAGTTGTATTTGCCGACGCACACGAAGGAACACAGGGCGAGATCTTCCTCGTCCAGTTCCAGGCATCCCAGTTCCTGCGCCGAGTCCGTGTCCTTCACCACCAGCGCACGCAGCAGCTGCGTGGGCAGGATGTCCAGAGGCATGACATCCTCGTAATTGCCGATCGGCACCATTGCGCGGGGGCTGCCGTTCTGGCTGGTCGAGAAGTCGAATGTCCGGGTGGCCCTTTGCAGGGCGGAAACGAAGACGTTGATCGCGGAAAATTTGTTCGGCCCGGGATGGATCCAGCCAAACAGTTCGCGCTGGCCACCTTCGGCCAGCACGCTGAGCTGCAGATGGTAGCGACCAAGGTAGCTGGCCCAGCCGCCGGCGCGGCGTCCGGACCAGATGGACCCGGACACGACGCGGCAATCCGATCCCTCGATCATCTGGCCGGCGATCAGTTCGGTGGTGCTGGCGCCGAGGCGGGTTCGCAGCAGACGCGGATCCTTGATTTTGGGGCCGGCGAGCGCAATCACTCGCTCGACTGGCAGGCGACCGCTGGCGAACAGCCTGCCGATGGCCATCACGTCCTGATAATTGACGTGCCAGACCAGGCGCTGGGCGCCGGCGGGATGCAGGTGGTGGATATGGGTACCGACCAGTCCGGCGGGGTGAGGGCCGGAGAATTCCGCGACCGTGATCGCGGGTGAACTCGGTGCGCTCAGGTTTGCGTCAGCAGCCTTGCACAGATAGATCTTGCCGCACAGCGTGCTCAGCACGCGCAGGCCTCGGGCAAAGCTCTGTGGGTCTTCATCGATCAGCACGCAGGGATCGGCGGCGAGTGGATTGGTATCCATCGCGTTAACGAAAATGGCCGTAGGAGTGCTGTCGACAGCCGGGATCTTGCTGTAGGGGCGAGTCCGCAGGCTGGTCCAGAGTCCCGACTTGATCAGGTTCTGTTTCGCAATGCTGGCATCGAGACTGTCGAGTTCGGCGTCGTCAAACTTGTCGAAGTGCTCCTCGTCGTCACCCTCCAGCCGGATCACTACGGATTGCAGTGCCCGCTTGTGGCCACGGTTGATCGCTTCAACCACACCACATCCCGGTGAGGTGAACAGAACGCCCGGGTTCTTCTTGTCTTCGAACAGAGTCTGACCGAGTTTGACCCGATCTCCCTCGGCGACAAACATGGTCGGTTTCATACCGACATAGTCCTGGCCGATGAGGGCGACCCGGTTGATGGCAGGTCCGTCTTCGATGCTTTGTCTGGGTGCGCCGTTGATTGGCAGCGTCAGCCCTTTCTTGATGCGAATGTGCATGGCGCGATGTCGACCGTTGGTGGTTATTGAGGGATGCCAGGGAAGGCACGACGTCCGCCAAACGATTCATCGGACGCTTCCTGACCGTGAATGGTAGTCGAATCGGTGTAGGTGACGCCAGCGCGCTCCTGTTATAGGAAGCTCAGCTCGCAAACAAAAAAAGGCGAAGGTGCATGCACCTTCGCCTCGATTGGGCGGGCGCCCGTAGCCGGGCTTCCGCTATCCCATGAAACGGGACTTAGTTGTTGGTGAATTCCGGATAGGCTTCCAGTCCGCACTCGGACAGGTCCACCCCGGCGTACTCTTCTTCTTCGCTGACGCGAATGCCCATGATGGCCTTGAGCACACCCCAAACCACCAGACTGGTCACGAAGACCCAGATGAAGATGGTGGCGGCGCCGATCAACTGGCCGCTGAAGCTGGAGCCGCTGTTGGTCAGCGGCACGACCAGCAGGCCGAGCAGGCCACAGGTGCCGTGGACGGAAATCGCACCGACCGGATCGTCGATCTTCAGCTTGTCGAGCAGGAGGATGGAGAAGACCACCAGTACGCCGCCGGCGGCACCGAACAATGTGGCGGTGAGCGCGGTCGGGGTGCTGGGCTCGGCGGTGATGACGACGAGGCCGGCCAGGGCGCCATTCAGCGCCATGGTGAGGTCGGCTTTGCCAAACAGCATGCGGGCGGTGATCAGAGCGGCGACCAGGCCGCCGGCAGCCGCGGTATTGGTGTTCAGGAACACCATGGCGACCGCGTTGGCATTGGAGATGTCGCCCAGTTTCAGCACCGAGCCGCCGTTGAAGCCGAACCAGCCCATCCACAGGATGAAAGTGCCCAGGGTGGCCAGCGGCAGATTGGCGCCGGGAATCGGATGAACCTTGCCATCCGCGCCGTACTTGCCCTTGCGTGGTCCGAGCAGCAGGACGCCCGCCAGTGCGGCCGCCGCACCTGCCATGTGCACGATGCCGGAGCCGGCGAAGTCGGAGAAGCCGAGGTCGCCCAGGGTGTACAGGCCGAAGACTGCATTGCCGCCCCAGGTCCAGGCGCCTTCCATCGGATAGATGAAGCCGGTCATGACCACGGCGAACAGCAGGAAGGCCCACAGTTTCATGCGTTCGGCGACGGCGCCGGAAACAATGGACATGGCGGTGGCAACGAAGACGACCTGGAAGAAGAAGTCCGAGGCACCCGAGTAGATCGAGCCGCCGCGGAAGCCGTCTTCGCGTTCGGCGAATTCGCCCAGGACCGCATCGGCATCGACATCGGCAATGCCGGAAAGGAAGATGTCGCCGCCGTACATGATGGCGTAGCCGCACACCAAGTACATGATGCAGGATACCGCGAACAGCGCGACGTTCTTGGTCAGAATTTCGGTGGTGTTCTTGGAGCGGACCAGGCCGGCTTCCAGCATGGAGAAGCCAGCGGCCATCCACATCACGAGGGCGCCGCACACGAGAAAGTAGAACGTATCGATCGCGTACTGCAGTTCAAAAATATGATTTTCCATTAAATACTCCCGATTTCGCGTCTGGGCTTAAAGGGCTTCGCTGCCGGTCTCGCCGGTGCGAATGCGGATGGCCTGTTCAAGCGCGGTGATGAAGATCTTGCCGTCGCCGATCTTGCCGGTTTTTGCCGCGCGGTTGATGGCTTCGATCGCGGTGTCGAGCTGGGCATCGTCGACGCCGACCTCGATCTTGACCTTAGGCAGGAAATCCACCACATACTCG
Source organism: Oceanococcus sp. (assembly GCA_041619555.1). Classification (GTDB taxonomy): domain Bacteria; phylum Pseudomonadota; class Gammaproteobacteria; order Nevskiales; family Oceanococcaceae; genus Oceanococcus. The sequence continues at coordinate 121,194 of JBFKDQ010000001.1, read as the reverse complement.
GCGCCGCGGTACAGTTCGGTATGGCCTTTCTGGCGGCCGAAACCCTTGACCTCGGTCACGGTAATCCCCTTGACGCCCACCTCGGAAAGGGCTTCGCGCACCTCGTCGAGCTTGAAGGGCTTGATGACAGCGGTAATCAACTTCATCTTTATTGCTCCTGGTTTGTATTCGGTGGGCGATTGCGCCCGAATTCGATCAGCGGTGCCAATCAAGCACAGGGCGTGCCAAGTTGGCGCAGAAGCATGGACAGTGAATAATCCCCGTCCGATGGCAGGGCTGTACCTGTCGCGACGCACCGCCAAGGTGCATGAACCAAAAGAGTGCAAACAAATGAAGCCCAATCCCGTGCAAGACATTGCGGATCGACTCAGCCAGGTCCTGCCGCCAGGTCTGGCCGTGGTCCGCGACGAGCTCAAGGACAATTTCCGTGCGATTCTTCAGTCCCAGATGGGCGAGCTAGACCTGGTCAGCCAGGAGCAGTTTGAAGTCCAGAAGGAATTGCTGTTGCGGCTGCGCCGAAGAGTGGGCGAACTCGAGCAGCGGGTGGCGGAGCTTGAGGCCCGGTCAGGGTCAGCCTGAACGGCACTGGCGGCGGGCCGAGATCATGCCCGCCGCGGCGCGGCTCATGCTCAGCGTATCGGCAGGGGGCTTCGCCGCAGCATTGGCAGCAATGTTGCGGCGCGTGTTGATTAGTGGCCGGCCGGCGCCCGCTTGCCCTTGTTTTCCATGCCCATGGTCAGACGGTCGGTCCAGGCCATGGCCAGTGCGGACAGCAGAAAGGTGACATGAATGATGACCTGCCACTTAAGGGTCGTTTCCGTCATGTTCGGCGCGTTGATGAAGCTCTGCAGCAGATGGATTGATGAAATCCCGACCAAGGCCATGGCCAGCTTGACCTTGAGCACGCCTGCATTGACATGGGACAGCCACTCGGGTTTATCCGGATGCGCTTCGAGATTCAGGCGCGAGACGAAGGTCTCGTAACCGCCGACGATGACCATTAGCAAAAGGTTGGCGATCATCACCACATCAATCAGGCCCAGCACGACGAGCATGATCTCGGTTTCGGTCAAAGTTGTGGCGTGACTGACGAGATGCCAGAGCTCGTGCAGGAAGTGGTAAACGTAGACGCCCTGTGCGGCGATGAGGCCGAGGTATAGCGGAGCCTGCAGCCAGCGTGACCAAAACATGAAGTTACCGACGAGCATCAGATAGCGTGAGTTGGCGTTCATGGACCGGGGCAGGCTGTTGGGGGGGGTCTCAATGGGGCTGCCGCAGCGAAACTCAAGTCGCGTCCGCTTCCGATTGCGCCGGCAGGTCTTGCAGTCTTTCATATTTCAAGCCGCTTGCCGAGTCCCTGCTTGCCGGAGCGGCTGCCGTGCTTGTGTGCCTGGCAGCCGGCCGGCCTGCGTGGTGGGCGTAGCACCGCGACCCTGTGCGATACATCCGTATACATATCTTCCCGGGTCCGGCGTGGCTGAACTGCGAAGCTGATCGGATCCTGGCAGCATCGATCGGGCCTGACGGTCGGGATGTTTGCGCATTGACAGCCGGTCAGGATCGGGCATATTGCAGTTTGGTTTGTGTACAAGGGGCAGCATGGGGCGGCCACAGAAAAAGCACACGGTCGGCAAGGACCGACGGGTGAATACCCGCCAGGCCCTGCGGGAGGCCGTCCTGGAACTGATCAGTCGCGATAACAGCTTCGATGGGCTGAGCCTGCGCGAAATCACGCGCGAAGTCGGCGTGGTGCCGACCACGTTCTACCGGCATTTTTCGGATATGGACGAACTCGGCCTGGAACTGGTTGAGGATTCGTTCAGAACCCTGCGCGAATTGCTCAAGGTGGCGCGCCAAAGCGCGCTGCCGCCAGAATCCATGGTACGCCGATCGGTGGAGACCTTCGTCACCTACGTGCAGGCGCATCGCCGACATTTCCAGTTCCTGGCCCGCGAACGATTTGGAGGGGTGGCGGTGTTGCGCGACGAAATCCGCACCGAAATCCGGTTGCTGCAGAGCGAACTGGCTACCGATCTGGCGCGCTTTCCCATTCTGAATTCATGGCGCACGGAAGATCTGCAGATGATCGCGGGGCTGATGATCAGCGCGATGACCGGTATTGTGGAGCAGGTGCTGGCTGCCCGTCCGCGCGGCGAAGATGAGGCGGCACTGATCCGGGTGGCGGAAAAGCAACTGCGCCTGATCCTGCTGGCGGTACCGCAATGGAGTCCCCGCGAAGATCAGCCGCCGGCAGTGCTGCGCCCCGATGCGGAGCGTACCGACCCGGCATGATGTGGCCGGTTCGGGACCGGCGGTCCAGCGGCCTGGGTGTGAGGAAGCAACATGGGTTCGAAAAACATGCATGGGCCGACCCAGATTTACTATTGGCCGCGCAGCTTTCTGCTGCGCAGTCGCGATTTCGTCCAGAACAAGCCGTATCAGCGGATTTCCACAACCCTGATCGTGAGTCTGGACGGTGATCTGGAGCTGGAAACCCAGCATGGCGGGCGCCTGCACTGTGCGGGAATCGTCCTGGGGCCGACTGCCAGACGCCTGTTTCTGCGGATCTGCAACGGCAGTGCCTACATGATCGAAGCCGAACCCCTGTCGCCTGAGCATCAGGCGCTGATGGACTATCTAAGCCATCAGCCGGCCCGGAGCCTGTCATCCGCAACGCTGCAGCGGCTGCGTGCCGTGCTGGTCCCGCATGAAAGCACCGACCGCCTGAGTCCGGAACTCGCCCGTCAGCTGCATCGTGAGGCGGTGAATTCAATCCAGGCATTGCCGGCAGCAGCGTGCTGCGATGCGCGCCTGCGAGAGGCGATCGCGCAAGTGGAACATCTGGCTCTGGACGAGGTCTCTATCGCTGTGCTGGCCGGCCGGGTCGGGCTATCCGAGTCGCGCTTGCGCAGCTTGTCGCGCAAGACGCTGGGCTGCAGTCTGTCGCAGTACGTTCGCTGGCTGGCGGCCTGGAAGATCGCCGCGTACTGGCAGCCGGACATGACGCTGACGGACGCCGCGCATGCGGCCGGATTTCATGACCTGGCGCATGCCAATCATGCGTTCAATCAGATGTTCGGCATGTCGCCTACGCGCGTGGTCCGTTCGCCGGCCGTCGTTCTGATGCCCTGCTTTGAGCCCCTGGCGCTGGCAGGCGTTTGATACAAGCGCGATCGACAAGACGATCAGGGCGGACTGGCGTAGGATCTTGGCAACCATTTTTTGAGCCCGAAAAGGGGGGGAACATGAACTATTTTGTAACCGGGGCGACCGGATTCATTGGCCGATTTGTGGTGGCTCGTTTGCTCGAGCGCGAAGACGCGACGGTCCATGTCCTCATCAGGGAAGCATCGAAAGCCAAGTTCGAGCATCTCAAGCAAACACTCGGCGCCAACGCCAAGCAGTTGAAGCCGGTCTGGGGGGACATCACCTCGCCCGGGCTGACAGACCCCAAGACCGCCAAGGCGCTGCAGGGCAAGATCGACCATGTGTTCCATCTGGCGGCCGTCTATGACATGAACATGGATGATGAGACCGGCGACCGGATCAACAATGAAGGCACTCGCAACGTCGTCAATTTCGTCAATGCGCTGGGCGGCGACGTGCGCTTGCAGCACGTCAGTTCGGTGGCGGTCGCCGGCGGTCACTGGGTCGGGAATTTCACCGAAGACATGTTCGATGAAGGGCAGGACACGTCGCATCCCTATTTCCGTACCAAGTTTCAGTCCGAAGCCATCGTGCGCAAGGAATGCAAGGTGCCGTGGCAGGTCTATCGGCCCGGCGCGGTGGTGGGTTCCTCGCTGACCGGAGAAATGGACAAGATCGACGGACCCTACTACCTGTTTCCGATCATCAAGCAGATCCGCAACAAGGTTCCCAAATGGTTGCCATTGCTCGGGGTGGAAGGCGGCAAGTTTCCGCTGGCGCCGGTGGACTATGTTGCCGATGCGATGATCGCGCTGGCGCACAAGCCCGGGCTTGAAGGCCAGGCTTTTCATCTGATCCAGAAACCGCAGGATTCCATCGGACGGGTCCTGGAGATCATGTTTGATGCAGCGCATGGGCCTGAATTCGCCAAGAAATACGAATTGCCCGAGTTGCCGCAGGTGGTGCCGGGCGCGCTGCGTGAAACGGCAAAAATTCTGCCGCTCGAGATGGCGATGCGGCAGATGTCCAAGGCGATCGGCATTCCGGTTTCGGCCCTGGGCTATGTGCGCAACAAGGCCGTGTTTGATGATCGGCGCACGCGTGAGGCGCTGAAAGACACCGAGGTTCGCTGCCCGCTGCTCAAAGATTACGCGGAAAAACTGTGGACCTACTGGGAAACCCACATGGACTATCCGCGTGCCTCGCGTCGTGCGGTGGCCCGTCTGGGCGGCAAGGTGGTCCTGATCACCGGTGCATCCAGTGGCATCGGGCTGGAAACCGCGAAGAAGTTCGCTGCCAATGGCGCGACCGTCGTTCTCGTGGCGCGCAGCGCTGACAAACTCGAGGATGTGGCCAAGACCATCGTGGCCAAGGGTGGCGATGCCCGCTACTACACCTGCGATCTGAACAATCTGGAATCCATCGACGAACTGTGCGTGCAGGTGCTCAAGGATCTGCATCGTGTCGATATCCTCGTCAACAATGCCGGTCGGTCGATTCGCCGTGCGGTGCTGGAGTCCCTGGATCGATTCCACGATTTCGAACGTACGATGCAGCTCAACTACTTCGGCTGCGTGCGCCTGATCATGAATTTGCTGCCGTCGATGGTGGAACACAAGGGGGGGCAGATCATCAATATTTCCAGCATCGGCTGCCTCTCCAACGCGGCCCGATTCTCCGCCTATGTGGCGTCGAAGTCGGCCCTGGACGCGTTCTCGCGCTGTCTGTCTGCAGAGGTCAAGGCCAGCAATGTCGAAATCAGCACCATCTACATGCCGCTGGTGCGCACGCCGATGATCGCGCCGACCAAGCTGTATGACTATGCGCCGGCCTGGTCGGTGGATGAGGCCTCCGAACTGGTGCTCAATGCGGCCTTGAACAAGACCAAGCGGGTCAAGACGGTGCTTGGGCAGGCGGCTGAAATCAGCTATGCCTTGTGGCCCAAGCTCAACGATTCCCTGTTGTCGCGGGCTTTCCAGCTCTTCCCCTCGTCGACCGCGGCCAAGGGCGGCGGCAAGATCGAGGACAAGCTCAGTCGGGAAGGCATGGCCCTGGCCTATCTGCTGCGCGGTTCACATCTCTAGGCAGGGCCGGCATTGCGGGCCCCGCATTCCGCTTCCGGGTGCCCGCGCCTGAGGCTGCGGATGGTGAATCGGCCGGGATGCAGGGCGGCGATCAGCTTGGTTGGAAGCGGCAGCGGAGCACCGAGCAGCGCAGCGCCGATCAGTTGTGCCGCCAGTGGGGCAAGGCAGGCACCACGGGAGCCATGCGCAAGATTGAGCCAGAGGCCGGGCAACAGGCTGGCCGGCGGATACGCCTGGCGGGTCTTGCCATGGTGCAGATCGGCGTAGTCCAGATGCCAGCGATCAAGGTCCGGGCAAGGGCCGATCAAGGGCAGGTGATCGGGGGTGATGCCGCGCCAGCCCGTATAGTTGGCGAGCACCTGACTCTGCGGACTGCAGCCGCTCGCAGGCCACGTCTGTTGCGCCAGCTCCAGCAGTTGGACGTTTTCCGGCGGGCGGATCTCCAGGCTCGCTTCGCCGGGCCGGTAGCTGGAGCCCAGCTGGGTCGAAGCCGCCAGCGGGAAGCCATGGATTCTGCCACTGTAGGCCTGTGCAGTGGGTCCTGCCAGTTGCAGGACCTGGCCCGCGCAGGGCGTGCTGAGATCGTGCAGGCGCGGGTCCAGGCCGGCAGGAACGCGGGCGCAGCACAGGATCACGCAGTCGCTTTGCAGGGGCCCTGCGGTGGTGCTCAGCTGCCATCGGGCTTGGGCAAGCTTCAGTTCGCGCAGTTCGCCCTGACGCTGGCGGATGAGCGGATGCGCCAGCAGTGTGCGAATCGCCCCGGCGGGCTGCAACACGCCGCCCTGCATGGGGCCGCCATCCGTGTCGATGCGAATGGGCCGATAGGACTCGTCGGTGTAGCGCTGATAGAAGGCCTGGGCGCTGGCGAAGCCTTGCCGGTACAGCCGGTGGCTGTGGCTGGCCGTGCGCTCGGGATAGCTGCGGACGAGAAAGCCCGGGATTCGATGGCTGGCGCCGTTCGCCTGCCCGAGTATCTCCACCTCCATGCCGCGTTCGGCGAGCACACGCGCCAGACACGCGCCCGCAAGACCGTCACCGATGATGACGGCCGCAGAAACGGGTTGGTGCCGGGGCCATTCGAACCAGGGGCTGGACTCGAAGGTCCGGGGCGCGGCGCGCACCTGGCCGCAGAGCATGTCCCGTTTGGGCCCGAACCCGGACCGTTTCCGCACCAGGAAGCCCAGTGACTGCAATCTGCGGCGAACATCACCTGCCGCCGTGTAGGTGGCGAAGCTGGCCCCGGTCGCGCTCAGGCGGGCGACCTCTTCAAATACCGGGGCGCTCCACATCGCCGGATTGCGCTGCGGGGCGAAACCATCGAAAAACCAGGCATCCACCTGGCTGCGGCACTGTTGCAGCATGGGCAGGACATCGCCGAACATCAGCAGCAGCCTGATGCCGGCTTCCGGTTCGATCAGGTGGTAGCCGGGTGTTCGCTGCGGCCATGCGGCCAGGAGTTGTCGTTGCAGGTTCGCAAGCTCCGGCCAGGGTTTCAGCGCCGTATGCATTTGTTGCCTGGTCAGTGGCGCGGCCTCGATGGCCAGGTAGTCCAGCTGCGCTGCGCTGCTGGCGTGGCGGCGGAAGAGCTGCCAGCTCAGAAGAAAATTCAGGCCGGTGCCGAATCCCAGTTCACCAATGCAGAATGTGCTGGCGTCGGTGAAGCGTCGTCCCAGATCATTGGCCTCCAGAAACACATGGCGGGACTCCGCCGCGCCGTCATGGCGCGAAAAATACGGGTCCTGGAAATGGCGATTCACCGCGCCGTCGGCCGTCCAAGAGAGGACTGGCGTGGCGAGGGTCTGATCTTTGCTGGTCATTGTCGGGCGAGATGTCGGCTGCGGCGCGGGAATGCGACAATAGCGGCGGAACTGAACGGGAATACAAGCTTATCAGCGCCCAGATTCACAGCGCCTGGGCCGAGATCGATGTCGCGGCCCTGCGTCATAATGCCGATGTCGTTCGTCAGTTGGCGCCACACGCAAAAATCATGGCCATGCTCAAGGCAGATGCCTACGGACATGGCGCCCTGCTGTGCGCGCAGGCGCTGCTGAATCGGGTTGACGGGATGGCGGTGGCCAGGCTGGAAGAAGCGGAACAGCTCAGGTTGCGATATCCGCAGCTTAAACTGCTGCTGACGGCAGCCAGTCTGGACTTGGACGCCCTGCGCTGGTGCGCCGATCGTCGCATTGCGGTGGTCGTGCATGAGGATTCGGTACTGCGGTCGCTGCTTGCCCTGGCTTCACCGCCTGCGGTGTGGCTGAAACTCAATACCGGAATGAATCGTCTGGGCTTTTCCGCGCAGCAGTTTGTTGATGCATTCGGACGCCTGCGCGGACGTGTGTCCGAGTTGGTTGCGATGACCCATTTTGCCTGTGCCGATGAGCCGCGGCTGCCTGTTACGGCAAGGCAAATCGAGGCATTTGATCGGGTGCTGGCGCAGCTGCCCTGCTGCGCACAGAGCCTGGCCAACTCGGCGGCGGTGCTGTCGTTTCCTGCCGCCCACCGTGACTGGGTGCGACCGGGGTTGATGCTGTATGGCGTGAATCCAGGCCTGGAAGCTCTGCAGTACGATCTGCGCCCGGTCATGCGGCTGAAGACCAGAGTTCTCGCCGTTCACGATGTGCCCGCCGGTGGCGGTGTGGGCTACGGACTCGATTGGCATGCCAGCCAGGCGGCGAAAGTTGCCACCGTCGCGATTGGCTACGGCGACGGTTATCCGCGCGTCTGGGGGGCGCAGGGGCGCGCCCTGGTCCGCGGCCAGGCCTGTCCGCTGGTCGGAAGGGTTTCGATGGATCTGCTGGCGCTGGATGTCAGCGCCCTGGAATCGGTGGCGGTGGGGGAGGAAGTGATGCTCTGGGGGGATGGCCTGCGGGTTGAGGACCTCGCGCCGGCGGCAGGCACCATCGCCTACGAGTTGTTGAGCCAGGTCCAGCAGCGGGTGCCCAGACTGCCGATGCCAGTCTGAATCCCGCTGCGCCTGCGTCCGGGCTGCAGGCCCGCACAGCTGCCCGCATCAGGGACGCAAGGTCATCAAGCTGGCATTGCCGCCGGCCGCCGTCGTGTTGCTGGAGATCACCTTTTCTTCGACAAAGCGTTGCCAGTAATTTTCTCCGGCTGGCTGACAGATCAGCCGCGGAATCGGTCCTTTGACGGCTCGCAGTTCCGCCAGTGCCCGGGGCAGCAATGGACTGCCGGGCGCCAGCACCAGGGTCTGCTGCGCGTGCAGGTGCTGGGGCCATGTCAGCGTGTATTCGATCTCCAGGCACTGGGCTTCGCGGCCCTGTGCCAGCCAGTGCTGGCGTCCTTGTTCCAGCACTTCGCGCCAGCCTTCCGGTGCGCACAGCTTCAGCCGGTTGCCGGTGGCCAGCGCCGCATCCAGCGTGGCCAGTCCATGTGCCAGCGGATCGTCGCAAGCGTACAGCGCGAGCACCGATCCTCTGGGCTCGAGCTGATACAGGTTGCGCTCGCCGGTCGGTCCCGGCATCAGCCGTGGCCTCAGATCGATGGCGCTGATCCGGGACGCTCCCTGGTCATTGCGGGTCAGTGCTGGCAGGTACAGCGGCCCTCCCGCCTTGGGTCCGGTGCCGGACAGGCCGCGGCCACCGAAAGGTTGCACCCCCACCACCGCGCCGATCATGTCGCGATTGATATACACATTGCCGACCTTGGCCGCGGCGGCGATCCTCTCCGCACTGCGTTGTATGCGGCTGTGGACGCCCAGGGTGAGGCCGAAACCGGCTGCATTGATCTGGGCGATGACCTGTTCCAGGTCCCGCGCCTGATAGCGGATCACATGGACGACAGGGCCGAATACCTCCTGGTCGAGGCGATCCAGACGGTCGAGTTCGTACAGGCGAGGCGCGAAAAAATGGCCATGCGCGGCGAGAGTGGCAGGCAGGGGCAGGGTATGCAGCAGTTTGACGCCCTCGGCGCCAGCCATGACATCGACGTGCAGATGCAGTCGCTCCAGCGCGCGGGCATCGATGACCGGGCCGACGTCTGTGGCCAGGTCCAGTGGGTCGCCGATCACCAGTTCCGCCATCGCGCCCTTGATCATCTCGATCAGGTGGTCGGCGGTCTCGTCCTGCAGGAACAGGACCCGTAGCGCGGAGCAGCGTTGTCCCGCGCTGTGAAAGCCCGAGCGGATCACATCGTCTACCACCTGTTCGGGCAGTGCGGTGGAGTCCACGATCATCGCGTTCTGCCCACCGGTTTCCGCGATCAGCGGTATCGGCCCATCGCGCCGCTGCGCCAGAGTATCGAACAGCCAGCGACCCACGGTGGTGGAGCCGGTAAACAGCACTGCCCTGATGCGCGGGTCCGGGACCAGGGTTTCGCCGGCCAGGGGGCCGGGCGAAATGACGCAGGCCATCCGGTTGGCCGGCAGGCCGCAGGCCTGCATCAGGGCGAGGCTGCGCAGGGCGATCAGACTGGTCTGTTCGGCAGGCTTGGCGAGCACGGCATTGCCGGCGGCCAGGGCGGCGCTGACCTGGCCGATAAAGATGGCCAGCGGGAAGTTCCAGGGGCTGATGCAAAGCACCGTACCGAGTGGCTCCGCCTGTTCAAGCCGGCTGGCCTGCGCGGCGTAGTAGCGACAGAAATCCACCGCCTCGCGGACTTCGGCAATGCTGTCAGCAACGGTTTTGCCGGCTTCTTTGATGCAGAGCAGGATCAGTTCCTCGCGATGCGCTTCCAGGCTTTCCGTCAGCGCCCGGAGGAACGCCACACGCGCCGCAACAGGCCAGGCACGATGGGTGGACGCAGCGACCAGATCCAGCTTGTCGCGCATGCCATCTGCGGAGTCGAACCGTAGATGGCCGACGATTTCTGCGTTGCGGGCCGGATTTCGCACCGCCTGGCCGCTGCCGTCCTCGGCGCGCGATTGCCAATGACCGGCCATGGTGCGGCCAAGCTGATCCAGCGCCAGCGTATCGCTCAGGTCCAGGCCGCGCGAGTTGGGCCTGTCCTCGCCGTACAGAGATTGCGGCAAGGCAATGGCCGGGTGCGTGAATTCGGTCCATGTCCGCACGCTGAGTACCGGGTCCTGCACCAGTTCATCGATCGAGACATGGGCATCAACGATGTTGTTGACGAATGAACTGTTGGCACCGTTCTCCAGCAGGCGCCGCACCAGATACGCCAGCAGGTCCTGATGCTCTCCCACCGGCGCATAGATGCGACAGGGAATGCGATGGTCCCGCATGACCTGTTCGTACAGGGCAGCGCCCATGCCGTGCAGGCGCTGGAATTCGTAATTGCCCGCGTGGCCGGCGTCCATCGCCAGAATTGCTGCGACGCTCCAGGCATTGTGGGTGGCAAACTGGGGGAACAGGATCGGCCGGTGTCCCAGCAGCCGCCGCGCACAGGCCTGATAACAGACATCGGTGGCAGGTTTACGGGTAAATACCGGGTAGCCGCGCAGGCCCAGCATCTGCGCCTGCTTGATTTCGCTGTCCCAGTACGCGCCCTTGACCAGACGGACCATCATCCGCCGCCCGACCTGCCGGGCCAGCTGGGCCAGCCAGTCGATCAGCAGGGGGGCACGTTTCTGGTAGGCCTGCACCGCGACGCCGAAGCCGGTCCAGCCCCGCAGGGCCGGGTCGCGGAATACCGCCGCGATGACATCCAGGGACAGATCCAGCCGGGCGGCTTCTTCGGCGTCAACCGTCAGGCCGATATCGTACGCCCTGGCTTGCAAGGCCAGACTGCGCAGACGTGGCACCAGTTCCGTCACCGCGCGGGCATGTTGGCTTGCTTCATAGCGCGGGTGCAGCGCGGACAGTTTGACCGAGATGCCAGCGGCAGCATCCGGGCCCTGTTGCTGATGTTTGCGGCCGATGGCCTCGATGGCCTTTGCATAGGCATCGAAGTAGTCCTGCGCGGTTGCCGCGCTGCGCGCGCCCTCACCCAGCATGTCATAAGAATAACGATAGCCCCGCGCTTCCATGCGCTCGGCCCGGTCCATCGCCGCCTCGATCGTGGTGCCCATGACGAAGACTTCGCCCATGATGGCCATCGCCCGCCGCACCGCGGCGCGGATGACCGGCTGTCCCAGGCGTCCTGATGCACGCTTCAGGCTGCCATGCAGGGCGCGCTGCTGCGCATCGCTGTAGTTCACCATCTTGCCGGTGAACAGCAGGGCCCAGGCCGAGGCATTCACGAACATCGAATCGCTGTGCCCCAGGTGCGATGCCCAGTTGCCGGCTTGCAGCTTGTCCCGGATCAGCTTGTCCGCGGTCAGGGCGTCAGGGACCCGCAACAAGGCTTCCGCCAGGCACATCAGCGCCACCCCTTCTTCCGTCGAAAGGGAAAACTCGTTAAGCAGGGCATCCACGCCGCCTTTGCCCTGCTGTTCAGCGCGCAAGCGGGCGATCAGAAATTGCGCATAGCTCCGCGCCTCTTCGCGCTTGGTCGCGCCGATATCAGCGTCCTCCAGCAAGGGCAAGATCGCCTCGCGATCATCGGCCAGCCAGAGCAGACGCAGGCGCTGACGCAACGCATCCTTTTCAAGCAAACGGGCGGGGGCTAGCAGCATGACAATGGCCTCGAAGAATTCGCAGGCATCTTAGGGCGGATCAAGCCCAATGATTTGGCGAAATTGACGAATATCCAGCAGAATATTCTGCTGAAAGTAAATCTAGCGGAATGAAATGCCGAATGCCCTGGATCGCATCGATCGCACCATACTGCGGGAACTGCAGCAGGACGGTCGGATTTCCAATGTCGAACTCGCCCGCCGGGTTCATCTCAGTCCGAGTCCCTGTCTGGAGCGCGTCAGACGTCTGGAAGCCCGAGGCTACATCGAGTCCTATCATGCCCGGCTCAACGCAGTCCGCCTCGGCTTCGGCACCACCGTGTTTGTCGAAATCACCCTTAATCGCACGACCAGCGAGGTTTTCACCCACTTCAGGTCCGCCCTGATTCGGTTGCCCGAAGTGGCGGAGTGTCACATGGTGGCCGGCGGTTTCGATTATCTGGTCAAATTGCGGATTACCGGCATGCAGGACTATCGCCGGGTTCTGGCTCGCCTGGTCGATCTGCCCGGGGTTGCCCAGACCCATACCTATACGGTGATCGAGCGGGTCAAGGAGGATCGCGGTCTGCCACTTTGAGTTCGCCGGGGCCATGCCATGGAATCCGGCTCTGACAAGGCGGCATGGAAACCCGGGCGGGGCCCAGAGGCCGCTTAATCGGCACCGCGCACGCCCCGCCCGTCATGGCTCGGGTCCTGCACAGGGAGGCTAAAATCAAAGCGAAAAAAGCCAGGGCAAGACAGCCGCAGGATTCTCGGCTAAAATCCGCCGCCTCAGCGCTCGTAGCTCAGTTGGATAGAGTGTCGGTTTCCGAAGCCGAAGGTCGCAGGTTCGATTCCTGCCGGGCGCACCAAGTTTCAGTCGTTCCGTTTCGCCGTGGCGCGGACGGGGGCGACCGGGCCCAATCGGGCGACCCTCTTCGCCGCCATGGGGAGCGGCTCAGCGGTAATGGAAATGTCAGAAAAGCAAACAGCGGTAGTTGAAGATCACAGCCACGACAAAGTTTTTGTCGTGACCTTTCTTGCTGTGCTGGCGGTACTCGTCGGCATCGCGATCGTGATCGGAATCATCGCGAACACGATTGATCCGGACGAAGGTACCAGCCCAGTCGTACTGCAGAAGACAACGGAGCGGCTGGCGCCGATCGGGCAGGTCTATACGGATGCAAGCCAGCTTCCGGCTCCGGCCAAGCCAGCGGTCGAAGTCGCCCGCGCGCCTGCTGATATTTTGCAAACGGTGTGTGGCGCCTGTCATGGAGCCGGCGTGCTGAATGCGCCGAAAACTGGAGACAAAGCTGCCTGGGACGCGCGATTGCAGGCTGCCGGTGGTCTGGATGCTCTGGTTGCTTCGGCCATCGCCGGCAAGGGCGCAATGCCTGCGCGTGGTGGTGATGCGGGATTGACCGACCAGCAAGTGCGTGCCACTGTTGAGCTCATGCTGAAGTAAGTCGGCATCAGGCAACAGGTTCTTGCGTGGTGCGCTCCGAAGCGGATTTGCAAATTTCTATCGGATCGCTGGCGTGTATCGGTGGCCATTGCAGTAAACTGTGGTCGGAATACCGTGGCATCGGCACGCGGTCAGGGAATATCTCAATAACCAATCAGAGGGAGCGAATCTGATGAATACCTTGAAGGCACTTGGAAGCGGTCTGGGGTTGGCGGCGTTGTCGCTGGCTTCGACCATCGCGCAGGCGGAAGTTGCAGGCAATATCAGTATTGCTTCCGAGTACGTTTTTCGCGGTCAGCCCAGCAGCGGCAACGGCGCCCAGGTCTCGGGCGGACTCGACTGGTCGGGTGACCGGTTCTACGCGGGCGGCTGGTTGTCCAATGTTGGCAACAATTACACCGGCAACGAGGTTGATGTTTACTTCGGCGCGAATTTCGACAAGTTGGATGTCGGTTACATGGCCTATCTGTACCCTGGCAGCACCCTGCCAGGACAGGGTTTCAGCGACACCAACGCCAGCGAGTTCTATGTCGGCTACAACTTTGACCGGGTTTCGCTCTATGCCTGGTATGGCGTTGGCAATGACTGGGGCGAGGACATGGATGATTATGTCTATGTCGAGGGCAATCTGAGCGGCCCGATGAATGATCAGGTCGATGTCAGCCTGCATGCCGGTGTCTGGATCGGCACCGGCTCGGCGGTAAACCACCCGGCGGTAGCGACCTATCCCGCACCAGCCACCGGCCCCATGGTCGATAGTGCCTTGGATGTGGCTTTGAGTCTTGGCATGGGCGGATTTTCGGTCAGCGTCAGCAGTCTGATTTTCGATGGGCCGGATGCGGGAATCTATAAGGCGCCACGCTTCAACGTCGGCTATACCTGGACGTTCGAGAACCTGCCGATCATGTCGCGGTTCTGAGTTACGCAGTAGCCTAAGGGTGAAGGGCCTGCCTGAGCAGGCCCTTCACTTTTTTTTGTGCGTATTTGTACGCTAGTGTATTGTTCCATACGCATGGTTGAACCACCTCTAAGGTGGTTTTAGCTGACCGGATCATCAGATCCGGTTCATCTATTTTGGTTTCTTGGGCCAATTACAGGCCGGATTGGGGACTTTGATGTTCAAAATTGGAAGCAGCTTCGGAGCCTTGGCGCTGGGCATAATCCTCTCATCTTCAGCGATGGCGGATACCCTGGGGTCGGCCGTGCAGCAGCAAAAACGCATGGATGTTGCAGCCAAGAGCTCGCAGCAGAAAATCAACGCGCTGGATGACGAAGCGCAAAAGCTACTGACGGAATATCGCTACGTCGTGCGCGAGACCGATGGGCTGCGCCGTTACAACACCCAGCTGGAGCGGCAGATTCAATCCCAGCAGGATGAAATGCAATCCATTCGCGAGCAGTTGGACCAGATCAACGATGTCAGTCGCGAAGTCGTGCCGATGATGCTGCGGATGGTCGATACGCTGGAACGCTTCGTCGCGCTCGATCTCCCCTTCCTCACCGAAGAACGCAAGCTGCGCATCGAATCCCTCAAGGAAATCATGGATCGGGCGGACGTCACCACGTCGGAAAAATATCGCCGGATCGTCGAGGCCTATCAGGTCGAAATGGAATACGCCCGAACCATCGAGGCCTATCAGGCACCCCTGGAAGCCGGTGCGCAGAAGCGCACGGTGGATTTCCTTCGGGTGGGCCGAATTGCCCTGATGTATCAGACCCTGGATGGCGAAGAAACCGGCTTTTTCAATACCGAAACCGGCCAATGGGAGACCCTTGGTGGTGACTACGAGGCTCCGGTTCGCAACGGTTTGCGCATCGCCAAGAAGCAGGCGGCTCCAAATATCCTGATCGTGCCTGTCGCGGCGCCCAAAGATCTGTAAGGCGGAAGCAAAAAGATGAAAACACGCATTATTGTTGCCGCACTTGCCAGCTTGTTTGCTGCCCAGAGTTTCGCCCAGAGCGGTGCCGATCCCCTGATGCAGCTGCTGCAGGAAACGAAGAACGCGCGCGCCAAGGAACAGGCTGAAAATGCCGAGCGCGAGAGCCGCTTCCTGCAGAATCGCAACGAACAGGCCAGCCTGCTGAAAAAAGCCAAGGCTGACAAGCTGGCTGCGGAGCAGCGCTCCGAGACGCTGATCAAGAATTTCGAACAGAATGAGAAGTCGCTGTCCGAACTGGAAACCTCTCTCAATCTGAAGATCGGTCAGCTGGGCGAGATGTTCGGCGTGGTCCGACAGGTCGCCGGCGACCTGCGCGGGATTACCGGTGGCTCCTATGTCTCTTCGCAGGCCAACACGGCCGGTCGGGATGACTTCCTTGAGGCTCTGGGGCGCAGCAAGGAATTGCCGTCCATCGAAAAACTCGAGCGCCTGTGGTTCGAATTGCAACGTGAGATGACCGAAGGTGGCCGTATCGTTCGCTATTCCGCGCCGACCATCAATCCTGATGGCACCGAGAGTGAGCGCGAGGTGGTTCGGGTCGGGACCTTCACCGCGGTCAGCGATGGCAAATTCCTGATTTTCCCGCCGGACACCGATCAGCTGACCGAATTGAAACGCCAACCGCAGGGACGCTACCAGAAAATGGCGGCCAATCTGGAAGCGGCCGAAGCCGGCCCGGTCAAGATGGCGGTTGATCCCACCCGTGGTGCTCTGCTTTCGGTCATCGTGCAGGCGCCAAGCCTGAGCGAGCGGATCAGCCAGGGTGCGGAAATCGGCTATCTGATCATCGGACTCGGCCTGTTCGGACTCCTGCTGGCCCTGGAGCGCTTCGTGACCCTGTTCAGCGTCGGACGGAAAATGGCCGCCCAACGCGGGATTCCGGCGAAAAACGATAACCCGCTGGGTCGTGTGCTGCTGGCGTTCGAGAAGGATCCCGCTGCTGATCTGGAGACCCTCGAGTCGCGCCTGGACGAGGCCATCATCAAGGAAACTCCGCAGCTGGAAAAACGGCTGAGTATCATCAAGATTCTCGCCGCCGTTGCGCCCCTGATGGGGCTGCTGGGCACCGTGACCGGGATGATCGTGACCTTCCAGGCCATCACCCTGTTCGGCACCGGCGATCCCAAGCTGATGGCCGGCGGGATTTCCCAGGCACTGGTGACCACGGTTCTTGGTCTGGTCGTGGCGATTCCGATGGTATTTCTGCATAGCGTGCTGGCTGCTCGTAGCAAGTCGCTGGTGCAGATCCTGGAAGAGGAAAGCGCCGGTCTGGTCGCACAAAGATCCGAGAAAGCCGGTACGGCCTGATGGAATTTTTCACGGCAATTCGAGATTTTTTGGAAGCGGGAGGGGGGGTCCTCTGGGTCATCCTCTTCGCCGCCATATTGCTGTGGGGCCTAATTCTTGAACGCTTGACCTATTTCCGGCGCGAATTCCCCGCCCTGACGCAAGACATCATCACGCAATGGCGCCAGCGCACGGACCATCAGTCCTGGAATGCACGGCAGATCCGGCGCGCGCTGGTTTCCGAGGTGGAAAGGGTCGCAAGACGAAATGTGAGCGCGATCAAGACCATTGTCGCCTTGTGCCCGTTGCTTGGCCTGCTTGGCACGGTGACCGGAATGATCCAGGTCTTCGACGTCATGGCTGCGCTGGGCACCGGCAATGCGCGCGCGATGGCATCCGGGATCTTCAAGGCAACCATCCCCACAATGGCGGGCATGGTTGTTGCTTTGTCCGGCATTTATTTCGGTACCCATTTCCCCCATGTCGTTCGCCGCGAAACGGATTTTCTGAACGACGAGCTGGGTGTACACGAGAACAACTAATATGCGACGCAAACATCACGGGACCGCGGAAGAAGCCGACATCGACATGACGCCGATGCTGGACATTGTGTTCATCATGCTGATCTTCTTCATCGTCACCACGAGTTTTGTCAAGGAAACGGGCATCGATGTCAGCCGGCCCAACGCAAACACGGCCGAACGCAAGGAGCGCGGCAATATCCTGATTGCGATCAAGCCGAATGGCGATGTCTGGATCGCCAAGCGCAAGGTGGAACTGCGAGCGGTGCGCGCCAATGTGGAGCGTCTGCATGCCGAAAACCCTGAAGGCACCGTGGTGATCATCGCCGACAAGGAAGCACAGACGGGTACGCTGGTCGAGGTCATGGATCAGGTCAGGCTGGCGGGCGTCTACAGCGTCTCGATTGCCGCCCAGAACCCCTAAGATCGATGCATCGTTACCTCATCTCAATTGTCGGTGCCGTCGCCATCGGTCTGTTCCTGTTCTGGTTCATGCACATTCTGATTACCGGAACCGGCAAGTCGGTAAAGAAGACGGACGATCTTGGCGGCATCGAATTCGTGCGCCTGAAGCGTGATGAAAGCCTGGAAACACGAAGTCGTGAGGTGCCCAAGAAGCCGCCTCCGCCGAAGAAGCCACCACCGCCGCCCAAGCTGAAAATGGCCCAGGCCGACAAGCCGAATCCACAGCCGCAGCCGATGGATATTCCGAACGTCAAGTTGCCGGTCAGTGCCGGCAGTGGACCGTTCATGGGCAGCTATGCGAAGGCATCGGACTTTACCGGCGACGGTGAGCTGATCCCGCTGGTGCGGATTGCGCCACAGTATCCGCGCAACGCTGCGCGCGACGGGATTGAAGGCTGGGTGAAGCTTGAGTTCACGATTAATAAAGATGGCACGGTCGGTGATCCGAAGGTGCTGGAATCCGAACCCCGCCGGGTGTTCGACTCTGCGGCTCGACGGGCAATTCTGAAATGGAAGTTCAAGCCGCGGGTGGTTGACGGCAAACCGGTGGCCCATCAGGGCGTGCAGACGATCGAGTTCAAGATGGGGGCCGAGTGATGAAAAACCTGTTCTTGGGCCTTTTTCTGCTGCTGAGCTGGGGTTTGGCCGGTGTTGTCCAGGCACAGACGCTGTCGGAAATCACCTATAAGCGCCTGACCAAGATCCACGAGCTGATCGGCGAGGAGAACTATCCGGAAGCCTTGCAGCGTCTTGACAAGCTGGTGCCATCGGTTGAACGCAATGCGTATGAGCACGCGATGGTATTGCAGACCTACGGTTTTGTGTGGGCGCAGAAAGGGGATTATTCCGAAGCGGCCAAATATTTTCAGAAAGCGATTGATCTCGGCGCCCTGCCCGACCAACAGGTCGAACAGATGAAGTACAGCCTGGGTCAGTTTCATGTGGCGGTGGAGCAGTATCGCAAGGGCATCGCGGTACTGGTTGACTACATGAAGACCGCCAAGAATCCGATCCCGGCAGAGGCACGGGTTCTGCTCGCGACCGCCTACGCTCAGACGCAGAATTACCGGGCGGCCTTGCCGCCATTGACCGTTGCGATCAGCGAATCGGTCGCACCCAAGGAATCCTGGTATCAGCTCAAGCTGGCCATGCATTACGAGTTGAAGGATTACCCGAATTGCGCGAAGACCTTGCTGCAGATGGTTGCCCGTTTTCCAGTCAAGAAGGAGTACTGGAAGCAACTCTCGGGCATCTACATGGAGTTGCGACAGGATGCCGATGCGCTCGCCGTTTTCGCCCTCGCCGATCGTCAGGGCTTGATCGATGAAGGCAAGGAACTGCTGAATCTGACCAATTTGTTCCTGTACCTGGATGTGCCCTACAAGGCCGGCAAGACCCTGGAAAAAGCCCTGGCCGAGGGCAAGGTTGAGAAGTCTGTCGAGAACTATGATCTGTTGGCCAATGCCTGGCTTGGCGCCAAGGAAACCGATCGGGCGATTACGGCCATGGAAGCGGTGAGTCAACGGACAGACGATGGCGAGAAGGTGCTGCGCCTGGCTTACCTGTATCTGGAAAAAGAAGCCTGGAACAAGGTCATCAAGACGCTGGAAAAGGCCCGCAAACTAGGCGTGAAAAATCCGGGCGAAACGGCCTTGATCCAGGGGATCGCCGCCAGCGAAATGGGTTCACATGAAGAGGCGATCAAAGCCTTTTCCCTGGCGATGAAGTACCCAGATACAAAACAGCAGGCCGCGGCCTGGCTGCAACACGCACTGAGCGAGCGTGCCGCAGACGCCGATTCAAGTTCCTGAGTCCAGCGAGGCCGGCACACGCTGCCGGCGCAGCGAACGATGATTTTGGAATACGCGCTCGATACGTTTATCACCTTTTTCGTGGTCATTGATCCGATCGGTCTTGCGCCCATTTTCGTCGGTCTGACCGCCGGTTCCGGGCGCGCCTACCGGCGCAGCATGGCGATTCGCGGGTCCCTGATTGGCGCAGGCATTCTGATCGGATTCGCGGCGCTGGGTCAGGTCCTGCTGGATGCGATGGGCATCGGTTTACCGGCCCTGCGAATTGCCGGTGGGATCCTGCTTTTCCTGGTCTCCATTGATATGCTGTTCGCTCGCCAATCGGGGCTGCGTTCAACGACCGCGAGCGAAGATGAGGAGGCGCATCTGCGTCCTGATATTTCGGTTTTCCCGATTGCAATTCCGTTGATGGCCGGGCCAGGCGCAATTACGACCGTACTCCTGCTGGTTAGCGAGGCCGCCGGCGACTGGCAACTGATCCTGGTCGGCCTGCTGATCATGTTGCTGGTGGTCGGCATGGCCCTGCTGGCCCTGTTGACGGCGGGTATCCTGACCCGCCTGCTTGGTGAAATTGGTTCGAACGTGATCAGCCGGGTACTGGGCGTGATACTTTCGGCCCTGGCCGTACAATTTGTGATCACAGGCTTGTCCAGTCTGGGCTGGACGACTGCCGGGGGGGCAGGATGAAAGCTGGAATAACGACCATCCTGGTGTTGGCATTCGTATGGGCGACGGGCCATGCGGAGGATGCTCAGGCCGATGCGAATGAGGCGTATGCGCGGGTTCTGCAGAACCTTGGTGTGGCCACCACGGCCGGGCCGGACAACCGGCTGCGGTTTCTGAGTGGCCGGCCGACAGATCAACAGCTTGACGCTGGCGCCCGTCTGCAGGATCTGATCGAGGCAAGGTGGCGCTGGCTAATGAACGTGTCGCCGGAGGACGCGACCTTCATCGGCCATGCCGGCCAGAATAATCGCTGGTCGGATTACGGTGATGCCGCACGCCAGGCTCAGCAAAAACTAAAGCGACGCACTTTGGAAGTCTTGCTGCGCATTCCGCGCGATCAGCTGTCTCCTGCCGATGCCTTGAATCATCGCTTGCTGGAGTATGAACTGAAGCTGGACATTGAGGGGCACGCCTTTCCCGAGCATCTGATTCCGATCAACCAAATGTACGGACCGCACACCGGCTTCGCTCAGGTTCTCTCCGCGATGCCCCTCTTTTCGCGCACGGATGCGGATGATTATCTGGCTCGTTTACGCGGCATCCCAGTGGTCCTGAATCAATTGACGGGTGTCTTGCGCCGGGGAATCGAGCTTGGGATCACGCCGCCTCAACAGAGTATCCGGGCGGTGCCGAAGCAGGTTCGGGATCTGGCGCCTCCTGTTGCGGAGCAAAGCCCGCTGCTGCGTCCCTTGCAGCAACTCCGCTTGCCTCCAGAGGCGGCCGAAGCGGTGCGCATGCAGGCCGGCCAGATCTATCAAGAGACGGTCAGGCCCGCGCTTGTCGAGTTCGCGGATTTTCTGGAACGCAAGTATCTACCCGGGGCAACTCAGCGAACAGGCCTGTCTCGACTGCCTGAAGGCCAGGCCTGGTATGCCTGGCGCATCAAGACAATGACGAGTCTGCCGCTGGATGCCGAGCAGATTCATGCCATTGGACTGGCGGAAGTCGAGCGTATCCGGGGCCAGATGTTTCAGTTGATGGGCGAAATGGGTGCGGCCGGGCAGGATATTCCCAGCTTTGTCGCCGATCTCTATCGCAACGAGGCGCAGTTTTACCGCGCGGAGTCCGAACTCCTGCGCGATTATCGCGCGCTGGCCAAACAGGCAGACGGGGTGCTGGGACGGCTATTCAAGAAATATCCCAGCCTGCCCTATGGCGTCGAGCCCATCCCGGCGCATGAAGCAAGCGGACGGCCCGCGGCCTACTATCTGCCGGGTTCTTATGTCACCGGCCGCCCCGCAGCCTTTTACGTCAACACCAAGCGCTTGGACCAGTCGCCTAAGTTCGAAATGGACGCTCTGCTGCTGCACGAAGGCGTTCCTGGCCACCATTTTCAGATCGCCCTGGCCCAGGAGCAGTCGGATCTGCCAGAATTCAGGCGCCATAGTCGAGGCACGGCCTACATCGAAGGCTGGGGCCTGTATGCAGAGAGTCTGGGCTCGGATCTGGGCTTCTATCAGACGCCGGAAAGCCGTTTTGGCGCCCTGAGCTTCGAAATGTGGCGCGCAGTCCGGCTGGTCGTGGACACGGGAATGCACGCACTGGGCTGGACTCGTCAGCAGGCGATTGATTATTTCAAGGCGCAGACCGGCCGTCATCAGGCACGCATCAGCGTCGAAGTGGACCGCTATCTGGTCATGCCTGGCCAGGCGCTTGCTTACAAAATGGGCGAGATGAAGATTCGCCAACTGCGTGAACATGCGCAGGTGAGCCTTGGCGCACAATTCGATATCCGTGATTTTCATGATCGCATCCTCCGCGAAGGTCCGCTGCCACTGACCATTCTGGAAGAGCAGATCAATGCTTGGATTCAGACAAAGATCAACACCAAATGAACATGATGAAGACAGGGCTACTGGCCTGCCTGATGCTCCTTGCCGTCTCTGCCGGGACGACTGCCCTTGCGACCGATCTGGCCGCCGAACAGGTCCTGCACAAGGGCAACGGGGCAGAACCGCAGACCCTGGATCCGCATAAGGCAGAAGGGGTGCCATCCTCCAACATCATGCGGGATCTTTACGAAGGCCTGACCTCGGAATCGCCGGATGGAGAGGTCATTCCCGGTGCCGCCGAGCGTTGGGACATCAGCGCTGATGGCCGTGTCTACACCTTTTATCTGAGAAAGACCGCACGCTGGTCGAACGGCGACCCGGTGGTGGCAGAAGATTTCGTGGCCGGCTTGCGCCGCAGCGCGAATCCCGCCACGCTTTCCCATTATTCTCAGATCCTGTCGTCCATCGAAAACGCCGAGGCGGTCACTGCCGGTGATGTGCCGCCGGAAAAATTGGGGGTGGTGGCGCTGGACGATCACACAGTTCAGATCACCCTGAAAGCGCCGACGCCTTATTTCCTGGGGCTGCTGAATCACTCGTCGACCTATCCCATCAACCGCCGGGCATTCCGCCAATTCGGTGACAAGTTCACCCGGCTGGGCAATCTGGTGTCCAATGGCGCCTATGTTCTGAGTGACTGGGTGGTTCAATCGCACATCGTGCTGGATCGCAATCCCGAGTACTGGGACAACGCGAATACGGTGATCGACCGCGTTTATTATCACGCCACCGAGGATCAGTCCTCGGAACTCAAGCGTTATCGCGCCGGCGAACTGGATTGGACCAACGAGGTGCCACTCGCCCAGATCAGCTGGATCCGGGAGAATCTCAAAGACGAATTCTATGTCTCTACCTATCTGGGGACCTACTACTACGGTTTTAACCTGACCCAGCCACCATTCAAGAACAACAAGAAACTGCGCCGGGCCTTGTCGATGGCGGTCGACCGCGAAATCATTGTCGAAAAGGTCTCGCGGCTGGGTGAGCAGCCGGCCTATTCCTGGGTGCCACCGGGAATCAATAATTACAATGCGCAAACTCCGTCCTGGGCGCAGATGCCGAGGGAATTGCGCCACGCCGAGGCCCGGCGCCTGTATGCCGAAGCCGGCTACGGTCCCGACAACCCCCTGTATATCGAACTGCGCTACAACACCAGCGAGAACCACAAGAAAATCGCGGTGGCCATCGCGGCCATGC
Source organism: Oceanococcus sp. (assembly GCA_041619555.1). Taxonomy (GTDB): domain Bacteria; phylum Pseudomonadota; class Gammaproteobacteria; order Nevskiales; family Oceanococcaceae; genus Oceanococcus. The sequence goes on along the minus strand of JBFKDQ010000001.1, from coordinate 98,205 downwards.
TGAAACAGACCCTGGGCGTGCGGGCCAGCCTGATCAACCAGGAGTGGAAGGTCTTTCTGGAAACGCGCAAGCAAAAGCGGGTGACCCAGTTGTTCCGCGCGGGCTGGATCGGTGACTACAACGACGCCTATACCTTTGCCGAACTGCTTCATTCCAAGCATGGCATCAATGATCAGGGCTATAACAGTCCGGAATATGATGCGCTGCTTGCTGCGGCCTCGGTTGAAGGTGATTTCCACAAACGGCGGGAAATTCTGCAGCAGGCCGAACGGGTGCTGCTGGAAGACCAGCCGATCATGCCGATCTATTTTTATGTCAACAAACGCATGGTGAAACCCTATGTTGCCGGTTTTCAGCCCAACATCATGGATCACCATTACAGCAAGAACATGCGCATCCTCGCGCACTAAGGAGAGCAAGAGGCTCCAGTTTCGCCGGAGTTTCCAATAACCATGATTCGATACGCTTTCAAGCGACTGCTAGGCGCCATCCCTACCTTGCTGGTGCTGATCACGCTCGCATTCTTCATGATCCGCATTGCGCCCGGTGGCCCCTTCGATACCGAAAAGGCCCTGCCGCCGGAAATCGAGGCCAATCTGAACGAGGCCTATCACCTTGATGAGCCTCTGATCCAGCAGTACGGGCGCTACATGCTGCAGATCGTGCAGGGCGATTTCGGTCCATCCTTCCAGTACAAGGATTTTTCCGTCAATGAACTCATCGCATCCGGATTTCCGGTGTCCTTGCAGATCGGTGGTCTGTCCATCCTGCTTGCGGTCCTGATCGGTTGCGCTTTGGGTACAATTGCGGCACTGCGGCAGAATCAGGCAATGGATTACGGCGTGATGACCCTGGCGATGACCGGGATCTCGATTCCCAATTTCGTCATCGCCCCGCTACTGATCCTCCTGTTCGGCGTCGCTCTCGGCTGGTTTCCCGCCGGCGGCTGGGATGGCGACGGATTCAGCAAGCTGGTGCTGCCGGTCATCTCTTTGGCGCTGCCCCAGATTGCCTACATTTCCCGCTTGATGCGCGGCAGCATGATCGAAATTCTGCGCAGCAACTTCATTCGTACGGCCCGTGCCAAAGGTCTGTCGGAATCGCGCATCATCTTTCGCCACGCTCTACGTCCGGCATTCCTGCCGGTGCTGTCCTATCTCGGCCCGGCCACGGCGGCGGTAATTACCGGTTCTGTCGTGATCGAGAAGATCTTCGGGATTCCCGGTCTGGGACGGTACTTCGTGCAGGGAGCGCTCAATCGAGATTACACCCTCGTGATGGGCGTCGTCGTTTTCTATGGCGTTCTCATCATCCTGTTCAATTTCATCGTTGATCTGCTCTATGGAGCACTCGATCCCAAGGTGCGCTATGACTGAAGCGATATTGAACGTGGCTGCGAATGAAGCTGAAGTCCGCGGTCGCAGTCTCTGGTTCGACGCCTGGCGCCGCCTCAAGCGCAATCGAGCCGCGCTGGTTGCGGTTGGCCTGCTCGGCTTGATGAGTCTCGCCGTGGTCTTCGGGCCCTTACTGTCCCCTTATGATTTCGACTACACCGATTGGGACCATGTCTCGGAAGGCCCCAGTCTGGAGACCAAGCACTATTTCGGTACCGATGCGGTGGGACGGGATCTGTTCGTTCGCACCCTGGAAGGGGGGCGGATTTCCTTGCTGATCGGCATCGTCGCCACCATGGTCAGCCTGATCATCGGCATCTCCTACGGCGCCACCGCCGGCTATTTGGGCGGCCGTATCGACAATGTGATGATGCGCATCGTCGATATCCTCTATGCCATGCCGTTCATGTTTTTCGTGATCCTGCTGATGGTCTTTTTCGGCCGCAATATCTTGCTGATTTTTATCGCGATCGGGGCGATCAACTGGCTGGACATGGCGCGCATCGTGCGAGGTCAGACCATTTCTCTGAAACGAAGGGAATTCATCGAAGCCGCGGTCGCCTGTGGTGTCTCGACTCCGCGGATCATTTTCCGTCATATCGTGCCGAATTTGCTGGGGGTGGTGATCGTGTATGTGACCCTGACCATCCCGCAGGTGATCCTGGTCGAATCCTTCCTGAGCTTTCTTGGCCTCGGCGTGCAGGAACCATTCACCAGTTGGGGGGCACTGGTCAACGAGGGCGCCCAGGAAATGGAATCCGCACTCTGGATGCTGGTCTTTCCAGCGACCTGTCTGGCGCTGACCCTGTTCTGCTTCAATTTCATCGGTGACGGTTTGCGTGATGCGCTTGATCCGAAGGACCGCTAGGAACCGATGATGGAAAATATTCTGCAGGTGCATAATCTGTCGGTGAAATTCGCCACCGATGATGGCGAGGTCGAAGCGGTCAGCGGGGTCAATTTCAGCCTCGCCAAGGGCGAAACCCTCGGCATCGTGGGTGAGTCCGGTTCCGGCAAGAGCCAGACCGTACTCTCCATCATGGGGCTGCTGGCCACCAATGGTGAAGCGGGCGGGCGGGTCGTGTTTCAGGGCCGCGATCTGCTCGGCATGAGGGCGAAGGAGTTGAATCAGGTTCGTGGTTCCTCTATCGGCATGATCTTTCAGGACCCGATGACCTCACTGAATCCCTATATGCGGATCAGCGAGCAGCTCACGGAGTCCCTGATCCTGCATCGTGGCCTGTCGAAACAGGATGCGCTGGCGCGTGCGATCGAAGTACTGGATGCCGTGCAGATTCCGGATGCCCGCAAGCGGGTGCACTACTACCCACATGAATTCTCCGGCGGGATGCGCCAGCGCGTGATGATTGCGATGGCCTTGTTGTGCCGGCCCGAACTCATCATCGCCGATGAACCCACCACCGCGCTCGATGTCACGGTGCAGGCCCAGATTCTTAATTTATTGAAAGATCTGCGCGATGATTTCGGTGTGGCCATCATCCTCATCACCCATGATCTAGGCGTGGTTGCCGGCCTGTGTGACCATGTCATGGTGATGTACGGTGGCCAGGTCATGGAGTACGGCACCCTGCAACAAATCTTCCGTCAGCCCAGTCATCCCTATACCCGCGGCCTGCTGCGCTCGGTGCCGAGGATCGATGATGCCGGCGCCTCGGCGCTGCAGACCATTTCCGGCAATCCGCCGGATCTGATGCACCTGCCTCCCGGTTGCCCCTTCGAACCACGCTGCGCCGACAAGATCGAGCGTTGTCGGCGCGATCGGCCTTTGCTGCAGTTTGGTCATGATGGCAGCGCCAGGGCCTGTCATGTCCTGACGGAGGAACTGGCATGAGCACGAATCTCCTGACATTGCAGGATGTCCACGTCCACTTCCCGATTCCGCAGGGCCTGTTCAAGCCGCCCTTGATGCTCAAGGCGGTGAACGGTGTGAGTCTGGAGGTGCCGGCGGGCACGACCCTGGGTGTGGTCGGTGAATCCGGCTGCGGTAAATCCACCCTCGCCCGCGCGATTCTCGGCATTCATCCGCCGACGCAGGGAGAGATCCACCTTGGCGGAGAGCGCATGGATTTCACCGACGCCAAAGCGATGAAGCGCATGCGCAAGCGGATGCAGATCGTATTTCAGGATCCGCTGGCCTCCCTGAATCCACGCATGACGGTTGGGGAGGCCATTGCCGAACCTTTGCGGGTATATTTTCCACAGATGTCCGCCCAGGACCGCAAGCGCAAGGTGCAGTCCGCGATGGAACTGGTGGGCTTGCTGAAAAACCAGATCAACCGCTATCCCCATGAATTCTCCGGTGGTCAGTGCCAGCGCGTCGGAATCGCCCGTGCGCTGGTGGTGGAACCGGAACTGCTGCTGTGCGACGAGCCGGTCAGCGCGCTGGATGTCTCGATCCAGGCCCAGATCGTCAACCTGTTGATGGATCTGAAGCGGGAGATGGGCCTGACCATGGTTTTCATCGCCCATGACCTGTCGGTCGTCCGGCACATCAGCGACCGGGTGCTGGTCATGTATCTGGGCAAGGTTGCCGAAGAAGCGAGCCGCGATGCCCTGTACGCCGCCCCTGCGCATCCCTATACCCAGGCCCTGATCCAGTCGGTGCCGGTGCCGGACCCGGAAATCGAGCAGGCCAAGACTCACGCACCGCTCAGCGGCGATCTGCCTTCGCCGCTGAATCCACCTTCTGGCTGCACTTTCCGCACCCGTTGCCCACGCGCCGCCTCGCGCTGCGCCACGGAAGTGCCCGAACTGCGGCCCCATCATGAAGGGCAGGGCAATGTGGCCTGCCATTTTGCGTAGAATACGCGTCCAACACGTTTGATCTGGGAGTAGAACATGAGAAATCGCCTTATCGCCGCCGGCATGCTGATGGCGGCCAGCGGGCTGTCCCACGCGGCTTCCGAAATCAATATCGGGATGTCATCGGAGTACGTTTTTCGCGGCATCCCCCAGTCCAGCGGGGCGCAGGTCTGGGGTTCGTTTGATTATTCCTTCGATTCCACCGGGCTGTACAGCGGAATCTGGATTTCCAATGCCGGGCTGGCTGGCAATGAAGAGGTGGACGTCTACGCCGGTTATGCGCTGTCACTCAGTCGCGATGTCTCCCTGGATCTGGGGCTGATTGGCTACTTCGATCCCAGCGCGCCGGCCAGCGCCAGTGCCAGCAACAACGGCGAAGCGTATATCGGTGTCAACTGGGACGCCCTGAACGCCTATGCCTATTACAACGTCGGCGGCACCGCGGTGAAGGATGATGAGTCCGCTTATGTGGAAGTCAATTTTGTCCTGCCGCTGCTGGCGGACGCCAAATTGCAACTGCACCTGGGCAGCTTCATGGGCCTGGGCGATTTCTATGATGCCTTGTCTGACGACAGCTATTTCGACTATGGGGTGAGCTTCGTCAAGGATTACGGGCAGGCCGGACAGGTTGCTTTCGCGGTCACCGCCAGTTCCATTGATGAAAACCACGGCATGAGCGGTTTGCTCCCGGTCAGTGACCGGCCGCAGTTTACCGTGGGATGGAGTCGCAGTTTCGGCTCGGCTTTCTGATCCAGCACGAGCCACAGAAACGCCGGCCGCAGAGCCGGCGTTTTTTTGTCTGGCCATACCCTTGCCATCGATGCCAGTGGAAGGCTGCAAGCGCTTCCATCTGTTACACCGCACGCATTGCTGGCATTCTTGCCTGATCGGCCGTGGAAAACCGACATGCGACGATTGATCTACATCAGCGAAAGCATCAACAGCCTGGATACCAATGGCCTGCTCGCGCTGTGTTCTGAATTTGCGCGACGCAATGAACGCGTTGAGATTTCCGGCCTGCTGATTTTGATCGGCAACCAGTTCATGCAGGTGCTGGAAGGGCCGGAGGACGCGGTCGAGTCCCTGGCGCTGAGGATCGCGCAGGACCCGCGGCATCGAGGTTTTACCATCGTTTTTGAAGGCGCCGTAGACAAGCGGGCCTTCGCCGGCTGGAGCATGCGTGGTCTGGATCTGGGCCGCAGCTTTCCAGTCGATCACAAGACTCGCCACGCCATTCGGTCCTGTATCGACGAGATCCTGGCCGGCAGCCGCCGAGACGGCGAGCAGGTCATCGAGATGATCCGACAGATCACCCATCACTTGCGGGCCTCTCCGACCCGCCCCGGGATCTGAGGCTAGGTGCTCTGGCGAAAATGCAGGGCCTCGCTGAGATGGACGGTGCGAATGCTGTCCGCTTCATCCAGATCGGCAATGCTCCGCGCCAGTTTCAGAACCCGGTGAATGCCGCGGCCGCTGAGCTGCATCTTCTCCGCCGCCTGACCAAGCAGACGGCGATCGTCGGTCTGCAGGGCGCAATGCTGTTCCACTTCCTGTGCGCTCAGTTCGGCATTCGACTTGCCAGCGCGCCGATCCTGGCGGGCCCGCGCTTGGATGACCCGGTCGCGAACCTGCACGCTGGATTCCGCCGCGCCTGATCGTTGCTGCAGAAGGTCGCTGGCGGGCAGCCGAGGAATCCAGAGCTGCATGTCGATGCGGTCGAGCAGCGGGCCAGATACGCGCTGGCGGTAGCGGGCCACCTGCGCGGCGCTGCAATGGCAGGCCGCGGCGGCGTCACCGAGAAAGCCGCAGGGGCAGGGGTTCATCGCCGCCAGAAGCTGGAATCGTGCGGGGAACTCGAGCTGTTCCCGGACTCTGGAGATTCTCACACAGCCCGATTCCATCGGTTCGCGCAGCATCTCCAGTGCGCTGCGACTGAACTCCGGTAACTCGTCGAGGAACAGGATGCCGGTATGGGCCAGACTGATCTCTCCCGGTCGCGGAATCGAACCCCCGCCACTGAGTGCGGCCGGGGAGGCGGAATGGTGCGGTGCGCGAAATGGCATCTGGCGCCAGCGTGCGGGATCGAAGCCTTCGCTCGAGATGGACTGTATGCAGGCCAGCTGGCGCGCCTCGGCTTCGGTCAGCGGTGGGCAGATGCCGGGCAGGCGCTGCGCCAGCATGCTCTTGCCACTGCCAGGGGGGCCGATCAGCAATAGATTGTGGCGCCCGCTGGCCGCGATTTCCAGGGCCCGCTTGGCATGGGCCTGACCCTGCACTTCGGCCAGATCGCTGGCGGGCGGCGGTTGGTATCCGGGGCTGCCATCGGTGGCGATGGCCTGCCAGTCCTGTTGCCCTTGCAGGCTGGCGCATACATCCAGCAAATGATTCGCCTGGCGTAGCTGAGCCCCTACCAGCAGGGCCGCTTCAGCGGCGTTGCCGGCTGGAATCAGCAGCGTGGTGCCGGCCTGTCGGGCCGCAAGTACGGCCGGCATGATGCCGCTGACCGGGCGGAGCTCTCCTGACAGGGACAGCTCGCCCAGAAACTCGAGGTCCTGGACCTCGCCGGCCAGTTGGCCTGATGCCAGCAGGATGCCGAGCGCCATGGGAAGGTCATAGCGCGTGCCTTCCTTGGGTAGATTGGCGGGTGCGAGATTGACCGTAATCCGGCGCGGCGGCATGCTGAAGCCGCTGTTCTGCAGGGCCGCACGGACGCGATCCTTGGCCTCTCGCACCGCGGCGGCGGGTAGACCTACGATGGTCAGGCCAGGCAGGCCGCCGGCCACATGGACTTCCAAACGCACCGGCGGCGCATCAATGCCCAATTCGGCGCGGGTGAATACGATGGCGAGGCTCATGATGCTGGTTTACGCGATCTCGCCCCGAATCCGGGCAGGCTCTGGCGACCAATCCGTAAGTGACTGTTTACACAGGCAAGGGGTGGGCAGGAATCTCCTCCCCAAAGGCAATATCAGCTATGATGAAGAAGATTGCGGGGAAACCGCGCGAGAAATACCAACTCCGGGGAAGAGGAATGATAGTCAGCTTCAGGTGGTCTCTTGTTGGTCTGTTTGCCTGCATGCTGGTGGCGGGACGCGCCGCAGCATTGGAGACTCCAGAAAAATATTTTGCGATGAATGGCTACTTTGTCTCTGCCGATGACGCGCGCGGCGTGCAGGCAGATGGCTCCGGCATCGACCTGATCCTGGGGCGACAGATCCGCCAGCACCTGTACGCCGAGTTGCGGGGCTTCGGCGTGCTGTTCGACAAGAACAATCAGGGCGCGGAAGTCTACACCAACGTGGGCGTAGGCCTGGATTTGCACTATTTGCTCGGCCGCCGCGGCAGCTTCTCCGCCATGCTGCTGGGCGGCGCAGGCTTCGTTTTCAACGATGTGGATACGGTTGGCCAGGATGCTGGCGGCATTCAGGCCAACATCGGGCTTGGCTTGCTCAGTCGTGGCCTGACCAGCAGCAAGATCCGGCTGCGTCTGGAAGCCCGCTCGATGTACGAAGACTATCTTGATGGCGTGAACGACTACCGGATCGGTCTGGGCTTTGAAATTCCGCTTGATCCGACCGAAATCGTGGTCCGCGAGGTGCCGGTTGAAAAGGCCATTCCTGCCCCGGTTCCGCCGCCGAATCTGAATTATCCGCCCAAGCCGATCGATTCGGATGGTGATGGGGTGCTGGATAATTTCGATGCTTGCAAAGGCACCTTGCCAGGCACCCGGGTGGATCGTTCCGGCTGCGCCGTGAAGGAGCAGAATCTGCGCCTGGAAGGGGTGTACTTCGAGTCCAATTCCGATCGGCTCAAGCCTGAGTCCGCCGCCGGCCTGGAGCGGGCTGTGCAGGCCTTGCAGGGCCAGCCGACCCTGCATGTCCTGATTGCCGGGCACGCCGATAAGAGCGGCAATTCCGCTCACAACAAGCGGCTCTCGCAACAGCGCGCCGAAGCCGTGATGCAGTATTTGCGTGACCGAGGCATTGCGGCCGAGCGGATGACCGCGCGAGGTTATGGGGATGAGCGCCCGGTGGCCAGCAATGACACGCCCGAAGGACGCAAATTGAACCGCCGTGTTGAACTGCAGTTGGCGAAGTGAGCTCCATTTCAGTCCTTGCTTGTCCTGTTGACATGTTGATCAGGTCATCGCCGTGTCATTGAGTGGGCGCCGTATCGCGGTGCCGGAAACCCGGCAACTGGAGGTGCTGGCACGATTGCTGGAACGGCGTGGCGCCAAGGTGCTGCGCTGTCCGCTGGTGGGAATCCATGACACCGAAAATGTCGAGCAGGTACATGCCTGGCTGGATACCTGCATCCGTCTGCCATTTGACGACCTGATCCTGCTGACCGGAGAGGGTCTCAGGCGCCTGCATGGGTTTGCCGAGCGATACGGGGTGGCGGATGAATTTCTGCGTTCGATTGAAAAGAGTCGCAAGATCGTGCGTGGTCCCAAGCCGGCTAAAGCACTGCGGGATCTGGGCTTGAAGCCCGATCTGGCGGTCGCCGTGCCGACCACCGAGGGCGTGATTGCCGCGCTACAGACCGAAGATCTCTACGATCGACGGGTCGGGGTGCAGCTCTACGGGCAGGAGCCCAATCTGGTCCTGAAAGCATTTCTGGACCAGGCCGGCGCGCATGATTTCTTTGTCGCCCCCTATGCCTATGCCGATGAGGCCGAAGATCGCCAGGTGCAGGACTTGCTGGCAAAGATCATGGCCGGCGAGGTTGATGCCATCTGTTTCACCAGCAGCGCGCAGGTTCGTCGTCTGCTGACGATGGCGCGCAAGTCGGGGCAGGAGCAGGCCTTGCACACGGCCTTAGGCCAGTTGGTTCTGGCCGCGGTCGGTCCGGTGGTGGCGCAGGTCCTGCAGGATGCCGGGCTGAAAGCGGACATCATGCCCAGTCAGAGCTGGTTCATGAAGCCGCTGGTGCAGGGTTTGATGGACTACTGGGCCTGAGCCGGTTTCACGGCCTTGGCATTGTGGTCGGCGCCGGACTGGATCATGCTGCGCTGCGCGCCTCCGCGATCAGCTTGCGCAGTTCCGGCACACAGGAACCACAATTGGTGCCCGCTTTCAGGCACTGGCCGATCGCCTCGGGCGTGGTCAGGGATGCGGCACTGATCTCGTGCAGGATACGATTGCGACCGACGCCGAAACAGGAGCAAACCACGGGACCGGCGTCGGCCGCAGGGTCGCTTGGTCGCCCCATCAGCAGACTGATTCGGTCGAGTTCGCCGAGACGGTCCTGGGCGAATAGGCCGGCAAGCCACTGCCTGGAAGGCAGGTCCAGCCGTGGTGAAACGAAAATGCAGGCCTCGATGCGATCATCAAGGATCAGTGCGGCCCGATACAGGCTCGCGGTCGAATCCACATATTCCAGGTAGTCCGCCTGCGTGTCGGTGGCATGCAGCAATGCCCTGCCCCAGGCGCTCCAGTCCGCTGGACACCCTCGTCCGGCCAGCTCATAGCGCTGGCACTGCTCGCCGGTGGCTTTTGACCAGTAGGCAAATGCTTCACAGTTGACGGTGCGACGGCTCAGCACGAAGCCATGCCAATCCACCGTGAATGGTTCAAGTTGCACCGGCGTGTGCTTGAATTCCGGCTCGCCCGAATCCGGATCGACGACCGGGTTGACCAGCTTGCCGACGCGGGCATCCGAAGCGCTCAGGCTGTTCCAGTGAATCGGTACAAACAAGCTGCCGCGGGGCATTTCCACCGAATGCTTCACCCGCACCACGATGTCCCCCCAGCGGCTGCGTACGCGGCCCAGGGTGCCGTCTGCCGTGCCGCAGAGCAGGGCGTCGCGCGGGTGAAGCTCCACAAAGGGTTCCGGTAGGTGGCTGCCGAGGCGCGCTGACAGGCCGGTGCGGGTCATCGTGTGCCACTGATCGCGGATGCGGCCGGTGTTGAGCACGAAGGGATAGTCGCCGTCCGGTGCATTGCGCGGGGCGCGATAGAGAACTGGCACCAGGCGTGCCTTGTGGTCGGGCGTGTAGAAGCGTTCGCCGCACAGCCGCGGCGTGCCGCTTCCATCGGGCCGGATGGGCCACTGTACCGGTTCGAGCGCGTCGTATTGTTCTTTCGTCAGACCCGTCAGGCCACCGAGGTTGAAGCCGCGCCGGCCATCATTGGCGCAGGCAGAAAGCCGCGCATGTTCGTCGAAAATTTCGCCAGGACTCTGGAAATCGAAGCCCTCGTAGCCCAGCCGACGCGCCATCTCGCAAAGAATCCACCAGTCCGGCCGGGCCTGTCCCGGCGGCGGGATAAAGCCGCGCTGGCGGGACAGGCGCCGCTCGGAATTGGTCACCGTGCCGTCCTTCTCCGCCCAGGCGGTGGCGGGGAACACGATGTCGGCCAGACGCACCGTGTCGGTATCGCGCCTCACATCCGATACCAGCACCAGTTCGCAGGCTTCCAGCGCCGCCTGCACCCGCTGCGCATCTGGCATGCTGACCACCGGATTGGTGGCAATTACCCAGACCGCCTTGATCTGGCCGGCGTGAATGGCCTCGAACAGATCGACCGCCTTCAGGCCTGGCCGGTCGGCAATCTTGGGGCTGCTCCAGAAGTCTTGCACGATGGCGCGATGCTCGACGTCATCCAGATTCATGTGTGCGGCGAGCAAATTGGCCAGGCCACCAACCTCGCGGCCGCCCATGGCATTGGGCTGGCCGGTAATGGAGAAGGGGCCCATGCCGGGGCGACCAATACGCCCGCTTAGCAGGTGGCAATTGATGATGCTGCTGACCTTGTCCGATCCGGCGCTGGACTGATTCACGCCCTGGGAGAAAATCGTGACGACTTTTTCATGCGCTGCGAACAGACGGTAAAAACCCTGTAGCTCGGCAATGCCCAGGCCGCAGATTTCGGCGGTCTGCTCCAGGCGGGTCTGCGCCGCCACTTCGATGGTGGCTGTCGCGCCCTGAGTATGATCCGTGATGAATGCCTCGGCGACGTGGCCTTTTTCGGCCAGGTGTTTGAGCAGGCCGTTGAACAGGGCGACATCGGTGCCGGGCTTGAGGGCCAGATGCAGGTCGGCGATGTCGCAGGTCGCGGTGCCGCGAGGGTCGATCACCACCACCCTGAGTTCCGGACGCCGCTTTCTGGCCGCCACCAGACGCTGGTACACGATGGGATGGCACCAGGCCAGGTTGGCGCCGGTGATCACGACCAGATCGGCCAGTTCGATGTCCTCGTAGCAACCCGGTACGATGTCCGCGCCAAAGGCCCGCTTGTGCCCGACCACGGCTGAAGACATGCACAGACGCGAATTGGTGTCGATATTGGCGCTGCCCAGATAGCCTTTAACCAGCTTGTTGGCGACGTAATAATCCTCGGTCAGCAACTGGCCAGACACATACAGGGCGACGGCTTCGGGGCCGTGTTGATCGATGATCTGACGCAGGCGTCCTGCCGCCGTATCCAGTGCGTGATCCCAGTCCGCCGGAGTGCCGTCGATTTCGGGCCGCAATAGGCGTTCCGAAAGCCCAAGGGTTTCGCCCAGCGCCGAGCCCTTGGAGCACAGGCGGCCGAAATTGGCAGGATGCTCGGGGTCGCCCTGGATGTCGATCTTCCCCGCCGCATCGCGGCTGGCGACCACGCCGCAGCCGACGCCGCAATACGGGCAGGTCGTTCTGGTTGTTTGCAACATGGGTCTTACCCGCAGGGCCGTTCGAATTCCGCGTGGGGCTGGATTCGAACGGCGGAATGGTTCATGCGGCCGCAGGGGCGGCTTTGGCAAAGGCCTGGCCGAAAATCAGCACATCGCGCAGTTCGCTGACATCCGCGCCCTCGATCATCAGATCGTAGTACCAGGAGCCATCGCTGATATCGCCGTACAACACGGCGCCGGCGATGCGGCCATCGCGCACCACGAGTTTCTTGTACACGCCGCGGCGCAGATCACGAAAGACGATTTCCTCATCGCCTTCCTGGCCGTTGAAGTCACCGGCCGAAAACAGGTCGATGCCGGTGACCTTGAGCTTGGTCGAGACCTGCGAGCCCTGATACTGGCCATAGCCGAGCCGGGCCAGATGGCCGGCACAGACCCGGGCCTGCTCCCACAGCGGCGCGACCAGGCCGTAGATCGCATCGCGGTGCTGTACGCATTCACCAACCGCATAGATCTTCGGATCGAAGGTCTGCAGGGTGTCATTCACGACGATGCCGCGCTGGCAGTGGAGGCCGGCGGATTGAGCCAGGTCGATGCTCGGTCGGATGCCCACCGCCATCACGACCAGGTCGGCCTGCAGTTGGCTGCCATCCTTGAAGCGGATGCCGCTGACGCGTTCCTGGCCAAGAATTTCCTCGGTTTGCGCACCCATCGCGAAGCGGATGCCACGGCTTTCCAGGGCTTCACGCAACAGGCCGGCGGCGGCGTGGTCAAGCTGGCGTTCCATCAGGGTGTCGAGCAGGTGCACCACCGTGACCTCCATGCCCTGGGCCCGCAGGCCATTGGCCGCCTCCAGACCCAGCAGGCCGCCGCCGATGACCACCGCATGACGGTATTGCCCGGCAGCTTCGAGCATCGTGTGCACGTCCTGGATGTCGCGGAAGCTGATCACGCCAGCCTTGTCGTGACCGGGCACCGGAATGATGAACGGATTCGAGCCGGTCGCGAGCAGCAGGCGGTCGTAGCGAACCTTGCGGCCGGATTCGGCCATCACCCAGCGTTGCCGGCGATTGATCTTGATGACCGGGTCGCCGCTGCACAAGGTGATGCCGTGACGTGCATACCATTGCGGCGAGTTGATCATGATCTCGTCGAGGGTCTTTTCCCCTGCGAGGACCGGCGACAACATGATGCGATTGTAATTGCCATGCGGTTCGGCGCCGAAGACCGTGATGTCATACAGCTCCGGTGCGAGCTTGAGCAGTTCTTCCACCGTGCGCATGCCGGCCATGCCGTTGCCGATGACCACCAGTTTGTGTTTTTCAGTCATGCCAAATCACTCATCGAGAGTAGCCGGCCCCGGATCTCACGGGGCTCTGGGTGTGGCCCCGGCCGGCGTGGGCCGGTGGGGCTTCAGGGGCGCAGCTTCAGGCGGCCTGTTCCAGCGGCTTCGACAATTTCACCTCGATCTGGCCGGCCTGCAGCCGCACCATGTGGGTGCGCACCGAGGCTCCGGCGTCCTCCAGGCAGGCGCCGTCTTCGAGGCGAAAGTGCTGTTTGTAGATCGGCGACGCCACCACCCGTTGGCCGCCGAGATCGCCGACGATGCCGCGTGACAGCACATTGGCCTGGCTGATCGGATCGAAGTTGTCGAGGGCGTAGAGGCTGTCATCCTCTAGCCGGAACACCGCAATTTGATGGCCCGCAATGAGGGCGCCGACGCCGGTGCCGGGCACGATGTCGTCGAGCGTGCAGATGGAAGTCCAGTTCATGTCCTGCTCCAATGGCGGCCTAGGCGGCCAGCTGTTTGCGTTCGTCTTCGGTGGCCGGGCGGATTTGCCCGCGTTCCTGCACGAAGACCACATTGTTGTCGGTGGTGTCGGCGTTGACGAAGTGGCGGAAACGTTTCAGCTTGCGCTCGTCGGCCAGCGTTTTTTTCCACTCGCACTCGTAGCTGTCGACCAAGGATTGCATCTGCGCTTCGAGCTCATCGGCGATGTCCAGGGCGTCGTTGATGACCACATCCCGGACGTAGTCCAAGCCGCCTTCGAGTTCTTCCAGCCAGCGCGCGGTGCGTTGCAGGCGGTCACCGGTGCGGATGTACAGCATCAAAAAGCGATCGATGGTGCGGATCAAGCTGGCGTCATCGAGATCGGTGGCGAACAGATCGGCATGACGTGGTTTCATGCCGCCATTGCCGGCGACGTAGAGGTTCCAGCCCTTTTCCGTGGCGATGACGCCGATGTCCTTGCACTGCGCTTCGGCGCATTCCCGGGTGCAGCCTGACACCGCGAATTTGAGCTTGTGTGGAGCGCGAATCCCGCGATAGCGCTCTTCCAGCAGGATCGACATGCCTACCGAGTCCTGCTGGCCATAGCGGCACCAGGTCGAGCCCACGCAGGATTTGACCGTCCGCACGGCCTTGCCATAGGCGTGGCCGGATTCGAAGCCGGCATCAATCAGTTCCTTCCAGATCAGCGGGAGTTCGTGGACCTGGGCGCCGAACAAATCGATGCGCTGTCCGCCGGTGATCTTGGTATACAGCCTGTACTTCTGCGCCACTTCGCCCAGCACGATCAGCTTTTCCGGCGTAATCTCTCCACCGGGAACACGTGGCACCACCGAATAGCTGCCGTCCTTCTGCATGTTGGCCATGAAGTAGTCATTGGTGTCCTGCAGGGGGGCCAGGTGCGGCTGCAGCACATGCTCGTTCCAGGTGCTTGCCAGGATGGAGGCGATGGTCGGCTTGCAGATATCGCAGCCCAGGCCGTGGCCGTGGGTGTCGCGCACCGCGGCGAAATCACGATGGCCTTCAACCCGGATCAGGTGTTCCAGTTCCTGGCGCGAGTAGGCGAAGTGTTCACAAAGATGGTTGTTCACCGCGACGCCCATCCGGCTCAGTTCGGCGTCCAGCACGTTCTTCACCAGGGCATTGCAGCCGCCGCAGGAGGTCCCCGCCCTGGTGCTGGACTTGAGCTCGCCGAGCGCCGTGCAGCCGCCGGCCACGGAGGCACACAGAGCGCCCTTGCTGACATTGTTGCAAGAGCAGATGGTGGCGCTGTCGGGCAGGGCATCCACGCCCAAGACCGGCGCGCCTCCCTCGCTGGCAGGCAGGATCAATTGCTCCGGGCGGCCGGGAATCTCGATGCCGTTGAGCATCAATTGCAACAGGTTGCCGTATTCCGCCGCATCGCCAACCAGCACCGCGCCCAGGACCTTCTTGCCCTGGCTGTCGGTGACCAGTTTCTTGTAGATCCCGGCATGTTCATCGACATAGATGCAGGTCTTGGCGCCCTGGCTGCGGGCATGGGCGTCGCCGATGGATGCGACATCGACCCCCATGAGCTTGAGCTTGGTGCTCATGTCGGCGCCATGGAAGCCAAGGTCCTGCGCCAGCAACTGCGCGACCGCAACCCGGGCCATGTCATAGCCGGGCGCGACGAGACCGAAGATCTGCTGATTCCACAGGGCGCATTCGCCGATGGCATAAATTTTCGGATCAGAGCTGCGGCAGGCCTCGTCGATGACGATGCCGCCGCGCGGGCCAATTTCCAGATTCGCATTTCGGGCCAGTTCGTCCCGTGGCCGGATGCCGGCCGAGAACAGCACGATGTCCGTTTCCAGAGCACTGCCATCGGCGAAGTTCATCAGATGTCGGCATTGCCCGCCGTCAATGATTTCCTGGGTGTTCTTGTCGCAGTGAACGCTAACGCCCAGCGCCTCGATTTTGCTGCGGAGCAGGCGCCCGCCGCCTTCGTCCACCTGCACCGCCATCAGGCGCGGGGCGAATTCCACCACGTGGGTTTCCAGGCCCATGTCGCGCAGCGCTTTGGCCGCTTCTAGACCGAGCAGGCCGCCGCCGACCACCGCGCCGACACGGGCCTGCTGGCCGGCGGCGCTGATCGCTTCCAGATCCTCGATGGTGCGATAGACAAAACAGTTTTCGCGATCATGTCCCTGAACCGGCGGCACGAAGGGATAGGAGCCGGTGGCCAGCACCAGCCAGTCATAATGCACGCTCAGGCCGCTTTGCGAGTGCACCTGTTGCGCTTCGCGGTCGATCCGGATGATCGCATCGCCAAGATGCAGGCGAATGTCGTTCGCGGTGAAAAAATCGCCTTGCACCAGGGACAGATCGTCCGCGCTGGCGCCGTTGAAGTAGGCCGACAGTTGCACCCGGTCGTAGGCCGGTCGAATTTCTTCGCCGAAACTGACGATCTCGTAAGCATCCCGGCGACCGCTCGCGGCGAGTTCCGCACACAGGGTCTCCAGATACTTATGGCCGACCATGCCGTTCCCAATCACGATAATTGTCTGTTTCATGCTGTCGCTTTGCCCTCGCTACGGTGGAACTCGAAAAGCAATTGACATGCCAAAAGACCGGGCGAGGAAAAGCGTGAATTCGGGGCAGCAGTCCGCATCGCGCCAGGCTGGCTGCACCGGGATTGTGCGCTGCGCCATTCGCTGGTGCGTCGCGGTCAGGGCGGCGGTCCGGCAGGTCTGCCTGGTGTTCGCCAACAATTCACCGTGCCTGTGGATAAGTCTGTGAATTAGTCTTTGGAATGTGTCCTAAGTGCTTGCCTGCAGTGCATTTTCTGCATCTTGGGCAAGCGGGCAGCAAACTTGGATGTTGTTTGATATCAATGGCTTACGAGGCGTGGCAAAAATTACGACCAGCTTGACAGCGCGTTACATTGTGTGAATGCGCCTGGGCCGGAATGTGCATAAACCATAACGGCTTGAACGCCAATCCCTTGCAGCAATTGCGCGGAGCAGGCCATGTCAGCGTAGTTCTGAGCAAAGCTTGAGCATGGCAACGCGGGCCAGAAGCCGCCCAATGTGACGCTGGCAATCCTGCCAATCGAGCGATGATTGGCGACGATGGCCGCCTTGATACTGGACAGATTTCTGTTCGCGCCGCTCACGCCCGGATTTAAGCAGCGCGACCCTGAGTCACTGTCCGGGTGCGTCGGGCCCGAGGTGTTGGCGGCCATGGGCGGCTGCAAGCTCCATCTGCCGTTGCCGTTCGCGCGCGCGGGCGCGTTTTTCCGGCGTCTGGGTGGCGTAACAATGCGGGCAGCTGACCCCGGCCTCGAACTCCGCGTGGGCCTGCTCGGCCGCCGAGACCGGATGGCGACAGGCACGGCAAAGCACATGCTCGCCGCGTTTGAGTGCATGATCCACCGCCACCCTCTCGTCAAACACGAAGCATTCACCCTGCCAGCGATTCTCTTCGGGTCTGACTTCTTCCAGGTATTTAAGAATGCCGCCCTTGAGGTGATAGACCTCCTTGAAGCCCTGGCTGAGCAGGTAGTGGCTGGCTTTTTCACAGCGGATGCCGCCGGTGCAGTACATGGCTACGCGCTTGTGACGCGCCGGATCCAGGTTCTGCCGCACGTAGCCGGGGAATTCGCGAAAATGCTCGGTCTCCGGTGACACCGCATTGCGGAATCGGCCGATCGCCACTTCATAGCGGTTGCGGGTGTCGATCACCAAGGTCTCGGGATCATCGATGAGCCGGTTCCAGGTTTCCACGTCGGCGTACCGGCCGACCATCTGGCGCGGATCGACCTCGGCCATGCCCATCGTGACGATCTCCTTTTTCACCTTGACCTTCAGGCGCAGAAAAGGCGACTGATCGTGCAGGGCTTCCTTGTACTCCAACTGGTTGAAGCGGCCGTCCGCACGCAGAAAATTGCGCAATGCATCGATCGCGTCGCGGGAGCCCGCGACCGTGCCGTTGATGCCTTCGCTGGCGAGCAACAAGGTGCCGCGAATCGCGTGCTCCTCGCACAGGGCCTGCAGGGCATCGCGCAGAGGCTGGCAATCCGGCAAGGCCACGAACTGATAAAGAGCGGCGACGACGGTCTGGGACATGAGGGATCATAAAAAAAGGGCCGGTAGTATACCGACCCCTGGAGTGGACCTGCTTCCTGGAATTACAGGCTGAAGTTCAGCTCCGCGGTCAGCTTGTCGGTATCGACACCAAAGCCGTCGCTGCGATAGCTGGCGAATTTCAGATTGCCCTTGAGCCTGGGCTGGAACTGATAGCTCAGCAGCAGGTCGATTTCGCTGCCATAGTCCTGGTTGCCGCTGTCGGCGGAAAAGCCATGCCAGAAGCCCAGTGCGGCGAAACGGCCGGATTTGTAGCCGGTTTTCACATAGAGGTCGTTCAGGCCGTTGGCCGGCGTGGCAAGAAACAGATCGGCCCAGCCATTGAACTTGTGGCCGGTGGCCAGCGGGGTCGAAAAGCCGCGCACGCCATCGCCGCCAAGCTGTTCGATGCCCACGGCGAGCAGGACGCCTTGAGCGCTCAGGCCCAGTTCCGCCGCGACATAGTCGGCATCTGAGGCAAAGCTTGAATCGGCATACTCCGATTGCTGGGCGATCTCGGCCTGGTAGCTCAAGCTCAGTTCGGCGACGGGCAGCTTGCCGCCCAGGCGCAGGCCCAGGGTCTGACTGTCTTCGCCGCCGAGATAATCCAGCCAGTAGCCATAGGCGGAGACATGCAGCGCCGGATTCAGTTTGAACTGAGCGTTCAGCAGGTGCCCGTCCAGGTCTGCATTGCTGAAGAAAATCCGGTTCACATTGCTCACATAGGCGTATTGCAGGGACACGTCGGCCGCGGGATCGAGCTTGAGCCATGCGGCATCGAAGGTCTGTTCGTTCTGACGCCAGCCGACATTGCCGATGAAGCGGGCATTGTCGAAAATGATGCGCTGGCGCCCCGTACGCAGTTGCAACATCTCGTTGAACTTCCAGTGCAGATAGGCCTGATTCAGTTCGTTGCCGGTGGGGTCGGCAATCACGGAGTAGTCGCTGTGGCCATTGCCGCCCGGGCCACTGTTGTAGTTCTCGTCGCCGATGGCCACCACGCCTTCGGATTCCAGATAGGCCCTTAGGCCATGCCAATCGCCGCTGGCCAGGCCCAGCCGGTGCCGCAGGGTGTTGGCGCGGGCATCGCGCGCCGCATTGTCCTGATTCGCCGCTTCGGAGCGCAGGCGCAGCGACAGGCTGGGCTTGCTCTGGGCCAGGGCACTGGACAGGCTGTCGGCTGCATGCGCGTTTGAAGGCGCCCATGCAGCCACGCTCAGGCCGCACATGGCGAGTCCCGCAAGGTAAGAGTTCTTCATAGGAATTAAGGTTTGTTCTTGGTGATCAGGTAGCCGCAGGCACCAGTGTGGACCGGTGACAGAGGCTGTCTTTGACTTTGATCAATGGAGGCGCAGCGGCCCGCCGGTGTGGCCTGGGGCCGCCGTTTCGATGAGGGTCGCCCTTCGTGGGGGCGACCCTCGGCGTGCTGGGTACGCAGAGAAGCGGAGCTTCCTCAGGCGGCTGCGTTGGCGGCCCGGTCCAGCAGGGCTTCCTGCAGGCGCGCGTTCTCCTGCGTCTGGGTCTCTTCGGAGAAGCGCACCAGCAGGGCGCAGAAGGAAGCACCGATTACCGCACAGCCCAGGAAGAACAGGCCTTGCTGATAGCTCAGCGACTCGGATTTGAACAGAAAGCCTGCCGCCACCGCCCCGGCATTGCCGCCGGCGCCGACGATGCCGGCCACCGCGCCCAGCGCCTTGCGGTTCATGAAGGGCACCAGGCCGAAGGTTGCGCCTTCCGACATCTGCACGAACAGGCTGAACAGAATCATGGTGCCGATCGCCAGCGCCAGCACACCCATCTGCGAGAACAGAATGAGTGCCAAGCCCTCGCAGAACAGCACGAAGAACAGGAAGCGCACCCGGCCGGCGAGACCCGATTTGGCGGCAAACTTGTCGGAGAAATAGCCGCCCAGGGTGCGGGCAAACAGGTTCATCAGGCCGAACAGGCCGGCGATCATGCCCGCGGTCTTGAGGTCGAGGGAGAACTGATCGAAATAGTAGATCGCCGCGATGTTGTTGATGGTCAGTTCGACGCCGAAGCAGGCGGCATAGACCACGAACAGCGCCCAGACCCGGTAGTCCTTGGCAGCCGAAAGGAAGCTGCGGCTGGCGCTGTGGTCATTCTTGGCTTCCGGCATTTCGCCGCGTGCCCGCAATTCCGAATAGTTGCCATCCGGTGCGTCCTGGGTGAAGAAGAAATAGGCAATCCCCATCAGGAACAGCACCACGCCGGGCACGACCATGGCCAGGCGCCAGCCCAGGGCCTCGCTGACCCCGAAGGTCATGACCGCGGCAAATACCAGAGGCATTACCATCTGGGTGACGCCGCCGCCGAGGTTGCCCCAGCCAGCCGTCGTGGCATTGGCGGTGCCGACCACGTTCGGGCCGAACATCACCGAGGTGTGGTATTGGGTGATGACGAAGGAGGCCCCGATCGCACCGATGCCCAGGCGCATCATCAGGAAGCTTTCATAGCTGTCGGCAAAGCCGATGCCCATCACCGGCAGCGAGCCGAAGATGAGCAGCGCGGAGTAGACTTTGCGTGGCCCGAACTTGTCACACAGCGGCCCGATCAACAGGCGGACGAACACCGTAATGGCCACCGAGGCAATGATGGTATTGCCGATTTGGGCCTTGGTCAGCAGCAGGTCTTCACGGACCACCGCCATCAGTGGGGCAATGCCGAACCAGCCGAAAAAGCAGAGGAAAAAGGCCAGCCAGGTCATGTGAAAAGTCCGCATCTGGACGGACTTGAAATCAAAAAGATTGATGCGCGTAGCTTTGTTCGCGACTTCCATAATCAGCTCCCGAGAATTGTGACGATGATTTCCCGGTGAGTGCCGGGAGATCCTTCATCGACGCACTCGTGCCTGCTGTTAGGGCCTGGTCCACGTCGTTGATGTCCTGCTAACAAGAACCGTGCCAGTCCAGTAACGTATTGTTGTATATGGATAAAGGAAGATTTGCGGGAGTTTTCGTCGCATGCTGCAATGCATCATTCTGGTGCGAGTCGCGTGGTTTGCTGCACCATGCCAAAGTGCGCAGGGTCGCTATGAACATGGCCGTCCCTTCGCCGGGGGTGCACCACGATGGCTCCCGCGTTCGGCCCGCCGGCCAAAAGCTGGATGAAAAAAGTGGTGCATCCCGGTTCGGTCGTCAGGACCGGATCGCGGCCGGCGTGGCGCCGATTTCCATGGCCAGGTCGTAGATGTCGCAGCGAAACGCACGGCGGCAGATGTGCCGGGGATCGTGCAGTGGCGCGATGGCCAGATTGTTCTGCATCTGGCCCAGCATCCAGCGGGCGATCCAGCGGTCCGGACGGCCGAGCCCGGAGAAGTCGATGTGCAGCGGCGCCGCGTGCCCGCCGTCATCCGTTGCCAGCAGGGCCGGGCTCAGGATGCCCGGCGGGAGGTCCAGGGCCGCGCCGAGCCAGGTCATGGCCCGCTCTCGATTGGCCGGATTTTCCAGCCAGTTGCCGGCGCTTTGCAGGCAAGCGATCAAGGCCAGATGGTCCGGGTGTTCCAGCCAGCTTTCCCGCACCGCCAGAACTTTCTCCAGGCCCGGCAGGCCGAGGCTGCGGCTGCTGGCGACGATCTGACCAATGCCCTGGCTGGCGGTCAGACTGTTCCAGGGCTCGCCGACACAGAAGCCGTCGATTCGCCGGTCCCGCAGTGATTGCGCCACCAGGGGTGGCGGGATCACCACCAGACGCAGATCGAGTTCCGGGTCCAGGTCCATGGCGCGCAGCCAGTGGCGCAGCTCGAATTCATGCTTGGACACCGGGAATACCGACGCCAGGGTGAGCGGGCGGTGACTGTCCCGGCACTGCAGCGCGTGGCGGCGCAAGCCGGCGTTCAGCGGCCCTTCGGTCACCAGGCTGTCGTACAGGGGGCGATACAGGCTGATCGCATTTCCATAGTGGCTCAGGCTCAAAGCGGTCGCCAGCGGCGCGGTGGCGCCATACAGGCCGGCCTGGGCCGCCAGCGGAATACCCGGCAGGCAGTGGGCGGCATCGATGTCGCCCAACAGCAGCGCATCGCGAAGCTGGGCCCAGGATTTGAGCGGCCGCAACTGCACGTTCAGGCCAAATTCCTGAAACAGGCCACGTTCGCGCGCGACGAACAAAGGCAGGGCGTCGGTCAGTGGCAGGTAGGCAATTTGCAGAGCGGTCGACATGCTAGGAATCCTGCCCCTGGAGCAGGGCGCGGGCGGCGGCACCGATGCTGATCCGGGTGTTCATGGCAATGGTTTTCAGGCGCTGATACGCGGCACCCTCGTTCAGGCCCTCGACTTCCATCAACTGGCACTTGGCCGCATCGATGAGTTTTCGCTCGGCCAGGCTGCGCTGGCTGCGGGCGAGTTCCTTGCGCAGGCTCTGAATCTGCCGGGCGTGCTGCAGGGAGACTTCGATCAGGGCTCGCATCGCGGTCGCGGACAGGCCTTCGCTGACATAGGCGCTGATCCCCAGGTCCAGAGCCTGACGCGCCACCTCCACATCCTGGCCTGAATGCAGCAGCAGGGCCGGCTGGGGGTAGCGACGGCTCAAGGAGGCCAGATGTTCCAGGGTGTCGCGTGAGGGGGAGTCGGCATGCAGCAGAATCGCGGTGGGTTGCAGGGCGCCGACCGCACGATACAGGTCTGCATCCTCGTCCACGCAGGCCACCACGAAGCCCGCGTCCTGCAGGGCCAGGACTAGCGTGGGATCGTGGCCGATCAGCAAAATGTCTTTGGTGGCTGCGGGCATCATGATGCCTTGGCGAAAGCAAAATGCGTGCCTGCCGATGCCGCGTTCGCTGTTGTCATCGAATCCGGTCTAAACTCCGGGCATGACTGACAGCATCGTCCAAGTTCTGGCCCGCAACCGCCTGTTTCGTGGCATGAAGACAGCCTTGCTCAGGGAGTTGGCGGCTGGCTCAAGCTTTGTCGATCTGCGTGGCGGCGCGGTGTTGTTCGAGGCCGGCACCGCATCGGACGCGATGTATCTGGTGGTGACCGGACGGCTGCGGGTGGTGCACCATGATGGCGGGCTGGCGGATCTGGGGGTCGGGGAATCGGTTGGCGATCTGGGCGTGATTACCAACGAGATGCGCAGCGACCGCGTCGTGGCCCTGCGCGACAGCCATCTGATCCGTCTGGATTGCAAGAGCTTGCTGGCCATTCTGGCCAAGCACCCCGAGGCCTTGCTGAATTTCGGGCGCCAGGAAATCCGCCGTTTGCGGGTGCGTCAGCACAATGCCGAGGATCGTCAGCGCAGCCGGATCAAGACCCTGGCGATGCTCGAGACCCGGCCGGGACGGGGCCGCAAGGAGGCGCTGCGGCGCATGCGTGAGGCCCTGGAGCACTTCGGCGTGGTGCGCGTGGTCGATGAGGCCGCGGTTGATGCGGCTCTGGGTGAGGGCTGCGCGGCGATGCCCTACGGCCGCAATGAAGCCAATCGCAAGCTGGTGCACTGGCTCAACCAGATCGAGACGGAAGCCGATTTTCTGATCTACAGCGCCCGGACCATGGTGTCGACCTGGTGGCGGCGCTGTTTGCGGCAAGCCGATTCCGTGCTGTTGCTCGCCGACATTGAAGATGCCCCGGATGCCGAGTTGCCCCTGGTCGGGGAGCTTCGGGCCCTGCAGCTCAGCGTGCCGGTGGCGATGCTGTTCCGGCACGGTCCGAAGATGCGGATCGGCGATCCGATGGCCTGGTGCGAAATGACCCGGGCGGGTGATCATTTCTTCTGGCGTGGCGGCAATGAAACCGATATCGCCAGCGTCGCCCGTCAGCTCATCGGTCTGGGCAATGGCCTGGTGCTGGGTGGTGGCGGCGCCCGGGGCTTTGCCCACATCGGCCTGATCCGTGCGCTGGACGAACTGGGTATCGCAATCGACCTGTACGGCGGTTCCAGCATGGGCGCCCTGATCGCGGCCTTGCGCGCGAGCGGCCTGAGCACCCTGGACATCGTCAAGGAAATGCGCGCGAGCTTCGTCGAGAAAAGCTTTCTCAATGATTTCATGTTGCCGCGGGTCGCCCTGATCCGCGGTAAGCGCTTCCTGGCCCGCATGCACGAGGTCTTCGGCGATCTGCGCATCGAGGATTTGCCGGTCCCCTTTTTCTGCGTTAGCACCAATCTCACCCAGGGGCGTTGCGAAGTCCATCGCAGCGGCTCGCTGGCCATGTGGATCGCCACCAGCATGGCGGTGCCGGGGGTGGCGCCACCGGTGGCCTGGCGGGGTGATTTTCTCGCCGATGGCGCGGTGATCAATGCGCTGCCAACCGACGTGATGCTGGCGATGGGGCGCGGGCCGATCATCGCGTCCAGCGTCAGCACCGAAGGCATGATCGCCGCACCCGGAATCGAAGGGCCGGATCCCGAAGCTCTGCTGAATTGGAAGCAGGATACGGCCCGCCCCAGCCTGTTCGACATCCTCTTCCGCACCGCGACCCTGACCAGCGAATCGGGCAATGCGCGCCGCGCCGAACTGGCCGACATCTACCTGCGCATGCCGGTGTCGCATGTGGGCATGTTCCAGTGGGATGCGATCGATCAGCTGGTGCGCACCGGTTATGAATTCGCGATGCGGGAGCTGTCGGACAAGCGGGATCAGCTGATGGTCTGAGACGTCCGCAGCAGTCCGGCCAGCAGGATCACCGCGCCGCCGATTTCGGCCACGCACAGACTTGGCATGAAGCCATGTAGCAGGCTGGTGGGCAGGGTTCTGTGACCGAGTTGATGGGGTGAACGCAACTGATTGTCGGTGTCGCGCAGGTAGCCATGCAGGGCATAGCAGAATATGGCGGCGGCGAAAAAGGCCAGTGGCAGGCAGACGGCCAGCAGGTCCACCCGATCCGACCAGGCACTGTGCGCGGCCAGCACGGCGAGCAGCAGCGCGGCGAAATTGTAAAGCAGGCTGGCCCGGTGGCAGATGCCGACGTAGACTGGGGCCACCGCATCCGGGTGGTGGCTCATCGCATGTTATTTCCAGACCCCGCCGAGCAGGCCGCAAAGCAGGAAAAGGCCGGCGGCCAGCAGGGCGATGGCGGGTTGATCCAGGGCAGCATGCGTGATCTCGGCTTGGGGCAGGGGCAGACGATAGATCGAATGAACAGGTTTGTGGACTCTTTACGCGGTCGAGCGCGCGGTTTGCGGTGCGGCATGTTGCTGCTCGCGCTGTTGCTGCCGACCACCGCGCCGGCAACACCCGCACCGGACTGGCACCTGCCCGGCCTTAATGGCCCTGATCTGGGTCTGGCCGATCTGCGGGGGCAGATCGTGCTGCTGGATTTCTGGGCATCCTGGTGTGTGCCCTGTCGCAGTTCGATGCCGGCACTTCAGTCGCTGGCACGCGAATTTTCCGCTTTCCCCCTGCGTATCGTTTCCATCTCGGTGGATGAAAACCGCATCGAGGCGCAGAAATTTCTGCAGCGCTATGGCCAGGGGATTACCGCGCTGCATGATGCCGATGGCCAGGTCGCCGAAGCTTACGGCCTGCTGGGCATGCCCAGTTCGTTCTTGATCGATCCGCAAGGCCGCCTGACAATGCGGCATGAGGGTTTTCGCAAGGGAGATGAAAGTGTCTGGCGCCACGAGATTCTGCGTTTGCTGGGTGCTGCTGAGCGCCGCGCTGTCAGCCTGTAGCACCACCGCCGTCAAAGCCTGGGAGCGTGGTCAGCTCGCCACGCCGGAAATGGCCTGGGATCTGGATCCCGGTCTGAACCGTTACCGTGAGCATGCCCAGTTCAGCAAGGAAGCGGCTTCCGGGCAGATCGGTCAGGCAGGAGGTGGCTGTGGCTGCAATTGACGCAGGACCGGCCTTGCGCTGGCCATCTCCAGGATCGGCATCGGCGTTCGCCGGCGCCGTATTACCGACCTGCCGCAAGCTGGTCCACGGTCGCTGTGATCGACACGGGTGTTCGCACTGATGGGCGAGCCGGTGCGGGAAATGACCCTCGATGGTCGTCGCGCTCTGCAGACCTTGAGCTCGGTTGCGCTGGCCCTGCCTGCCTATGCCGCGGCGCCGCCGGCCGAAAGCAGTGTGGACTACCACTATTTCGATTACCGTGAGGCCGACCTGGCGGCTGCGCGCTCCGCGTCTTCGCAGGCCGTTCCACGCTACGCCATCAGTGGTCACAAGCTGCTCGCCGAGACCCCGCTGGGGCCGCGCTACGGGCTGCGTGCGGATCTCACCGTCGAAAGCATGAGCGGCGCTTCGCCCTGGTTCGTGATGCCGGATGCGCGTGGCGAACCGGTGCAGGTGATGTCGGGCGCCACGATCAAGGACAGCCGGCAGGATCTGCAACTGTCGCTGAGCCGCTATGACAGTCGCCGCAGCCTTGGGGTTTCGCTTGGCTACTCGGACGAAGACGATTACCAGGCCGCCTACCTCGGCCTGCAGGCGGCGTTCGAACCGGCGGCGAGCCAGACCAGTTTCGGCTTCGGCCTGTCCTATTCCGACGACCGCCTGCAGCCGACCGAGGGTGGTAGCGCGCGGTTTCCGGAGCGGATCGTCAAAGCCAGCAAAGACAAGCTGAGTCTGCAGGCCAGCATGACCCGGATCTTGAATCGCGCCAGCGTGCTGCAGTGGGGCCTGGCTTACAGTCGGGCCAGCGGTTATCTGTCCGACCCCTACAAGCTGGTGTATGTCGAGGGTGCGACGCGGGCCGATGCGCGGCCGGACCAGCGCAGCATGGGCTCGTTTTTCCTGCGACTGCGACGGCACATCAAGCATGTGCAGGCGGCGCTGCATCTCGATTACCGGGCGACAAGGGATGACTGGGAGATCCAGACCCACACCCTGGAAGGGCGCTGGGCGCATCGACTGGCCGAGAACTGGCGCTACCATGCCGGTCTGCGCTACTACACCCAGTCTCAGGCCGCTTTCTACGCGCCGTACTTCACCGCGCGGCCGGCCGATGGCCGAATGAGCAGCGATTATCGTTTGTCTCCCTATGGGGCGCTCAGTGCCCTGGCGCAGGTGAGCTATCAACATCAGGGCCTGGATCTGGCGCTGGGGCTGGAGCATTACCAGGCCGACGCGGCCTACGCGCTGGGCCGTGTCGGCGCCCAGAATCCGGGCCTCGTCGAGTTCCGGATGCTGAGCCTGCGGGTGGCCTATCGTTTCGACTAGGCTGGCATTCAGTCGCCTGGGATTCCGCGCCATGGGCAGTCCCTGCGATCTGCATCTTTACGGCGCGGATGTCCGTTGCATCGAGGACGCGGCGGACGCCGCCCGCGCGGAGGTCGAACGGCTGGAAGCCAAGTACTCGCGTTATCGCAGCGATTCGGTCCTCAGCCAGATCAATGCCGGAGCCGGCGGGCCGGCCTTGCGCCTGGATGATGAAACGGCCGGACTGCTCGAATTTGCCTGCAAGGCGCACGCCGAAAGCGGCGGGCTGTTCGATCCCAGTGCCGGAATTCTTCGGCGCGCCTGGGATTTCAATACGGTGCGTCTGCCGGATCCTGCGGCGATTACCCGACTGTTGCCAGCGATCGGCCTGCAGCGTCTGCACTGGGAGCCGCCGCAGCTGCGCTTACCGGCTGGCATGGAGCTGGATTTCGGCGGCTTCGTGAAGGAATATGCGGCCGATGCTGCGGTCGCCGCATTGCGCCGTGCCGGGCTGCGCCACGGATTGGTCAATCTGGGGGGCGATGTGAGCATCCTCGGGCCACACCCCGACGGCCGTCCCTGGCAGGTCGGCATCCGCCATCCGCGTGCGCCGGATACGGCCATTGCGCAGTGGCCCATGCACGCCGGTGCGCTGGCCAGCAGCGGGGACTACGAGCGCTACTTCATCGTTGATGGCCGCCGTTACTGCCACATCCTCAACCCGCACAGTGGCTGGCCGGCACAGGGTTTCGCCAGTGTCAGCGTGATGGCGCCGCAGTGCTTGGTCGCCGGCGTGCTCAGTACCACGGCGATGCTGATGGCGCCGGTGCCGGCGATGGCCTGGCTGACGCAGATGGGCCTGCCGTATCTGGCGGTTAGCGAGACCGGGGAACTGCGTCGTGGTCCGGGTCAGGCGAGGGCAGCAGGGTGCGCATGATGTCGCGCCAGCTGACGATGCCCACCGGCTGATTGCCGGCATCGACAATCGGAATGCAGGAGATGCGATGCGCATTGAAAATACGGACGGCCGCCTGCAAATCGGCCTGCAGATCCAGGGTGATGGGCTGGCGACTCATGATCTGATGCGCCTTGCGGTTCAGCGTGGCGAGATCCCGATGTCCTTCTGAGGGTGTGCCGATATACGGGCTCAGGGCATTGAGCAGGTCCCGGTCGGAGATGACGCCCAGCAATCGGGCCTGTTCCACCACCAGCAGATGATGGAAGTGGGTGTGGTCGAATATCTCCTTGATCGTGGCCAGACTATCGTCCATTTCCACCGTGACCACCGGTGTGCTCATGATCTGCTTGATCTGCATGCGCGCTCCGCAACAAGTGCAGTTCCGGTCCTGCAAGTGCCGGTCCATCTTTGCGAACGCCGCGCAGACGCGGTCACGAAAAAGCCCCGCGAAGGGGCTTTTGCATGAGGCCGAACTCAGGCCTTGGATTGCTCGATTTTCAGCTTCCAGATCTTCGGGCCGGTCTGATGCACCGACTCGCCTCGGGTATCGACCGCGACGGTCACCGGCATGTCCTTGACCTCGAATTCGTAGATCGCCTCCATGCCCAGTTCCTCGAATGCCACGACCCTGGCGGCGGTGATGGCCTTGGACACCAGATAGGCCGAGCCGCCGACCGCCATCAGATAGACGGCCTGGTGTTTGCGGATGGCCTCGATGGCTGTGGGGCCGCGTTCGGCCTTGCCGACCATGCCGATCAGGCCGGTCTGTTCCAGCACGTAGTCGGTGAATTTGTCCATTCGGGTCGCGGTGGTGGGACCGGCGGGGCCGACCACTTCCTCGCGCACCGGATCCACCGGGCCGACGTAATAGATGAATTTGCCAGCGAGGTCGACCGGCAGTTTCTGACCGGATTTGAGGATCTCGGTCATCTTCTTGTGGGCGGCGTCGCGGCCGGTGTACATCTTGCCGGACAGCAGCAGGGTTTCGCCGGGCTGCCAGTCCTTGATGTCCTCGCGGCTGACCGTATCG
The DNA here is from genome assembly GCA_041619555.1 of Oceanococcus sp. Classification (GTDB taxonomy): domain Bacteria; phylum Pseudomonadota; class Gammaproteobacteria; order Nevskiales; family Oceanococcaceae; genus Oceanococcus. The sequence goes on along the minus strand of JBFKDQ010000001.1, from coordinate 69,421 downwards.
AGGTTGACCCGGCGGGCGGAATCACCGGCGGACCAGCTGATCTGGGGCCAGTCATCCAGCGAGGGCGGGGTCTGTTTCGCCGGGCCGCTGCCATCCAGCACGAAATGCGCATGGCGGGTGGCGGCGCAGTTGGGAATCATCGCCACCGGCAGATTGGCGGCGTGGGTGGGGTAATCCTTGATCTTCACGTCCAGCACGGTGGTGAGCCCGCCCAGGCCCTGGGCGCCGATGCCAAGATCATTGACCGCATCCATCAGTTCCAGGCGCAGTTCCTCGGCCCGGTTCTGCGGCCCGCGCGCGCGCAGGTCCTGGATGTCGATCGGATCCATCAGCGCTTCCTTGGCCATGATCATGGCCTTTTCCGCGGTGCCGCCTATGCCGATGCCCAGCATGCCGGGCGGGCACCAGCCGGCGCCCATGGTCGGCACCGTTTTTACCACCCAGTCGACGATGGAATCGGAAGGGTTGAGCATTGCGAACTTGGATTTGGCTTCCGAGCCGCCGCCCTTGGCCGCGACCTGCACATCGAGCTTGTCACCGGGGACCACTTCCATATGGATCACCGCCGGGGTGTTGTCGCGGGTATTGATCCGCTTGCCGGCGGGGTCGGCGAGGATCGAGGCGCGTAGCACGTTGTCCGGGTGCTGGTAGGCGCGGCGCACGCCTTCATTGACCATGTCGGCGACACTCATCTTGGCATCCCAGCGCAGGTCCATGCCGATTTTCAGGAAGACGGTGACGATGCCGGTGTCCTGGCAGATCGGCCGTTTGCCTTCGGCGCACATGCGGGAGTTGATCAGGATCTGCGCCATCGCATCCTTGGCCGCCGGGTTTTCTTCCTTCAGGTAGGCCTGATGCACGCCCTGGATGAAATCCACCGGGTGGTAATAGGAGATGAACTGCAGCGCATCGGCCACGCTGTCTATGAAATCGTCTTGACGGATGGTGGTCATGGCAAATCCCGCTGGGCATGAGAAAGCCGCCGATTGTACCTTGCTGCCGCCACTTCGACATGGCTTCGGGGGGGGCGACCCGGGACGCCGGACGCTCAGCGCGTCGGCGGGTTCCAGGCGGGGGCGGTGGACTGGGTGCTCGTCCAGGGCGGTGGCCGGGACAGGCTGCGTTCGACCCAGCGCTGGGTCTGGCGGGCCAGATGATCGCGGCGCTCGGCCGGGGGGATCAGGGGGCCAAAACGCAATTCCGCATGGATCACGGGTTCGGCCAGCAAGGCCCACAGATTCTGCCCCAGGCTCTGGTCATCCACATACGGCACGCAGGCCTGGCGATAACGCAGCGCGAACGGCAGGACCTGGCGGTGGCTGTTGATCGCGCCGGCGAACAGCCGGGAATGGAAGCGGCGGACGCCCGGCCCGCGCGTGGTGGTGCCTTCGGGAAAAATCACCACCGAACGACCCTGGGCCAGCAGCGCGCTGATTTGTTCGTTCAGGTGCTGGGTGCCATGGGCGCCACGTTCGATGAACAGGGTTTCACCGCTGCGCGCCAGCCAGCCCGCGACAGGCCACTGCGAGACCTCCGCCTTGGATACGAAGATCACCGGTTTGGCGCTGACCAGCAGGGCGATGTCGAGCCAGGACACATGATTGCCGGCGACCAGGGCGCCGGTCCGGGCGGGCAGGCCGGTCACCTCCACCTGCACATTCAAGGCGCGCAGCAGGCTGCGAAACCAGCGCTGGGACCAGTATTCAGGACGCCGGCTGCAACGTGCCGCAAGGCCCGCGAACAGGCCGGTAAAAATGCACAGGAACAGCAGCAGGAAACGATAAAGACGACGGAGGTGACGAATCAAGCAGAGGCGAGAACAGGGCCGAGGAAGCGCCTAGCATAGCGTGGATGCAGTTCTTTCAGGTTCAGCAGCATGAATACATCGGCGCAGTTGAAGTCGGTGTCCCAGTGGGGCTCGCCGCAGGCGCGCGCGCCGAGGCTGAGATAGGCTTTGAGCAGCGGCGGCATCCGCACCCGGCTGAATTCCACCTGCCGGGCTGGCAGGCTGCGGGTCGGCGTGACACGCAGGTCCGGCGCGCTCATGTAGCGATTGCGGATTTCTTCCATGATGCAATGGGCAGCATCGCGATCCCGGTCCAGCGGAATGCTGGCGCAGCCGAACAGGTAATCGATGCCCTGGCGTGCCACATGCCGGGCGAGGCCCGACCACAGCACCGCGATGGTGGCGCCGCTGCGGTAATCGGCGTGCACGCAGGTCCGGCCGACTTCCAGCTTGTGCCCCTGCAGTGCCTGGATCGGCGCCATCGCGAACTCATGTGCGGAGTAGTAGCCACCGGCGCGAGCTGCGGTCTCGCCATCAAGCAGGCGGGTGCAGGCGACGATCTGGCCGACTTCGTTGCGAACGATCAGATGTTCGCAATAGGCATCCAGATCATCGCGATCCAGGCCTTCGGCGCCACCGTCAATCGCAGCGCCCATTTCCCGGGCAAATATGTCGTAGCGCAATTGCTGGGATTCACGGATTTCGGCCGGCGTGGATGCCAGATCGCAGGTGAAACGCGGCAGCGCATGGGAAGCAACAACAGCCATGAGTGACCCTCTTTCTTGTTCATTCCTCCAGCCATGGTGCCGAAGCAAGATGGAATTTTTATGGCCGAATTATGACCGCTTCGTGACAGAAAAGCCTGCCAGGCGGTGACGCCGTTTCAGTGCCCCGCGGCAGCGCTGGCGCCGCTGCGAATCCGGAACACCTGGTAGGGGGCGTGGTCGCGCACGCTTGCGGGGGGCAGGCCAATGACCTGATGCAGGCTGCTGCAGGTGACGTAAAGCCAGCCGTCCGGGCCGAAGCTGAACCCATCAGGCCAGCGCAGGCGATCCGTCTTGATCAGGGTCTGCAAGCGGCCGTCAGTATCCATGCGCAGGATGGCGGAATGCTCCGGATCGGAAAGATAGACCCGGCCCGCGTCATCCAGACTGATGCCGTCGCTCATGCTCTTGAGCCCGACACGCTGGATCCGACGCTTCAGTTGGATGGGGTCCAGGGTTTCATCACGCAGGTGACGGGTGGCCACCCGATACAGGTGATTGTTGGTGACCGGCGCGAAATACAGCCAGTGTCCGTCACGGCTCAGGCCGATGGAATCGACCCCGGGGCGGATGGTGACGAGGCCAAAGGCCTGCATCGGCCGTCCCTGCACCACCGGCAGGTAGTGTTCCGCGTCAACACTTTCATGATCGCTGATCACCCGCCGGGCGCGGCCGCTGATCAGGTCGTACACCAGGATGGCCGGCGTTCTGGCAAAGAAGCTGGCATCGGCGATGTAGATGGTCTGGCCATCGGGCGCCACCTGAAAATCATTGAGATGTGAGCCCCAGCCCGCCAGTTCGCGGGGGAACTGATAGCGATGCACGATTTTGCCGCTGTGCAGATCGAAGGCCAGCAGACGGCCGGGCCGGCTGCCATGCAGGCCGTTGTCCAGGGCCCACAGCCGATTCTGTGCATCGATGCGAATGGAGAGCACCTCCACCAGGGCATCGGCATCGCTGCCGCCGGGCTGCATGGCCGGGCTGGGCCAGGGTCGCGCTTTACCCTCCACCCATTCGACCAGATTGACGGGCGGGCGTGCTTCCGGGTGCAGGGTGAAAAAAACGCGCCCATCCGCGCTGACCGCGACATTGCCCGGCGGATAGTCCAGGTCAGCCACGGTTTCCAGGGCAGATGCCGGCCACAGCGGATCTGCGCTGCGGTCGGGGAAGGCGGCGCCGCCGCCGTAGCGCAGATGCAGGGTGTAGGCCAGGAGCAGCAGGATCAGCAGCAGCACGCTGAGGCTGCGCAGCAGCCAGCGTGCCGGACGTATGGCCACGGGTTTGCTCTTGGTCGGAGCCTGAGCGCTCATTCCTCTTCGTCGTCGCTGCAGGTCCAGGCCTGGTAGACCGGGGCGATGCTGTTCAGCATCAAACAGAACAGTTCGGCGGTCTTGGCGGCATCGTAGCGGGCGGAATGGGCTTCGCTGGGGTCCCAGTCGATTCTCGCGGTTTCGATGGCCCGGGCCAGGACGGTCTGGCCCAGCGTGGCGCCGGCCAGGGTGGCGGTATCGAAGACGGAAAACGGATGGAAGGGGTTGCGCTTGATCCCGCAGCGCGCCACCGCGGCATTCAGAAAGCCCAGATCGAAATGCGCGTTGTGGCCGACCAGAACCGCGCGTCGGCAGCCATACTCGCGTATACGGCGCCGGATCAGCTGAAAGGTCTTGCCCAGCGCATTGCTTTCCTTTTCGGCAGCCCGCAAGGGGCTGAAGGGCTTGATGCCGGTGATAGCCAGGGCGGCGTCTTCGATATTCGCGCCGGCGAAGGGCTCGACATGAAAACAGATGGCCTCGCCCGGTGACAGCATGCCATTGGCGTCGATATCCAAGGTATGCGCGGCGATTTCCAGCAGCGCATCCGTGGCGCAGTTGAAGCCGCCGGTTTCGACATCGACGATGACCGGCAGAAACCCCCTGAAGCGTTGCGCCATCAGAGGATTCTTGATCTCCGGGGTTTCTCCGTGCTGATCTTCGCTGCTCATGCGCGGGCCCTGGCCAGGCGCCAATTCAGGCTTTCTCCGGCCAGCATCGGCACCACCTGACCATCGCCCAGCGGCAGCAGTTCGGGAATCGTCTGGGCCTGTTGTTCCAGTTCCAGGTGGCCTGGATTGCGCGGCAGGCCATAGAAATCCGGTCCGTAATGACTGGTAAAGGCTTCCAGGCGCTCAAGCTGGCCGGCCTGGGCGAAACTGTCCGCATACAGTTCCAGGGCGATCGGGGCGGAGAAGATCCCGGCACAGCCGCAGGCGTTTTCCTTGGTGCCGCGTTCGTGCGGAGCGCTGTCGGTGCCGAGGAAGAAACGCGGGTGGCCGCTCATTGCGGCCTGCGCCACCGCCTTGCGATGACGTTCTGCTTTCAGAATGGGCAGACACCAGTTGTGCGGACGGATCCCGCCGCGAAACAGCTCGTTGCGGTTGTAGCGGATGTGCTGGGGGGTGATGGTGGCGGCGATGCGGGCATCGCCGGCGCGGACGAAATCCACCGCCTGGGCGGTGGTGATATGTTCGAGCACCACTTTCAGGTCGGGGAACTTCTCGCAGACCGGGCGCAGGATGCGATCAATGAACACCGCCTCACGATCGAAGATGTCGACATCCTCGTCGGTGACCTCGCCGTGCACTTGCAGCACGAGGCCGCAATCACTCATGGCCTGGAGCGCGGCCGAGATCCTGCTGATGTCCGTAACGCCGGAGTCCGAGTTGGTGGTGGCGCCGGCCGGGTATAGTTTGAGTCCATGGACGAAGCCGCTGGCGGCGGCTTTTTCGATCTCGGCCGGGCTGGTGCTGTCGGTGAGATACAGGCTCATCAGCGGCTCGAAGTCCAGCCCTTCGGGCAGGGCGGCGAGGATGCGTGCCCGATAGGCGGCCGCCAATTCGACCGTGGTCACCGGCGGGCGCAGGTTCGGCATGATGATCGCGCGGGCGAACTGACGGGCGGTGTGCGCCACGGTATCTGCCAGCTGCGCGCCATCGCGCAGATGCAGGTGCCAGTCGTCGGGGGTGGTGATCTTCAGCTTGGTCATGAGGCTCATCGTGGTCGTGGTGTGCTGGCGCAGTTCGCATCGGCGCTGATCGCCGGGCACGAGCCTGGCGACTTTGGGGGCGGCAGCCCGCCCTGTCGGTACGGCGGGCTGGCAGGCCCGCCGGCGGCTCGCTTGCCCAGCCGAGCAAAGGCACTGGTGCACCGGCTATAATCGCCCGCCGCGCCCTAGCCCGCAAATGCCATGTCTGAAATCAAGAAAGTTGTTCTCGCGTATTCCGGTGGTCTGGATACTTCCGTCATCCTGAAATGGTTGCAGGATGAATACCAGTGCGAGGTGGTGACTTTCACCGCCGACCTTGGGCAGGGGGAAGAAGTGGAGGAAGTCCGCCCGAAGGCCGAGGCGCTCGGGGTCAAGGACATTTTCATCCGCGACCTGCGCGAGGAATTCGTGCGCGACTTCGTGTTTCCGATGTTCCGCGCCAATGCGATTTACGAAGGCGAGTATCTGCTCGGCACCTCGATCGCGCGGCCCTGCATCACGCGCAGCATGATCGAAATTGCCCGTGAAGTCGGCGCCGATGCCATTGCCCATGGCGCCACCGGCAAGGGCAATGATCAGGTGCGTTTCGAACTTGGTGCCTATGGTCTGATGCCGCAGATCAAGGTGATCGCGCCCTGGCGCGAATGGAATCTGAGCTCGCGCGAGAAACTCCTGGCCTACGCCGATCAGCACGGAATTCCGATCGCCAAGAAGAAAGACGGTTCCTCGCCCTATTCGATGGACGCCAACTGCCTGCACATCTCCTATGAAGGCGAAGAGCTGGAAGATCCCTGGTGTGCGCCCAAGGAGAGCATGTGGCGCTGGACCGCCAGCCCGCAGGATGCACCCGATGTGCCGGAAGAGATCCGCATCGGCTTTGCCGCCGGTGATGCGGTCAGTCTCAATGGTGAGGCGCTGAGCCCCTTCGCGATGCTTGATGCGCTCAATGCCCTGGGGGCAAAACACGGCATCGGCCGGCTGGACATCGTCGAGAACCGCTATGTCGGGATCAAGTCACGTGGCTGCTATGAAACCCCGGGCGGGACCATCCTGCTGCGCGCCCATCGGGCGATGGAGTCCATCACCCTGGATCGGGAAGCGGCGCATCTGAAAGATGAACTGATGCCGCGCTATGCCAAGCTGATCTACAACGGCTACTGGTACAGCCCGGAGCGCGAAGCCCTGCAGGCGGCCATTGACCATACCCAGACCACGGTTAATGGCGAGGTGCGCCTGCAACTGTACAAGGGCAATGTGCTGACCCTGGGCCGTCGTTCGGAATCCAACAGCCTGTTCGATGAATCCATCGCCACCTTCGAAGACGACAAGGGCGCCTACGATCAGCGCGACGCCGCCGGTTTCATCAAGCTTAACGCGCTGCGTCTGAAACTCGGCAAGAAATAAGCCAGGCCCCCGGGCCTCGTCAGCGGGCGCGTGGCGACCGGACACAGGCCCGGTCGCCACGAGACTCAATGCGCGTGGCGCGCTCGACGTCGGCAGAACAGGCCGGTCAGGCCCAGCAGGCTCAGCAGCGACAGACCGCCGCCCTTTGCGGCCGTGGCATCGCGGCCGCCGGCCGAACTCGCTGTGCCATCCTCGGCCTGGAGCGCGCCGGGAATCAGGAAGTCCATCGCCGCGGTATTGTCCACCGGCGTCAGCCAGCTCTGGATGTCCTGTACAGGGGAGATCGAATTGCCCTGCGTGTAGGCGGCGGCGGAATAGATGCGATCACCCGGCGCCGCGGGCACCTCGGCCGGACTGCGGGCCGGCGGCGGCACGTCCTTGAGGGTGTTCAGCCGCGCCAAAGGCAGATCCAGTTCGATGCTGCCGCTGGCCTGATCCACGCGTCCGACCAGCGGCTCCATGCCACGGTAGTACAGGCACTGATCCGGATTGGTCGCATTGCCGGGATTGCGCGCTTCCGGCGGCAGGCTGTTGGTCGGGTCTTGGCTGGGTGGACTGCCACATTCCTGCAGCGAACCTTCATAGCCATTGAAGCCGAAGCTGAAGCCATCGAGCGGATTCCAGCGCGCGCTGGCGACGTGATGGCGGTAACCATCGACGTAGTAGAACAGCCAGAGCAGGGATTGCGCCGGCAGGGCTTGCAAGGCGCTTTCCAGTGCCGCATCGGAGAGATCTTCGACCAGGATGCGGGCGGTGAAGCCATCGCCTTCGGCCAGCGGCAGGATTTCAAGCAGGCGCAGATCCAGGGCCGGGGCATTGCCGCGGCTGCCGGTGACGAACAGATCGGAGAAATCGGTGTAGGCGTCGCCGGCGGGGTCCTCCGTGCGCTGGCGCAAGGCGATGCGTTCCGGGTTGCTGATCACGCCGCCATTGTGGCTTGCGCCGGCGACCTGGCGAACCACCATCGTGGCGGTGAACTCGCCCAGGGTGTCGCCAGGGCGTTTGTGCGCCCAGTTGTAGGTCACCAGCAGTTCGCCGTTGGCCGGGTTGTAATCCAGGGCGAAGAAATCGACTAAAGAGCGGTCGCCGCCGGTAGCGCAGCCCAGGCCGTTCTGGCAGATCTGATCGTAGTGCATCGGATGGCTGCTGGCCTTGACCTGGTAGAAATCACGGTCGGCGTCCAGGGCATTGAGGGACTGGCTGACATAGACATCCCAGACATGCGGCAGGCTGGCGTCATCCGGGTTGCCCTTGATCCGGGAGCCGTAGAACGCCACCGCGACCCGGCCTGGCTCGCCGCTGGCGACAAGCCAGGGAAAGGCGGTGGTTTCGACCTGCTCGCGATTGACCTGCATCGGCTTGCTGGTCTTGAGCACCGAATCGAACGCGCCGCGGATGCCGCCATCACAGTTCAGCAGTTCGGCATTGGTGACCGTGGTGACGAAGGTGTCCCAGAAACCGGACTCGGTGTAGGCGAAATACAGATTGCCGGCCAGATCGTGGTCGGCGGCGGGGAATTTGTTGTCGGTATTGCCTCGGGCTTCCGCCACCGTGCAGTTGTTCCAGGTTTTGCCTTCATCCAGGGACAGCGCCAGGCGCAGCGAGATGCCCTGCGACCAGGGGTAGTAGAGCGCGGGCAAGCCGTTCTGCGCCGGGTTGAGTTCTGCCGGCAGGGCGCGGATCTGGCCCTGGCCGCTGGAGCCCGGTGAGACCAGGGTTTCGCGGCTGTAGGTCAGGCCGCCATCATCCGAACGCTGGACGTTGAGGCCGGCCTGGGCGCCAATGCGGTTATAGGTATGGAAGACGGTGTCTTCATCGGTGAACACGATCCACTGTCGGTCCGTGCCGGGCAAGGGGGTGGAATTGCCCACCAGCAGGGTGGCGCCGCGATCGCTGGACGTCATCGTGCTGAAGGTCACCAGGCCGTAGAGCCCGGTATAGGCCAGGGAATAATAGCCTTCCGCATTGCGCACCGGGCTGGTGGCGAAAGCACAATCGCCGCCGCCGCCGGCACTGAACTGGCCGCGCGGATAGGCGCCCAGCGGATTGAACTGATCGCCGAAATCCAGCTAGGCCGACGCATAGTCCTGATTCTGTGAAAAGCCGGTGGGGCCGCAGGTATACACGGTGCCGTCGGCGTCGATTTCAATGATCGGTTCACCGGCGCCGCGCTGCAGGTCATTGACCAGGGGCGCGGAAAATTCAAGGCCGGTGCTCGGACCGTTGGCCGGCGCGGCCTGGGCCAGTCCGCTGGCACCAGCCAGCAGCAGGGCGGCGGCAAGATTAAGATTTTGATTGGACATGCGGCGTCTTGTGTGAACGAAACGTGCACGCTACCCGCGGGCGGAGCAACAATGCAATCGTAGATCGTTTGAACCCGCCTCGGTGCTGGCGGGCCGAAGCGGCCACGGTGCCGAACGGGCGCACACCGGTATGGCCGCACCTGCAGACCTGTGCGCTGGCGACCTGCGCCTGTGCTTGCGCTGATCCGCCGGCGCAGGCGATGCTTGCAGCTTGATCCGCAAACGAAGGAGAACGCCCGCGTGGCGCAATTGGACCTGAGTGCATGGGATGCACAACTGCCCGGGCTGGCGCAGAAGCTGCCGGATCTGGATGGCCTGGATCAGGCGGATATCCAGCGTCTCGAAGCGCTGATCCTGCAGGCCCAGGCGCAACAGGCGGCGAGCCTGGCCGCGGCCACCGAAGAATCCCTGAGCCATGTGCCCGCGTTGCTGCGCGGTGCCGTGCGCAAGCTGCTGTTCCGCTAGCCATGTCTGAACTGCTGATCAAGGCGGAGTTGCAGAAACTCGCCAAGATGCTGGACGTGCCGGTGGCCGAGCTCGCTTTCGTGAGCCATCTGCAACTGGAACAGCTGCGCGGCCTGCGTCAGGCCGTTTCCGGCTATCTCTACGATCGCCACGCCCGGCGCTTCAAGCGGTTGGCGGAAAGCACCCGATTGCTGCCGAACAAGGTGGTGGCGGTGATTTGCGAGAAGGTCATTCCGGCGAGAATCTCCGCTCAGGTCACGGGTTTGCTGGAGCCTGCCGCGGCGGTGGATCTGGCGGGGCGTCTGGACACCGGCTATCAGGCCGACATCTGCGTGGCGCTGGATCCGCGGCGTGCGCGCGAAGTCCTGCAGGCCATGCCGGCGGACAATGTGGTGAAAGTGGCGCATGAACTGCTCAGGCGGCGAGAATTCATGACCATGGCGCAGTTTGTTGATGCCCTGACGAATGAACAGATTCGTCGCGTGGCGCTGGAAATGAACGGGGAATCCCTGCTGCGGGTTGGCTTCTATGTCGAATCCGTCGAACGCCTGGACCAGCTCATCGCCCTGCTGGAAGCGCCGCAACTGGCACAGACCCTGGCCGCTGGCGCCGAAGATGATGGCGCCCTGTGGCCGGAAATTCTCTCCCTGGCAGAGCGTCTGGGCGAGGCGCAGCGCCGGCGCCTGGGTGATCGTCTCGCCGAAGCCTCACCCCAGGTGCTGACGAGCCTGGTGCAGGCGCTGTATGAGCGCGACCTGTGGCGTGATGCGGTGGTGCTGTTTGATGCTTTGAATGAGGGTGCGCAGGAGGTCTTGATCGCGGCGCTGGTCAGCCATGCGGACAGCGACAGCGGGCCGCGCGATCATCTGCACCGCATCCTGCCGTTGCTGGACGACGGGCTGAGACGAAAGATCTTGCTGGCGCTGGACCAGACCTAGGACGCTGCGGCCGGGCCGCAGCTTCAGTCTGCAGCCGGTGCGGCCTGGTCGGCGTGCAGATGAACATCCATCTGCGGGTAGGGAATCCCGATGCCGGCCGCATCGAAACGCAGCTTGATCTGCTCGATCATGTCGGAACGGGTCTGCAGGAAATCGCCGGTATTCACCCAGGCGCGGAAGCTGATGATGATGGCGGAGTTGCCCAGTTCGGTGACGCCCTGCCAAGGTGCCGGATCTTTCAGCACCCGTTCGTGCGCGTCCGCGATTTCGGCGAGGATGGTTTTGGCCTGGCGCAGATCGGCGTCGTAGCTGATGCCGACCGGCAGATCGATGCGCCGGGTCGGGCGGATGGTGAAATTGGTGATGCTACCGCCCCAGATGCGGTCATTTGGAACCGTGACTTCCTGGTTGTTGGGGGTTCTGATCACGGTGGCGAAGATGCGGATGTCCTCAACCGTGCCGGCGGTGCCGCCCGCCTCGATGTAGTCGCCGCTGCGAAACGGCCGGAACAGGATGATCAGCACGCCGGCGGCAAAAGCCGATAGCTGATTTTTCAGGCTCAGGCCGATCGCAACCCCGGCGCCACCCAGCAGGGCGGCGGCCGACGTGGTGCTGACGCCAAGCTGGCCGAGGGCGGAAATCACCACCATCGCCATGATCAGACCATAGGCGACATGGCCAAGAAACTTGGCCAGGGTGGCATCGACCTTGGCTCGGTTCAGGGCTTTTTTTAGGCCGGCGATGAGCAGGCCCGCAAGCCAGCGGCCGATGATGAACGTGGCCAGTGCGGCGAGCAGATTCAGGCCCAGAGCCTCGGCCCAGTCCAGCAGGCGGGCGAGCAGTTCGGGAGATGGGGTCAGGGCATTCATGGCACTTCTTCAGGTTCGCGGGGTGATGCGCAGAATTTCGGCGGCCAGGGTTTCGCCAGCCAGGACTTTCTGGATGCCGGCCTCGCGCAGGCCGGCCAAGCCCTGTGCGCGGGCAAGCTGACGTAATTCTTCGGCCTCCATCTGGTCGCGGATGGCGTGGCGGATGGAGGTGTCCATGGGTAGCAACTCGAACAGCCCCAGGCGGCCGAGAAAACCAGTGGCCCTGCATTCCAGGCAGCCCGGTGACGTCATCAGCCGTTTTGGCATCGGTAGCTTATCGCCGGCCAGCGCCAGCCACTCATCGGGGTCGGGTTCGGTACTCTGCTTGCAATGCGGACAGAGCCGCCGGGCCAGGCGCTGGGCCAGCACGCCGAGCATGGTCGCGCGCAGCAGATAGGCCGGAATGCCCAGATCCTGCAGACGGGTGATGGCGTCGGCGGCGTCGTTGGTGTGCAGGCTGCTGAGCACCAGATGGCCGGTCAGCGCGGCCTGGATCGCCACTTCCGCGGTTTCGCGGTCGCGAATTTCGCCGACCATGATGATGTCCGGGTCCTGCCGCAGCAGGGTGCGAATTCCGCCGGAGAAATCCACATCCAGGGCGGCATTGACCTGCATCTGGTTGAAGCGCGGCTCGATCAGTTCGATCGGGTCCTCGATGGTGCAGATGTTCACTTCCGGGCTGGCCAGATGGCGCAGGGTGGAATAGAGCGTCGTAGTCTTGCCGGAGCCGGTTGGTCCGGTGACCAGGACGATGCCGTGGGGCTGGCTGGTCAGCTCTTCCCAGTTGAGCGTCTGGCGGGCGCTGAGGCCAAGGTTGGCGAAGTTCTGCAGCAGTTCGCTGGGGTCGAATATGCGCAGTACGAGTTTTTCGCCGAAGCTGGTCGGCATGGTAGACAGGCGCAGTTCGATTTCCTGGCCATCCGGGCTGCGGGTCTTCACCCGGCCATCCTGGGGGCGACGTTTTTCCGCCAAATCCATGCGGGCGAGGATTTTCAGCCGGCTGGTCACCGCGGCCATGACCTTGGGCGGCATCTGATAAACCGGATGCAGCACGCCATCGATGCGTAGACGCACATTGCCCGATTCACGGCGCGGCTCCATGTGGATGTCGCTGGCACGTTGTTCGAACGCGTACTGCAGCAGCCAGTCCACGATCGCGACGATGTGCCGGTCGTTCGCTTCCAGGCTGCCGCGTTTGCCCAGTTCGGTGAGGTGCTCCAGATTCTGCAGGCCGGTCTGACGCTGGCGCTGCTCGGTCTCGCTGGCTTTCACCGAGCGGGCCAGGGCGTAGAATTCGACCAGATAGCGCTCGATATCCTCCGGGTCGGCCATCACCCGTTCCACGGCCTTGCCGGCGATGCGGCTCAGCTCGGCTTCCCAGTCCCGGTTGCTCGGTTCGCTGACCGCCACCACGACCTTGTCCGCGGTGATCTCCAGCGGCAGGATGCGGGCGCGGCTGGCATACGCATAGGAGCAGACCGAGGTGACTTTCGGGATGTCGACCTTCAGGGGATCGATGTGATGGAAGCGCAGGCCGCACTTGCCCGCCAGCCACTCGCCCAGACATTCGCTGTCCAGCAGGCTGCCAGGGGCGTCCGCGCGCGGCAGATTGAGCAGGCCGAGGCGGGTCAGCGGATGGGCTTTAGAACGGGTGCCGGACAGGCGCAGCAAGGCATCGGCCGCCTGGGATGAGGACAGGCGGCCGTCGGCTTCCAGCTCACGGCACAGCCAGTCGACTGAAATGGTCTCGCTTGGGTTCATCGTACGCATGATCGCAGAAATGCAATTTGCGGTCCCGCTCGCCCGGTCTGCCGCGCACGCCCGCGTGCGCCTTCGTAGGGGCTTGCTACAATTCCCCGGCTGATCTACCGGAGTGTCTGCATGCCCTTGCGTCAAGTCTTCTGCCTGATCCTCAGTGTCCTGTTTCTCGGGGCCTGCGCCTGGCGACCCAGCATCAAGTTCTGGGAAAAGGCCTATGAATATCCGCAGGGCGAATATCCGGTGGAGGAGCTGCGTCGTGCCCTGCTGTGTGGCACGCCAACCGAAAATGCAGTGATCCGGCTGTTTGATTCCGCCGCCGAGCTGACCGCCTGGGACAGCGAAAATGCCCTGCATCTGCAGCGCCTCAAGCTCCCGCCCGAGCAGGCTTTCGTGCTGGTGGAGCAGGGCTTGCGTCGCACCGGCGGTTACAGTATTGAACTCGGCAAGACCGCGGAGCTGGATGCACAGGGCACGCTGCGTCTCAGCGCGGAATGGCTGCAGCCGGCGGCGGACCGCATGGTTACCCAGATCATGACCAGCCTCTGTGTGCTGGCGGCGGTGCCGGCTTTGCCCTATCGACGCGTTGAAGTGCTGGATGCCGAGGGCCGATTACAGGCCTTCCGGGACATTCCGCGGGAATGAACCTGTGCCTGCGCGGCCGGTCTGAAACTGGGTAAGCCGCGTCTGTGCATCCGCCCTGGCGCGGACATCGCATCGCGCGCGCCGTGATGAGTGAAAGATCAGACCGAGAACGACCCCTGTTGCCATGCTCCCGCAGCGAATAATATTGGCCCGCCTCATGCGCCAGCTTCTGACGCTCTGCCTGCTTGGCTTGGCGGGCGGCAGCTGGGCCGGTAGCGCTCACCCGGCGCCGGATTTCACCCGCGGTGAGCCTGCCGCCTGGATCAACAGTGCGCCGCTCAGCCTGCAACAGCTGCGCGGCGAGGTGGTGATGATCGAGTTCTGGACCCGCAACTGTGGCGCTTGCCTGCGCAGCGCGCCCTGGATCAAGTCGATGGAAGAGCGTTTCGTCGATCGGGCGTTTCGCGTCGTCGGTATCCATACGCCGGAGTTCAGCGAGGTTCGGCCGCGCGCCGGGGTCGAGCAGACCCTGCGCACGCTGAGCCTGCGTCATCCGGTCATGCTCGACAACGACTATGCCTACTGGAATGCCCTGGGCAACCGCTACTGGCCGGCGTTTTATCTGGTCGACAAGCAGGGCCGGTTGCGTTTCGCCCAGGCCGGCGAAATCCGTCTCGGCAGCGCGGCGGCGCGCCGGTTGCAGCAGCAGATCGAGCTCCTGCTGGCCGAGTGAGGTGGATTGCGCGCGGTCAGGGCCGGCGCTTCGGCTACAATTGCAGCCAATCTTGTCAAATTGAACGGAAAATGCTGAGTTTCCTCCCAGCACCCTTGATCGGGCTCATCGTCTCCGCTTTGTTTGTGCTGAACTTGGTGCTCTGGGCCATTCCGGTCTATACCGCGATTTTCATCAAGCTGCTGGTGCCCTGGCGGCCCTGGCGTCGCGGCATGACGCGGGTGATGGACCGGCTGTGTTCGGGCTGGTCGCGGGGCAATTCCCTACTGGCGGAAATCTGCCATCGTCGGCGCTGGGAGATTCGCGGCATCCAGGATTTGCGCAAGGATGCGCAATATCTGGTGATCGCCAACCACCAGAGCTGGAACGACATCTATGTGGTGATGCACGCCCTGGGGCCGAAAGTGCCCTTCTTTCGTTTCTTCATCAAACAGGAACTGATCTGGGTGCCGATCCTGGGCCTGGTCTGGTGGGCGCTGGATTTCCCGTTCATGAAGCGCTACTCGCGCGAGTTCCTGCGCGCACATCCGGAGCTGGCCGGCAAGGACCTGGAAACCGCGCAACAGGCCTGCAGGAAATATCACGGCATGCCCGTCACGGTGCTGAATTACCTGGAAGGCACCCGCTGCACGCCGGAAAAACAGGCGCGGCAGAACTCGCCGTACAAGCATTTGCTGCGCCCCAAGACCGGCGGGCTGGCTTTCGCGGCAGCGGCTCTGGGGAAGGATGTGGATACCTTGCTGGATGTCACCATCGTCTACCGTGATGGTCCCAAATCGTTCTGGGACTTCATGTGTGGCAAGAATCGCGATGTGGTCGTGAATGTGAAAACCCGGCAGATCCCGGACGCCTGGTATCACGCCAACTACCAGCAGGATCCGGAGTTCCGCCGCGAGGCGCAGGCTTTCGTCGCCGGTCTGTGGGAAGAAAAAGATGCTCTGATTGATGAGGAGCTGAAGCTTGTCCGGGCCTGAGTGGCCTGCCGGTTTCGTCTCGCGCAAAGTTCAGACTGCCGATGGTGTGTTTCGTCTGTGGTCGGGGGGAGAGGGGCCGGCGCTCTGGTGTTTGCACGGCTTCCCGGATTCCCCGCAGACCTGGATCGAAATCGCGCCGATGCTCGCCGCCGCCGGCTACCAGGTGTTTGTGCCTGAGATGCCCGGTTATGCCCTGGACCATCGGGTGGTGGATTATCGGCTCCAGGCCCTGGCCCAGGTGCTTGGCCGGCTGATGGATGCGGTCAGTGGTGAGCAGGCCCTGCGCCTGATCGGCCACGACTGGGGCGCGGCGCTGAACTACGCGCTCGCGGCGCAAAGGCCGCAGCAGATAGCCGCGATGGTCTGTGCCGCGGTGCCGCATCCGCGGCGTTTCCTGCGGCCCTCAGCCGCGCAGTTGCGACGCTCCTGGTACATGGCTTACTTCCAGCTGCCGCGTCTGCCGGAGCGCAGCATCCGGGCACGGAATTTCAAATTCATCGAGAAGCTCTGGCGAACCTGGTCGCCGAGCTGGGCATTCTCCGAGGCGGCTCTGGATCCGGTGCGCCAGGCGCTGGCGCAGCCGCCGGTGCTGGCGGCCGTATTGGCCTATTACCGGGCCTTGCCCGCCGGTGTGCGGCAGGCGGCCGGGTCGGCCGCTAGCGTTTCACCACTGCAGGCCTGCAAGGTTCCGACCCTGGCGGTGGCCGGGCTTGAGGATGGCTGCATCGGGGCGGAGATGTTCCAGAAGCAGGAGGATCTGTTTGCCGAACGCTATCGATTGCTGGCGATGGCCGATGCCGGCCATTTCATGCATCGGGAGCAGCCCCGTGGCTTCGTCACCGCCGCCGTGGAGTTTCTCGCGTGAAGGTGGCGCTGCAGGACGCGGCCACGGTCGTTCTGCTGCGCGATGGCGCACAGGGCCTGGAAGTGCTGATGGGCAAGCGCAGCCGGCGCACCCGCTTTTCCGCCGGCGCCTACGTGTTTCCTGGCGGCGCGGTCGATGCCATGGACAGCCAGGCCCTGCGTCACTGCGGGGGACAGAATCTGGCCGAGCTTGAGCGCCTGTTCGGCGAGCCAAAGGCTTTGCGTTTCTATCTCGCCGCGGCGCGTGAACTGTTCGAGGAGGCCGGCATCTGGCTGTTCAGCCCGCAGCGGCCGGCGAACTGGGAGCTGCTGCAGCATGCGCTGCATCAGGGCGAGATCTCGCTCGATCATGTGTTGGCGGAACTGCCGGATGCCTTCGACCACTCCAGCCTGCAGTATTTTCGTTTCTGGACCACCCCGCCGGGGATGCCCAGGCGCTATCGCACCCGATTTTTCGCCGCCCGGGCGCCGGGTGAACAGCAGGTTCGGGTGGATGGCAAGGAACTCACCGAGCATTGCTGGACCCGGCCGGCGGAGATGTTGCAACGCCATGCGAATGGCGAGGTCGACCTGATCTTCCCCACCATCAAGGAACTGGAGGCATTGCAGGACTTCGATGAAGTCGATGCGGTCCTGCAGGTGCTAAGTGCGCAGAATGAAGTGACGGAAATCCGCACCCGCCACCAGTTTGAAAACGGCAAGTTCATCCGCGTGCTGATGCCTGGCGAGCCCGGTTACGAGGAGTTGCCGGGCTGGTAACGGGGAGGCAAGCCGCCTACCAGCACTCGGCGGGTTTCTTGCCTTCGGCGCTGGTGGTGCCGTTGCTGTCCAGCATCAGGGCGCTGCACTTCTTGTCGTTCACTTGATCGAGCAGGGGTTTCGCTTTCAGGCTGAAGCTTGCTGCGGCGGCTGTCACTTCAACCTCATAGAAACGTTCGGGCGAGGTGATTTTCTTGGCTACCGGACAGGCATTGTCATTGTAGCTGCCGAATTGGGTGAAGCAGCGTTCCAGTCTCTGTGCGGTTTCGTTCAGCGTGATCTTGGCGTCCGCGCGGCGCGATTTGAGAACCTGCTCGCGGTAATTGGGCCAGGCGATGGCCGCGATGATGCCGATGATGGCCACCGCCATCAGCAGTTCCAGCAAGGTGAAACCCCGGGTCGATTGCTTGTTCATTCGGTCACGATCGTGATGTGCTTGATTCTGGCCAGCTCGCCTTCACCCTGCCAGTCCATGTCGATCAGCATGCCGGCTTCCAGGTCTTCCGGCCTGGCCTGGGTGCCATCCGTCCATGTGATCTTGGCGCGGGCGCTCAGGGCATAGGCTTCATTGTCGAAGTGGACCCGCAGTGCCGAACCAGAATAGCTCAGGCGGTCGATGCGCGCCTGGCCGATCTGTTCGGCCAGGGCACTGGTGCACAGGGTGGCGCCGAGCCACAGGCCAAGCAGGATCCGGCCCAGCGGTTTTTCTGTCTTCATTGTCATTGCCTCCATCTACTGCAGCTGGCGCCAGGATTCCCGACCGGTGGCGCCGGTGGTGTTCTCCACCGTCACGTCAATGTTGCCGGTGGTGCCGCTGGCGAATTTGAATTCCAGGTCGTCGGCAACGATGACCTGCGGGGTGCGAATCATGCCTTCGGCGGAACGCTTGCCGGAAACCGGCCCGTCTTCGGAATAATCCTTGTAGTCGAAGATCTTGTCACCGTTCAGGTCAAAGGCGGCGTAATCCGGGGCCTGGCCGGTGGTCGCTTCCATTTCCATCAGCCAGCTGCTGCCGCCAAAACTGCAGGCATCCGCATCCGGCGTCATGGTCGTGAAGACCACGCGGCTGCCACGCAGAATCGGCTGGCTGATCTGCCGTTCGCCACTTTCCGGCAGATCGATGTACCAGCCCTTGTCGTCATCCTTGACTTCATAGCTGCTGGTGATGCGGGTTAGCGTGCCATGCACCAGCTCGGTGCCCAGCACCTCTTGTTCCACCAGCTTGCTGCGCTTGGAGCCGATCGCCTCGACCAGCACATCGCCTTTCTCATTGGTGTCATATAGGGCATAGAAACTGTTGATCGGGGTGGTGGTAATGCCATCACCGACGGCGAAATAGCGACCGGTGCCGAAATAGACGATCACGCCACCGTTGGGGTTCACGCCAACTGCAGGACGCGCGGTGATGGATTGGCGTTCACCCAGCGCGCAGGAGGGTGCAGGGTCCCCACCCAGGCAGGCATTGAACAGCGGTTTGGGGATCAGGCCGTCGAGGAAAGCGACCCCCCAGCTTGCCACGCTGCCGGTGACATCGAATTTCCACAGATTGCCATGCAGGTCGCCGGCATAGATGAAATCGGTGATCTGATCCGCATCGACATCCACGGGCACCGGCGTGGACAGGCCATTGTCATTGCCCAGCACGGCCGGCAGCACGGTGGAGATTTTGCTGATCACGGCGCCGGTGGCCAGATCGAGGATGAACAGCACCGCCTTGCCATTGGCGCTGTTGTACCCGTTGGCCACGATCGCCACCCATTTGCCGTCGTTCATCCGCGCAATGCTGGGCTGGGGCATGGAGTAGCCCATGTCCGGGTCCTGATCGCTGCCGAATTCCCAGAGCACGTCGCTGGCGCTGAAATTGGCCGGATCGGTGACACGCAGGGCAAACACCGAACGCCCGCCGGCACCGAGACTGCCGACCAGCACCGATTCCCAGTTGCCCTTGATCGGCGCATCCACGACCCGCACCGTGCCATCGACATAGAAGGTGTGCTTGCCGGTGTAGTCGGCGTCGCTCAGGCGCGAAAGCTTGGAAAACACCGCATTGGGGACAAAGGCAAAGCGTTCGATGCCGGTATCGGCATCAATGCCATGCAGCATGCCGTCATTGGCGCCGACATAGATCATCCCCGGACGCCCGGTATAGGTATCGCTGGCCCGGAAGCTCGCATAATCGCTGCCTTCGGTGCCGGGGAGTTCGTCGAAGCCGAAGTTCGGCGTGCGGACAAAGATGGGGTCGGAGTTGACGATGTCACCCAGCAAGGAGCGGCGCGAGCGGAAATTGGCACCCAAGGGCGCTTCGTTATCGCGCGCGCCACGCAGGTAGGCCAGGCGCTGCGGTCCCTTGCCATCGATGATGCCATCGCCGTTCTTGTTCAGTGCCGCCTGTTGGGCCGGCGTGAGCGTGTCCCAGTTGAAGTTGCGGCCGCGGGGGGTGAGGCTCGGGCTGATGGTGAAAATCTTGCGTGATGCCGGGGCGGGGATCTTGTCCGCTGCCTCCCAGCGGATGTTGCTGACATCGCCATCTTCCTTGACCTCGCGCGCCACCAGGCCGCCACTCCAGTCACTGGGGTTGAAACGGGCCTGGTAGATCGTGGTGTCATCCGAGATGAAGCCGGAGTTGCTGGAGACCGAGGCGGCCGAGGTCAGTCGATTCTGGATGTCACGAAAAGCGGCCTGCAGGGCGATCTGCAGCTCTTCCTCGTCACTGGCGGTGAAGTACAGGCCATCGCCATATTCCGCCGCATCGATCAGCATCTGCGTGTCCAGTGCGAAACCGACCGTATAGGTCACCACATTCTGCTTGGCGAAATTCGGGGCATTGAAATCACCGCCGGAGCTGTCGGTGCCGGACGGTCGCATGTCGGTTTCGAAGGCGAATTTCGCCAGATCATCCAGATACAAGGCATAGCCTTCATTGCCCTGGGTGCCGCCGTCATGATTGCCGAAGCCGTCGGAGTACTGCGGGAACAGGGGCGCATCGCTGCGCAGCGTGACCGGGTCCAGGCCGTCATAATTCGGCAGGTCGGTGGAGTCCGGATCGTTTGTTGGAAAGCTGGTGTCGTAGGTCGGAAAACCGTCGGTCAGCGCGATGACGAAGCTTTTCTGGCAGCGCAGGGTGATCGGCGACAGATAGTAGCCATCCTTGTCGTTATCTTCCGCGTCTCCTTCGGGCTTGTCGTTGTAATAGCTGGTCATGCCGCGAAAATAGCGCGTGACCTCGTAGAAGGTTTCGGCCAGCGGGGTATTGGTCGACGGGGTCAGGCCGTCGATTTCATCAAGCAGGTCCTTGGTCGATGCGCCGCAGGGCGCGACGATGTGGCCACCGGGTCCGCTGTTGCCGCTGACCGGCTTGTTGAAAGCGGCGATGCCGATGCGCAGGTTCTGGTTTGAATTGACGATGTTCTTGGCCACATCGCGGGCGACCTGCAGGCGGTACTTGTTTGGAATGGTGGTGCGCAGATCCACGGTGCCACCGTCCTTACCGTAGGTTTCCAGCAGGTAGTTCAGATAATTGCCGCTCAGGCGGGTGTTGTTGCTGCCATAGGGGTCGGGCAGACGAATGCAGCGGGTGACGCCGCCGCGGCGACCGTGGATGAAGTCGTCGCTGGTACTGGTGCCGCTGCAGTGCGGCAGGGAGGAGAGTCGCAGATTGCCGCTGGAGACGGTCCAGCAGGCGGAGGTGCCCGAGCTGCCGCAAAAGCGGCTCCAGTCCGGGTAATCCACGGAAGGGTCGAAGCCTGCATCGGTGATCAGATTGCGCATGCTGCCGGAATTGTCGATCATCAAGACCACATTGGCGGTGGCCCCGGTGGACACGAACAAGGGGGTCTGGCTGATATTGACCGCGGTCGCGGGCTGCATCAGCAGGGCAATGCCCAGGCCCAGAAGGCCGCTGCTCAGTTTGAATCTTTTCACTTTAGTCTGTCCTTGTTCCTTGCCGCGGGTATTGCTGCCATCGCCAGGCCTAGCGGTGGTAGGTCGACTGCAGGATCACGACGGCGGTGCCGGAGATGCCTACGCCGCGCGCGGTGATGCGGTAGTACCTGCCGCTATCTTCAGGTGTATCCGCACTCAGTTCCTTGCCCGGTCCGACAGTCGGCGACAATTCCTCGATGAAGTAGCTTGCGGAGGCCTTGGCGAGGCTGCCGGGCGCCCCGGCCATGCCCCCGTATGCGCGGGTGGTGCCTGGCGCGTCCCAGGCGAAATTGATCCAGCGCGGCGGCTTCAGTGCGGGATCGACATCGGGGTAAAGACCGCCGTTGCCGTTGAAGGGCGGCAGGAAAGGCTGGCGCAGGAAGCGTTCGGCATCGCGCAGGGCGCCTTCGGCCGCCTGCAGGGCGACATTGTGATCCTGCACATTGCCGGTAATGCGTTCTTCCATCAGGGCGCCGCGCATGCTGCTGACCCCGATCAGGGTCATCAGCAACAGCATGAGCAGGCTGATCACCAGGACCACGCCCTGCTGACGCTGGCCCTGCGGTGTGGCTTTTCGAGTCTTGGCGTAGTTCACGGCAGGTTATTCCTCAGCGAAACGATGAAGCTGGTCGCCCGGCGCAGCTTGCGATCCGAGAATGGCCCGACGACTTCATCGAGCAGCTGGAAGGTGCGGGGGTCGGGATCGCCGACCGGGTCGCGACTGCTGGCCAGCAGCGCCACCTCGATGGCGGTGACCCGGGTCCAGTCGACCACCTGATCGGCGCGGCGATAGACATCCGGGGTGAGGTCGCCGCTGGTGTCCTCGCCATAGCGCAACTGCAGATTGTCGATGCCCTCGACCATTTCTACCGGGTCTGCATCGCCGATCTGGCGCCACAGTGCCGGCCCGCTGCCGGTCTCGCTTTCACGTACGAAATAGCTGATGGTGGCAATCGGCATCACTTGCGCGCCGCGGTCATAGATGCGATTGAGCTGGGCCACCCGGTTGCCCGGTTCGATCCCCAGGCCGCCGACGATGTGGTTGATGATGCCGGTGGCATTGAGGAAGCTGGTGACCTGAAAAATGGTGGCGCCGCCGCAGTCGGTGACCAGCACGATATCGCCGCCGGTGCTCTTGAGCAGCGGGGCGAGAATATTGCTGGCGACGGTCAGCGGTGCAAGCCGATTGGGCATGGCCACGGTCGTGAGCACCTCGGTGCCGAACACGGTGCGCACCGCCAGGACATCGGTGCCGACGACGATTTCATCTTCTTCGATGCCGTTTTCGATTTTCGGCTCCCAGTCGTCCCCGTTCGCATCGAAACCTTCAATGTGACGGTTGAAGCGGAACAGGAACTTGTCGTCATCCTTGAGCAGGTTCACCACCCGGCCGCCGTCACGCAGACAGCCGCGGTAGCCGCTCATGCGCAGGTCGCGGGTGATCAGCATGGTGGCGAAACGCAGGCTTTCCTGCCGGGTGGCCAGGCCTTCCTGGGTCTGCTGGGTGCGCCGGGCACTGAGGTAGGTCTGGAATACGGCTGCGGTGATGACCAGGCCCAGGACCATGGCGACCATGATTTCGACCAGGCTCAGGCCCTGCTGTTTCGTCTTCTGCATTGTCTAGGGCTCCGTACGCAGGCGGACCACGGCGGTGCCGGAGTCGGCGTCGTCGTCCCATTGTTCCGCCCACCGGGCGGTGATGGTGACCTGACGGCCATTGCTGGTGATCGCACCCTGACCTTCCGGCAGATTGCGCGCCAGCGCATCGCGCCAGGCCTTGATTTCGTCATCGGAGGGCAGGCCGGTGGCCGGGTCCGAACCGAATTCCACGTCATAACTGCCATTGAGCGCAGCGCGCCGGTTGGCGCGAACCCGCTCCAGCATGTCGGTGGACAGATGCACCGCCTCTAGGCGCAGCGAGGCGCTGGTGGCACTTTTCACGCCGAGGGTCTGCAGTTTCATGAAGCCGAGCACGCCCAGGGCCAGGACCAGCACCGCGATCAGCACCTCGATCAGGCCAAAGCCGCCAGTGCGCTGCCCTGGTGGCAGCCGGTTTTCAGCAATCGATTTCGGAAGCATGGCTGACATGGGGCCGGCCGATGGCGGACATCTGGATGTCGCGGTGATTCTGGCTATCGCAATGCTCATTTCTGAGCTCCCAGTTGACCGGACTGCTGGCGAGCAGGCCGGTGGATAGATAACTGACAAAGGCGCTGCTGCCCATGACTCGATAGCGCTCATCCACGCTGGGAAACTGGCGGATCAGCACGTCACCGGTATCGAGTTTGCCGGGATTGCCGGTGCTGTCGACAAACACCAGCCAGCCCTTGTCCCAACTCTGAGTGTACTCGCCGCTCGCGCACACCGCGCTGTCGGATTCACTGGCGGCACAGATGCTGACGGCCTGGCCGCGCTTGGCGGCTTCGCTGCGGGCCAGGAAGATCGCGCTGACCAGCGCATTGGTGGTCGCGGTGGCCTGTATGTTCTCGTTCATCGTCCGCATCCCGGGAATTCCCACTGCGGCCAGAATGGCGGCCAGTGCGACCACGGTCAACAGTTCGATCAGGGTCAGGCCTGCCTGCGCGCTGATTTTGCCCTTTGTCATGATTTTGACCCTCGTGTCTGCTACTTGCAATCCATGCGCCAAGAATGGCGCTGGCGATGTGAAGACAATGAGAAGGGCCGGTGCGAGGCGCTTTGACCCAGATCATTTGCGCCATGGCCGCCGTTCAGGAGCTGGCGAAGGCCATTAATCTGGCGCCTTGCAAGATTCGGGCAAGTTCTGGCGGTGTTCGCGATCATGACGCCGTGCACTCCTGTCGTCACGCGTCGGCGCCCTGGTGCTGGCATACAAGCGCAGCGACAATTCGACTGAGTTGCAGTGTAGACCCGGGAGCACGGTCGGGAGGCGGCGCTGGCGATGACCGGAACAGGAGAACCGATGGCCGGTCAGTCAGGCGCGCCGCTTGCGTGCGGGTTTGTAGTTCACACCGTCCATGCCCTCAAAGTCGCGATCCTGCGTCCATAGCGTGGCCTTGGCTCTGAGTGCGGTGGCCAGAATGATGCTGTCGGCCATAGGCAGCCGTCGGGTTATGGAAATGATCGCTGCCTCCAAGCTGAGTGCAGCATCCAGTTCTACGACTGCCCCTTGCTGCATGAGGGCCACCGAACGGAGCGCATCGTTTTCATCCCGTTGTTGATAAACGCGCTTGTAAACCTCGTAGATACTGATGACAGGCACGACTAGCCGGTCCACGCGCTCAACAGCCGAAGCAAAGAAATCGGCATTCGGTCCATCTGCCAGGTATTCGAGCCAGGCGGATGAATCGACGACATTTTTCTCAGACACGATCTTGCTCTCGCGGTACGTCGGTCTGTATTCCCTTCAGGAATCCACGAGCTGATTGGGGCGTTTCCAGGGGAAGAAGCTCGATGCGATTGCCGACTTGCACCGTCTGAAATTTCTGACCTGGCCGCAAATTCATCCGTTCCCGAATGCCTCTCGGGATGACCAACTGGTACTTGGATGAGAGAGTCGTGGTTTCCATCTATCCCGCTCCGCCGCATCGATCTCAAGATCGTATTACTTGAACTCTATCGAAGCAAGGTGGCGCGAAATGCAGTCGGTCGCATGAATCCGCTGCGCGCCTGGATCAATCAACGCGTGGGTTGAACGTGCATGATTCCCAATCCTCAGATGCAAATAAGCAGAAATAACAAAGCCGCCCGGAGGCGGCTTTGTGCATGGCGTCAGTCGAGCGGCTTCAGGAGGCGTCCTCCGGCAGGGCCTGTAGAAGCATCTCGTGCTGCAAGGCCATCGCGTCGACCGCGTACTGACCCATCTTGAAGCTGCGGGAGCGGGCCAGCGCATTGATGCGCTCGGCCTCGGCCGCGACGCCGCTGTCCTCGGCCGCATCCGCGGCGACGGAAGCCGTCAGCTGCAGGTAGCGATCACTGCCCTGCTTGGCCACTTTCAGCTGCACGATGAGGCCGTCGAATCGCCGGTAACGGGCAGTGCTCCATGCGAGGTCCTCCGGCAGCTCCAGCGCCACATCATTCAGCCGCAGGCCGGCCAGCGCTGCCGCCAGACGATTGATGTTCGCCATGTTCAGTTCCCGGCCTTCGGGCGCGGGCGGTGTGAGATCGAAATCGGGCTGCTCCTTGTCGGCTTTTTCCAGGCTGTAGGCCGGGCCTTCCAGAGGCTGAACTTCAATCCTGCCGATCTCCGCGCGGGGGATGTCCAGCAGCGCCTTGTCCAGCCAGGCCGAGGCCGTGCGTGGCAGGTTCAGGCTGGAATCGATCAGCCAGGACTGGCTCTGATCGCTCAGGCGCACGTAACTGCCGCGTTTGCCCGACTTGCCAATCAAAAGGTCCAGTACCGCATCCGCGCCGTTCATGGCGCGGATGCGCAGGGTGGTGTCGCTGGCCAGATCCACATCCTGCACGCCAAGGCGCTCATACAGGGCGGCCTGGCTGGTCTTGGCTTCCACGATCTTCGCCATGGCCAGCTTGCGCAGCTCCCGGCGCAAGGCCTTGGTGTCGGCCGTGAATCCCTCGCGTTCCGCCACGCCCCAGGATCCATCCTGGCGCTTGAGGGTGACGGTTTCGCCGCCCGCCGCCTGCAAGGTGACCTGGTCGATGTCACCCAACTGGGCGTCCAGCTTGGGTAGCAGCAGTTCTTCCTGCTGGCTGGCGAATTTCTGCTCTTCCTTGTGGCTGAACAGCCAGGCCGCCGCGCTCAGCGCGGCAACGGCGGCAATCAGAAATTTGAAATTTTTCATCCCCGACCTCCTTGGCGTCGACGCAGGCCCAGGACCAGGGCCAGAGTGATGATGAGCAGCGGCACCAGGCCGGCATTGATGAACTTGAGCCACATTTCCAGCGCGTCAATGTCCTTGTTCA
Organism: Oceanococcus sp.; assembly: GCA_041619555.1. Lineage (GTDB taxonomy): Bacteria > Pseudomonadota > Gammaproteobacteria > Nevskiales > Oceanococcaceae > Oceanococcus. The sequence goes on along the minus strand of JBFKDQ010000001.1, from coordinate 43,375 downwards.
GGCTGTGTCGCACTTCCCGCAGTTCCTTGCGAGTCGCCAGCTGCTCTGCGCGGAAACGCTCCAGTTCGGCGCGCTGTTCGGGCGATAGGGTGAGCACATTGCCGTCACCGCGCTGGGCCTGCAGTTCGCCCAGTTTTCTTTCCGTTTCCTGCAATTCGGATTGCAGGCGCTCCTCGTGCTTGCGGAATTCGGCATCGGCCTGACGCTTCATTTCCTCGACCCGGGTGAACGGCCGGCTATAGCCGGCGCGGCTCTTGATGTCGATCACATCGGAGGAGCCGAGCAGATTGTCCACCGCATTGACCAGGAAGTCGCCATTGCTGGCGAACGGCGAGGCGATGGTCTGGCCGAGGAAATTCTGCACCCGAACCCAGAAACGGTCGGTGAGCAGGTCGGTATCAGCCACCACGATGACGTGGATGTCGCTGGCGGACTTGGCCAGATGCGCCGGATTTTCGATCTCGCCGGGCGCGGCCTCGCCATAGGCGCTGGTGGCCGGGCCCTGGATCCGGGCGGCCACGCTGTAGCGTTCGCCGGTGGGGCTGAAATTGGCCAGCAGGCTGGCCGGATTGAGCTGCGGCTGAATGCGGAAGGCCGGAATCGGCGCGGCGCGATCACTGGACTGGATCAGGCTTTCAAAGCGGGTGGTGGCGCCCTCAAGCGGCTGCAGGATGCCGCTGTAGCCCAGATTGATGCTGTCCAGGTCCTGGGTGATCACGTCTTCGGCATTGAAGTACGAGCGATCGAAGCCGAGCATGCCCAGATGGTAGGTCGGCCGGCTGGATCCTGGTCCCTGCACCTGCAAAGCGGCAGCGCCATCGCCCAGCACGTCGCCGCTCAGCTTCACGCCCCAGGCCTTGAACAGCGGCTCCAGGTCGGAGGCCGGTCCCGGGCCTTCGGCCATCGCGCTCATGCCCTGCGGGGCGGCGGATTCGGCATAGGTGTCGACAAAGACCAGGGCATGGCCGCCGCCCAGCACGAACTGATCGATGGCATACAGGGTGGCTTCCGGCAGTCTCGCCGGATGGATCAGCACCAGCAGTTCCATGTCCTCTTCCAGGCTGGTGGTTTCCGGGTCCACCTCGATGACATCGAAAAATTCCTGCAGTTGCTGGACCGCCATCCAGGCGGGGGTGGCCTGCATGCGCTGAGGGTCGAAGCCGCCGTTGACGTCCAGGCGGCTCAACAGACCCACCTTGGGCTTGCTCGGATGGGCCAGGTTGTAGATCAGTTTGGCCACATCGTATTCCAGCAGGGACTCCCGGTTCGGCTGGAAGAAGCCGATGGTCTGCACATCATCGACCGTATTGGTGCCGGCCAGACCGAAGTAGAGGTTGTCGCCGACATCGTTGATCGGCACGCTCTGAATGCCCAGTTCGACCGCGCGATCCTCGTCGGTGGAGAAGGGTTCCGGCGCGATCAGTTGCAGACGCAGCCTGTCTCCACCCCGCAGGGCGATTTCCTCAAGGAACTCCTGCACGCGATTGGCATAGGCCTGCAACTGCGGCGCTTCCTTTGCCGCGTCCTGGTTATAGAAGAAATACAGCTGCACCGGCTCCTCGATCTTGTCGAGGATATTGCGCGTGCCCTCACTCAGGGTGTAGAGCCGGTTTTCGGTCAGGTCCAGGCGGACGCCCTTGAACAGCAGCTGGCTGAGGCTGACCACGGCGAGCAGGCCGATCGCAACCACGATCAGGCTGCTGCGATTGAAAGTCTTGGTGTTCATCGAGATCTCCTAGTCAGCTTTTTTCAGATCGATCACGATCGCGCTGGCATACAGCCAGGCGATGATGAAGGCGGCAAAGAAGATCAGATCGCGCAGATCGATCACGCCTTTGGCGATGGCCTGGAAATGCGTCAGGAAGGACAGGCTGGCGATGGCGCGGGTGATCCCGTCCGGCAGCCAGGCGGAGAACATGTCCAGAACCATCGGAAATCCGGCCAGGGTAAAGCCGAAACACACGATCAGCGCAACAATGAAGGCAATCACCTGGCTCTTGGTCGCGGCGGAGATGCAGACGCCGACCGCGAGGTAGGCGCCGGCCATCAGCAGGGAGCCGATATACGCGGCGAGGATGATGCCGTTGTCGGGGTCTCCCAGATAGTTCACCGTTAGCCACAGGGGCAGCGTGCCCGCCAGGGCGATGGCGATGAAAGCCCAGGCGGCGAGGAATTTGCCCCACACCGCCTGGCCCATCGTGATCGGCAGGGTGAGCAGCAACTCGATGGTGCCGGCCTTGCGCTCCTCGGACCAGATGCGCATCGCGATTGCCGGAATCAAGAACAGGTACAGCCAGGGGTGGAAGGTGAAGAAGGACTGCAGATCAGCCTGGCCGCGGGCGAAAAAATTGCCCAGATAAAAGGTGAAAACCCCGCTCAGGACGAGGAAGATGACGATGAAGATGTAGGCCAGCGGAGTGGCGAAGTAGGCGGCCAGTTCGCGGCGGAAGATGATGTGGGTCGGATTCATGACAGGTCTCCGGCGGTGATTTGGCGGAAATAGTCAACCAGGGTGCCGGCGCTGGATTGCGCCGCCAGTGCGGCAGGCGTGTCGTCGGCCAGGCGGCGGCCGTGGGCGATGATCATGGCGCGGGAGCACACCGCTTCCACCTCTTCCAGGATATGGGTGGAGACGATAATGATCTTGTCCTTGGCCATGCCTTGAATCAGCTTGCGCACCTCGTGTTTCTGATTGGGGTCCAGGCCATCGGTGGGCTCATCCAGAATCAGGACTTGTGGGTCGTGCAGGATGGCCTGGGCCAGACCAACGCGGCGGCGGAAGCCCTTGGACAGGGTTTCCAGTTTCTGTCCCAGCACTGCGGACAGGTGCACGTCGGCGACCACCGCGTCGATGCGGGTTTGTTTGAGCGCGCCGCGCAGGCCACGGATATCGGCGATGAAGCCGAGAAACTCTGCAACCGTCATGTCGGCGTAACCGGGCGCGCCTTCCGGCAGATAGCCGAAACAGCGTTTGGCGGCGACGGCGTCGGTCTGGATGTCGTGTCCCATGATGCGGGCGGTGCCGCTGGTCGGCGTCAGAAAGCCGGTAATCATCTTCATGGTTGTCGATTTGCCCGCGCCGTTCGGCCCGAGAAAGCCGAGGATTTCTCCCGGCGCGACAGCAAAGGACAGGTCATCGACAGCATAACGGTCAGCAAACCGCTTGCTGAGATGTTCCACCTCAATCATCGGTATTTCCCCTCAATGGATCAGTTATTGTTCAAGCAAGCCCTGACTGGATGTGGGCATGCGCCATGCGCAGGCGAAGAAACCGGCCAAGCCAGACGGGCGCTGCGGCCAACAGGGGTGCTGTTGACCGTGTGGCCCGTGCGGGTGGATCGGTTTTCAGGCTGCGATGTCATGCCCACGATCGGATTGGAGCTTCCTCAGCGCAGCATCAGAAAGAACGCCCGGTTGCCCCGGCGGATATTGAGCAGCAATTCTCCGCGAGACGCTGCGGCGGCTTTCTGGAAATCGTCGATATCGCGCACGTTGCGGCGATTCACCGAACTGATGATGTCGCCAGGCCGCAGGCCCGCGCGCGCCGCGGGACTGCCGGGTTCCACCGTTTTGATCACGATCCCGGCGCCGGCAAGCGGATGCGTTGACGACAGTTCGCCCAGGGTGGCGCCACCCAGCAGTTCGCTGAGTTTGGCGGCCTCAATGTTCTTGGGCGGATTGATGCGTGCTTTCAGGCGTCGGCTGCGACCATCGCGCAGGATGTCCATCACCATTTCGTCGCCGGCCCGGATCAGGCCGACCGCATTGCGCAGGTCGGTGGCGCTTTCCACCGGCCGGCCATTGATCGCGGTGACGATGTCGCCGGATTGCAGGCCGGCCTGGTCGGCGGTGCCGCCGGATTCCACCTGGGTGATCACGGCGCCTTTCGCGCCGACCGCCCTGAGCGCCGCGGCCAGATCCTGGTTTAGATCCTGTACGCTGACGCCAAGGCGACCGCGCTGAACCTCGCCGAAATCGATGATCTGCTCCATCAGGGATTGCGCCATGCGCGAGGGAATGGCGAAGCCGATGCCGACATTGCCGCCGTTGGGGCCGACGATCGCGGTATTGATGCCGATCAGGCGGCCCTGGGTATCGACCAGCGCGCCGCCGGAATTGCCCGGGTTGATCGAGGCATCGGTTTGGATGAAATCTTCGTAGCCTTCGATGCCCAGGCCGCTGCGGCCGAGGGCGGAAATAATGCCCGAAGTGACCGTCTGGCCGAGGCCGAACGGATTTCCGATGGCCACCACGTAGTTGCCGACCCGCAGCTTGTCGGAGCTGCCGAAGGGGACGGCGGTGAGCTTTTCCGCCTTGACCCGGATCACCGCGATGTCGGTTTCCGGATCGCTGCCGACGAGGTCTGCCTCCAGCGTGCGGCCATCGGCCAGCGTGACGGTGATCTGGTTCGCCTTGTCGATGACATGGTGGTTGGTGAGGATGTAGCCCTTCACCGCATCGACGATGACGCCTGAGCCCAGGCTCTGGGTCTCGCGCTGCCGGGGGCGCGATGGCAGATCGAAGAAGAAGCGAAAAAACGGATCCGCCATCAGCGGATTGTCATTCACCTGCAGGCGCGCGCGGGTCGCGATATTGACGACCCCGGGCGTCACCTTCTCCAGCATGTCGGCCAGGTCGTCATGGGCCCCCGCCGGATGCGCCTGCAGCGGGGCGATGATCAGCAGGCTCAACAGCAGGCTAAGGCAGATGCGTAGGAACGGGTTCATGGTCTGGCTAATCGCTGGTTTGCACTGGATAATGAATTGACGGGATCAAACGACACTCACCCGCAGACGCAATGGGGGCAAATGGTTTGATTTCAAGTAGCAAAGGGCCGGCTTAAACGAGTTCGGCGACATGAGTGCAACGATGAGATGGATTTTCATGAAAAAAGTTTCCCTGCTGGTCCTGTTTTGTCTGAGCCTGAATTCCTATTCGGCGAGTGCCACGGGCATCGGCTACTGGCCCTGGTACGGACGCGTCAGTGGCACCGTGCAGAATCAGGGGCGGGCGGTCGATCTGCGTGATGAAATGGGGCTGGGCAACAGCGCCAGCCATGGCTGGCTGGTCGATGATGGCTGGTTGCAGCTGAGCTACATGCCGATGGATTTCGCCGGTAGCGGGCAACTGAGTTCGGATGCGACTTTCGGCGGGGCCAGTTTCAGCTCAGACGCCAATGTGCAGACGCAGGCCGATTTCACGGACCTTGGCGCCCGCTTTCTCTGGTTTCCCTGGCGTGACCTGGGACTGGGGCTGGCGGTCAAGATCCTGGATGGCGAAATTGTCGTGAGCGAGGAAGGAGGGGCGTCGGACAGCGACACCATCAGCGAGATTTTTCCGCTGGCCACGGTGAGTTATTCCACCGATCTGTTGCAGCTGATGCGACTGAATCTGGATGCCGGCTATATCGCATTTGAAAAGAACTGGGCGCTGGAGTTGAGCGCCGGTCTTGAGATCGCCGCCGAACCGATGCGGATTCGCCTGGGCTGGCATCAAAAGCAGTACGATGTGACCAACGGCGAGTCGGCCATGGATGCGCGGGTGGGCGGCCTTTACGCCCAGCTGATCTTCATGCTCTGATTTCGGGGCAGGCCGGCCGGGCTAGATCTTGAGCCCGGTCGGCTGCGCCGCCTGAGCGACTGCATCTACCGCGACAGAAACCTCAGGCCGACGCTGATGCTGGATTCGCCTTCTGCGTTTTCGTAACGACCGCTCACGGCCAGACCACTGCCCAGCACAAGGACCAGGCCGCCGAACCAGGTCTGGCTTTCACCTCGATCGCCCATTTTCTGATAGCGCCCACCACCTGCCAGCTCCAGGCTGCTGGAAGGCAGCCAGCGCAGGCCCAGTTCGCCGCCGTAGCCGTCATCCGCGATCCCGCGAAACTTGAACTCGTCGTAGGTGATCAGGCCATACAGGTCGAGATTGTTGGCCGAAACCGTATGCATGCCGAGGCCGCCGCTGAATTCCGTGCGGGTGGCGTCATCGTCCCGGTCTTTGCTGCGGGCGTAGCGCACGCGCAGAAAGTTGCCCGCTTCCAGCGGGGCGGAAAGTTCCGCTTCAAACCCGGTTTGCTCAAGCCCGCCCAGATCCGCACGGGTCTTGAGGTAGCCGGTCTGCAGGTAGTTGTAATCCGCTTCGGCCGCCAGGGTGACGGCCGAAGCCATGATCATGGTCGTGCTGAGGCCGCCCAGGAGCAGACGGCGGGTACTCACGGGTTGTCGTACTTGGGCGTGTACAGGCCCTGCTGGCGTGCGAAATAGGCGGCCAGATCCTTGATGTCCTGGGCGCTCAGATTCGCCGCCTGGCCCATCATGATGGCGTTCTTGCGGGTGCCGTCCTGGTACTGTTCCAGTGCCACTTCGAGATAGCTGGCGTGCTGGCCGGCGAGCGTGGGGAAGGCCGGCGAGGCGCTGATGCCATTGGCGCCATGGCAGGCGGCGCAGGTGGCGGCTTTCTGTTCGCCGGCGGCGGGATTGCCCGCGGCAACAGCGGTGCCCGGTCCGAGCAGGGCCAGCGCGGCGATCAAAGCGATTTTTTGCATGTTCATTCCTCGGCGTTGCCGGCTTTGCTCAGGTAGGCGGCGAGATCCGCAATGTCCTGGTCGTTCATGGTGGCGGCCTGGGCATGCATGGTCGGGTGCTGGCGTTCGCCGGAGCGGTAGGCCTTCAGCGCAATTTCCAGGTAAGCGGCATGCTGTCCACCCAGGCGCGGAACGCGATAGGTCGGATAGGCATTGGTATAGCCAACAATGCCGTGGCAGCCCATGCAGGTGTCTGCCTTGACCTTGCCTGCGGCAGGATCGCCTCCCGCTTGGGCAGAGACCGCGCCGATCAGCAGCCCGAGGCCACTGACGTAAGCCCATAATTTCATTCGTTTCTCTCCCAAGGAGCCTTTAGATTAGCCGACATATGATTTCGAGTTTGTGCGCCATAGTCAACGTAAGCCTGTGGCCGGGACCCTGGGCGCTGCGTCGGATCAGGGCATCGGCTATAGTGCGCGGATCCTCCAAACCGGGCCCGGCCTTGACTGATGATGCGCAATAAGCTGAATGGCCGTGAGGCACTGGGCATGGCGATGGCGGCGTGGCGCGCCGCCGGCCAAGGCGGAGCGAGACGGTGAGCGCCACCGAACTGGATCAGCTCGAGGCCATGGAGGTGGCGGCGGTCGACCTGGGCTCCAACAGTTTTCACATGCTGGTGGCGCGCGCCGGTGAAGAGGGGGTGCAGGTCATTGATCGCCTGCGCGAGCCGGTGCGGCTCGCCCAAGGTCTGGCCGAGGACAAGTCCCTGTCGCCCAAGGCCCAGGCACGGGCCCTGGAATGTCTGGAGCGTTTCGGTCAACGGCTCAAAGGCTTGCCCCAGGATCGGGTGCGCATCGTCGGGACCAATACCCTGCGCCGCCTGCGTCGCTCGCGGCGATTTCTGACGCTGGCCGAAGAAAGCATTGGCCACCGCATCGAAATCATTGCCGGCGTCGAAGAGGCGCGGCTGATTTTCAACGGCGTGACCCACGGCTTGCCGCAGGATGGCAGTCGTCGCCTGGTGATCGATATTGGCGGCGGCAGCACCGAACTGATCATCGGTGTCGATGGGGTGGCCACCCTGATGGAAAGCGTGCATATGGGCTGCGTGTCCTGGACCCAGCGCTATTTTGCGGACGGCCAGAACAGTGCCGGACGGATGCGCAAGGCCCGGCTTGCGGCCGCGGCGGAGCTCAAGTTTCTTGCCCGCGCGTATCGGGCGCACGGCTGGGATGTAGCCCTCGGGGCCTCCGGTTCCGTGCGTGCGGTCTGGCGGGTCGCGGCGGCGATGGGGCACGGCGAACATGTTCTGACCCGGGCCGGCATCCAGGCTATTGAACAGGCCTGCAGTGGTCAGGCACGCATTGACGCCCTGGAACTGCCCGGCCTGCGCGAAGACCGGCGACCGGTGTTCCTTGGCAGTTTCTCGGTGATGGCGGGACTCTTCGATGTGCTGAACATCGAGGCGCTGGAAATTTCGGATCGGGCGCTGCGCGAAGGCGTGATGTATGACCTGCTCGGACGCATCTCGGATGACGATGTGCGGGATCGCTCGGCCAGCAGCCTCGCCTTGCGTTTCAAGCTGGACCAGGCGCAGGCGCAGCGCGTCGAGCATCTGGCCGTTGAGATGCACAAGCAGCTGGTATCCAGCTGGAAACTGAATGAAGCCGAGGATCGCGACATGTTGCGCTGGGCCGCGCAGCTGCATGAGATCGGCATGAGCATTTCGCATTCCGGTTACCACAAACACAGCGCCTATGTGCTGGAACAGGTGGATCTGCACGGATTTTCACGCACGGATCAGCAGATCATCAGTGCGATCGTGCGTTGTCATCGTGGCAAGTGGTCGGAAGAGCGCTTTGGCGAACTGCCCAAGCCCTGGCGCAAGCGCGCGCGCCGTCTGGCGATCTTGCTGCGCGTCGCGGTCATTCTGAGTCGCGGACGTAATCCGGTGGAAGCGCCGTGCCCGCAGGTTCAGGCGAGTAAGGGGTTTCTCGGTGTGCGTCTGCCCGAAGGCTATCTGGACGCGCATGCCTTGACGCGGACCGATTTCGAGCTCGAAGCGCAGCGGCTTGCTGCCGCAGGATTCAAGTTAGACTTCGCCTGATATCGAATCGTCTGGAGTCATGGGTGAAGCAATTGAGCCTGGGGGCGGCGCTCGCCGCGCTGGTCATGTTTGGCTGGGGTTTCCTGTACTGGGGTGTGCTGCCTTTCAGCGCCGGGGCCTTGAACCAGGTGCCGGACCAGGCCGGCCTGCAGGCGGTGCTGAAAGAGGCCTTGCCGGCCAGCGGCGTCTATCTTCTGCCTTATGCCGATGATCCTGAGAATGCGGATTATCAAGCTCTGCATACCGCAGGGCCGATCGCGACCATCTTCATCCGCAAGGATGGCAGCGAGCCGATGGCGCCGAGCACTTTTGTGATGGGTTATCTGCACGGCCTGATTGTCATGTTCATCATGGGCCTGATGCTCAAGCTGGTCGCGGTTGAGTCCTATGCAGGCCGCGTGACGACGGTCTTTCTGGCCGGGCTGGCCGGCAGCCTGTACGCCCAGTTCGCCGGCCCGATCTGGTGGTTGTATCCCTGGGACATGGCGATCGCCAATGTGATCTACGAAAGCGTGGCCTGGCTGCTGGGCGGGATGACCCTGGCGATCTGGCTGGCTCCGGGTGGGCGGCGCGACAGCAACGAGGTCTAGGGGCGCGCTGATCAAATCGTGAACGCGGCATGGCGCATCGCGCCAATGGCGTGACTTAATCCAGCGGGTTCAGGCGCGCCAGTTCCAGAAGCAGCCATTTGCTGCCGGTGGCGGCAAAGTTGACCTCCACGCGCGCGCGGGCGCCGTCGCCTTCGAAACGCAAGATCACGCCTTCGCCAAACTTGGCGTGCTCCACCCGCTGGCCCAGCTTGAGTCCGCCCTCGCGGGTCTGCGCCAGGCCGGCGCTGGCCTGGTCAATGCGCACGCTGCGCTGGAATCTGGGCTGGCTGATTTTCAGCCGTGGACGGACCTCGTGGACGCAGGCCGCCGGCAGTTCGCTCAGGAAACGGGAGGCGGCAGCGGGCATTTCGCGGCCATGCAGGCGTCGGCTTTCCGCATGCGACAGATGCAGTTGCTGTTGCGCGCGGGTCATGCCGACATAGCACAGGCGTCGTTCTTCCTCGAGCCCATCGGGACTGTCCACCGAACGCATATGGGGGAACAGGCCTTCTTCCAGGCCGACCAGATAAACCACCGGAAACTCCAGGCCCTTGGCCGCATGCAGGGTCATCAACTGCACGCAGTCTTCCCAGCGGTCGCCCTGTTCTTCGCCTGCTTCCAGTGCCGCATGGGTGAGAAACGCGCTGAGGGGATCGATTTCCTCGTCTTCCAGGTCTTCGAAGCTGCGTGCGGCGTTTGCCAGTTCATCCAGGTTTTCCTGCCGTGACAGGGCCTTGTCGCCTTTCTCGCGGCCATGAAATTCGTACAGGCCGCTGCGCTGGATAACCTGCTGGGTTTGCTCCGACAGCAGCAGGGACTGGCTGTCCTGATCCAAGGTTTCGATCAGTTGCAGGAAAGCCGTCACCGCATTGGCGGCGCGCCCGCCAAGACCCTCGCGTGCCAGTGCGGTGGCGCTGTCCCACATCGACAGATCGTGGTCGCGGCTGTGGCGCCGGAGCTTGTCCATCGAACTGGCGCCGATCCCGCGGGTGGGGGTATTCACTACCCGTTCGAAGGCGGCGTCGTCCTGACGATTGTTGATCAGTCGCAGATAGGCCAGCGCATCCTTGATTTCGGCGCGCTCGAAAAAGCGCAGGCCACCGTAGACCCGGTAGGGCAATTCGGCCCGGATCAGCGCTTCCTCGAGCAGGCGGGACTGCGCATTGGAGCGATACAGGATCGCGATGTCCGAGCGCCGGCCGCCGTTTTCGACCCAGTGCCGGATGCCGCCGATCACATAGTCGGCCTCCTCGTAGTCGTTGAAAGCGGAATAGATCTGTACCGGCTCCCCATCCGGATCGCTGGTCCACAGGTTCTTGCCGAGGCGGCCGCCGTTGTGGTCGATCAGGGCATTGGCGGCCTTGAGGATGTTGCCGCTGGAGCGGTAGTTCTGCTCCAGCCTGACGGCATCGGCCTGCGGGTAATCACGGGAGAAGCGCAGGATGTTCTCGATGCGCGCGCCGCGAAAACTGTAGATCGATTGGTCGTCATCCCCGACCACGAATAGCTTGCCGTGATCGCCCGCCAGAACCTGCAGCCAGGCGTACTGCAGCTTGTTGGTGTCCTGGAATTCATCGACCAGAATATGACCGAAGCGGCGGCGATAATGCTGCTGTATCTCGGCATGGTCGCGGCACAGTTCATGGGCGCGCAGCAGCAGTTCGGCGAAATCCAGCAGGCCGGCGCGTTCGCGATTCTGTTCATAGGCGCGGTAAAACTGCAGCAGCTGACGTTCCTGCGCGTCGCTCTCCCCCAGGTGCTCCGGCCGCAGGCCGTTTTCTTTTTGCCGGTTGATGTACTGCTGGACCTGGCGTGCCGGCCACTGGCCTTCGTCCAGGTCCATGGACTTGATCAGGCGCTTGATGAACCGTTTCTGATCGTCCGCATCCATGATCTGGAAATTCTGCGCCAGGCCGGCCTCGCGCCAGTGCAGTCTCAGCATGCGGTGGGCAATGCCGTGAAAGGTGCCGACCCAGAGAGCGTCCACCGGTTGCTGCAACAGGCTCTGCAGGCGGCCGCGCATTTCGCCGGCGGCCTTGTTGGTGAAGGTCACGGCGAGAATGCCGAATGGCGACACCCCTTCGGCCTGCAGCAGCCAGGCGATGCGCCGGATCAGAACGCGGGTCTTGCCGCTGCCGGCGCCGGCCAGAACCAGTCGATGTTCGGGCGGGGCGGTGACCGCCTTTTCCTGTTCGCTGTTCAGATCCTCAATGATGGCCGAAATATCGTCGCTGGATTCCACTCGCACGGGGGGCTTGTCTCCTGTGCCAGGGGCACGGCAGTTGGCGCCAAGACACGTTGTCTTAGTCGCGGATTTTCAGGTAGGCGCTCTCGCTGATGCGGCTGCTCTTGACCACCGCATCACGGTACTGCCGATAGGAGGCGAACACCTTGGCGGCGAACGGATCGGAGTCGGCCAGCGCCTGCATCACCTCGTCGGTGATGGTCTTGAGGCGTTCGATCACCGTGGCGGGAAAGGCATGCACCTGGACGCCATGTTGTTCGACCAGAGTCTCGAGCGCGGCCTGATTGCGGGCAGTGTATTCTGCCAGCATGCGCTGATTGGTGGCCTGGGCCGCGGCGGTGACCAGCGCCTGGAGGTCCTCCGGCAGGCTGTCCCAGGCCGACTGGTTGACGATTGCCTCCAGGGTCGGGCCGCATTCGTGCCAGCCCGGGTAGTAATAGTGCTTGGCCGCCTTGTACAGGCCGAAGGCAAGATCGTTGTAGGGGCCGACCCATTCGGTGGCGTCGATCGCGCCGGATTGCAGGGCGGTGAACAGTTCGCCGCCGGGAATGTTCACGGTGGTGGCGCCGGCCCGCGCCATGACCTCGCCGCCGAGCCCTGGCATCCGCATTTTCAGGCCCTGCAGATCTTCCAGGCTGTGGATTTCCTTGCGAAACCAGCCGCCCATCTGGGTGCCGGTGTTGCCGGCGGCAAAAGGCACCAGATTGAATGGCGCATAGAGCTCGCGCCAGAGTTCCAGGCCGCCGGCGAAATCCAGCCAGCCATTCATTTCCTGCGCGGTCAGGCCGAAGGGCACACCGGTGAAAAAGGGCGCTGCCGGGGCCTTGCCTTTCCAGTAGTAGGCGGCGCCATGACCCATTTCCGCCGCGCCGCGCGAAACGGCATCGAAGACTTCGAGGGCGGGAACGCGTTCGCCGGCACCGTAGACCTTGACGGTGAGCCGTCCGCCGCTGGCGCGGGTGATGGTGTCGGCGAGAAAGTTGGCGCCGGTGCCCAGGCCAGGGAAATTTTTCGGCCAGGTGGTGTACATCTTCCAGTTGAATCGCGGTGTATCGGCGCCATCGCCGGATTTGCACTCGGTTCTGGGCTGGCAGGCGGCCAGCCCGGCCGCGCCGCCGGCCGCCGCCGCCAGGGTCAGGAGTTCACGCCGTTTCATGCAAGAGGTCCACCAAAGGCATCAGAGCGCCTTAGTGTAGTGCCTTGGGCTGTAAAGGGTCATCCGCCGGCGGTCTGCCGGCCTGGCCTGCGGATCTTGCGCAGGGGAGCTCTTGTGGAAACAAAAAAATGCCCGGCTGGGAGTGAGCCGGGCGAATTTGCCATGCTAGGCTGGAGAACCTTGGGGCGGTTCAATCTGCCATCCCTGGCAGGCTTGAACCAGATTGCCGTCTACGACGGCTCAGTCCGGAGACCGTGTCGACACTTTCTGCCGTCGACGGTTCCCATTCTGAAGCGACCGGGCCGGGCGGTCTGTCAGCCAGGCTTGGCGGCCCGTGTAGGAATTATCTGACGCTGGTGGGGCAGGAGATGAAGGTCGTGTTGCAGAGGGTCAGCCGGGCGGCAGTTGCGGTCGACGGTCAGGAGCTGGGCCAGATCGGCGCGGGTCTGCTGGCCCTGGTCGGGGTCGCGCCCGAGGATGAGGCCGGCACCGCCGAAAGGATGCTGCACAAGCTGCTGAGCTGTCGGGTGTTTGCCGATGCGGGCGGGCGCATGAATCTTGATCTGCACGCGCGTTGCGGAGGCCTATTGCTGGTGCCCAATTTCACTTTGCTGGCGGATTGCAGCCGGGGCAATCGCCCTGGGTTCTCTGGCAGTGCTCCGCCGGCGCATGCGCGGATGATTTTTGCCCACATGTGTGAGCTGGGCCAGCGTTTGGCGCCGCAGTTCGCCTGCGGTCGTTTCGGTGCCGACATGCAGGTGAGCCTGGTGAATGATGGGCCGGTCACCCTTTTGCTGGAGCTCTAGGTCGGCTCAGGCCGCGGGGAGACTACCCAGACGCTTGGTCAGGCGCAGGCGTCGCTTTGCCTGCCAGCGATCCATGCCATCGTCGAGGTCCTTCGGCGCGCCGACAGCCAGCCGCAGACCTTTCGGCGTCAGGATGATCATTTCGTGCGGCTGCGAAGTCGTGCGCACCGCATCGTCGCTGATCAGCTGGTCCAGGGTGTACAGCAGGTCGCTGCGGCTCAGGCCCATCTCTTCCCAGTGATGCATGATGGTTTCGTAGCTGAGCTGGCCGTGCGCGCGCAACTTGTAATGCTGGGTCAGGCCGAGAAGGCAGTGTTTCAGGACCGCGTCATTGAGGTCCTTGCTGCGCGTGCGGAAGACCTGGCTGCGGGCAATGTCCTGGTCGGTCTCCGCGCGGCTGCGCTGGGTGGCTTTGGTCGCCTGTTGCAGCGGGGGCGCAGGTCGCGCCGGGGACGGTGCAGGGCGGCTGCGCTGCGGGCTCCCGGTGCCGCCGGTTGCGGAAGCTTTCGGCGGCCTGTTCTGCGCAGCCGGTCCGGCGGCGGGCAAGGCCTGACGCAGCAGTGCGGAGACGGTCTCCTTGCCCGCGGCAGCGGTTCTGGCAACCGGCCGCGCGGCGGCTTCTGTCTTGAGTGGCGCGGCTGTTGGCGGTGCTTCGTGAGAGGCCGGGGGAGCGGTTGGTCGCTCTGTTTGCTGGCTGGCGTTGAATCCGGTGCGGGTCAGCTGCACCGCCGGGCCGGCGATGCTGCGCACCGTGCGCAGGCAGCCCCGCCTTTGCAGCTCTGCGATGGCGGGGCTGAACGTTTCCGGCGCCTGGCCGGCTTCCAGCCAGGCCATGCGCAGGGTGCTCAAGCGGAGCTCATCGCCAATGAACAGTTGCCGTGAGCGAAAGTAGTGGAGGATGCTGCGCAGCGATGGACCGAGTTCATCTTCCATGGGGATTCCAGCGTGTCGTCTATGCCTGAATGGGCCACCAGTTTGTTCGGACGGCGGTGATGAAACTGTGAATGAGGCGGCAGGCTAGGCGTTGGCAGCGGCTCGGAGTATCCTATGCCGTCCATTGCCAACCATGTGATTTACATGTCTTCCCGCCAAGCCTCGGTGGCGCGTACTACTCGCGAAACACAAATTCAGGTCGAACTGAATCTTGATGGCTGCGGTCATGCTGAATTGAACTCGGGTATTCCGTTTTTCGATCATATGCTGGATCAGGTGGTGCGGCACGGCGCCCTGGATTTGAGCCTCAAGGCCGATGGCGATCTGCAGATCGATGATCATCACACCGTCGAGGATGTCGGGATCACGCTGGGACAGGCCTTTGCCGCCGCGGTTGGCGACAAGGCCGGCATTCAACGCTACGGTCACGCCTATGTCCCGCTGGATGAAGCGCTATCGCGGGTGGTGCTGGATCTTTCCGGTCGACCGGGCCTGTTCTACCGGGTCGATTTTCCGCGGGCACGCATCGGCCAGTTCGATGTGGATTTGCTGCGCGAATTCTTTCAGGGCTTTGTCAATCATGCGCAGGTCACCCTGCATATCGACTGTCTGCAAGGGCTGAATGCGCATCATGTCGCGGAAACCGTGTTCAAGGCGTTTGGCCGCGCTTTGCGGATGGCCTGTGCGCCGGATGTGCGCATGGCCGGTATTCCATCAACAAAAGGGGCGCTGTAGCGACCTGAAGGGCTTGATTTCGTGTCAACCATCGGTGTGATTGACTACGGCATGGGCAATCTGCATTCCCTGTCCAGTGCGCTTGGCCGCGCGGCGGGCGAATCGCGGATCGAAGTGAGCTATGACCCGGACAAGTTGCGCAAGGCAGATCGTCTGGTGCTGCCCGGCGTCGGCGGCGTGCGGCAATGCATGAACGAACTCAAGCGTCTGGAGCTGAACGAGTTCGTGGAGGAGGTGATCGGCGAGGTTCCGCTGCTGGGGATCTGTCTTGGCATGCAGGTGCTGCTGGATTACTCCGAAGAGAACAATGGCGTGGATGCGCTGGGTGTATTCCCGGGGCAGGTACGGCATTTCGCACCGCTGGAGCGGGGCGGCGAGCGCCGCAAGATCCCGCATATGGGATGGAATCAGGTGCATTTTCAGCGTGAACACCCGTTGCTCAGAAATGTAGAGCAGGATGCCTGGTTCTATTTCGTCCACAGCTACTACGCCAGGCCTCTGAACGAGGAACATATCCTGGGTTGCACCGAATACTTTGGCGAGCGCTTCTGTTCCGTGCTGTTACGCGACGGCGTGTTCGCCACGCAGTTTCATCCCGAAAAAAGCCAGTCGGCCGGGATGCAGTTATTGGTCAATTTTGCGAACTGGAACGGCGAAGCCTGATGTTATTGATTCCTGCGATAGATATTAAAGGTGGTCGTTGCGTCCGTTTGCGCCAGGGGCGCATGGATGACGTGACGGTCTTTTCTGATGATCCCGCAGAGGTGGCCCGGCGCTGGGTCGAGCAGGGCGCCCGTCGCATCCATGTGGTGGATCTGGATGGAGCAATCAATGCCGAACCGACGAATGCGGCGGTGGTGAAGCGGATCTGCGCTGCTGCCGGCGAGGTGCCGGTGCAGGTTGGCGGTGGTATCCGCGATGAGGATACCGTTGAAGCCTATCTCGAAGCTGGCGTGCAGTATGTCGTCATCGGCACGCGTGCGGTGACCGCGCCGCATTTCGTCGGCGATCTCTGCGTCGAATTTCCCAGTCATATCATCGTCGGGCTGGATGCCAAGGATGGCAAGGTCGCCATTGATGGCTGGTCCAAGCTTTCACAGCACAATGTGATTGATCTGGCGCAGCATTTCGAGCGTGACGGGGTGGAAGCGATCATCTACACCGACATCAGCAAGGACGGCATGATGGAAGGCATCAGCCTGGAATCGACGCGGGAACTGGCGCAGCAGATTACCATTCCGGTGATTCTCTCCGGCGGCGTCAGCCGCATGGAAGACATCGAAGCGGTCTGTCGTCTGCAAGGGGATGGCGTTATGGGGGCGATCATCGGTCGCGCCCTGTATGAAGGCGACCTCGACCTGCAAGCCTGTCAGGCTCGCGTCGACAGCCTGGTCGAGGCCTGATATGCCGCTGGCCAAGCGCATCATTCCCTGTCTGGACATCGATCGCGGCCGGGTGGTCAAAGGGGTGAAGTTCCTGGAGATCCGCGATGCCGGCGATCCGGTCGAGGTGGCGCGGCGCTACGATCAGCAACAGGCGGATGAACTGGTTTTCCTCGACATCACCGCCAGTTCTGAGAAACGCGAAACCCTGTTCCCAATCGTTGAGCAGGTGGCGAGCGAGATCAGCATTCCGCTGACCGTGGGTGGCGGGGTGCGCAGTTGCAACGATATTCGACGGCTGCTGCGCAGCGGGGCGGATAAGGTCTCGATCAATACGGCCGCCGTGCATGAGCCGCAACTGGTCAACGATGCCGCCGAGCGTTTCGGGCGCCAGTGCATCGTGGTGGCAATTGATGCGAAACGCGTGAACAAGCGCAAGGAGCCGCCGCGCTGGCATGTTTTCACCCATGGCGGGCGCAGGGATACCGGCCTTGATGCGATCGACTGGGCGGTCGAGATGGTGCAGCGTGGCGCCGGTGAACTGCTGCTGACCAGCATGGATCGCGATGGCACCAAGGAAGGTTTTGATCTGGAATTGACCCGCACGGTGGTCGACGCGGTGGATGTGCCGGTGATTGCTTCCGGCGGCGTCGGCACGCTGGAGCATCTGGAGGCCGGCCTGAGCGAAGGCGGCGCGGATGCGGTGCTGGCGGCCTCGATTTTTCACTACGGCGACCACACGGTGGGCGAGGCCAAGGCATTTCTGGCCGCCCGTGGTATCCAGGTCCGGCAGTGAAGCCCGGCGACAGCATCCGCTGGAACGAGCAGGGACTGGTTGCGGCGATCGTGCAGGATCGGGTCAGTGGCAGGTTGCTGATGCAGGCCTGGATGGACCGGGAGGCGCTGGATCAGACGATCGACACGGGGCTTGCGACCTTCTGGTCGCGCTCAAGGCAGGAAATCTGGGTCAAGGGCCTGACGTCCGGCAATACCCAGCGGGTTATCGATCTGCGTCTGGATTGTGACGGTGATGCGGTGCTGCTGTTGGTGGACCCGGCCGGCCCTGCCTGTCATACCGGCGCAAGCAGTTGTTTCTACACCCAGTGGACCGATGCCGGCTGGCAGGCTGCCGAACCGCCCGCAGCCGGCGTTCTCGGTGCTTTGGCCACGCAGCTTGAACAGCGCAAGAGCGCCAGTCCGGAATCATCGTATGTGGCCAGCCTGTATGCCAAAGGGCGCGAGAAGATTCTGCAGAAACTCGGTGAGGAGGCGGTGGAAACCGTACTCGCCGGGATGGGCCCGACCAATGAGCCCTTGATCTACGAGATGGCGGATCTGTGGTTTCACAGTTTGATCCTGCTGGCCGATGCCGGCCTTCATCCGCAGGATATACTGGCTGAACTGGCGCGCCGCGAGGGCGTGTCGGGATTGGTCGAAAAAGCGACACGTAGCCAGGGAGAAGGCTGATGGGATTTGGTGGAATAAGTATTTGGCAGTTGCTGATCGTACTGGCCATCGTGGTGCTGCTGTTCGGTACCAAGAAGCTGCGCAATATGGGCGGCGACCTGGGCTCGGCGATCAAGAGTTTCAAGTCTGCAGTCAAGGACGGTGAGGAAACTCAGTTCAAGGCGGACGAGCCCGAAGCAATCGACCAGGCCAAAGCCAGACCCAAGACCGAGAGCAAGGTCGCCGACTCGAAAGAGTCCAAATCCTGAGCCGGCACGGTTCAGGCTGAATCACGCCCATGCTGGATGTCGGCTTTTCCGAGTTGCTGCTCCTGGCCATCATCGGCCTGCTGGTGCTCGGACCAGAACGCTTGCCGGCGGTGGCGCGCAAGCTCGGTTACTGGGCTGGCCGGGCGCGCAGCTACTTGCGGCAGATGAGCACAGAGCTTGAGCGTGAGGTGCAGCGCGCCGAGGTCAAAAAACATATCGAGGAATCCCAGCGCATTCTGAATCAGCGCGTGGACCTTGGTGAGGGTGAGCAGCATGGGCAGGCCGAAAACAAAAAAAACGGCTGAGCCCGTGGAAGAACTGCCTGAGGCGCCTCTGGTCAGCCATCTGCTGGAGCTGCGGGATCGTCTGTTGCGCATCGTGCTGGGGGTGCTGGCCTGCTTCCTGCCGTTGGTCCCGTTTGCCCAGGACCTTTTCGCGCTGCTGGCCGGTCCCCTGATCGCGAACATGCCGGAAGGTTCGAGCATGATCGCCACCGAAGTGGCTTCGCCCTTCCTGACGCCTTTCAAGTTCACCCTGCTGCTGGCCATCGTGCTGTCGGTGCCCTGGACCCTGTACCAGGTCTGGGCATTCGTCGCGCCGGGTTTATACCAGCATGAACGTCGCTTCGCCCTGCCTCTGGTGGCCTCCAGCACGCTGTTGTTCTATGCCGGCATGGCCTTCGCCTTTTTCGTTGTGTTCCCGCTGATCTTCGGGTTCTTTGTCGCCGCCGCGCCGGAAGGGGTGACGGTGATGACCGATATCGGCCGTTATCTGGATTTCGTGATCACGCTGTTTCTGGCCTTTGGTGCGGCTTTCGAGGTGCCGGTGGCGATCGTCCTGATGGTCAGAATGGGCATCACTACGCCCGGCGCCCTACGCGAGATGAGGGCCTATGTGCTGGTTGGTGCGTTCACCGTGGGCATGGTATTGACGCCGCCGGACATGTTGTCCCAGACCCTGCTCGCCCTGCCGGTGTATGCCCTGTTCGAACTGGGCATTCTGGCGGCTCAGGTGCTGGTCCCGGGCAGCCGGGAGGTTGACGCCCAGCGCAAGTCGCAGGCCTGAGGCGGGCTCCTGGCCTCAGCGCGCCTGCAGTTGCGCGTGCAGGGCCGAGGTGTCCGGTAGCTTGCCGGTCCAGTGCTGAAAGGCGAGCGCGGCCTGTTCGATGAGCATGCCGAGGCCGGTGTGGCCGCAACTGCTGCCCTGGCTGCGCGCCCAGTCGAGAAACGGTGCGGCGGCCGGCCCGTAGCTCAGGTCATAGGCGATGCCGCCGGTCGCGAACAGGGCGTGCGGCAACTGCGGTGCCAGACCCTGATGGCCGGCGGAGGTGGCGTTGATGACCAGATCATAGCGGTCACCCTTGAGCGCCATGTTGGCGCGGCATTGCAGCCGCTCCGCCGGCGAAAAACCGGCTTCCTGGCCTTCCAGCTTGAGCGGATTGCGATGGCTCCAGATCAGCGCGGCCGGGTTTTCGTCGAGCAGGGGCTGAATGATGCCGCGCGCGGCGCCGCCCGCGCCAATGATCGCGATCTGCTTGCCGGCCAGTTCGATGCCGAGGCGTTTGAGATCGCGGATCAGGCCTGCGCCATCGGTGTTCTCGCCGCGCAGCTGGCCGTCACCTGTCGGGATCAGGGTATTGACCGCCTGGGCCAGCCGGGCCTGCGGCGAAATCTGCGCGCAGCAGTTCATGGCCGCGGTCTTGTGGGGCAGGGTGACGTTCATGCCGTTGCCGCCCTGGTGGAAAAATTCGTCCACGCGTGCGGCGAGATCGGCGCTGTTGCAGTCAATCAGGCTGAAGTCGAGGTCGAGCGCAATCTGTTCGGCAAACTGTCGATGGATTTCGGGCGAGCGGCTATGCGCAACCGGATGACCGATCAGGGCGAGTTTCAGGCTCATGATGAGGGGGCCGGGAAATAGCGTGCATGCATGCGCTCGGTAAAGGCCACCAGTGCCGGGTGTTCCTGGGCGATCGCCAGTAGCGGCGTGGCCGGTTCAGCCAGCAGGATCTGGGCAAGGAATCCGTATGCGGTGGCATCGATCGTCGTCGCCTGATAACCGCCGAAATAGGGCTTCTCGCCCAGATAGTCGGCCAGGGCGCGCATGTCTTCTCCGAAGCGACGCAGGATTTCATCCTTGCTGTGGAGGCTCAGGCCATGGCCCAGCGCATCACGACGAATCTTCTTGCGCACCAGGCCGGGCAGGAATCGCTGCGCCATGCCGGTCAGATGACCGAAGAAAGCTTCCCGGGTTTGTTTCCAGCCGTCCTCATCGAGCCAGCGGAAATAGATCAGCGCCCAGTAGGTGTGTTCCTCCAGCATCCGGCGCAGGGCGTGGCCGGCGCCACGCTCGCCGGGATTGAGCGAGGTATCCAGCTGGATTGCACAGGCTTTCTGCAGATACGCGATGGCGCAACTGCTGTCGGCGACCTGTTTGCCCTCGTGTTCGATCACCGGCAGTTTGCCCATCGGCGTCTTGCGCGGATCCGCGGTATTGACCACTTCATAATCCAGGCCGGCGATGCGCAGCCAGGTTTCCAGTTTCAGGCAGAACGGGCTGGCATTGGCCAGGCCGAGGTTCGCCGGATATTGATACAGCTTGATCATTGTGGGTTCAGCCATTGGGCAACTTGCGGGGCGAAATAGGTCAGGATGCCGTCCGCGCCGGCACGTTTCATTGCAATCAGGGCCTCGAGTACGGCCTTGCGTTCATCCAGCAGACCGGCCTGGGCCGCCAGTTTGAGCATCGCGTATTCGGCGCTGACCTGATACACGAAAGTCGGTGCACCAAAACGCTGTTTCACCCGCCAGACGATGTCCAGGTAGGGCATGCCTGGCTTGATCATGACGGCATCGGCACCCTCGGCCAGGTCGAGTTCCACCTCGCGCAGGGCCTCGTCACCATTGGCCGGGTCCATCTGGTAGCTGTACTTGTTGCCGCCGGCCAGGCTGGCGGCCGAGCCCACCGCGTCGCGGAAGGGACCGTAGAAGTCAGACGCGTATTTGGCGGCATAGGACAGAATGGCCGTATTGTGCTGACGGTCCCGTTCCAGCACCTGGCGGATCGCGCGCACGCGGCCATCCATCATGTCGGAAGGTGCGACCACATCTGCGCCGGCGCGCGCATGCACCAGGGCCTGGCGGGCGAGGACACCGACAGTTGGATCATTCAGCACATAGCCTTGATCATCGATCAGGCCGTCCTGGCCGTGACTGGTGTACGGGTCCAGCGCGATGTCGGTGATCACCAGAAGTTCGGGGCAGGCCTGTTTCAGCGCGCGGATGCTGCGCGGTACCAGACCTTGCGGATTCAGTGCCTCGCCGGCGTCCGGGCTTTTGTGCGCGCTGTCGATGACGGGGAAAAGAACTACCGCGGGAATGCCCAGGCGTTTGGCGGTCTGGCCGGCTTCGATCAGGGCCTGCGGGCCCAGTCGTTCCACGCCGGGCATGGCGGCTACCGCTTCGCGGCCTTCCTGTTCCTGGATGAACAGTGGCCAGATCAGATCGGAAGCCCGCAGATGCTGCTCGCGAACGAGCCGACGGCCGCCTTCGGTCGCACGCCAGCGGCGCATGCGGATGTCTGGAAAACCCATAAATCGTGGTCTTGATTGGCGAGGGGCGTCATTCTATCGCGCCCGCGCCTGCTCTTGGGCAGGTATATTGCAGTTTTCGCCCCAAGGCCGGTGTTGTTCCCATGCGTGAAACCCTGTCTCACCTGTTGCCAACCGACTTCCCTCCGATCCGCCGCCGCCGTCTGACCACGTTGCAGGCGAATCTTGGCTATCTGTGCAATCAGAGCTGCCTGCATTGCCACGTCAATGCGGGGCCGAGTCGCACCGAATTGATGGATCGGCCCACCATTGATCTGTTGTTGCGCTTCATTGAGGCCCGTGGGATTCAGACCCTGGACGTCACCGGCGGTGCGCCGGAAATGAACCCCCATTTTCGGGATCTGCTGACCGCGGCGCGAGCCCTGGGCGTGCATTGCATGGACCGCTGCAATCTGACCATCATCGAGCAGCCCGGGTATGACTGGGTGGTGCCGTTTCTTGCCAGCCATCAGGTTGAAGTGGTGGCTTCCCTGCCCTGTTACCTGCAGGACAACGTGGATGCGCAGCGGGGCAGCGGCGTTTTCGCGCAGTCGATTGCGGCCCTGCGCAAGCTTAATGCGGCCGGATACGGCCAGCCGGATTCCGGTCTCAAGCTGAATCTGGTGTACAACCCGCAAGGGCCGAGCCTGCCGCCGGATCAGGGCGGCCTGCAGGCGGCCTACCAGGCGCATCTCAAGGAACACTTCGATATCGTGTTCAATGACCTGTTTTCCCTGGCCAACATGCCGATCAAGCGCTTCGGCAGCACCCTGCTTTCGCGTGGCCAATTCCACGATTACATGCAGCTGCTGCGTGACAGCTATCGTGCGGAAAATCTCGATGCGGTGATGTGCAAGGATTTGATCAGCGTGGACTATCGCGGTTATGTCTATGATTGTGACTTCAACCAGATGCTGGACTTGCCGCTGGGCCTGGATGCAGATGGGGCCGAGACTCGGCATCAGCATCTTGCGGATCTGTTCGCGCTTGATCTCGAGCAGGCCCCGATCCGCATCGCCAATCACTGCTATGGCTGTACCGCGGGTCAGGGTTCGAGCTGTGGCGGCGCTTTGAGCGCCTAAACTCACCATCAACAGGAAGCATCATGACGGTTGCAAGCGTGCTGGAACGGTATTCGGAAGGGGCCAAGGAACGGCAGGAGGCCCTGTGCTGTCCGGTCAGTTACGACCCGGCCCTGCTCAAGGCCCTGCCGCAGGAAATCATCGAGCGGGACTACGGTTGCGGCGATCCGTCGCGCTACGTCCGGCCTGGCGATACGGTGCTGGATCTGGGCTCCGGTGGCGGCAAGATCTGCTACATGGCCGCCCAGCTGGTCGGTGACGCCGGCCAAGTGATCGGGGTCGACATGAATGACGACATGCTCGATCTGGCGCGGCGTTATCGCGACGAGATGGCTGCGGTCGTCGGTGGGCAGCGGGTGGAGTTCCGCAAGGGCAAGATCCAGGATCTGGCTCTCGACATGGATCAGGCCGCGGCCTGGCTGGCCGCGCACCCGGTGACCGACGCCAGCAGCCTGCTGGCATTCGAGGCCTGGGCGCGGGAGCAGCGCGCCGCCGCGCCAATGATCGCCGATGACTCGGTGGATCTGGTGGTGTCCAATTGCGTCCTCAATCTGGTCGATCAGGCCGAGCGGGCGCAGATGATCCGTGAGATTCATCGGGTGCTGAAGCCGGGCGGGCGTGTGGCCATTTCCGATATCGTCAGCGACGAGTTCGTTCCCGTGCATCTGCAGAAGGACCCCGAGCTGTGGAGTGGCTGCATCAGCGGCGCGTTTCAGGAAGAGGAATTCCTGCAGGCTTTTGCCGCTGCCGGCTTCCAGGCGGTGGCCTATGACAAATGGGATGCCAAGCCCTGGCAGGTGGTGGAGAACATCGAATTCCGTTCGGTGACCCTGACCGCGAGCAAGGGCTATGGCCAGGAATGCATCGACCGCGGTCATGCGGTGATCTACAAGGGGCCATTTCGTTCGGTCTGGGACGAAGAAGGTCATGAATTCATTCGCGGGCAGCGCATGGCGGTCTGTGAGCGGACGTATCGCTTCCTCACCACGGGGCCGATGCAGGACGCCTTCATCGGGATCGCCCCGGCCACCCTGTGGGCGCCGCGCAACTGGTGCGCGCCGGCCGGAACCTTGCGTGCCGCCGCCGAGACCAAGGGCGGGGAGCATGCCGGGGGTGAATCTGGCGGCTGCTGCTAAGGCGGCCTGACGGGGCGCCCGGATGCATGAACTGCATTTTTCCGGCCCGGATGCGAGCGCCCTGCTGGCGCAGATGAAGGGACGCCAGCTGGCTCCCGAATCCGTGGTGCGCAGTCACCTGCATCGGCTGGAGGCGCAGCATGCCCAGCTCAATGCGGCCTGTGTGGTCTTGCGCGAGCGTGCGCTGAAAGAAGCGGCAAGTCCGCGCCCCGGGCCACTGGCCGGATTGCCGGTCACGGTGAAAGAGAATTTCGCCCTGGCCGGGCAACAGATCACCCTCGGCAGCCAGCGCAAGCCCGCCATGTCCTGTGCCGAAGATGCGCTTGTGGTGCAGCGATTGCGAGCCGCCGGCGCGATCATCATCGCGCGCAGCAATGTGCCCGAATTCCTGATGAATGCAGAGACCGACAATCTGCGTTACGGGCGGACCAATAACCCGCTGAATCTTGCCCGCACCTGCGGCGGTTCCAGCGGCGGTGAGGCGGCCCTGGTCGCATCGGGGGCTTCGGCCATGGGTTTTGGCACCGACATCCTCGGTTCGATCCGCATTCCGGCGGCTTTTTGCGGTCTGGTTGGTCTGCGGCCGCATTCTCAGGCCGTGGACAAGCGCGGCATTGAGCCAGTCTCCGGTGATTTTTTCGAAAGCTGGAACGGGGTGGGGCCTTTGACCCGCTCGGTACGCGATGCGCGCCTGGCCTACAGCGTGATAGCCGATGCGCCGCCCGCGCCTGCGGCCGAGGTGGCCGGACGGCGTCTGATTCTGGCGCAGAACTTTCCGCTGCGAGTTGCCGATGCGCCGATTCAGCAGGCCTGGTTGGCCGCCGTGGCCGAACTGAAGGCCATGGGCATGCAGCCGCAGCAAGAGGATTTTGCCAGCGTGCGGGGACTGTTCACCCGTCTGCCCGCCCTGGTCTGCAATGAAATGGCGCCGCTCTGGCAGGCCTGGCTGTCGCCGCCGGGGCAGCCATTCTCGCTGACGGCGGAGCTCGGCAGGCTGTTGCTGCGGCGTCCGAGCATGTATCCGGGCTTGCTGCCCTGGCTGATCAGCGCACGTGTATTGCCGCGCTCAGGCGCCGGGCTGGCAAAGCTGGTGGCGTACTATCAGCGCGCACGGTCGCATTACCGCGGGCTGCTGGGTGAGGACGGAATTCTCTGCCTGCCGACACTGGGGCTGCTCGCGCCGCCACATGGGCAGATGAACCGCCGCACCCTGCTGCGGCCGGGACTCAATGGTCTGGTGACCGCGCATACCTTTGCCAACTACATCGATCTGTCATCGATCAGCGTGCCGGCACCGCGCTTTCGCGACCCGACCAGTGGTCTGATGCCTGGCATCATGTTGCTGTGTGCCCCCGGCAACGAAGGCGGCTTGCTGGATGCTGCGGCCGCACTGGAGCAGGCCCTGGCGCCGGCGTCATCACCGCACTGACTGTCCGGTCAGCGCGGTGATGGTCGATCAAGCACTCAATAGCGCAGTTTGACCGCGAAATAGGCCATTTGCCCGGGCAGGTCGTAAAGCGAGGCATCGTAGCCGTTGAGTGAACAGCTGACGCAGACCGGTGGATCTTCGTCCAGCAGATTGTTGATCCCTGCTGACAGGTTCAGGTCAAGGGCGCCTGGCACCTGCCACTGCGCCTGCAGATCATGGTACAGCGTGGCGGACAAGGTATTGCGGTCCATTGCCGGGTCGCCGCAGCTGGGATAATCGATGACATCGCCGCAGCTCTCGCGCAGTTCGGACAGATAGCGCATCGCCCAGGAGGCGGAAAGATCGCCCTGTGACCAGTTCAGACGCAGGGTCGAGCGCCAGCGCGGGATGCCGCTGTCAGCCACTTCGATGCCCACGCCACGCGGTTCCGCAAGGCCCGTGGCCTTGGACACCGAGCGGAATTGCCCGACCCGGGTGGCCGACCAGCTGGCGCCGAACTGACCGAACGTCGTCGCCGGCGCCTGCCAGTCGATCATCAGATCCAGGCCGTGGGTGTCCACCGTGCCGAGATTCAGCAGGGTATTGTCGAAGCCGTTGATGGCGCCGGTCGGGCCGCGCGAGATTCCTGAGCAGAAGGTCGGATCATTGCTGCCGGCGCAGCGATCCAGCTGGGTCTGGGCGTCCACGGCCTGAATCGCATCATCGACCTTGAGATCATAGTAGGTGATTTCGAAATCCAGCCGCCGCGACCAGCGCAGGTCATTCGCCCAGTCGGGGCTGTAGACCAGCCCCAGGGTCAGGCTTTCCGCGGTTTCCGGTTGCAAACCTGGGTTGCCGCCAGTGCGGACCGAAATCTGCGGATTGGGCTGGGTATAGGTCGGCGGCACGCCCTGATCTTCGCAGTTGGCGGCGATGCTCGGATCGCTGGGCTCGGAGCAGGGGTCGCTGAGCTGGGCGTCGAAGCGGGCCGGCGAGCCGTAGAGTTCGCCCACCGAAGGGGCGCGGAAGCCCTGCGCCCAGGTGCCGCGGGCAATGAGGCCGTCAAACAGCGCCCAGCGCAGGCCCAGCTTGCTGTTCACCGTGCTGCCGAAGGTCGAATAGCGTGACAGGCGGCTGGCCAGGCTCAGATCCAGGGCCTGTGCCGCGCGGGCATCGCGCAGCAGCGGCAGGCTGAGTTCCAGATAGGCCTCGCTGACGCTGTAACTGCCGCTGGTCGGCAGGGAGGGTACGCCATTGGATTCGCCGCGGATGACCACATCGTCGGGCTGGTAGCGGCCTTCGACATCGCGGTATTCCAGGCCGGAGGCAAAGCTGGCCGGGCCCGCCGGCAGATCCAGCAAGACGCCGGAGACATTGAACGAGGCCAGCATCAGGGCTTGTTCGCTGCGATCCACCTCGACGAAGCTGATGTAGTCCAGCATGGCCGGGGTGATGCTGCCTGGCCCGCCGAAAAAGTTCAGCGGCACGCAGGCGTCGCTGCAGTCGTCCACCGGCCCCAGGGCGCGGGCGATGTGGGCGATGTTGTAGGTGCCCTGCACGGTCTGGCGGGCATCATTGCTGGCCTGGACCAGGTTCAGATCCCAGAACAGCGGCTGGCTGAAGCCATAGTAGTCACCGGACAGGCCGGTGGCGAGGTAGAAGGTATCGACCTGCTGGCTGAAGATTCGTGGTCCCCCTTCCACCGGCCGACGGCCGAGGAAATCGAGATTGTCGTTCGGGTCCAGGGTGATGCCAAAAGGATTGAACGGATTGCTGACATCGACGCCGACGGTGTCGGCAAGACCGCCGGAACCGGTGCCTGGGCCGATGAAAATGGGTTCCGGCGCGGCGCGATTGCGCGAGTCGCGCTGTTGCATCAGCACCCGCAGATACGCGCTGGTGTGGTGGTCAAGATCGTATTGCCCCTGAAAAAAGCCGGCCAGGCGTTCCGACGGCGTCAGCAACAGGTTTTCCGGCGCGTAGTTGTAGCGGTCGGCATTGGTGAAACCGTGAAAACCCTCGGGAAAGTTCTGCACGCCGGAAGCCGGGGCGATGCCATTGGCGGTGATATTGCACAGCGGCCGGTCGGCGACACCATCGCCATCGGTGTCGACATTGGGACACAGGCCATCGGCCTCATCATCGTTGAAGAACACGCTGCGGGTGAAGGGGGTGGCCGAACTGCCGAAATCCAGGCCGGTGCCAGGTCGCGGTTCCTTGGCGCGGGCGAAATTGGCCGACGAAATTGCGTTCTGATCGTAATGGCTCAAATCGGCAAAGTAGCGGTACTTGCTGCCGCTGCCGCCCAAGCTGGCATTCAGGGTTGTGGTCAGTCCGTCCCCGGTGGCGTGGTCGCCCACGTACAGATTCAGGTCCAGTGTGTCCTGCGCGGTCTTGGTGATGATATTGACCACGCCGGCGATGGCATCCGAGCCGTACAGCGCAGAGGCGCCGTCCGTCAGGACTTCGACACGCTCCACCGCGCTGAACGGAATCGTATTGAGATCGACCGCGGCGGACACGCCGGAAGCGGAGGATTCGTTCACCCAGCGCAGGCCATCGACCAGGACCAGCACGCGTTTGGCGCCGAGATTGCGCAGGGACACCGTGGTCGAGCCGGAGCCGACGCCGCCGCCATCTGCCGGAAAGCCGAAATTGCCTGCCGAATTGAATTTGGTGTTCAGCGAGGAACCGGCCACCGACAGGCGTTGCATGATGTCGCCGATGGAGGTCACCCCGGCGGCGGCGAGATCCTTGGCGCTGATGCTGAGGATGGGATTTTCCTCTTCCATCGCGGTTTTGCGGATGCGCGAGCCGGTGACCGTGATCGCCTCAAGGCGGACGCTGGGCTCGGTGACGGACTGCTCCGCTGCAGGCAGGGTGATGAGTTCCAGGTCAGCCGAGTCGTCATCGGGATCGACGGTCTGAGCCAGGCTCAGTGATGTGGCCAAGATGAGGCTGCCGGCGGCAACCGCTCCGGTGAACTTGCGCATGTGTTTCCCCTGGCGTGGCCGGCTCCAAAATGGGCCGTGCGTGATCGGCGCATGCCCCGGGCAAGGCGCCAAAGACGATAGGTTTAGCCCAGATTCCGAGATTGTGAAAGCCCGGGGTGGGCGAATCAGCGCGGCGCCGGCACGATGCCATCGTCGATCATCTGCTGGAAATGCTCGATCAGGGTCTGCGCGGGGTCCCGAAATTCCATGTCCAGGGCGCGGCAGGTATGGCGGTTGTCGAACTGCAGGCGATAGCCCACGTTGCGGGCGATGAACTTGCGCGAGTAGCCCTGCAGGGGGGCGATGAGCCAGACCAGGAACTTGGGCGCGACCATTTTCGGAAAGCGGTAGCCCGCGCCAAAATGCTGGCGCAGCGTGCGCGCCATCTGCATCAGGCTCATCGAGCCGGCGCTGGTGATATGGCGGCCTTGGGCCTCGGGCTTGAAGCCGGCCTTGAGATGGGCCCTGGCCACATCGCGCACATCGACCATGCCGAAATGCATGTCCGGCACCCCGCTGGCCAGGGTGCCGTCGGCCAGTTCGCGGATCGTGCTGAGGCTGGTGGAATCGCTGCCTTGGGTGAGCGAGGGCCCCATCACCAGGCTGGGGTTGATCGTCACCAGATCCCAGCGTGACTGCGCTGTGGCAATCTCCCAGGCGCAGCGTTCGGCGGCGAGTTTCGAGTAGCTGTAGGGCTGATGGTCGACGCTGCTGGTGGTGTTCCAGTGCGCTTCGGTGAAGGCCGGACCATCGATCAGTTCGATGTCGGCGGCGTCGCCATAGATCGCGGCAACGCTGGAGGTCAGCACCACGCGCTTGACCGAGGCGATGCGTCCAGCCGCTTCCAGCACATTGCGGGTGCCCTCCACCGCAGGTTTGACCAGTTGTTCGGCGGGATCGCTGATGCCCTTGACGACAAAGGGGGAAGCGGTGTGCATGACGAGTTCGCAGCCCTGCATGGCCGCATCGAAAGCACCGGGCTGCAACAGATCGGCGGCAAACAGCTGCAGTTTGCCGGGAAAGGCATCGGCCAGCGTCTGGAGGTGGCCGACCTTGGCCTGCTTGGACGGGTCGCGCACCGTGGCGTGTACCTGCAGGCCTTCTTCGAGCAGATACCTGACGATCCAGGAGGCGATGTAGCCGTTGCCACCGGTCACCAGAACGGGTTTGCTGCGATCAATGCGCATGGATCTGGCCAATCGTGAAGTGAACGCGCACGATGCCTGAATGCGGCAGGCAAGAAAAG
Organism: Oceanococcus sp.; assembly: GCA_041619555.1. Taxonomy (GTDB): domain Bacteria; phylum Pseudomonadota; class Gammaproteobacteria; order Nevskiales; family Oceanococcaceae; genus Oceanococcus. Next base: position 13,732 of record JBFKDQ010000001.1, on the reverse strand, counting down.
TCGCCGCCGAGCTTCCTTAGTAGACGAGCCGGTTCTGGCGTTTGGGGGCCACGCGTTTTTCGCCCGGTTCGACCTGCTCCAGCGTCAGTTCGGTGACATCCTCGGCTTCTTCGGTCTGGCAATGGCCTGGCCGGTAGCGCGCCGCCTTGTCGATCACCAGCGCATCGCAGCGCCAGCCAATGCCAAGTCCGGTGTGCTTCGGCTGTTCGGTTTCCAGCCGGATGATGTCGACATCCTCGAACGGCTGATCGCCGGCCTGGGCACCCAGTTGGGTGGCGCACAGCGTCAGGGAAAGCAGGCTAAACAGTTTCTGCATGGCGAATTCAGGGCGCAAGATTGAGCCCCCAGTCATAGTGGTAGTCATCGATCTGGGTAACACGAGCGAGGCGCTGTTTGAGTTCCGCATCCGCATACTTGCGCAGATGCTGCAGGACACCGGTCTCGTTGCCGCCGAAGTCTGCGCTGAACCAGTCATAGATGCTGGAGACGATCAGTCGCCCGTCGCGGATGCTGACGCCGCGGGGGTGGTTGATGAAATCGGTCGCGCCCTGTTCCAGCATCTGTTCGAGTGCCGCGGCGGTGTAGGCGACCGGTGAGAGATCAGGGCAGCCCAGCGAGGCGCAGTTCAGCGCGTAGTGGATGCGCGGGTCGCGAAACAGCGGTCGCAGGATGCGGTGCTCGATGTCATTCAGGCTCAGGGCCTGTTTATCAACCTGCAGCAGTTTCCTGTCCCAGGGGCCGAAGCTGAAGAATCCGGAGCGAATCTTGGTGATGCTCTTGACCGGAAAGTTCTGCAGGATGAGCTGTACGGTCGCGGCATTGTAGAGATTGATCCAGTAGGCCTGTTGCTGCGCGCGGTTCAGGGTCTGCGGGCGCAGTGCCTGGAGCTGCAGCAAATAGCGATCCAGCAGCGCCCGGTCGCCGTCGTTGACCCGTCCGTAGGCGAGGAGGTGGGGGCTGCTGCGGCTGTCCAGATTGCGGCCCAGGAAGTCGGTCCAGGCGCGGTGATCAAGGTCCCGCGTGCTGTCGGCATCATGCGCCTGCCAGTAGGGCCAGGCTTCGGCCTTGGGGGCGGCCTGCACGGCCAGAGGCAGCAAGAGAAGCAGCTTGATCAGGAAGTTCTTGAGCATGGTTGTGGCCGGGGGTGAGGGGATTTGAGATCCGCAGGACCTGCGCCAAGAGTGTACGCTTTGGCTACGGTTTTCCATCTGCGTATGGCTTTGGCATGCTTGCCGCCTGAGCGGGAAGAACTGGCAAGGGAGACACCATGGCAGAGTATCTGTTGGCAATTGATCAGGGCACCACCAGCACGCGTGCCATCGTGTTTGACCGGGAGGCCCGCCGCTGCGGGATCGGGCAGAAGGAATTCGAACAGCATTATCCCCATCCGGGCTGGGTCGAGCACGATGCCGAAGGGATCTGGCAGGACACCCTGGAGGTGTGCCGGCAAGCCCTGTCGAGCGCCGGCATTCAGGCCGGTGAGATTGCCGCCTGCGGGATCACCAATCAGCGCGAAACCACGGTGATCTGGGACCGTCAGAGCGGCGAACCCATCGCCAACGCGATCGTCTGGCAGGACCGCCGCACCAGCAGCGTCTGTCAGCAATTGCAACGCGAGGGACGTGACACCTGGCTGGCCGAGCGCACCGGCCTGTTGCTCGATCCCTATTTCTCTGCCACAAAGATCGCCTGGCTGCTGGACCATGTGCCGGGCGCCAGGGAGCGGGCGGAGGCCGGAGAACTGGCGTTCGGCACCATCGATTCCTGGTTGACCTGGAAACTGACCGGCGGTCGGCGCCATGTGACCGACGCGACCAATGCTTCGCGCACCTTGCTGTTCAATGTGCGCAGCCAGCAGTGGGACGAGGAATTGCTGGCCTTTTTCAATGTGCCTGCGGCATTGCTGCCCCAAGTACTCGATTCGGCGGATGATTTCGGCTGCATCGAAGCGAGCCATTTCGGCGCCGAGATACCGATCGGCGCGGTGCTCGGAGATCAGCAGGCCGCCACCGTGGGACAGGCCTGTTTTGCGCCCGGGATGGTCAAGAGCACCTATGGCACCGGCTGTTTCGTGATGCTCAATGTCGGCGAGAATTTTGTCCGCTCGCACAATCGCCTGCTGACCACGGTGGCCTACCGCCTGAACGGCAAGCCGGTGTATGCGCTGGAGGGAAGCATCTTTGTTGCCGGCGCCGCCGTGCAGTGGTTGCGCGACAGCCTGCGTTTGATCGGTCACGCCGCGGATACCGAGAAACTGGCCAAGAGTGTCGAGTCGACCGGTGGCGTCTATCTGGTGCCCGCATTCACCGGCCTTGGCGCGCCGTACTGGGATCCGGATGCACGTGGCGCCCTGATCGGTCTGACCCGCGCCAGCGGATTCGCCGAAATTGCCCGGGCGGCGCTGGAGTCGGTGTGCTATCAGACCAAGGATCTGCTCAATGCCATGGCCGAGGATGCCTCGCCACCGCAAACCTTGCGGGTGGATGGCGGAATGGTGGCGAATGACTGGCTGGTGCAGTACCTGGCCGACACCTTGCGGATTCCGATCGAGCGGCCTGAAGTGCTGGAGACCACCGCCCTGGGCGTGGCCTATTTCGCCGGCCTGCAGGTGGGCATGTACCGGAATCTGGATGAAATCACGGCTTGCTGGAAACGCCAGGCGCGGTTTGAGCCTGGGCGCGAGGAATCCAAGATGACGGCCCGCTATGCAGGCTGGAAAGATGCCGTCGAACGCGTCCTGAACCGGAACTAGGGCCGGCGCATGGAATTCAGTTTCTCACTGCTGTTGCAGATCTGCGCGGGGCTGAATTTCTGCGCTGCTTTCGTCCTGGGCCTGCGCGCCCTGCATTCACGCGCCGGGACCTGGGCGATCCTGCTCGGAGTGGCGCTTGGTCTGGCCGCCCTGACCATGAGCCTGCTGCTCAAGGGGCATGAACGCCTGCTGCCGGTGTGGTGGTTTGCCTGGGCGATCGCGCCGGCCCTGTGGCTGCCGTTGGGGATTGCGATGGCGAACATCGGACTGCTGCGGCAGCTTCTGCTGTTTCTCAATGCCTGCCTGGCAATTCTTGCGCTGGGACTGAGCTACTGGGTGTACATCGAACTGAGTCCCGGCGCGGCGCAGTCTTTGCGGATCGTCCAGGCGGCGGAGAATGCCTGGTACCTGCTGGTCTGGGCCGGGGTGCTCGGCCTGGCCGCGCTGGTTGATGCCCTGTTGCAGAGTTTGCGCCGAGGGCGGCCGCAGCAGCGTCAACGGGTGCTGCTCTGGCTGGTCGTGCTGTTCGGCCTGGGGCTGGGCTGGGGCATTGATGGCCTGTCCTTTTCGGGCTATGCGGTGGAGCCCTGGGGCTTGCCGTTGCAGACCTTGGCGTTTCTGGTCCTGACTGCGGAGCTCTGGCAACGTCCCGGACCTCGTCGGATCAGCGGCACGATCACCCCGGCGCTGATCCAGGACACCAGCCAGCCCCTGCTGATTGCCGATGGTGATGGCCGGATTCAAGCGGTCAATGCGGCCGCGGTACGGTTGCTCGACAAACGCCGCCATCAGGTGCTGGGCAATGAAATCGGCAAGGTGCTGGGGCTGGAACCGGACTATCTTGATGTCACCACCCGCATGCGCGGGGCGGGCTACGTCGAGCGCATCCAGATTGCCGTGAAGGCGGTCAAGGTGGTGCGCGAGGTGGCGGTGCAGCCGCTGGTGCTGCGGTCGGCGAAAGGGGAAGTGCTGGCCCTGATCTGCACGCTGAATCCGGGCGCGGAAGATCCGGCTCTGGCGGCCACCAGCCTGCAGGATCCGGTCACCGGTCTGCCCGGCGCGGCGCTGGGGGAGGCCCTGGTCGAACAGGAATTGCGGCGGCATGCGGGTGGAGGAGGGCCTCTGGTCGCGGCCATCTATGTGCGCCTGGATGACACCCGGACTGCGGCGTCCCGGCATGGTCGGGTGCTGTATGAGCGCTTGCAATATGCGGTGGTTGATCGCCTCAAAGCCGTGTGTGACTGGCCGCTGGACCTGGCGCGCAGCGCCGGCGGCGGCTATGTGATGCTGCTCAGCCAGGTCAATGATCGGGAGGAGGTGCTGGAAATCGCCCGGCGTGCCTGGGAAATGCTCAGTCGCCCGTACAAACTGGAAGGCGAGCAGCTGGATCTGCCGGTGTACATGACAGTGCTGCCGGATTTGCGGGTGTATCACGATCTTGTCGATGTGCTGGCCGATGCCCGCCACGGCCTGGAGCAGGCCCGGCATGATTCGGCGCAGCTCTTCGTGGTCGAGGAACGGGCGGCCGAGCGGGTTTCCCTGGCCTTGAGTCTGGAGGCCGCGATCGCCAATGATGCGCTGGATCTGCGGCTCGAGCCGGTGGTGGATTTGAAGCAGCGCAAGGCCTGCGGCGCACGTGCCTTGCTGACCTGGCAGCCGCAGGGCATGCCGCAGATCGGTGATGAAGAACTGCGGCGTCTGGCGCGTCGCGTGCATCTTGAAGGTCAGCTGAACCAGTGGCGACTGAAGCAGCTCAGTCGCTTCAGCCTGCCGCAGGGCTGGATGATCTGGATCCCGGTGGATGCGGAAGAGCTGCAGTCGTCGGCCTTCGTCAAGGCATTTCCACGCGCGCTGTCACGTCTGCCGTTTCAGCCCATGCTGGAGGTGACGGATGCGATCTGGATGCTGCCCTCGGTGCACCAGCAGGTGGCCAATCTGGTCGAAGCGGGCCTCGGCCTGCATGCGGTGGAATTTGCGGCCGGCGCGCGGCTGGTGACCCACGCGGCCGGGCTGCAGGCGCGCAGCGCCAGCTTGAGCGCGGTGCTGGTGCAATCTCATGGTCCGGCGTCGGATGCGATGATCCTCGGGCTGGTGTCGTCCGCCCAGGTGCTCGGCGCGCGCCTGCGCGGCGATGGCGTGCGCAAGCAGGCGGATCTCAAGCGTCTGTTATCGCTGGGCGTGGACCTGGCCAGCGGTGAATATTTCGGCAGCGCGCTGAAACTGTCGGAACTAGAGGCCTGGCTGCAGGCCGAGGCGCCGTTCAAGGCCCAGTTTGCCGGCGTGTCCGCCAGTCCGACCGAGCGGCGGCGCCCCAGCCTCAACTAGACTGATCTGTCGCGCGCCACCTAGGGGGTCTGACCGAGCAGGCCCTGCAGGGGCGTGACGGCACCGGCATTGAACCAGGCTTCGATGAGACGGTAAGACAAAGTGAAGTGGGGTGGCAGATGCAGCCGGCCTTCGTTCAGGCCGGTGTTGATGTCATCCCGGCTGAACCAGGTTGCCGCATCCAGTTCATCCTGTTCCACTTGCGGGGTTCCGGCCTCGGCGCGGGCGAGGAAGCCCATCAGCACCGAGGCCGGGAAGGGCCAGGGCTGGGAGGCCAGATAACGCATGCCGGTGACCCGGATGCGGGCTTCTTCCCAGACTTCCCGGATCACCGCATCTTCGATGCTTTCGCCCGGTTCGACAAAGCCGGCCAGGCCCGACCAGTAATTCGCCGGCCAGCTGGCCTGACGGCCGAGCAGGGCGCGATCCCCGGGATCCGCGACCAGCACCAGCATGGACGGATCGCTGCGCGGGTAGTGTTCGACCTCGCAGGTCGCGCAATGGCGAACATGACCGGCCTGTCTGGCCTGGGTCAGGCCGCCGCAGCGTCCGCAGTGGCGATGTTGTTGCTGCCAGTAGGTCATGGCCCGGGCATAGGCCAGCACGGCGGCATGGTCCGGGTCAAGGTCCATGGCGTGCCGCCGCAGATCGCGGAAGCGCAGTTCCGGCCAGTGCGTGACGGGCCGGGTGGAGACATCCAGGGCGTAGATGGAGCGTTCCCGCCACAGGCCGAGCCAGATCGCATCGTCCAGGCCCTGCGGCAGCTCGGCGGCATCGATCAGCTGTGCCTGGCGTTCCTTGACCGGCACCCGAAACTGGTGCAGCAGGACGACCCCAGCCTGTTCCTGCAGGGCCTGCAGGCGCTCGGGTTCCTGCCGCCAGTGGCTGAGGCGGTCCAGGCTGGCGGCGGTGAAACCGTGTGGTCTTGCGCTTGGGTAATCGGGTATGCCCATGGGTCTGCGATGCCGGCGAAATGGACGGAAAGCATGGCGCAAGGCCGCGACCGGATGCAAAAGCGCATGAAGATTGCATTAGACTCGTGGTTTGCTGATCTCCGGACAAGGCCTATTCCATGCGCATGAGCGCGTTTTTCCTGATGAGTGTGATCGGCGCGCCACTCTGGGCCGCGCCGGTGTATACCGTGCCGCCGCCGGATGAGGCGCGCTGGACGCAGGGGCGCAGCGAAGAGCAGGGCCGGCGTCTGATCGGATTCGTGCAGAGTCTTGAGCTGGACAGCGAAACAGATGGTCAGTGGGGCGCGACGGATGAAGTGCGGACCTGGGATGCCACGGTGGCCGCGACCGGGGCGCGCGCCCTGAGCCTGCATTTTGCCGAGGCGACTCTGACCGCCGGCGCGGTGCTGTACCTGCTGGATGACGCAGGTACCGTGCGTGGGGCGTATGACGAACGCGATGTGCGCGATGGGGTTCTGATCACCGCCCTGGTGCCCGGGGAATTGCTGCATCTGCACCTGGACGTGCCGGTGGGACAGTCCGTCCGTCTGCGTCTGTCACAGGCCAATGTGGTCTATCGTCGGCCGCTGGCGAAAAGCGGGGACTGCAACATCGACGTGGCCTGCAGCGCCGCGGAGTCTTACCAGGATCAGGTGCGCAGTACCGTGTTGCTGGCCATCCCCTCCGGTGACGGGGGGTTTTTCGCCTGCTCCGGTCTGCTGGTGAACACCCTGCGCAACGACCAGACGCCCTATCTGCTGACCGCCGACCATTGCGAGATTTCGCCAAGCAATGCGGGCCGCGTGCAGGTCTACTGGAAGTTTCAGAAAGGCAGTTGCGAGCAGCCGGGCGAGCATACGCACAATGATTTCTCCACCCAATTCAGCCACATCGGCACGCAGTGGCTGGCCGATGGCGAGGCTTCCGATTTCACCCTGCTGATCCTGGGCAGTCGTGCCGAGCCTTTCATTCCGCCGGCCAGTTTCGAGCCCTTCTGGTCAGGCTGGGATGCGAGCGGGCGGACGCCGCAGCGCGGCATCGGTGTGCATCATCCGAACGGTAACGAGAAGGCCATCAGTCTGTTCTATTCGGCGGCCCAGGCCACCGAAGTCGAGGTTGAGGGTCGCCTGATCCAGGCCTGGCAGCTGGTCTGGGACGAAGGGACGACCGAACCGGGTTCCTCGGGCTCCGGTTTGTGGAATCAGGACGGCCGTGTGGTCGGGGTGCTGTCCGGCGGGGAGGCCTCTTGCAGTTCGCAGGATTCGCCGGATTATTATGGCCGCCTGGCCCTGGCCTGGTCTGAAGGGCCGGCCTGTGAGGGGCAGCTCAAATGCTGGCTGGATCCGGACGACAGCGGCGCGCTGGTGCTGGACGGGCACGGTGTTGAATGTGGGGATGGCGGCGATGATCCGGACTGCGGCAGTTCCCTGCCGCCCTCACCGACGCCTGCGCCGCAGGGCGGGGGTGGCGGAGCGCCGGGAATCGCCCTGCTGCTGGGCCTTGCGCTGCTGCGCGCTTATCGCACCGTCAATTCTCGCTGCTAGGTTTGGTCGATGGATCAGGAAACCAATCGGGAACTCAGCCAGGAGATGGCTCTGCGGCCCGAGAATTTTTTCAATCGCGAGTTGAGCCTGCTGGAATTCAACCGGCGCGTCCTCGCCCAGGCGCGTGACAGCCGGGTTCCGCTGCTTGAACGCCTGAAGTACCTGTGCATTTCCTGCTCCAACCTGGACGAATTCTTCGAGGTTCGGGTGGCGGCGCTGGTACAGAAGCTCGGCGCGGGCGCCAGCACCGGCGGGCCGGACAACAAATCACCGGCGGAATTGCTGAGCGACATCTCGCAGCGGGCGCATGAACTGGTGGATGAACAGTACCGGGTGCTTAACGAGGTACTGATTCCCAAGCTGGCGCAAGAACGGATCCGTTTTCACCGACGCAAGCACTTTACCGTCGATCCGCGCATGGATGCCTGGCTGCGGGCCTATTTTCAGGATGAACTGCTGCCAATCCTGTCGCCCATCGGGCTGGATCCGGCTCATCCATTCCCGAAGGTGCTGAACAAGAGCCTGAATTTCATCGTTTCGCTGGAAGGCAAGGATGCGTTCGGGCGCAGTGCCAATCTGGCCGTGGTGCAGGCGCCGCGCGCGCTGCCGCGTCTGATCCGCCTGGATGCCGAACACTGCGGTGGTCATCCGCATGATTTCGTGTTTCTCAGTTCGGTTATTCATGCCTATGTCGCCGATCTGTTTCCCGGTATGACGGTGACCGGTTGCTATCAGTTTCGTGTCACCCGCAATTCCGACCTATTTGTCGACGAGGAAGATGTCGAAGATCTGCTGATCGCGCTGGAAGGCGAACTGCTGGGCCGGCATTTCGGTGATGCGGTGCGGTTGGAAGTTGCCCACAACTGTCCGCAGACCATGGTCAATTACCTGTTGCAGGTTCATGGCCTGCGGCCCGAGCAGTTGTATCAGGTCAATGGGCCGGTGAATCTCAATCGCCTGATGAAGCTGTCCGAGATGATCGATCGGCCGGATCTCAGTTTCCCGCCGTTTACCCCCAAGGTGCCGGCGCGGGTCTCATCGGGCTCGGACGTGTTTGCGGCGATGCGCGCCGGTGACATCCTCTTGCACCACCCCTATGACTCCTTCACGCCGGTCATCGACCTGCTGCGGCAGGCGGCGCGTGATCCGGCGGTCCTGGCGATCAAGCAGACCCTGTATCGCACCGGTGCGAACTCGGCGGTGGTCGATGCGCTGCTGCAGGCGGCGCGGGCCGGCAAGGAAGTCACCGTCGTGATCGAGCTGCGGGCCCGCTTCGATGAGGCGGAAAACATCGATCTGGCGGAGCAGTTGCAGGAAGCCGGCGCCCATGTGGTCTATGGCGTCGTCGGCCACAAGACGCATGCGAAGATGATCCTGGTGGTGCGGCGGGAAGCCAGCGGCCTGCGCAGCTACGTCCATATGGGCACGGGGAATTACCATTCGCGTACCAGCCGGCTCTACACCGACTACGGTCTGCTGACCGCGGATGAGGCGATTGGCCGGGATATCCACCGGGTTTTTCTGCAGCTGACCAGCCTGGGCAAACTGGCCAAGCTGGAGAAGCTCATGCATTCGCCGTTTACCCTGCACCGCGGCATGATCGAGCGGGTCGAGCGAGAGATCGAACATGCCCGCGCAGGCCGGTCGGCACGCATCATCCTGAAGATGAATCAGCTGGTCGAAAAAGACAGTATTGCCGCCCTGTACCGGGCCTCACAGGCCGGCGTACGGGTCGATCTGGTGATCCGTGGCATGACCTGCGTCCGCGCCGGGGTGCCGGGGGTGTCGGAGAATATCCGCCTGGTCTCGGTGGTCGGACGTTTTCTCGAGCACACCCGTGCGTGCTATTTCGAGAACGGCGGCGTCGCGGAAGTCTGGTGTTCCAGTGCCGACTGGATGGAGCGCAACTTTTTCCGTCGGGTCGAGATTGCCTTCCCGCTGGAAGACCGGGTCATCCGCGAAAAGGTGGTGCGTGAGCTCAAGCTGTATGTAGCCGACGAAAGTCAGGGCTGGGAAGGGCAGCCGGACGGGTCCTATGTCCGCGTCAAGGCCAAGCCCGGTCGTCGCAAGGTGCGCGCGGCCCAGGCTCGCCTGATGGCCGCACGACGATAGTATCCGGGGGTGAATCCGGGGTTTCAGCTCTCGCTGCGGGTGGCAAAGCTGTCGATGCCATTGTCGGCTAGCTGCCGCATGGTCTTCTCCGCCTGCCGGGCGTTCATCGCCGGGCCAATCTGGACCCGATAGCGCAGGCCTTTGCCTTCGACTTCGACCGGCTTGATGCTTGATTCGATGCCGAGCAGCGCCATGCTCGCCCGGCGTCGTTCCGCATCGGCGCGGTCACGAAACGAGCCGGCCTGGATCAGATAGCGGGCCGATTCGCGGGCTGCGCTCTGCGCTGCACTGGGGGGTTCCGGCCGATAGGTCTCCTCGCTGGGTTTGACCTCGTAGCGCGGCAGCAAATCATAGAACTTGAAGCGCGCCTCGGTGCGGGGCGGAATGTCCGGCGCGGCAGCAGCGGTTTCCGCCTGCTGTGGCCGGGCCGGTGCGGGCCCAGCGGGCGCTTCATCCAGGGGGCGATAAAGGATGAACGCAAAGGCGGCAATGGCCAGCCCCAGGCTCATGCCGACCAGGGCCCAAAGCCAACCCGGCAGGCCGCTATTGCCGGTATGTGCCGTGCGCTTGCTCGCGCCGCCCTGTTTCGCGTAATCCTTTGCCATTACATCTCATCGGGCGCGGCGACACCAAGCAGGTCCAGGCCATTGCGCAGAATCTGGCGGACCGCCAGATTCAGATACAGGCGGGCGCCACGCATGGCGTCGTCCTCGACCAGGAACACCGCACTGTTGTAGTAGCGGTGATAGTGCTCCGCCAGCTCGCGCAGGTAATGCACGATGATCTGTGGCGCCAGTTGTTCGGCGGCGGCGAGCACGGTTTCGGCATAGCGGGACAGGAACTTCTGCAGTTCGCGCTCCTGTTCGGAGGCGAGCAGATCCAGTTGGTGCGCGGCCAACGCCGGGTCAAAGCTCAGGCCCTTGTCATGCAGCTGGCGCAGCACGCTGGCAATCCGGGCGTGAGCGTACTGTACGTAGTACACCGGATTGTCATTGCTTTTCTGGGTGGCGAGGGCGAGGTCGAATTCCAGATGCTGGTCATTCGAGCGCATCACGTAAAAGTAGCGCGCCGCGTCCACGCCGACTTCCTGGCGCAGATCTTCCAGGGTTTCGTAGGTGCCGGCACGGGTCGACATCGACACCTTCTCGCCATTGCGCAACAGGCTGACGAATTGCACAAGCTGCACATCCAGCTTGTCCGCCTGTCCGGTCAGCGCCTCCACGGCGGCGGCCATGCGTTTGACATAGCCGTGATGGTCCGCGCCCCAGACATCAATGAGGCGGTCGTAGCCCCGCTGCAGCTTGGCCAGATGATAGGCGATGTCGTTGGCGAAATAGGTTGCGGTACCGTTGGCACGGAGCAGCACACGGTCCTTGTCATCGCCAAAACGCGAGCTGGCGAACCACAGGGCGCCATCGCGTGTATAGGTGTGTTTGCCGGCCGCCAGTTCGGCCAGGGCGGTGTTCACCGCACCCGAATCGACCACGGCTTTTTCCGAGGCCCAGTGGTCCATGTTGACCCGGAAGGCGCTGAGATCTTCAGCAATTCCGGCCAGTTGCTCGTCCAGTACATGCTGCAGAACCTCGGCGAAGGCTGGCGCGCCGAGGGCCTGTTTGGCGCCGGCGATCAGACCATCGAGGTGCGCATCGCCAGTTTCGCCATCGTCGGCGGGCAGATCGCTGAACAAGCTGGCGGCCGGTCGGCGCAATGCGTCCGTCTTGGCAGCCAGGCGCTGGGCCGATTCGTGCACGTAGCCACCCTGATACGCGCGCGACGGAAAGCGAATCATCTCGCCGGCCTGCTCCTGGTAGCGCAGCCAGACCGACAGCGCGAGGATGTCCATCTGCCGCCCGGCATCATTCACATAGTATTCCGCCTCGACGCTATAGCCCGCCGCCTGTAGCAGGCGTGCCAGGCAATCACCATAGGCGGCGCCGCGACCATGGCCGACGTGCAGGGGGCCGGTGGGATTGGCCGAGACAAATTCCACCAGTACGCGCTTGCCCTGATATTTTTTGGAGCAGCCGAAATTCTGGCCTTGCTCGACGATGTTGCGCAGCAGCGCGTGATATTGCGTGTTGCTGAGGAAAAAATTGATGAATCCCGGACCTGCCAGTTCTACCTTTGTCACTGCAGGGTGCGCCGGCAAGGCCTCGATCAGGGCCCGGGCGACGGCACGGGGTGGTTTGCCCAGTTGCTTGGCGCAGACCAGCGCGAGATTCGAGGCCAGATCGCCGTGTTCCGGGTCGCGGGTGGATTCGATCCGGGCGCCAGCGGGCGGGCTGATGCCCAGCTGGGTCGCGGCCTGGGCCAACAGGGCTTGTAGGGTGTCCTTCATGGAAATGTTGCGATGCAAAACCCGCGATCTTAGCGCGCCTGCCGGTGCTTGCGGTAGCGGTAGAGCAAATAAGTCAGGCCAAGCAGGACCAGGAGGGCGATCAGGAAGCGGGGTCGCAGATCTGCGCGGCCATTCGGGGTGGCTGCGGGCGCGGTTTCGACGCTGAAAATCTCGCCGCCACTTGCCTCGGGCAGCCCTTCGGTCTGGTTGCAGGACAAGGCGGCGCCGAAGTCCGGTCGGCTCCGGAAGTGGACCTGAATGCGCTGATCCAAAGGCACGCTGGGCAGGCGCAGTTCATAAGCGGGGTGCGCGAGCTCCAGGCGCCCGGCGCTACCACGCAAGCGCCACTGCGGATCGGTAACCGCGCTGAAATAGATCGCTTGGGATGCGGTGCCAGCCGCCACGCGTCCGTGCGGCTTCCAGACATCCCAGTCGCCCTGACGGGATTCGAGCTGCCAGACCTGGTCCGGAGGCTGGCCGTTGATGCGGGCGGCGAAGACCGGCATCTCGCGTGTGTTCAGGTAGCGTTGTTCTGCCTGACTCTGCGGACTGTACCAGTGCGGCGAGCGCTGCAGCTGGCGGATACGTCGGATGGTGTTGAGCCGTTCTGGCGTTGTGTCGATGGCGACCGGGGAACTCAGGCTCAGGCTCAAAAACTGCGCGCCGAAGGCTTCGAAGCGGATGCCTGAGGCGTCCTGCTGAAACGGGATGGGGGCGCTCCATTGCTGCAGGTTCGGACTGCGGCGTAGCTCCTGGATTGGTGGCAGCTCGGCGACTGCGAGCAAGTGGGCTTTGTCGGCCCTCAGGTCCAGTACCCAGCGGCTCGCGTGGTCTGGTGGCAGTGCCCCCGGAGGAAACTGCAGACTCATTCTGTTCTGATGGTCTAGGCCAACGCGGGCAATATCGGGGACCGCAATCAAGGGGGCGGTCACCACCCGGGTCCCGCTGCGGATGACTTCGCAAATCGCAAAATCCAGGTTCCTACCGCTCTGATCGGTGATCTGAATCTGGGCGAAATCGGGTCGGCTGCCGGCCGCGTACACTTCGTCGGCAACTGGCATGCGCAGTGTCGTGGACTCGGGCTGGATTTCCAGCAGAAGTCGGGCTTGCGCCGGTGCGCTGGCTAGCAGCGCGCTGCTTGCGAGCAGGATTGGGAGATAACGCATGAATTCGTGCCTCGCCTGGGTCAGCTTGTCTCGCTACAGACCGCTTTGGGGCCTCATTGTGCCTGTGAAACCAGGGCAAGCCAAAGCCCGGAAGTGATCAGTCCAGAATCTGCGGGTCGACATCTATGGACCAGCGCAGCCGGCGGGCGCCGGCGCGGCTTTCCAGTTCCTGGCGCAAACGGCTCAGTTGAAACTGCAGCAGGCGCCGGTTCTGTGAGCGAAACAGCACATGGAAGCGGAAGCGACCGCCCTTGCGTTCCATTACGGCGGGCACGGGCCCCAGAACTTCCAGATCATCGATGGCATAGAAAATTTCAGCAATCGCGCTCAGTTCGGTCAGGGCGGCGTCTGCATTCGCGCTTTCGGCACGCAGCAGGGCGATGCGTGAAAACGGTGGCCAGGCCAGCATCTGGCGCTCGTTCAGCAGCGATTCGGCCAGTTGTGGATAACAGCCGGGGGCCAGGCTTTGCAGCAGCGGGTGTTCCGGGTTATGCGTTTGCAGGATGACTTCGCCGGCGGTGTCGCGGCGCCCGGCCCGGCCG